>JBBCKB010000027.1:0-228797 GCA_037189965.1 Chthoniobacteraceae bacterium | reverse complement strand
GGAGACTTTTAAGCTGGTTCTTTTTGAGCGAGGCGGCGTTGTCGGCCAGAGTCGCTATCAGAGATAGCGCCTCCGCCCTCCGCCTTGCCTAGCTCAAAAATCCCTGCGCCTTAAAGTCTCCCTATTTCAGAGAAATGGTATAACACGCTTATGCACGCTTACTCCATAGCCGTTGAACAGTACGCCGCCGCCGGCGTCGATGTCGAAGCCGCGCTCGCCACGCTGGCGGCAACGCCCATCTCCATCCATTGCTGGCAGGGGGATGATGTGGCCGGGTTTGACCAACCCGGCGGCCTGAGCGATGGCGGCATCGCCGCGACCGGCAACCACCCGGGCCGCGCGCGAACGCCGCAGGAGCTGCGGGCCGATCTGGAGAAAGCCCTCTCGCTCATTCCCGGGCGGCACCGGCTCAACCTCCACGCCTGCTATGCGGAGCTTTGTGGCCGCAAGGTGGAGCGCAACGAATATACGATCGCCGAGTTTGAGCCGTGGGTGGAGTGGTGCCGCGCCCAAGGGCTCGGGCTGGACTTCAACCCCACCTACTTCGCCCACCCGCTCGCCGCCAGCGGGCAGACCCTCTCGCATCGGGATGCGGGCATCCGCCAGTTCTGGGTGGAGCATGGCATCGCCTCGCGACGCATTGCGGAAGAAGCGGGCCGCCGCCTCGGCCAGCGCGCCACTGTCAACCACTGGGTGCCCGACGGCTCCAAAGACCTGCCGTTTGACCGCTCGGCCCCGCGCGAGCGGCTGCGTGCCTCGCTCGACGCCATCCTCGCCCCCGGGCTCGACCCGGCGTGGCAGGAAGATGCCGTGGAGAGCAAGCTCTTCGGCATCGGCTCGGAGGCGTACGTCGTCGGTTCGCACGAGTTCTACCTCGGCTACGCCATCCGCAACGGCGTGCTCTACTGTTTGGACGCCGGGCACTTCCACCCGACGGAAAACCTGGCTGACAAAATCTCCGCCATTCTCCAGAACGTCCCTGCGCTCCTGCTCCACGTGAGCCGGGGGGTGCGGTGGGATAGCGACCACGTCGTCCTTTTCGACGATGCCACCCGCGCCATGATGGAGGAAGTCGTCCGGGGCGGCTACCTACCGCGCACCCGCATCGGGCTCGATTTTTTTGATGCCAGCATCAACCGCATCGCCGCGTGGGTAGTCGGCACGCGCGCCACCTTGAAGGCGCTGCTCGCCGCCCTCCTGGAGCCCGCCGCCCGCCTGCGCGAGGCCGAGGAAGCGGGAGACGGAGCCGCCCGGCTCGCCTGGCTTGAGGAAGCGTGCACGCTCCCCCTCGGGGCCGTGTGGGATGAGTTTTGCCGCCGTAGCCAAGTGCCCGTCGGCCCCGCGTGGCTCGCCGAGGCGCAGGCATACGAACGCGCCGTGCTGGCGCGGCGATAGAAATCCGCCTGCCGGGCGAAAAGGGGAAAAGAGGGCTTGCGGACTTTAACGTTAAAGTTAAAGTGCCCCCATGATGAAAAAGCGCGTCACGCTCCGCGAGGTAGCGCAGGCTTGCGGCGTTACGGCATCGGCCGTTTCGTATGCCTTGCGCGGGAGCGGCGAGGTCTCGCAAGCCCTGCGCGAGCGGATCGTGGCGACGGCGCGAGCGCTCGGGTACGTCCCCTCCGGGGCGGCGCGGCGCTTGCGAGGCTCGGCCCCCCGGCGCATCGGCATCGTGGCGCCGATGCCGGGCATGCCCGCCTACGCGCGCCATCACGAGGCGTTGGATAGCGCCTGCGCCGCCCTCGGGATCGAAACGGTGACGCACTACCACTACTGGCACGGGGAAACGGAGCGGCGCATCCTCGCCGCGTTGTTGGATTCGGGGATCACCGGGCTGGTGCTCCACCCTGCCACCCTCGAGACGGGGGCTACGCTGGCTGAGCTGGCGGCAGGTGGGCTCGGGGTGCCGTTTGTGACCTTTGGGGAGGTGGAGCCCCGCGCCGAGCTGGCCTCGTTGCGGCGCGGCTCCTTCCAGCCGCACCCGCAGGCGATTGCCGATTTGTGCATCCCGCAGATTCTCGCGCGTGGGCACCGGCGCGTCGCCTTCATCTTTCAAGGCCCGCTCTTGCCGGAGGGCGGGGTGATCCAGACGCTGCGGCGCTTTCAGGAGAAGGCGGCACGGGGCACCGGGCTGGAGCTGGAGTTTTTCTATTTGGACGACTCCTCCAGCCCGATCCGCCGGAAGGTGTTGCAAAAGGTGCCGTGTGGCATTGCCGACTTCGTGGCCACCGACCGCTTGCTGGCCGACCGTTTTCTCGATTCGCCGTTTGAAGCGACGGCGGCGATCACGCAGGACGATCTTACCTCGCTAGCGCTTCTCTCCGGGTGCGAGCGGCGGGGCCTGCGGGTGCCGGAGGATCTCTCCATCGTCAGCATCAGCGGCTCCTATGTGTGCGAGTGTGGGGCGCGCCCCATCACCCACTTGGCCGTGCGGGTTGAGGAGGTCGTCTCCGACCTGCTTGCCCGGCTGCTGGCGCAAGCCCCACCCGCTACGCTCCAGGCGGCCTACCCGATGGCGTTTGTCGAAGGGGCCACGCTTGGCTCCCTCAAAGCGGCCAAGCCGAAAGGCCGCCGCGCCGGGCGGCAGGAGCCGCTGATTTTATGAATCTCCACCTTCCCTTTGAGGTGCCGCTCATCCCGGCTTCTCTCCATTTCGAGCACCGTTCGTTTACGGCGTTTGAGATCGCTTCCGATACTAGCAGCGAAGCCGGGCGGCAGCTCTGCGGCACGGTGTGCGGGGCGGCGCTCCGCTTTGAAGCCACCTGGCGCTACGATGCCGCCAACGGCTGGCACCGCTTCCAGATCGCCTTTGCCGGAGAGCCCGAAGCGGCGTGGGGGGCGTTTCGCCAGCTTGCGTTGCTGGATGTGGATACCGGCTCCACTTTGCTGGAAGCCGCACTCGGCTGGCACGAGTACGCGACCGAGGAGGGGGCGCTGCGTCCCACCGAGGAGGGCGGAGGCCGCTTGCCGCCCAATGGCTACCCGGTGTTTGGGGAGACGTTCTTTCTCGGTATCGAGCATCCGCTCTTTTGTGTGGAGCGGAGCGGCTCGCGGTTGCGGCTTTGCCACCACCCGCTTTGGGAGGGGGGCGGAGTGGCTTCCGAGGCGCTCATCATCGGCACCTGCCGCTCCGGCGAAGCGGTGGAGGCGGCGTTTGCGCGGTACGTAGAGGCGCTGCGCCTGCCGCGCCCGGAGCGGGCGATTGTGGAGATCAACACGTTTTGGACCGATGCGTTTGAAGGCGGCCACTACCAGACCGACCTCGCCAGCTATGGGGCGATGGCGCGCGGCTGGGCGCACGATGTGCTCGGGGGCGAGCAGGGGCTGGTCTCCCACTTCATGCTCGATGCCGGTTGGCAGGAAGTCGCCTCGCTCTACCGCCCGCAGGCGAGTAACGGCGGCCCGGGGGATGAGGCGCTCGGCGCGCTGGGCCGCGAGATCAATGCGCTTGGGTTTGAGCTGGGGCTTTGGATGTCGCTCAACGGGCCGATCGGTGTGGATATCGACTGGGCCGCCGCGCAAGGCTACCGCGTCTCCGACAAAGGGTGCGGCGCAGGCTACAGCAGCATGGGCGGCAAGGTGCGCTACGTTTGCCTGACGGATGAGCGGTGGGAGGCAGATCTCGCCCGGCGGTTTGAGGAGCTGATCGATAACACCCCCGTCGCCTTTTTCAAGGGCGACTGGGATAACGACGCGAGTGAAGACCCCGCGCGCTTCCCGCTCTCGCGGACCTCGGAAGCGCAGCGGCGCGAGGCCATCGGCAATGCCATGCGGCGGATCTATGCGCGCATGCACGCCCGCCGCCCCGGCGTGGCGCTGCGCGGCGCGTGGTGGCCCAGCCCATGGTGGCTGGCGCATGTGGATAGCACGCACCTGCCCAACTCGGGCGACATGGAGTCGAGCGGCTTCCCCTCGCTCTCGCAGCGCGACTCGGGGGTGACCTGTCGCGATGCCGTTCTCTGGCAAGTGCTCAACCGCACGCGCACCCCCTTCCCCGTGGATGCGCTCTGCCCGCACGAGTTTGCCGCCTCGCGGCGCAACCCCGTGCACGATACGCCGGAGAGCTGGATGAATAACCTCGCCATGTGGGTCTCGCGAGGGAGCCACTACTTGCAGCTTTACCTCGCCCCGTACGGGCTGGCGGGGTGGAAGGCGTGGTCGCTGCGCACGGTGTTGCGCTGGTTTCGCGCAAATGAGGAGACGCTCTGGAAGGGGCGCACCGAGATGCTCGGGGGCGACCCGGTTTCCGGCGCCGTCTACGGCTTCCTGCACACGGCGGGGGAGGCGGCGTTCCTCACCCTCCGCAACCCGCTGGCCCGCCCCCAAGCCGTGCCCGAGTGGGTTCCCGAAGGGTGGGTGGAGGTGTACCCCTACCACCGCCGAGGCGCGCGCAAAGGGGGCTTTTTGGCCAGCCACGAGGTCGTCGTCCTCGCCCGGCATCTCCCCGCGCCCGAGCGCCCCGGGGTGCACACCGCCAATGGCTGGCGCGAGCCGGTGGAGCGCCCGGTGCCCGGGCTGCACCGCCTGCCCGCCCCGCAAGCCGTCTGCGAGCGGCTTGATGCGCAAACGCTCAAGATGCAAACGGTGCTCCCCTACACGCTGGAGCAGGCCGAGGTGGTGCTGGAGCTTTGGGTGGAGGAGCCCACCACCTTCCGCGCGGCCCTGAGCCGCTACGCGGATTGCGTGGCCACCTTCCCGGTACCGGTGACGCAGAGCCATGCCGACGATGCGCGCGGGTATTCGATGACGCGACTCGGCGTGGCGCTGCCAGATGCCCGGCGCGTGGTCCTGCGGTTCCCCATTGGTACGGGGGGCACGGCGTATGCCTTGCTCAAGGCCGAGCCGGGGTGGCCGGAGATCACCGGCGCATGGGTGGAAGGGGCGGCCGTGCTGGAGCCCGCGCCCGCGAGGGAAGGGGTCTACCCGCCCGCACCCGAGCAGGTACGGCAAGTGGTGTGCGAGGTGGAGCGTCGGTAGTTTCTACATCGTTGGATGATCTGCCGGTTCCAAGCGAAAGAGGGCAACGGTAGGGCGTCTCTGTGAGGCGCCATGGGGTTTGGCTGCCGTTTCACAGAAACGGCCTACAGTTCACGCTTTCTGGTAAATAAACGCCTTACCTCGGCGCGGTGGGGACGGGCCGTTCGCGCCGCCGCCACTCGTTCTGCGGAGGCCCGCCGCCGCCTTCGCGCGAGCGGCCCCACCGTTCGCGCCAGTTGCCCCGCCGCCGTTCTTCGAGCGCGGCATACGGGTTGTGCGGCCCGCCGCCGGGGCGCGCGCCCGGGGCTTGCGGCTGCTGCGGGGCTGGGGCGGCAGGGGGCGGGGCCTGCTTCATGGCGGCTTCATCAAAGCCGACAATGCCAAATTCCTCCCCTTTTTTGAGCGTGGCTTTGCCTTGGCCGGTGGTCTCGGCCCACTCCACGCTGGCAAGGGTGAGGCCATCAATACTCTCCCCCACGGCGAGGGAGTAGCGCTTCTGTTTATCCCGCGAGAAGAGGGTGACGACGGAGGTCGCCCCCATGCGTGCCATGCCGGTGAGGTAGAAGTCTTTTGCGAAAGAGGCGCTCTCTACCTTGGGGGGTGGGGCGGGCGCGGCGGCGGTGGCCGGTGCAAAGGGGGAGTGGGCGACGAGCGGCTCGTAGCGCTCCATCGGCACCGGCGCGGGGAGGGCGGGTGCTTCCTGCGCGTGAGCGGCGGCGGCAGCGGCCAGCAAGAGGAGGAGGGGGCGCGCGTTCATGGTGAGGTTACTAAAAGGGGGGTGGGTGGCGCTGTCAAACCGCTCACGGAGCGTACCACCGGGCGATGCGGAAGGTGCCGTGCATGCGGGTGGGGTCTGCGCTATCAATGCGTAGGGTGGCGTTTTCGAAAACGATAAACTCCTCCGGCTGTTGGAGGGCGTTCATAAAAGCGACCAGCTCGGGCCAGCCGCTCTTGGTCTGCACCTGCACGGTCACCGCCCGGTAGGCGGCTTGCGGGGTGGTGCGCCCGAGTTCCGGGCTTTCGAGGAGGACGTTGTGCGCCTTGGCAGCCTGCCGCACGCTTTCGAGAAGGGCGACTCCGGCTTGCGCGGGGTTCTCCAGCTTGGGCTGCCGGGCGGTTGCCCATAGCTCCCGCTCGGCCCCGAGTGGGTCGGCGGCTATAAGCTCCTCCAGCGCGGCACGCTCGGCCTGCCGGGTGGCGAGGTTGGCATCGGCCTGCGCCTTCTGCTTACGGAAGGAGGTGAAGAGCGCCAAATTGGCAAGCAGGAAGGCGATGCCGCCAATGAGCAGCAGCAACGTGCGTTCGCGGGAGTTCAGGCGCTTCTTCATGGCTTGCCGTAAATGCGAAATTGCGCCCGTTCGTTTGGCAAAAGAGTGGGCGGCCCGGCTTCGAAGCGGAAGGCCGAGAGGGCGGAGTTCTTCTTGAGCGCCTCGGCAAAAGCGACCGCCTCGGAGGCGTTGGGGGCCTCGCCCTCAATGCGGAGCTGCCCCGGGGCATGCTCGAAGAGGGTGATGCGGATCTCTTTGGAGGGAAGGCTGGCAGCGACTTGGTGGAGCAGCTCGACGGTGAAGTGCCCCCGGTCGATGGCGGGCTCGAGCGTGCGCCAGCGGGCTTGCCGGGCCAGCGCGGCATCTGCCGTGGGGCGCAGCTCGGCGAGCTTGGCTTCCAGGCGCGTGGCCCGCTGTTTCTGAAGGCCGATATAGCCAAACCCGAGCACCAGCAGTACCAGGTAGCCCACACCCACTTGGGCGGCCCGCCGCCGAAGCTGCTGGAAGCGGGCCTGCCGCGCGGCGGCTTCGTGCCATTTCTCCAGCGCGAAGTCGGGCCCCTCCGGGGCGGGCGGCTCGGCATCGGGGCGCAGCGGCTGGGTGGGTGCGCCGGTGGCTTTGGAAAGGGCGGAGGCGTGGGGTGCCAGCGCGGGGTCAAGCAGGGTGGTGGTAAACTGCGTGGCCGCCCCCGCAAGGTCCGCGCTCAAGAGCGCCTGCGTGGTTTCGCGAGGGAGGTCTACTCCCGGCAGTAGCTCCAGAAAGGTGGGCGCGCCGTTCTCAAACACGCCGAAGACGAGCGCCTCCTCCTCCAGCCAGAGCGCACAGGCAGCCTCCTGTGGGGGGGCTTGTCGAGCCGTGTGGAGCGCTTGCAACGTGACGTGCCGAGGGAGCCGCCCGGCCAGCGGCTCGCAGAGCGCCTCCAGCGCGGAACGGTGGATGGCGCAGGCGGCGAGGTCACTCTCCGGGGGCTCGGCCTGCGAGGAAATGAGGAGTGGGTGGTGGACGGTTTCTTCCACCGGCCAGGGGAGCGTTTTCTCCAGTTGCAGGGCGACCATCCCCTCCAGCTCAGTGGGGTCGCTCGCGGGGAGGCGCATCCGCTCCAGCACGACAAGGCGCGTTGGTACCGCCAGCTCCACGGGCCCGGTGGGCGGGAGGGCGGCCACGGCTTCGGGCCACGGGAGGACTTCGCTCCACCCCGTGCCCGGGGTGTGGAAGCGCCAGCCGCCGGCTGCCGGGGCGAGGGTGTTTACTTTTCGGTCCACAACAGAATCTGTGCGTTGCCACCCTGCACTTTCCGGGCCACCACGTCTACCTCTCTGCGCACCTTTCCTGCCGTGCCGACGCTATGGATGCGCACCGTCGGGTCGCGGAAGGAGATGTGGCTTGAGATGGCCGCGAGCTGCTCGCTCCCCAGCCCCATGGCGGCGGCGGCTTCGTTAAGGTCGTTAAAAATGCGGTCATCATCCGTGCCATCTTCGCCGTCCTGCCCTTGGCGCAGGCGCACGAAGGCTTCGGCCCGGGCTTCACCGATGCCGGGGATCAGCGCGATCAACTCCGCCGGGGCGCTCTCCAGGTCGAGCGGGCCGTTGCTCAGGAGGGTGAGATCTTCCCGCCAGCCGGGGTGGGCGACGAGCGGGGCGCTCCCGCGTACGAGGGGGAGTTCGTCGAGGCTGGTGATCGGCCGGTTCGTCGGCTTGTATCCGGCCTCCTCCTCCGCGCCATGGGTACGGCGCAGGGAGTCGGCATCCATCCAGTCCAGCAGGCAATCGACCAGAAGCTCCTGCTCGTCAAACGATAGCCCGCGCAGGGCAAGGTACTGGCGCAGGATGCCGAGGCGCTCGGGGTTTTCGCCCTGGAGGAGGTAGTTGAGATTGAGCTTGCCGCCTTCGCCTTCGATCGTGGCCTCATAGGCCCGCTCCGGGCCGGGCTGTGCGCTCAGGGCGGGGGTGCGCCGGGTGGCTTGCGGGTGGAGGGCGATGGTCACGCCCGAGTGCGCGAGCGCCCGGGCCTCAAGGCCAAGGTTGGCATCGAGAAGCTCATCAAGCCCTCCATCGATCCACCGGGCCCAGGCGAGCACCGCCGCCGAGAGGAGGAAGAGCGCCCAGAGCGCGAGCAGGAGCGTGGAGCCGGAGGTGGAGCGCTTCATCGGGCAGTAGGGGGAGGGGAGCCCGGGCGCTCCGGGCCGGGTGGTTGGGGGGGCGGCCGGTCACCGGGAGATGCAGGCGGTGGTGTCGGGCGCGAGCGGTTACGCCGGCCCCGGTTGAAATTGAGGTTGGGTATCTGCGCGGTAGCCGAGGCGTATGGGATGCCCAAGACCCACTCGTGGGCCTCCGGGTCTTCCCCATGCCAGAGGCGCAGGCGCACCAGTGCGGGGCGGATGGCGAGGTCCGTCCACTTTTCCATCCACTCTTGCGAGCGCGGGTCGTAGTAGCGGACTTCCAGCCCCCGCACGTTGGAGAGCAGGGGGAGCCAGACGGCAGCCTCCCGCGCCTCCAGCTCCTGCCGCCGCAAGCCCAGCTCCAGCGCCCCTTTCTCATTGCGCTGGGTGGTGAGGGTGACGTTGTACTCCCCCCGGCCAAACCGCGTGAAAAGGCCGCTGCCGGGCGCTGCGATCCAGCGCAGCTCATCGGCAGGGATGCCTTCAAACTGATGGGGCTCCCCGGTGATCGCCCCAAGCCGCACCGGCAGATCCTGGAGCTGCATCCGCAAAAACCGGCCCAGCGAAGCCAGCTCCTCGCGCTCGCGGAAGGCTTCGGTGGAGACGCGCACGCTGGTGAGCATCGCCTCGACAAAGCGGTAGATGCCCAGCCCCACCAGCCCGAGCACCCCCACGGCGAGCATCACCTCCAGAAGCGTGAAGGCGCGGCGGTAGCGGCTACGGAGCATCCAGCGCATAGAAGGTGAGCGTTTTGGTCTGCGGCCCATGGGGCGAGGGCCACGTGGCTTCGAGGTGCACGGCCTCTACCCCCTCCATTTGTACCCGCTCCTCGGTCTCCAGCGGCACGGGGAGGCTCCATTGTTTGAGGGTGATGTTGCTGTAGCGCCCCGCGAGCGCTTCTTCCACCGGCTGCTCCTCCACGAGGACGGCCCCTGCCTGCACCTCGGCCATGCGGTTTTCCAGCACGGTGCGGGCCAGCTCATCAAGGCGGCGCGTCTCCTCGGCATCGAGGCAGTTTTGCACGCAGCGCGCCAGCGCCAGCACGCCGATGGCGAAGACGGCCACGCCGACCATCGTCTCTAATAAAAGGAAGCCGTTACGGTTGGCCATAGGTAACGGTGGCTTCCGCCGTGAGGGGGTGGTAGGTGGCGCTCCAGCCGCCGCCCGGGCCGGTGCGGGAGATCTGGGCGGGCTCGCAGACGCCGCTGGGCCAGAAGGTCCAGACTGGCTCCGTTTCTTTCAGCAACGCGGCGGGGAAGGTGATGCCCAGCACCTCGCCCTTGGCAAAAGGGCGGCTCGTGGGCTCCAGCTCTTCCTCAGAGGACTCCTCGGGCTCCAGAGAAACGCCCGCCTCTCCCCAGACGATGCGGTAGGCGCGCCGCTCTTCAATCGCCCGCAGGCGGGCTTGTTGTACCACGGTATCAAACGAAGTAAACGAATCGGCAGCCTGGTTACTACTGAGCACCCCGGAAAGCGTCGGCACCGCCACGGCTACGAGCAGCAGGCTGATAAAAACCGCCAGACAGATTTCCAGCAGGGTGAAGCCGGAGCGGAAAGAAGAGGATGCCATGGCTGCCTGCGGTGGAAGTCGGCTTTTACCGTATCAGGAAACACAACCGTTGCAAACCCGCACTTGTTTTGTGTGGCCTACTGCCTACATATAGGGGCCGTGTCTTCTCCTGCCCGCCTCCCCCTGTTGCTGGCCGCTGCTCTGGCAGCCGGTGTACCCCTCATTGCCCAGGAGAATGAGGGCCGCCCCATGCCATTGCCCGCCCAGCCCGCGCAACCGCGCCTCGCCGCTACCGGTCAGGCTGGGGGAGACCGGATCGACGGCATGCAGTTCCCCAACGCCCCGGTGCAGTCCGTGCTCGACCTTTATGAGCGGCTCACGGGGCTCAAGGCGATCTACGACAACACCGTGCAGGGGCAGGTGAATATCGTTATCAACCAGCCGATCTCGCGCGAAGAGGCCGTACGCATTATCGAGACGGCGTTGCTCATCAACGGCTTCACCCTTGTCCCCGGGCCGGGAGATATTGTGAAGGTTATCGGTACGGCCAAGAACCCGCGCCAGTATGCCGTGCCGATCCTCTCCGACGTCGGGGCCATCCCCGAGGGCGACCAGGTCATCTCCTTCCTCTTCAAGCTCGAGTATGCGGACCCTGCGGAGGTGCAGCAGATCGTCAGCCAATACATTGCCCCTTCGGTCTACACGAGCTTCCTGCCGCTGCCGAAGTCGCAGGCACTGATCGCCACGGAAAGCTCCGGCGTCATCCGCGCGCTGGTGCGGGTGATTGACGAGCTGGACCGCCCGCCTGCCGAGGTCGTCAGCGAGTTCTTCGCCCTCCAGCGGGCCGATGCCAAGGACGTGGTGGAGAAGCTCAACGCCATTTTTGAGAAACCGCCCGCGCAGCCCGGGAGCGTCACCAACACCCCGCCGCCGCCCGGCCCCCCCGGCCAGCCGCCGGGGCCTCCCGGGCAAACCGGCGCCGCCGTGGCCACGCTTTCGGAGGAGTCGCTCATTGTCGGCCGCATCCGCCTTACGGCAGATGTGCGCACCAACCGCATCCACGTCGTTACCCGGCCGGTCAACCTTCCGTTCATCCGCCAGCTCATTGCGGAGTACGACTCCGACCTCAGCTTTGGCGAGCCGACCCGCCGCCCGCTCCGTTACGTCTCGGCGGGGGATGTGCTGGAGGTGATCTACCAGGTTCTTTCCGAAGTTCGTGAAGATGGCCCCGGGGGAGCTTCCGGCCAGCCCGGCTCGCAGGCCAGCCGCAGCACCGCCCAGCGCGCTGCGGCCAACCCCACAGGGGGAGGCGGGGGCGCGAGCCTTCGCTCGGAGGAGCTGGCCACGCCGGATCTCGACAGCGCGCCCGAGTCGCGCGTCGTGGGCAACACCAAGATCATCGCCGATAAACGGGCCAACGCCATCATCGTCCTCGGCAGCCGCGAGGCGAAGGAGAAAGTCTTCCAAGTGTTGGACGAGATCGACGTGCGGGCACCGCAAGTCATGCTCACAGCCATCATCGGCGAGCTGACGCTTAATGATGACGAGCAATTTGGCGTCGACTACATCCAGAGCCTCGGGCGCAACCTCGCCACCACCACGGTGACGAATCCGGACGGCACCACCACCACCATCTCCCGCTCCACCACCGGCCTCGCCGGGGCGGCGCGGCATACCACCATCCCCATCACCGACCTGAGCAGCCTCACCAACGCCGCCGCTCTGGCGGGTGCGCCCGCGGGGTTAACGGCGTTTATCGGCATCACCAACACGCTGGAGATGATCGTCCATGCGCTGGAGTCCACCGGGCGCTTCCGCATCACCTCGAGGCCGATGGTCTTTACGGGGAACAACAAGAAGGCGATTATCGCTTCCGGGCAGGAAGTGGCCGTGCCCAATTCGATCCTCACCGGGGTGAATACCTCCACCTCCGACGGGTTGGTCAACAACACCTCGGTGAACTACAAGGACGTCGTCCTCAAGCTTGAGGTCGTGCCGCTCATCAATGCCGATAACGAGGTGTCGCTGGAGATCGTGCAGGAGGTCAACAGCATCTCCGGGGCCACCATCATTGGCGGCAACTCCATCCCCACCATCAGCACCCGGCGGGTGAAGACCTCCGTCACCGTGGCGAATGAGGCCACCATCGTCCTCGGCGGGCTGGTGCAGGAGAGCCGCGAAGATACGGACTCGCGCATCCCTGTGTTGGGGCGCATTCCCGTACTGGGCGCGCTTTTTGGAAATAAGAAGAAAGCCGTCAAGCGCACCGAGCTGGTCGTCCTCCTGCGCCCCACCGTCACGCATGGCAATACCGATGCCGTGCTCGTCGGAGAGCGCGCGCAGGAGCGCCTGAACCTCCCACCCGATCTTGAGGCCACCCTCGACCCCGTGGGCACCCGCGCCCGCCCCACCCCGGAGCCGACCCCCGAGCTGCGCACCCGCCGGCCCCCGCTGCGTACCCCTTATCGGTAGCCCATGCAAAAAGCCGTCTTAACGGAGATCCTGCTCGCCAGCGGCCTTGCCGACCGCACCGAAGCCGAGGCGCTGGCCGCCCGGCGCGCCCCGGGCGAATCGTGGGCACAGCTGGTGCTCAACTCCGGCAAGGTGGATGAAGCCCGCTTCGCCGAGCAACTGGGCACCTACCTGAGCCTCCCCGTCGAAAATGTGCAGCCGGGGCGGATCGACCGCGCCGCCCTCTCCGCCTTGCCGAGCCGCTTTGTCTTCAAGCACCACATCCTTCCCATCGGGCAGGAGGGGGAGCGGCTCCGGCTGGCTACTTACGATGGCTTCAACACCGTGGCACGGCGGCTCGCCGGGCAGCTTACCCCCGGGCGCACGCTCGAGTGGGTGCTCGCCCCGCGCACCCAGCTCTTGCGCGCCATCAAGAGCGTCTACGGCGTCGGCGCAGAGACCTTTGAGGAGCTGCTGCAAAACGCGCAGGCGCTCGACGCCGTGGATGAGGAAACCGCCGCCACCGACCTGAGCGCGGACGACCCGGAGGCCTCCGTCGTCAAGTTCGTTAACCAGATCATCCGCGAAGCCCTCTTTGAGCGTGCGACCGACATCCACGTCGAGCCGCTGGAGAACGACCTCCGCATCCGCTACCGGATTGACGGCATCCTCCACGAAGTCGCCGTGCCGCCGCAGCTTCGCGTCCTCCAGAGCGCCATCATCTCGCGCCTCAAAGTCATGGCGCGCATGGATATTGCCGAGAAGCGGCTCCCGCAGGATGGCCGCATCAACCTCCAGCATGCGGGCAGCGCGATCGACGTGCGCGTCTCCACCATCCCCACCGTCACCGGCGAGAGTATTTCTCTGCGTTTGCTGAGCCGGGATGAAACGCGCCAGTTCGGCTTCGAGCGGCTCGGCCTCAGCGAGGAGCACAGCGCCATCGTGCGAAGCCTGCTCAAAGAGCCCAACGGCATCATCCTCGTCACCGGGCCGACCGGCTCGGGCAAATCGACCTCGTTGTACTCCTTCCTCTCCGCCATTAACTCGGTGGAGCGGCGTATCGTCACCATTGAGGAACCCGTCGAATACCGGCTCCCCGGGGTCTCGCAGATCGATGTGCGGCCTGACATCGGCCTCACCTTTGCCAACGGCCTGCGCGCCATTTTGCGGCAAGACCCCAACGTCGTCATGGTGGGGGAGATCCGCGATGTGGAGACCGCCGAGATCGCCATTCGCGCTGCGATGACGGGCCACCTTGTCTTCTCCACCCTGCATACCAACGATGCCGTAGGCGGCATCAGCCGGTTGCTCGACATGGGGGTGGAGCCATTCCTTGTTGCTTCCGTCGTCCGCGCCTTCATCGCCCAGCGCTTGGTGCGTACCGTGTGTGGAGATTGTGCGGACTGGGTCTCGCACCCGGAGGATTACCTCCGCGAGATCGGCTGCCCCATCCCCGCCAACCATCGCTTCCGGCAGGGCAAGGGGTGTGACAACTGTCGCCACACCGGTTACCAGGGGCGCACGGCCATTTATGAGTTTTGCCGCATCAACCAGGGGGTGCGGCGCCTCATCGTCTCCAAAGCCACGGGGGCGGAGCTCAAAGACCGCGCCACGGCAGATGGGATGCTGACCCTCCGGCAAGACGGCTGGCGGCGCGTCCTCGCCGGGCAGACCACGGTGGAGGAAGTGCTGCGCGTCACGCAGAACGACGAAGCACTGGCTGAAGGCGAGTAGCGAGCCTTCGAAAAAGCGTTGGGGGAGAGGATATGGCGAAGGAGGAGGCAAATGGATCGTTTTTGTCGTGCCTTGACGGGGTTTTGAGCTTGTTTGACGTCCAGATGGGGTACAGAGGGTTAAATATGCGTTTTCTTCGGGAAAATCCCTTTACCCGAAAGGCGGGGTCTGGGATAACCCTGCCCGCACGTCAGGGAAAGTGCCCGCTTTCCTCCCCCCGTAGAGCGTGAAAAACTTGGTTCTAAGGCAACGTTTTTTAATGAAATCCTCTTACGCACCTCTGGTTTTGCCCGTCGTGGCAGCTTTTGCTTTGCTTTCCCCTGCTGCGGTCTTTGCCCAGTCGAATTCGGAGAGTTACGAAGTCGTGGGGCAGGACCCGGCCTATGTCCCCACGCAGACGGATATTCCCGGCAGCGGAGTGAAGGCGAACACCAAATTCTCGTGGACCTCTTTCTCAACGACTCAGCAGGTGGCGCTCTTTTCCCTGTCGGAGCCGGGTTCACCCGACAATATTTACCTGAAGGTCGAGATCACCGGGTTAACGATCGCGGCCGGGGCAAATCGCGAGTTGAGCGTTGGCGTCTTTCAGACGACCAATAGTCAGAACCTTAAAGATCCGGGTTCGTTTTCCATCTACGTCTTTCCGGGGACGACGGGCTCAAGCAGCTCTTCGAGCTTTGCCTGGTCGGTGGACTTCAAGTTCACGCTCTATTCCGACGTGGGGTTGACGCAGCAAGCGAGCCGGGATTTGTTGCTCACGTCGTTGGATATCGACTACGGGCAGCGCTACTACCTCAAAGATAGCGATTTTGGCACCAAGTATTTGACGGACAATACCAAGCTGTTTGCCGCCAGCCCACAAGCCGGGTACACCGGCTACACGACGGGCACTTCGGAGGATGCCCAGTTTAACGATCCGAGGTACGCGGTTGCAGCGGATATTGAGTCCGCATCCGAGTTTAACATTCGTGTGATGCATGGCAGCGTCGCCTTGTTCATGTTTGAGCTGCGCAACCCGCCCAAGAACGTTCCTGCGGTTCCCGAGCCTTCCACCTGGGTGGCGATGGTCACGGGGGCTGGCCTGCTGGCGCTCTACCGCCGCCGCCGGGCTTCCTAGGCTTTTCTAAACCGCCTTTTCCGGAAAACCGGGGAGGCGGTTTTTTTGTGGAGTGATGCTGGGGCACGAAAAAGGGCGAAAACAGGGAGTGCTCGTCGGCCCCCTTTGAGACTCAAAAGCAAGCGAAGGAGTGGGCCTGGTTTCTGGGGGCATGATGTGTTGCCCCTCTAACGGCACAATGAGCGATTTTCCAACCTTGCCATCCGGCGAAATCGTGCGGAAACCTTAACGTTTCCCCGCAAATTTCTTGTGTTCATACCCGATTTTGATCTAATGCTCCCCCCGATTACTAATTCCACTTCATGTCGGTGGGGAAGTGGGGGTATCGGGTTGCGGGCTTACCTTATTAAAAGATACAACATGAAAACCAATTTGTTTTCCTCTCTCCCCTTGCTCCGCAAGGGGCTAATGGCAGCGACGCTTTCCTTGGCGGCGCTGGGTTCAAACGCCTTCGCGGCACAGGAAGTTCAGGAAAAGAGCTTCACCTCTCAGGAGATGGGCTACAACATTCCTTTGACGATTGACAAGTTTGATACGTCGAAAGGGACCTTGAACTACATCAAGTTCGAGATTTCTGGAACGATCGAGGCGACGCTCACGGTCACCAATCAGTCGGTGAGCAATCAGTCTTACCAGCTCAATACTTCCGCCACTTTCCGTGCTCAGAGCGAGTCGGGGATCTCGCCGACGTGGATTTTTGCCACGGTGACGCCGTTCTCCGACACCAGTTCGGGGACGATTGCGTCGGGTGATACGCAGATCTTCAACCGTTCTGCCAACAGCTCGAGCGAAACCACCTACTTCAATGGGGATGCGGCCATTGCCGGGTTCTCGAGCGCCGGCGGCCTTGAGACTTTGGAGATTTGGTTCCGCGCCCAGAACCAGAGCTCCGTTTTTGGGGATGGCTCCTTCAGTGCATCCACGATCGGGTTTGGTTCCGGTACGGTGAAGGTGACTTACGACTACGAGGCCGTTCCCGAGCCTTCGACCTGGGCGGTGATCGCCTTGGGCGCCGGGGTACTGGCGGTTTATCGCCGTCGCCGGGCTGCCTAATCAGGCAAGCAGCGTTTTTCAAAACCGCCTTTTCGGGAAACCGGGAGGGCGGTTTTTTTATGGAGTGACCCCATGGTCGGGCAGTAGCACGGGGAGGCTGCCCTCTACCAGATAACAGAGGAGGCCGTCCTCCCGCACGAAGGCGGCGCGGATCGGCTCCGCAAGGTTTACCTGCGGGGTGGCGGCTGGTAGGGCAAGGGTACCCGCCTGTCGGCGAGCCTCCAACTCGGCCACTTGCTCTGGCGTGGCGAGGTGGAGGGGTTGGCTGCTGGTGGGGCAGCGGAGGGTTTCCTGCCAAAGGTGGGGTGTCATGCCGTTATCGAAGCGGGGAAATCTCGGGCCGGAGCCCAGCGCCGCGGCGGGCACGGAGGCCCGCCCTCCACGGAGCTGCCGCTCCAGAATTTGTCTCAATACTTAAAGCCGTTGGGCCGCACGCGCACTTGCGCTTCCTGCCCGGGGTGCTGGAGCGAGCCCTCAAAGACCTCTGCGGTAAAGAGAAGGTGGTCTCCACACACCAGCCGCCCGGCCACTTTGCAGCCAAGGTAGGCCCATGCCTCGGCCATTTGTGGGATGCCAAAGAGGTTCTCCACCAGCTCGCGCCCTTCAAAGGGGCTTACGCCCCCGGTGTTGAGGAAGGCTTTCATGAGCGGGTTGTTCTCTTTGCTCAGGATATGGAGGCCAAAAAGCCCGTGCCCGTCGAGGGCCTGCACCAGCGCTCGGTCTTTGCCGAGCGCGAGCGAGATCATCGGCGGCTCGAAGCTGCACTGCTCTACAAAGCTGCAGAGCATGCCAATCGGCTCATCGCCAATCTGCGCAGTGGCGATGTAGAGGCCGCTGGAGACCTTGCCGAGCGCGGGGGCAATGCGCTCGCGCTCGGCTTGCCGGTCTTGCGCGGCAAGCCGCTCTAGCTCCTCGGCGTCCATTGAAGGCTCCTAGTATTTGGCGGTCGAGGGGTCGACATCATCCGCCCAGGCGAGGATGCCGCCTTTGACGTTGAGCGTCTTGGCAAACCCGGCTTCCTTAAGAAGCTTGAGCGCCTTGGCGCTACGCACACCGCTCTTGCAGTGGATGACGATCTCGTCCGCACTATCCAGCTCGCTCATGCGCGAGGGGAGCTCCCCAAGCGGGATGAGCCGCGACCCGGCGATGTTGCAGATCTCGTACTCGAAGGGCTCGCGCACGTCGAGGAGGACGAAGTTCTCCTTGCGGTCCAAGCGGGCCTTGAGGTCGGTGACGCTGATCTCCGGCACCGGCTCCTCCGCCTTCTCGGCGGCGGCGGCCTGCGGGATGCCACAGAAAACATCGTAGTCGATCAACTCGGTGATGGTCGGGTTCTCCCCGCACACCGGGCACTTCGGGTCGCGCCGCAGCTTGTACTCTTTAAACTGGAGCTTCAGCGCGTCAAAATGCACGAGGCGGCCGATCAGCGGATCGCCAATGCCGACGATGAGCTTGATCGCCTCGATCGCCTGCATGACGCCGATGATACCCGGCAATACGCCGAGCACCCCGCCCTCCGCGCAGCTCGGCACCATGCCGGGAGGCGGCGGCTCGGGGAACATGCAGCGGTAGCAACCGCCCCCGAGGTGCGGGGCAAAGACGGTGCACTGCCCGTCAAACCGGAAGATCGAGCCGTAGACGTTCGGCTTCTTGAGGAAGACGCAGACATCGTTGGAAAGGTAGCGGGTGGGGAAGTTATCCGTCCCGTCGATCACGATGTCGTAGTTTTTGGCGATCTCCAGCGCGTTATCGGAGCGGAAGATGGTGTCGTGCAGCTCAACCTGGAGGTTGGGGTTGATATCGCGCAGGCGGTCGCGCGCGGAGTTGAGCTTTTTGCGGCCGACATCTTTGGTGCCGTGGAGGATCTGGCGCTGGAGGTTGGAGAAATCGACCACGTCGGCATCGACCATGCCGATGCGGCCCACGCCGGCGGCGGCAAGGTAGAGAGCGATCGGCGAGCCGAGCCCCCCGGCTCCGATGCAGAGGACGCTGGAGGCTTTGAGCCGCTTTTGCCCTTCGAGAGTCACCTCCGGCATGATGAGGTGCCGGGAGTAGCGGGCAATCTCGTCATTGCTGAACTCAATGCGGTCCAGCCGGGATGGGTCGATAATACTGGTGGCCATATACTTTGAAAAAGGGGTTCTACGGTAGAAGCGGGGTTTGTGAATTGCAAGGGGGAAACCCTTACACCTCCCTCACCGGCACGCCTTGGGCGGCGAGGTAGGCTTTGGCTTCGCCCACGGTGTGCTGGCCGAAGTGGAAGATGCTGGCCGCGAGCACCGCGTCGGCCTTGCCTTTGGCGAGCACTTCGGCCAAGTGCTCCAGCTTGCCCGCGCCGCCACTGGCCACGACGGGGACGCCGACGGCTTCGCTGATGCGCCGGGTGATCTCCAGATCATACCCCTCCTTGGTGCCATCGGCATCGATGGAGTTGAGCACGATCTCCCCCGCGCCGAGGGCGACGGCGCGTACCGCCCACTCCACGGCGTCGAGCCCGGTGGCCTTGCGCCCGCCGTGCGAGAAGACTTCCCAGCGATCCGGCGAAACCTTGCGTGCATCAATGGAGACGACGATGCACTGGCTGCCGAAGCGTTCCGCCCCGGCGGAGATGAGCTCCGGGGTGGCCAGTGCGGAGGAGTTGATGCTGATTTTATCGGCCCCGGCCTTGAGCATCTGGCTCATATCCTCTACAGCGCGGATGCCGCCGCCCACGGTGAGCGGCATGAAGCATTGGTCTGCGGTGCGCTCGATGACGTCGATCATCGAAGCGCGGCCATGGGCGCTGGCGGTGATGTCGAAGAAGACCATCTCATCCGCCCCCTGGTCGTTATAGCGCACGGCCATCTCCACCGGGTCGCCGACGTTGCGCAGCCCCCCCTCTTCGGCGCGGCCAAATTGCACCCCGCGGGTGACTTTGCCATCATGAACGTCCAGACACGGTATGACTCGTTTCGTCAGCATAGATACCGGGCAACGTGGCAAAAACCGAGGGGAATGGCAAACTCCGGCGTCGGGTTTCCCCTGAACGGGCAGTTTGCGGTTGATTGCCGGGCGTGTGGATTCTAGGATCGCGCCCGGCTCTCCCGGGGCGGAGAGAAAGGGGGAGAGGCAAGTCCGAGCGTTGGCGCACGATTCCAAGCAAGCGTAACTTTTTTCAACCACCAAATCATGGGCAACCCAGGCACACCCGATTCGGCAGCGTCCACACCCTCTTCCGGCGGTTTCCGCCTTTCCCGCGAGCCCGTAGTGCCCGAGCGGCGCACCCCTCAGCCACCGGCCGCGCCCATTGCCCAACCGCCACCGCTTGAGGAAGGGCTCGGCTCGCTCCCCCAAGGGTATGGGACGCGCTCGCTCTACCTCGTCGCACGCGATCCGCATTGGCTCTTTTGCTATTGGGATGTGGATTGGGCGGAGTACGCCGCGCACCGCGCCGCCGGGGGCAAAGTCCACCTCCGCCTCTTTAGCCCCGTGGGCGAGGAGGTGCACCGCGAGGAAGTCTCCCCCGATGCGTGTAACTGGTTTATCCCCGTGGCCCGGGGGAACAGCGTTTTTTATGGTGAGATCGGCATCTGCACCGCCGAAGGGCATTGGGAGGTGATCGCCCGCTCCCCCCACGCCGCCACCCCGCCCGATGGCGCGGCTCCGGAGGTGGGCGAGCTGTTTGCCACTGTGCCCTACCACCTTGCGTTCCAGAAATTGCTCGATCTTGTAAAGTGCGCGATGACGGAGGGTGAATCCCTCATGGATGCACTGGCCCGCATTCAGAATGAAGGCCGCCGCCTCATTGATACCTTGGAGGCCACCCCCGCGTGGGATGATGGGCAGCGCCGCCTTTTGGCCACCCTGCTCGGGCACGATGTGGAAGCGCTCATGCAGCTTTCCGGCCCGGAGGTAGACCGCGTGCTCCGAGGCCAGCTCTCGGCCATGCTCGCCGGGGAGAAAGCGCCCGGTGTGGAGGCCCCGCTCTTTGCGCCGCAAGAGGGGCTCTCCTCCTGGCTCAGCCAGGGGCCGCTGGAAGCGGGTGGCTCCTCCTGGTCTGGTAGCTCGCAGGAGTGGGGGAGTAGCTGGAGCGGCTTGCCGCCCGGGGCGGGGCGCGGGTTCTTCCTCAACGTCAATGCCGAAGTCATCTTTTACGGCGGCACCGAGCCGGGGGCCCGGCTTTGGATTGATGGGCAGCCCGTGCCCGTGGATGCGCGGGGGCAGTTTCGCTACCACTTTCACTTTAACGATGGCGGGCGCGAGATCCCCATCGTTGCCGAAGCACCCGACGGGCGCGAGCGCCGCTCGGCCACGCTCCGCTTTGAGCGGGAGACTTCAACCTCCCCCGGCGTGGAGGCTGCCCGCGTGCAGCACGGCGAGCCATTGGCGGGTGCGACGTTTGGCCGGGCGTGAGGCAGGGGAGGTGGCGGGGTAAAAAGAAGGCCGCCAGAGAGCTACGACAAAGAGAGTCAGACGACCGTTGCTGCATTCCTGCCCTGGCGGGGTTGGCCTGCTCTCAATCCATAGTCCCTGGCGGCGGGGAGGAGTCTTCACCCAAAATGGCCGACGAGGCAAATTGTTTTTGTCAGATAATCCACTTGCAAAGGGGTGGAGGCGCGGCTTAGAAGTAACTCCGCTTAACCCTTAAATGCCCCCCAACGGCATCCCTTATCCCCCTTTTGTAAATCCTGTTTCCGTATGGCCAGAATTCTCCTCGGTGTCGCAATCCTCTTTTCGTTGGTTTCCGGTTTCTTTAGTCTAAGCACCAAGAGCAAGCTCAGCGAAGCCCGCGAAGAAGCCGCTGCAGCCAAAGCTACCGCCAACAACACCGCTGGCGAAGTGAGCAAGGCGCAAGAAGAGCTCAAGACCCTCAAAGAGCAGCTCGCCACCACCAATACCGCCAAGGAAGCTGCCGAAGGCGAGATCGCCACGGCCAAGGCCACCGCGGAGAAAGCCGCTGCCGATTTGCAGGCCGTGCAGGCGCAGATCACCTCCAAAGACACGGAGATCGAGGAGCTCAAAGCCAAAGTCGCCGCAGCTCCCACCGAAACCCCCGTGCAGAGCGGCCCCGACCCTTCCGTGCTTGAGCAGCAGCTCAAAGAAGTGCAGACCAAGCTCGAAGAGCAGCAGCAGATCGCCAAGTCGCTGGAGCGCCAGAGCCAGGAGGCCACTCAGCGCGCCAGCTCCCTCGAGGCCGAGCAGAAGCGTCGGCAGGCTGGCCTCAATGCCCCCGGGCTTGAGGGGACGGTCCTTGCCGTCAATGGCAGCTGGAACTTCGTCGTCCTCAACATTGGGGATCGTCAGGGTGTCGCGCCCAACTCCACCCTCGTTGTGAAGCGGGGTCGGCAGATGGTCGGTCGCCTTCGTGTCACTTCGGTGGACCCTGCCACCTCCATCGCCGACATCATCCCTGGCTCTGGCCCCAAGGGGGCTTATGTGCGCCCGGGCGATTCGGTGATCTTCAGCGGCGGCATCCCGACGCCTGAAGCTCCTGCGGCGACCTCGGGTTCGTAGCCTGCCTCCTTCCAAGTTTGTATGCCCCGCTTTCTTCTCCTTTTGGCCTTGGCGCTGCCGGTTTTCTTCACCGGGTGCGCATCCACCGAGCAGGAAGACCCCAACCGTGTCTCCACCATCCCGTGGAACCGGCCTGAAAAGTGGGAGGGCGGGGGGCCGCTCGGCTCGATGATGAATACGCAGTAGCCGCTGCGGTGTAAGCCGCTACGGCAGCCCCGGGCATTCTCATGGCAGGCATCCTCGTCATTCGCGGCGGGGCCATTGGGGACTTTATCCTCACCCTGCCCGCCATCGGTCTCTTGCGCGAGGCTTTCCCCAGCGTCCGGCTGGAGATCGTGGGCTACCGCCACATCGTTGCCCTTGCCGAAGGGCGCTACTACGCCCACGCCGCGCGCTCCATCGAGTACGCCGGGCTCGCTCCCTTCTTCATCCCCGGAGGCAAGCTTGAGGAAGAGTGGGTAGAGTACTTTGCGGGGTTCGACCAAGTCGTCAGCTACCTCTACGACCCCGACGGCTTTTTTGAAGCCAACCTGAGGCGGGCTGGCGTGCGCAACCTCATCTGCGGCACCCCCCGGCCTGGGCTGGGCCTCCACGCCGCCCGGCAGCTTGCGCAGCCGCTGGAGGCGCTTGCGCTCTATCTTGAAGCCGGGGCCGAGCACGCCCGCCTGCACCCTTCGGAGGCAGACCGGGCCGCCGCCGCCGCGTTCCTGAGGGGCGAAAGCCGCCCGTTGGTCGCCCTGCACCCCGGAGCGGGTGGTGCCGCCAAGGTGTGGCCCACCGATCGATGGCGCTCTGTCCTGCAAGCCTTGCGGGCCGGGCCCGATGCCCCCGCCCTTCTGCTCGTGGGGGGCGAGGCCGATGAGGCCGCGCTGGCCGCCTTGGCCCCTTTGGCGGACCACGTGGCCGCCAACCTGCCGCTGCCCGAGCTGGCGGCGCTTCTGGCGCGGTGCACCCTCTTTTTGGGGCATGATAGCGGCATCTCCCACCTCGCGGCTGCCGTCGGCACCCCGTGCCAACTCCTCTTTGGGCCGACAGACCCCGCCGTCTGGGCCCCTGCGGGGCCGCATGTGCGCATCCTCCCCGCGCCGGGGGGGCATCTGGGGGCACTCTCCGTAGAAGCCGTGCTGGCCAAAATCGTCGTAAAATAAGTTGCGAAAACGTCACAGAGGGCGTTTACTTTCCCCTTTTTCGCGCCTTGGGGAAAGACCCCCCTTAGGCACCATTCGATGGACAGAAAATACCGTACTTACCTCATCTTCGGGGCCCCCGGCAGCGGCAAAGGGACGCAGGGGAAAACCCTCGGCACCATCCCAGGCTTTTTCCATTGCGCGTGTGGCGACGTCTTTCGCTCGCTCGATACCTCTACCGAGTTGGGCCAATCCTTCCTGAGCTACTCGAGCCGGGGCGAGCTGGTGCCCGATGAGCTCACGCTCAAGCTCTGGAAAGTCACGGTGGACGACCGGGTGCACTCCCACGCCTTCAAGCCCGCTTCCGATGCTCTCGTGCTCGACGGCATCCCCCGCAACCCGCGGCAGGCGGAGCTCATGAGCGAGATTATCGACGTGCGCAAAGTCTTCCACCTCTCTTGCCCCAATCGCGATGCTTTGGTGGAGCGCCTCAAAAAGCGCGCCCTCAAAGACAACCGGCTGGATGACGCGAGCGACGCCGTCATCCGTAACCGGCTGGAGACGTATGAAAAGGAATCGCGTCCGCTGCTGGAGTATTACGGGAGCGATTTGATCAAAACCATCGACGCTTCGCAGACCCCGCTGGAGGTCTTCCAGGAGATCGTGCAGACGATCCTTGAGACGGAGCGTACCCCCTGCTAGGGGGGGGCTGCTCTCCCTCCAACCCCATGCGCGTGCTTTACATCGGCAGCGGCGGCATCGGCCTCCCGGTGTTGGAGAGCCTTTTGCAACCGGGTAGCGGGCATGAGGTGGTCGGCGTCGTCACCCAGCCGGATAAACCGGCGGGCCGCCACCAGACGCTTACGCCGCCACCCACCAAGGTGTTGGCAGAGGCGCATGGGGTGCCTGTCTTTCAACCGCGGCGCATCCGCGAGCCCGGCGCGCTGGAGCCATTGGCGGCATTGCGGCCGGAGGTGGCCGTCGTCATGGCCTACGGGCAGATCCTCCCTAAAAGCGTTTTGGAGCTGCCCACGGTGGCGTGTATTAACCTCCATGCCTCGTTGCTGCCGCTCCACCGGGGGGCGGCCCCTATTCAGGCCGACATCGTAACCGGCCAGCGAGAAGGGGGCATCACCATCATCTGGATGGATGAAGGGTTGGATACGGGAGATATCCTCCTTACCCGGCCCCTGCCGATCCGCCGTCGGGAGACGGGGGGCACGCTGCATGACCGGCTGGCCTTGCTCGCTCCGGAGGCTTTGGCCGAGGCGTTGGCATTGCTTGCGGCGGGAGCTGCCTCGCGCACCGTGCAAGACCACGCCCACGCCACCTATGCGGCCAAGCTGAGCCGCGAGAGCGGCAGGCTCCACTGGGAAGCCCCCGCGCGCGAGCTGGAGCGGACGATCCGCGCCATGAACCCGTGGCCTGCGGCTTCCACCACGCTGCCCGATGGGCGGCGGCTCAAAGTCTTTTCGGCCATTTGCCACCAGCGCAACCTCCCGGCGGATGCCGCGCCGGGCACCCTCCTGCGGGCCGATGCGCGAGGCCTCCTCGTAGCGGCAGGGCAGGGGGCGCTCCTTCTGCGCGAAGTGCAGCCCGAGGGGAAGCGCCGCATGGCCGCCGGGGATTTTTTACGCGGCAACCCGCTGGCCGTGGGCGAGCGGATGGGGGAGTAGGGAGGATTGTCGGGCTCCAAGGATTTGGGGCTTGGGTTGAAATCCTCTCAATTCTGTGAATCCTTGCTTCTATGTCGCAAGCCGCTCTTGATACCCTTGTTACCCGCTTGCGGGCCTGTACGCGCTGCCCGGCCATGCACCGGCCTGCCGTTTCGGGGGGGGCGGTGCTTAGTAAAGTCCTCCTCGTCGGGCAGGCTCCGGGGACGAAAGAGCCGGTGCTGGG
Source organism: Chthoniobacteraceae bacterium (assembly GCA_037189965.1). Taxonomy (GTDB): domain Bacteria; phylum Verrucomicrobiota; class Verrucomicrobiia; order Chthoniobacterales; family Chthoniobacteraceae; genus DATMFV01. The sequence continues at coordinate 204,013 of JBBCKB010000027.1, read as the reverse complement.
TCGCCCCTTTGCATGGACGGCGGGCAAGACCCTCTTCCGTTGGTTCCACGAAGCGGCGGGGGTTTCGGAGGCGGAGTTTCGCTGCTCGGTTTACATGGCTGCGGTTTGCCGCTGCTTCCCCGGGAAAACAGCGCAGGGGGGCGACCGCGTGCCCGGGCCGGAGGAAGTGGCCCGGTGTGGCGAGTGGCTGGACGAAGAGATGCAGATCCTGCGCCCCGAGCTGGTGCTGCCGGTCGGTAAGCTCGCCATCAACCAGTTTCTGGAGCCCCGGCCGTTGACGGAGCTGATCGGCCAGAGCTTCCGTGCCGAGCGCGCCGGGGTCGGGTTTGATTTGATCCCCCTCCCGCACCCAAGCGGCGCTTCGCCGTGGCACCGCACCGAGCCGGGTAAGACGCTTCTTGCCGGGGCGTTGCGGCGCATCACCCGGCACCCGGCCTGGAAGGCACAATTTCGCGTTCCCCCAGGGCGCTAAAGGAGGTAAACTCTTCGGTTATGCGTCCTCCCCTGTTTCTCCTGCTCGTCCTCATCTCGGGCCTGCTCCTGCATCGGGAGACCCGGCTGGAGGTGCTCCGCCCATGGGAAGAGAACTTTGCCACCTGGTTGAGTACGAACTCGGGCCGCCCTGCCAAAGCAGCACCCACCGTGTTGGTCGAGATCGGCGAGGAAGAGCTGGCCCGCTCGGAGTGGCCGTGGTCTCCGCTCGACTATGCGCTTTATGCCAAGGCGGCCACCGGTTTCCGCGCCGGGGTCGTCGCGTATGAGCCGCTCCTCTCATGGGAGGAGCCGGATGCGCACCACCTCTCGCTCTTGCGCACGCAGCTTTTGCAAGCGCCGAAGGTCTTGCTCGGGGGGCAGCTCGGCTATGTGGATGGGGGGCACCCGCCGCTACCCGAGGAGGTGCCGGTATTCAAGGAAGTTTTCGGCGATACGGGGCGGCTGCGCGATTTTAGCCAAGTCATCCTCCGGCCCGATGCCGCCTTGCGCGATGCCGGGCACCTTGGGTTTGAGAATCTCTTCCTTGGCCGGGCGGGGACGCTGCGGCGTATCCCGCTCATCTTTCGCTATTGCGGAGAGGTGATCCCCTCCTTCGTCCTGCAAGGGGCGATGCTTTGGCACGGCGTCACGCCTGCGGAGGTGACGATCACGCCCGGCGTTTCGGTGACGCTGGGCAGCGGGGTGACGATCCCGATCAACGAAGAGGGCGAGATGCTCATTCGCTTGGGCACGCCGATCACCCGGATCGCGTATGACGACCTGCTCCTCGCTGCCGAGGAAACTTCCCAAGGGCGCAAGCCCGGGGTGGATGTGGGCAAGCTGGCCGGAGCCTTCACCCTGCTGGCGCGGACGGACCGGATGGCCCCCCGGCTGGAGCTGGGCGCGCGTGAAGGGTCGCGAGGCGAGCTCTTTGCACTGGCGGTGGCGACGATCCAGAACCAGGAATTTGCAAAGCCCGCACCGGTGTGGGCGACTTATCTACTGATGGTGGCCGCGCTCGCGGTGGCGGCGTTGTTTGTCAATGCCACGTGGCTGGGGGCATTGGCCGCTGCGGTGGTGGCGGTGGGTGTCTACCTGCTGGTGGCGCTGTCGGTGTTTGCGGCGTCGTTGGTGGTGCTGCCGCTGCTGGTGCCGGTGGGGATGGTGGCGGTGGCGCTGGTGCTGCGCTACCTTGCGGGGGTAAACAGGTAGTTGCCCGGCATTCCATCCACCCCGGCGAGGGCCTGGAGCGTGGTTTCCCGGTAGCCAAGGGGGAAGAGCAGCTCGCGGATCGGGGCGAGGTTCGCCTCGCGGATCTCGACCAGTAGCACGGGCAAATCGCGGCGGAGAATCTCCCGGGCACCGCGCAGCACCTCCAGCTCGTGCCCTTCCACGTCGATCTTGATGAAGCCGACCGGCCCCTCCAACCCTGCGGCATCCAGCGGGCGCACGTGGACGGTGCGGATAAGGTGCTCATTGGTCTCCGGGCAATTCCCCGGAGTGAGGCTGGCCCAGCCAACGAGGGGCACCCCATTGAGCACGGGGATATGGAGCTTTAGCTCGCCCTCGGCGGAGGAGACTCCCTCGGCGCGGATCTCGACCGTGCCGGGGTTGAAGTCGTGCAAGTCTTGGAGCAGATCGGCATTGGCCTCAAAGGCGTAGACTTTGGGGTAGAGCGCCGCGAGCCGATAGGCAAAGAAGCCGACGTTGGCCCCCACATCTACCGCCACACCGGGGCGCAGGCGCAAGGCCTCGAGGTGGAGCAGCTCGGGCTCCAGCCCCCCCTCCAACCCGGCAAGCCGGTAACGGAGCGGGAGCCGCAGGTGCGCGGGAGCCAGCGGGTAGAGAAACCGCTGGCCCAGCCGATTGAGGAGCCGCCTTAGCATCGGCGCGCTTGCTTACTCCGCGCCGTGCACGCGCGAGGCCACGCGCAGGCGCAGGGCGTTGAGGTTGATGAAGCCGGTGGCGTCCGACTGGTTGTACGCCTGTGTCGGGTCGGCCTCCATGGTGGCGATGTGTGGGTTGTAGAGGCTCACGGGGCTCTTGCGCCCGGCGGTGAGGAGGTTCCCCTTGTAAAGCTTGAGGCGGACAACGCCGGTGACGTTCTTTTGCGACTCGGTGACAAGCGCTTGCAGCGCCTCCCGCTCCGGGGCAAACCAGAAGCCGTAGTAGACGAGCTCGGCGTACTTGGGGATGAGCGAATCGCGCAGGTGCATGACTTCGCGATCCATCGTGAGCGACTCCACCTGCCGGTGGCCGAAGTGGAGGATCGCCCCGCCCGGGGTCTCATAAACGCCCCGGCTCTTCATGCCGACGAAGCGGTTTTCCACAAGGTCTACCCGGCCGATGCCGTGCTTGCCGCCCAGCTTGTTGAGCACGCGCAGGCTCCAGAGCGGGCTCAGGCGGGTGCGCCCCTCTTCATCCTTCTCCTGCGGGCCATCATAGCCGAGGGCCTCCAGCGTGGGGGCGATGCCTTCGCCACCTAGGGCGACGCAGTTGCCTTTCTCAAACGCGAGCTCCACGTACTCGGCCTGGTCGGGCGCGTCTTCGGGCGAGGCGGAGAGGACGTACATGTCTTTGACCTCGGGGGCCGTGGCATCAAACCACGGGTCCTCAAGAATCCCGCTCTCAAAACTGATATGAAGGACGTTGCGGTCCATCGAGTAAGATTTCTTGGCCGTTGCGGCGACGGGGATGCCGTGCTTCTCGGCGTAGGCGATCATCTCCGCCCGGCCGGGAAACTGCTCGCGGAAGCGCTCCTGCCGCCACGGGGCGATCACCTCCAGCCCCGGGGCCAGCGCGGCTGCGGTGAGCTCAAAGCGGACCTGGTCGTTCCCCTTGCCGGTGGCGCCGTGGGCGATGGCGTCGGCCCCTTCGGCCTTGGCGATCTCGACCATGCGCTTGGCGATCAACGGGCGGGCGATGCTGGTGCCCAGAAAGTATTGGCCTTCGTAAATGGCTCCGGCCTGGAGCATGGGGTAGATGAAGTCGCGGGCAAACTCCTCGCGCAGGTCGTCAATATAGCACTTCGAAGCGCCGGTTTTGAGCGCCTTGGCCTCCAGCCCGTCGAGCTCTTCCTCCTGCCCGATATCCGCACAAAAGGCGATGACTTCCGCTTGGTAGGTTTCTTTGAGCCACTGGAGAATGACGGAGGTATCCAACCCCCCGGAGTACGCGACGACGATTTTCATAGTTGAGCTTTTGAGATGCCGGGGGATTCAAACGCAAAACCGCCCGCCGCGCGAGTGGAAATCCTCCGGGATTTTGCGGGACTATTGGCAGAGTTTGTGCTGCACTTTGGGGGTCATCTATCCCCCTATGAAACCATTCTCGTTTACCGCACTGTGCCTCTTGGCTCCTCTTTCGCTTTCTGCCGGTGAGCTTTTGCGTCCCGGGGGAGCACCCTTGGATGAGTTTGCCTTGTCTGCCTCCACCTCGGGCGGGGCCTCGCTAGTGGGGGCTTACGGGGTAGATGGGCATACCGGGGCAGCCTACCTCTTCCGGGAGGGGGAGGTATTGGAGCTCGGGCGCTCTGGTGTGGTTGGGGCGGGGGATATTTTTGGTTTTTCGGTGAGCCTCGCCGGGCAAGCCGGGTTGGTGGGAGCCTGGGGTGTGGGGGGAAATACCGGGGCTGCTTATTACTATAACAACCTTGGTGCGCCAGGAGGCCACGAGGTGGAAAGCGCCCGGTTGCTCGTTTCCGATGGGCAGGCGCTGGATATGTTTGGGGTTTCCTCGAGCCTCTCGGGTGCTTCCGCACTAGTGGGAGCGTGGGGCGTGGGAGTTTTGGAAGGGGGCGCAAACTATGGTGCGGCCTATTACTACCGCAACCTTGGCTCGGCCTCGGGAGATGTGGTGGAGGATCTCGTGTTGCATGCCTCCGACCGGGCTGAAGATGCCTATTTTGGAGCGTCTGTCAGCCTTACCGGGGCGGCTGCACTGGTGGGGGCAGATGGCGCGGGCGGCGTGGGTGCGGCGTACTACTACCGGGATTTGGATGCCGTTGTTGGCTCGACGGCGACGGAAGACACCCGGCTCTACGCGAGTGATGGTGCGGAGGGCGATGGGTTTGGCTTCTCCGTCAGCCTTACGGGGGAAACGGCATTGGTAGGGGCCCACTCCTACGATGGCCACGGTGCGGCGTTCTACTACCGGGGCCTTGGTAGCGCGGGGAGCAGCGCCGCAGAGAATGTGCGGCTGGAAGCTTCGGATGCAACTGAGGGCCAAGGGTTTGGCTCGGCCGTGAGCCTCTCGGGGGAGACAGCGCTGGTAGGCGCGCCGGGAGAAGGGGGCGTTTACCTCTACCAAAACCTCGGTGAGGCGGGAGCCGTGGCGACCGAAAGCGTAAAGCTCTTTGCCTCCCACCCCCTGGGGGGAGATGCCTTTGGCTCTTCGGTGAGTCTGGATGGCGATACCTTCCTCATCGGTGCGCCGGGGGATAATGGCAGCGTCGGCAAAGCGTACACCGGCAGTGTAAGTAGTGTGACGACGCTGGATGTGGGGAACACGAGCCGCGTGATCTCGGGGATCAGCTTCGCCTCCCGGGAAGATTGGGTGGTGGGAGCTACTTCGAGCAACAACAGCGTCACGCTTTCCGAGGGCGATACGGCGGAGGTGCTGGGTGTGGGCAAGGTGGTGACGATTGGTCGTGAAGCGGGGAGCAATGGAAATACGCTCGTCATCGAGGGGGATCTGACGGCCAATGAAGTGCTTGTCGGCGCTGCGGATAACAGTGGAAACCGGCTGCTCCTGGCCGGAAGCGTGACGGCCGAGGCTGTGCGGGTGGCCGCGGGTTCGGCCATCGGTGGTGGAGGATTGCTGGTGGGAGATCTCACGCTGGAGGCCGGGGCCAACTTCGAGTTTACCCTTGGGCAAACGCTGACGGTTACGGGAGTGGTCTCGCTCGATTCCAGCTTTGGAGTGGCAAGCCTCCTTGGCTTTACGAGTGGCGTTGCCAACGGCACTTATACGTTGATCGAGGGGGAGTTGGCTTCCCTCAATATCCAGAATTTCGGGCTTGAGAACGCTTACGACCTCGGCGGCGGGCGGCTTGCTTACTTCAAGCAAGGGAGCTTGCAGCTCGAAGTCATCCCCGAGCCCGGGAGCGTGCTGCTCCTGCTGGGCGGGGCGGCGGCGCTCGCCGTGCTGCGGCGGCGCACCGTGCGGTAGGCTGTCGGATTCGCGGAGTTTTCCGTCGGTTTCACGGAGCCTCGGTTGCCTCTTGAGACAAATGTTCGGCAAGGTACGGGCTGCTAACCCGTACCTTTTATGGACTACCAAAACCTTCGAGCCACCGCATGGGTGGCATGTAGCTTGGCATTTGCCTCACTGGGTGCCCTTCCTGCAAACGCTGCTGTAAAGACCTACCAAAGCGTTGTCACCTTCAGCGATACCGGAGAGCCGGAAATTGGGATGTTCGACCCCAGCGCGCTCGCTGCGGGGGATCGCTTTTTGCTGACATTTACGATCGACGATTCCGCTGTCGATACCAATGGCGGCAGTGGTTCACAGGGGCCTCTGGCTTCCTTCGGCGGTGCCGCGACGATGACGCTCGCTCGTATGGAGGGTAATGTTGGCTCCTTCGACTTTGCGGGGATCGATTTCAAAGCGAGTGTTGCCTTCAACATTACGGGCTCCGGAGTCGGAGGGCTTCAGGCAGTGGATATCCTCTTTTTTCCTGATCGCGGGCCGCAGCTTTTCATTCCCACCCAGTCGATCTACTTTGGCTCGGGGAATGGGGAGCTGTGGGATCTCAGCCTCCGCTTTCACATGGCAGCACCCGTGTCGGATACCGGGGTGGGGCAGACGCTGGCGAGCCGGTTGGCCGACTCCGCTTCATGGAGCAGCTTCTATGTTTACCCCTACTTTTCCTTCGACAATGTGGCGTTTCCGATATCGCTGCCCGCTTCCACGGTTCCTGAACCGGTGCCGGAGCCCTCGGTTTGGGCATTGGGTCTGGTGAGCGCCGGGCTCGGCGCGTGGTGGCGGCGGCGCAGGCGGCAGTGTTGAGGAGTTGCGGCCTGAGGGGTGGGGTGTGGTAGGGTAGCGCCCGAGATGCCGCCGCCCAAAGACCGCCTTGTTGTCGCCTTTCTGGAGTATCTGGAAAACGAGCGCAACCTCTCCGCCCACACGGTGGTGAGCTACCGGCACGCGCTGGAGCGGTTTCGCGCCCATGGCACCCCGCCGCCTTGGCGCGAGTGCACCCCCGAGCACTACCGCGCCTACCTGTTTGCCTTGATGAAGGCCGAAATGTCGCGGGCCACCGTGCGGCTTCAGTTTGCGGCGCTGCGGGCGTTTTACCGTTTTCTTGCCGAGCGGCACGGGCTTAAGGACAACCCGCTGCGGCAGGTGCAGCTCCCCAAAGCCGAGCGGAAGCTGCCGGTGGTGCTCAACGCGGTGCAGATGGATGAGCTCCTAAGTGCCCCCTTGCGGATGGAGGCGACCAAGAAAGCCCCCGCGTGGCTGCCCGGGCGGGATGCGGCGATTCTGGAGCTCTTCTACTCCTGCGGCCTGCGCATCTCCGAGCTGGCGGCGCTCAATGTTGCCGATGTCGACCCGTATAACGAGCAGGTGCGCGTGATGGGCAAGGGCCGCCGCGAGCGGATCGTGCCGATCGGCACGCCCGCGCTGGAGGCGCTGCGCCGCTACTGCGATGAGGCCGATGTGCGCACCGGCCCGCTCTTTCTCTCCAAGTTGCGCAAGCGGCTTTCGATCCGCAACATCGGGGCGATGCTCGAGAAGTACATCCTCTTTTGCGGGCTCCCGCGCGGCATCTCTCCGCACAAGCTGCGCCACTCCTTCGCTACGCACCTGCTCGACCACGGGGCCGACTTGCGCAGCGTGCAGGAGCTGCTGGGGCACTCCAGCCTTTCGACCACGCAGATCTACACCCACGTCTCGGTGGAGCGGATGAAGGAAGCGTACGACAGCGCCCACCCTAGGGCGTAGGGAAGGGGGCTACCCCGCCTTGCGCCCGGTGGCCAATACCGTCTGGAGCTGGGGGGGCTCGGGCTCGCGGTCTACCACGGCGGTTTCCACGGCTTGGAAGCCGGCTTCGCCAAGGAGCGTCTGCAACGCGGCTTCGCTGAAGCCGAGCCAGAGGTCGGCGTAGAGCTCGCGGGCGGGCTCAAACGTGTGCGCCAGCAGGTCGAGAATGAGCAGGCGCCCGCCGGGCCGCAGGATCTCGTGCGCTGCGGCGATGGCCCGCGCCGGGTTGCCTGCATGGTGGAGCGCTTGGCTCAGGAGCACGAGATCGACACTCGCGGGGGGGATGGGGGGCTCCTCAAGATCGCCCAAGCGGTACTCCAAGTTGGCCACGCCGTGCTCTTTGGCGAGCGCGGAGCCGTACTCGACCATCTTCTCCGAGTTATCCACGGCGATGACTTTGCGGCAATGCCGCGCAAAGAGGAGCGAGAGCGCCCCTTCGCCTGCACCAAGGTCTGCCACGGTGATCGGCCCCACCAGCGTAAAGAGCATCTGCGCGATCCCCTTCCACGAGCGGCCGGGGCAGGCGGCGCGGTCAAACCGACCGGCCATTTTGTTAAAGTATTCGCGCGCTTTATCCTGCCGCCTGCGGCGGATGAGCTTGAGGGCGGCGAGATCCTGCCGCGCCTCGGGCAGCTCGGCCGCGCTCGCGGAAATGACGCCCGCAAACGGCCCGAGCGGCTCGCGCGGGGCGAGGTAGTAGATGTTTTTGCCCGCGCGCCGGTCTTGCACCAGCCCGGCCGCCTTGAGGTGGGCCAGGTGGGTGGAGATGCGGCTCTGCCCCATGCCAAAGATCTCCTGGATCTCCACGACGGAGAGCTCCTCTTCCCGCAGGAGCAGGAGGAGGCGCAGCCGGGTCGGGTCGGCAAGAAGCTTCAGGGTTTTGAGGAGGGAGGACACGGGGGGCAGGCGCGTGCTTTTGCGATTGACGCGGGGCGGGGGTTGGTCTCAGTTATATCAACGTATCACGATGGGTCAATGCTTCCTCGCGAGGCATGGCTCTTTTCATCTTTCCTTAAACCCAATCCACCATGCCCCGAAGCTACATCTTCTCTTCCGAATCCGTTGGCGAAGGCCACCCGGACAAAGTCTGCGACACGATCTCCGACGCCGTGCTCGATGCCTGCCTTGAGCAGGACCCCAAGAGCCGCGTGGCCTGCGAGACGTACGCCAAGAGCAACATGGTCGTCGTGGGTGGGGAGATCACGACGAACGCAAAGATCCACATTAACGGCATCGTGCGCGAGGCGATCCGCGAGATCGGCTATGTGAATGATGACGACGTCTTCCATGCCGACAAGGTCTTCATTATGAACGTCCTCACCTCACAGAGTGCGGATATCGCGCAGGGGGTGGACGAGACCGAGGCCGACGGCAAGGGCCACGCCGAGCAGGGCGCGGGAGACCAGGGCCTTATGTTTGGCTACGCGACGGACGAGACGCCGGAGCTGATGCCCGCGCCCGTGATGTTCGCCCACCGGCTCGGGCGCGAGCTCACGCGCATCCGCAAGAGCGGCATTGTCAACTGGCTGCGGCCCGATGCGAAGAGCCAGGTCTCGGTGCGGTATGAGGACGGCAAGCCGGTGGCGATCACCAACGTCGTTATCTCCACGCAGCATACCGAGGAAGTCAAACACCGGGAGATTCGCGATTTTCTGATTACCGAGGTCGTGCGCAAGCAGATCCCCGCCGAGCTGCTCACTAGCGATACCGAGTTCCTCATCAACCCGACGGGGCGCTTTGTCATCGGCGGGCCGCAGGGAGATACGGGCCTCACCGGGCGCAAGATCATTGTCGATACTTACGGCGGTGCGGGTCGCCACGGCGGCGGGGCCTTCTCCGGGAAGGACCCGAGCAAGGTAGACCGTTCAGCCGCTTACATGGGCCGCTACGTGGCCAAGAACGTGGTGGCCGCAGGGTTTGCGACGCGGTGCGAAGTACAGTTTGCCTACGCCATCGGCTACCCGGACCCGGTGAGCGTGCATATTGATACCTTTGGCACCCACACGGTGGATGAAGAGAAGATCGAGAAAGCCGTCTCGTCTGTCTTTAGCTTCAAGCCCGCGGAGATCGTCAGCCAGCTCAACCTGCTGCGGCCCATCTACGGCAAAACCACCAACTACGGCCACTTCGGCAAGATCGACGATCTCGATGCCATCACCTGGGAGCGCACCGACAAGGTAGACGCCCTCAAGGCTGCTCTGTAACGCCATTTTTTCCAAGACACACGCAACATGACCACCGCCACCCTTTCTGAAGATTACAAAGTCCGCGACCTGAGCCTCGCCGAGTGGGGCCGCAAGGAGATCACCATCGCCGAGCAGGAGATGCCCGGGCTGATGGCCATCCGCGAAAAGTACGCCGCGCAGCAGCCGCTCGCGGGCGTGCGCATCACGGGCTCCTTGCACATGACGATCCAGACCGCCGTGCTCATCGAGACGCTCACCGCGCTCGGGGCCGATGTCCGCTGGGCGAGCTGCAACATCTTCTCCACGCAGGACCATGCCGCTGCCGCCATTGCCGCAGCAGGCGTGCCCGTCTTTGCGTGGAAGGGGGAGACGCTGGAGGAATACTGGTGGTGCACCGACCGCGCCCTCTCCTTCCCCGGTGGCAAAGGGCCGGAGCTGGTGGTGGACGATGGCGGCGACGTGACCCTCCTCATCCACAAAGGGTACGAGCTGGAAGACGGCTCCAAGTGGGTGGATAGCCCCTCCGAGAGCCACGAAGAGCAGGTGATTAAAGACCTCCTCAAAAAGATCCACGCCGAGACGCCGCAGCGTTTCCACGAAGTGGTGGCCGAGTGGCGCGGCGTCTCTGAGGAGACGACCACGGGCGTCCACCGCCTCTACCAGATGCTGGAGCGCAAGGCGCTGCTGGTGCCTGCCATTAACGTCAATGACACTGCCACCAAGTCGAAGTTTGATAACCTCTACGGTTGCCGCCACTCCCTGGTCGACGGCATCAACCGCGCGCTCGACGTCATGCTCGCGGGTAAAGTCGCCGTGGTCTGCGGCTATGGCGATGTGGGTAAAGGGTGCGCCCAATCCCTCAAGGGGCAGGGAGCACGGGTGATCGTTACGGAGATCGACCCGATCAACGCCCTGCAAGCGGCGATGGAAGGGTACGAAGTCACCACCCTCGAAGAAACGCTCGGGCGCGGGGATCTCTACGTCACCACCACGGGCAATGTCGATATCATCACCTTCGACCACATGGCGAAGATGAAAGACCAGGCGGTGATCTGTAACATCGGCCACTTTGATAACGAGATCCAGGTCGACCGGCTCAACGCCGCCCCCGGCGTGGAGCGCATCAACATCAAGCCGCAGGTCGATAAGTACCGCTTTGCCGATGGCAAGGAGATCTTCCTCCTCGCCGAGGGCCGCTTGGTAAACCTCGGGTGCGCCACGGGGCACCCTTCGTTTGTGATGAGCGCGAGCTTCTCCAACCAGGTGCTCGCACAGCTCGACCTCTGGGCCAACCGCGAGACCAACCAGCCCGGCGTCTACATCCTCTCGAAGAAGCTCGACGAGGAAGTGGCCCGCCTGCACTTGGAGAAGATCGGCGTGAAGCTAACCCGCCTCAACGAGAAGCAGGCCGCCTACCTTGGCGTTTCGGTAGACGGGCCGTATAAGCCCGAGCATTACCGGTACTAAAGAATCGGTTCTTTTTCGGGTGCGCCTCTTGGTTTTGGACCGGGGCGCACCCTTTTAGTTTATGTGCGGCCTACGCCAAAGCGGCAGAGTGCGGTGGGCTCCCGCCGCTTTGAGTTGAAGCCCGAGGCTACTCCGACATCAGGAGATAGCCGACGCAGGTAGCGCCAACTACCAGACGGCCCACCGTAAGCCATTTCTGATACGGCTGAATCTTGGGGAAGAACTCTGGCCCGGGGATCATCATCAACCCTCCGATGAAAATCGCCCAGACTTGCGCAGGGGTGGCTCCCTGTTTCCATAGACTCGGAGCGCCCGCCATGGCGACGATAAATCCGGCAATCAGCCCCGTAGCCTTCACCGCGATCCAAAGCCCGATCGCCTGGATCCGAGGCGGAATGGTTTTGGAGAGGTAGTAGAGACACCAAACCCAGAACGCCCCCCAGCCAAGGCTTAGCGCGAGATCCAGCGCACCCGTATAGGGGAATAGGTTTAGCGCCACCCACGGTACGTAAAACCAAAGGACGAGGCGCGCGAGGTTCCACCCCCGGTAGAATGGGCCGGTGAAGAGGTGCCCATTAACCTGCTGCGTGATGTCCGGCGTATCGTACTCGTAGCGCTCCATCGGCTACCGAGGCTGCGAAATGGTGTAGGCGTAGAAGCCAAACTCGAAGTGCCACCCGTTCGCGCGGTTGAGGATGACAACGCTCTCGTGGTCAAACGGGATGGTGTAGCGCTTCCATTGGTTGGCACCGACGGTTTCCTTTTTGAAGGATTGGCCGTCTTTGAGAATCTCCAGCTCGAAATCTCCCTGCGGGTGGTTGCGGGCGCGCAGGCGCAGCACGCCTTTGTTGTTCTTTGTGATGGCCGAAAAATCAATCTGCGCCGGCTTCTGCTCGGAGAAGGGCTCCAGCAGGATGACGTTGCGCTCATTCCAAAGGGTGCGGTAAACGGGCGGCACGTGCGCCTCATCCCGCGTGGCACGGAAGCTTTGGTCATCCTTCTCGGGGAGCAGCTTGGTGCGGCTGCTGATTTGGAGAAGCGGGTCTGTCACTTTGCGGCTGGTAATATCTGGCTCTGCTGCGTGTAAAGCGGATGCGGCAGAAAGAAGAAAGGTAAGAACGGTGCGCTTCATAAAGGGGGTGGGCGATTTATAAGAGAAGCGGAAGGTGGAATGAAGTATAAACCTGCGTGAGCAAGTAAGGTTGTAGCGCGACTTCTTTGAGGGTAGCCTTTGGCTCATTGTGCCAAATCAACTGCGTTTGAACCGATTTGCCTTCGGATGGAGCGAGTGTATCTCTTATGGTAAATGGCTCCTTTGCCTATTGCTCTTTATCTCTACGGCGGGGTGTCGGTCTGGGAGCCGTTCGGTGGCACTCCCCGGTGGGTATAGGCTCGTCCTCGAGAGAGAGGATTCTGTGGCTTTGGTTGATGAAGGGGGTGGGGTGCTGCTTTCTCCTGTAGGGCAGTTTATGGTGCATGGAGGCTATGTGTATGGCTGGGTCGATGGGCGGCGCTCAGATTTCTTTATGTTTGATACGAGCAAAGGGAGTATGGTGCGGTTTTCGTCATGGAAAGATCTCGATGCCGAGGCAAAGCGGCGAGGGGCTCCTCCTTTTGTCATGAGAGATTCTTACACCTTCTGGGACATCGTGACGGGCTATAAGCGCATTGCAAACGGCGCTGCTTCTCACTGAAAAGGGGGCCTCCTTGTTCGAGCCTGCGCTTTTCCGAGCGGTTGGCATTCGCTCTCGGTTGACAAGTGGGCGAGCGGGGCGTATGAAGAGCGCCAATGTCGAAGGCATTTCAATCATGGCTCCCGCTGCTTGCCGCAGTGTTGACGCTCCTGATGCTTGCCCAAGCACCTCTCTGCCTCGCAGGGTGGGGGTCTACCAACTCCTGCTGCACCTCTTCGCAGGTAGATGAGGATGGCCACCCGGCTGCTGCTCCCAAGGGGGGGTGCTGCCAACTCCACGCCGTTGCCGTGGCTCCGTTTGCCCCCGTGCTCCTGCTCGGGGCTGAGAGGGTGAGCTTACTGGCGACGAAGGAAGAGAGCCTTGTGGAAGGGCTCGTCTTCGAGATCGACTACCCGCCTCAGTTGTTGTCCTGAAGCGCTTGCGCACCGGCGTGCCCTTTTGCCGCCGTTGCCGGGCTTGCCCTGTAACGGTGCTTTCGCGCCGTTTCTTTCCGGCTCGTTTACCCGCCTGTTTGCCAGCAGGCATTCGTTTCCAAGGACATTCATGCATTCTTTTTCTTACCGGTGGCGGTGTGCCGCGCTGGTTGTGGCTTGTGCTGTAGCGCCCGCCGTGGCGCAGGCGCGGGCTATGACAGCCGAGCGCGCTGTGCGCCATGCCATCGAACACAACGCAGAGCTTACGGCGGCGCGCCACCTCATCGCCGAAGCACAGGGCCGCGCCCGCTCCTCGGGGCGGCTGGCCAACCCGGAGGTGGATGCCGAGCTTGCCGGGGCCAGCGGCGGCCGTGGCCGGGTGACTGTGGGCATCATGCAACGCTTCCCGCTCACCGCCCGGCTCGGGCTGGAGCGGCAGCTTTCGGCCCTGGGGCTGGAGGCGGCGCGCCTGGAGGTGCGCGAGCGAGAGCGGCAGCTTGCCACCGCTGTGCGCACGGCCTTCTACGAACTCGCCTCGGTGCAGGCGGCGCTGGCGCTGGAGCGCGAGCAGGAGGCAGATGCCCGCGAGTTTGCCGGGCTGGTAGCCAACGGGGTGAGCGAGGGGTTTGCCTCCGCGCTCGACCGCGAGCAGGCGCTCCTCAATGCCGAGGCGCTGGCCGCCACCGCCGAGGGCTTGCGCGCGGAAGCCGGGGCGCTCGCCTCCCGGCTGGCGCTGCTGCTGGGGCTGCCGCCCGAGACACCGTTCCAAACCGCCGGGGCGCTGGAGCTGCCCGCCGCCCCACCTGCGCACCGGCCCATGGGGGTGCGGGCCGATCTGTTGCTGGCCGACCTCGCCGCTCGCTCGGGCCGTGCGGACCTCGCATTGGCGCGCGCAAGTCGCTGGGAAGATGTCGGCGCCGGGCTCTTTGCCGAGCACGAGCGGCTTGATGAGCGGCCCGAGACGCTCGTGGGCGTGCGCTTCAGCGTGCCGCTGCCGCTTTGGCAAAATGGCCGGGGGCGCGTGGAGGAAAAGGCGGCCGCCCTGGAGCGGCGGCAGGCCGAAGCCCGCGCCGCGGGGTTGGCGGTGGAGAATGAAGTGGCGGCAAGCCACCGCCTCCTTGTCCTTCGCCACGCGGCCGCCGGGCAGAGCGCGGGCAAGCTCGTGCCTGCTGCCAAGCGGCAGCTCGGCGAAGCCTTTGCCACCTACCGCCGAGGCGAGCTGGAGATCGTGAATGTCTTCCGCGCGCGTGAGCGCCTTACCGAGCTGGAGCGCGCCGCGCTCGAAGCCCGCAAATCGTACTTTCTTGCCTACACCCAATGGCTTGCCGCGCTTGGCGAGCCGCAACGTAACTAATGAGAGCTTTATTTTTCCTTCTTTTGATCACTTCCGCTGCCCTTGCGGCAGAACCGGGCCGAAACCAGAACACCGTCATCCTCGATGAAGCGGGGGTGCGCAACCTTCGCCTCAAGACTGAGGTGGTGGAGCGCAGTGAGTTTGAGGAGACGGTCTTCGCGCTGGGGCGCATCGCCATCTTTCCGGGCAACCGCGCCGTGATCAGTAGCCGCGTCGCCGGGCGGGCGAGCGAAGTCTTTATCAAGCACGACCACCCGGTGGCCAAGGGGGAGGTGGCGGTGCTTGTTGAGAGCCGCCAGCCGGGCAACCCGCCGCCCATGGTCAAGCTGCTGGCCCCGATCTCCGGGCTCGTGAGCACGACCAACATCGTCCCCGGCGAGGCCGTGGAGCCCGATAAGATATTGGGTGAGATTCTGGATCTCACCAAAGTCTACGCGCTCGCCCGCGTGCCGGAGCACTTTGCCGGTAAGCTGGCCCCAGGGCAGAGCGCGCGGATCGAAGTGCCCGCGTTGGGAGGGCGGGTCTTTACCGCCCGGCTGGAGCACATGGGGGCTACGGCGGATGCCGAGAGCGGCACGATCGAGGCCGCGTTTGAAGTGGAGAACCCGGACCTTCTTTTGCGCCCGGGCATGCGGGCGGAGTTCTCCATCGTCGTGGAGAAGAGTGGCAGTGTACTCGCCATTCCGCGCTCGGCGTTGCAGGGCGATCTTTCGGACCGCTTTGTCTACGTTCGCGATTTTGAGCTGCCGAATGCGTTTGTGAAGACGCCGGTGGTGGTGGGGCGCATTACCGACCGGAAGGTGGAAATCTTGAGCGGTGTTTTCGAGTCCGACGAAGTCGTCACCCACGGGGCGTACTCACTAGCGTTTGCAGGGGGAGGTTCGCTCTCGCTTAAGGAAGCGCTCGATGCCGCGCACGGCCACGAACACGCGGCCGATGGCTCGGAGCTTAAGGAGGGCGATTCCAAGGGCGAAGCCGCACACGGCCACGAGCACACTAGCGAAGGGGGCGGGCGCTTTTGGATGATCGTCAGCGGCGGCCTCTTTCTCGCGCTCGTGGTGGTAAGCCTGCGGCGGAAGGGAGGGGCCGGTGCTTAACCGCCTCATCCAATGGTCGCTGGCCAACCGCGTGGTGGTGCTGGCGCTTTCCGTATTGCTCACGGTGCTGGGGCTCTGGACGGCGCTGCGCCTGCCGGTGGAGGTGCTGCCTGACCTTACAAAGCCAACGGTTGTCATCCTCACCGAAGCGCCGGGGCTCGCCCCGGAGGAGGTGGAGGCGCGGGTCACGCAGCCGCTGGAGCGCGCGCTCATGGGGGTGGCGGGGCTCACGCGGCTACGCTCCAACTCCGACGTGGGCCTCTCGCTCATTTACGTGGAGTTTGACTGGGGGAGCGACATCTACCGCAACCGCATCCTCGCGCAGGAGCGGCTTCAGACCGCCGCCGAGGCGCTTCCGGAAGGGGTGCAGCCGTTCCTCACCCCCATGGCTTCGCTGATGGGGGAGATCCTTTTGGTGGGTGTGCGCTCCACCGTGCCACAAGGCCAGCCAGGCTACCTGCCGCCGCCGGAAGTGCGCACGCTTGCGGATTGGACGGTACGCCCGCGGTTGCAGGCGATCCCCGGCATTGCCGAAGTGCTCAACATGGGCGGCGGCATCCGGCAGGTGGAGATCCGCCCCGACCCGGTCCGCATGCAGGCGCACCAGATCAGCTTCGCCGAGCTTGAGGCCGCCGCTGCCAACGCGGCCAATACCACCACCGGTGGCTTCATGAGCGCGGGCCCGCGTGAGATCATGATCCGCAACCTCGCCATGACGACCGACCTCGCGGCCCTGGGCCGCACCGTGATTCGTAAGGCGGGAGACCGCCCCATCACCCTCGCCGATGTGGCGACCGTGGCATGGGGCATCGAGCCGATGCGGGGAGATGCCAGCATCAGCCGATCGCCGGAGAAGGGGCCGACGTATGGAGTCATCATGTCGGTCACAAAGTCGCCGGGGTTCGATACGCGGGCGCTGACGGCGCAGATCAAGACCGCGCTCGAAGAGCTGCAACCGGGCCTCCCTCAAGGGGTGGAGACGGTCCTCCTCTTCCAGCAGAAAGACTTTATCGATCTCGCCATCGGCAACCTCAACCGCGCCATCGTGGAGGCAGCGGTGATGGTGACGCTGGTGCTCTTCCTCTTCCTGCTGAACCTGCGGACGACGTTTATCACCCTCATGGCGATCCCGATGAGCTTCGCGATCACGCTGCTCACGTTCCGCTACTTTGGGATTAGTGTGAATTCGATGACGCTGGGCGGCCTCGCCGTGGCCATCGGCATGGTGGTGGACGATGCGATTGTCGATGTCGAAAACGTCTTCCGCCGCCTGCGTGAAAACGCGGGCTTGCCGGTGCCAAGGCCAAGGTTGGAAGTCATTGCCAGCGCTTCGGCAGAGGTGCGCGGCTCCATCTTCTACGCCACGCTGCTCATCATCCTCGTCTTCGTGCCGCTGCTGGGCCTAAGCGGGGTGGAGGGGCGGCTCTTCACACCGATCGCGCTTGCCACGATTGTGAGCATGGTGGCTTCGTTTGTGGTTTCGCTGACGTTGATCCCGGTGCTCTGCTCCTTCCTGCTGCGGCCCAAGGCGGGGGATGCGCATCGCGAT
Source organism: Chthoniobacteraceae bacterium (assembly GCA_037189965.1). Classification (GTDB taxonomy): domain Bacteria; phylum Verrucomicrobiota; class Verrucomicrobiia; order Chthoniobacterales; family Chthoniobacteraceae; genus DATMFV01. Next base: position 186,792 of record JBBCKB010000027.1, on the reverse strand, counting down.
GGGTGGCTCGTGCGCGGGGGCAAGCGCCTGGTGGAGCAGACGTTCCTGCGCCTTGCGCTTGGGCACCCGCTGCCCGTGCTGGCGGCGCTGGCGGTGGGCGGCGCGGCGGCGTTTTCGCTCTACGGGAGCATGGGCAAAGACTTCCTGCCGAGCTTCCGCGAAGAGACGGCGCTCGTGGCTGTCACCTCCTCGCCCGGTACTTCGCTTGAGGAGATGAACCGCATCTCCGACATGATCGAAGAGCAGATCCTTCTGGTCCCCGAAGTCAACCAAGTGGGGCGCCGGCTGGGCCGCGCCGAGCGGGGCGACCATGTGGTGCCCGTCTCCACCGTGGAGTTCGATGTCGACTTCCGCAAAGCCGAAAAGGGGAGCCGCAGCCGCAAGGAGATCCTTGCCGACCTCAAAGCGCGCGTGCAATCCGTACCCGGTACGTTTGCGGCGATCAGCGGGCCGCTCTCCGACCGTATCGGCCATATGATGAGTGGCGTGGCCGCGCCGGTAGCAGTCAAGATCTTCGGGCCCGACCTCGATACCCTTCGGCGTTTGGGCACGGAGGTGCATGGGCTGGCCAAAGCGCTTCCGGGGTTTGAAGATGCGCGGCTCGACCAGCAATCGACGATCCCGCAGCTCCGCATCGAGGCAGACCGAGAGCGCGCCACGGCATACGGCGTCGTCCCCGGCGAGCTGAATTCGCAGCTCTCCGCGCTGCTGGGCGGGCGGCAGGTGGCCGAGCTGCGCGAAGGGCAGCGCGCCATCAACCTCGTGCTGCGGCTCCCGCAGGAGTGGCGCGATTCTGCGGAGCGCATCGCCTCGCTCCCCATCGAAGTGGCGGGGGGGCAGCGCATCCCGCTGGAGGCGGTGGCAGAGGTGCGCGAGGCCAAGGGGCCCAACGTCATCTTCCGCGAGAATGCGCAGCGGCGCTTTACCATTGCCATCAAGCCGACGGTGCGCGATGTCGGTGCGCGCGTGGCCGAGCTGGCGGAGAAAGTGACCCAGCAGGTGAAGCTGCCGCCGGGCTACTTCATCACGTACGAGGGGGAGTTCCAGGCGCAGAAAGAGGCGTCGCGGCGCATCCTGCTTTTAAGCGGGGTGGTCTTCGGTGTCATCGTGGTGCTGCTCTATACGTACTTCCAGAGCCTTTCGTTGGCGTTGCAGGTGTTGCTCAACATCCCGCTCGCGCTCATTGGGGGGCTGGTGGCCACGCGGTTGTTGGTCGATAATATCAGCATCGCCACGCTGGTCGGTTTTATCGCCGTGGGCGGGGTGGCGGCGCGCAACGGCATTATGATGCTTTCGCACTACCTCCACCTCATGAAGCACGAGGGGGAATCCTTCTCGCGCGCCATGGTGGTGCGCGGCACGCTGGAGCGGATGGTGCCGGTGCTGATGACGGCACTGGCGGCGGGGATCGCCCTCATCCCGTTTGTGCTCGCGGGAGATGAACCGGGCAAGGAGATCCTGCACCCGGTGGCCGTCGTGATCGTGGGCGGGCTCGTCTCCTCCACGCTGCTCGATTTTCTCGTCACCCCGCTCATTTTCTTCCATTTCGCCAAGAAGTCCGCATTGCAGGCATTGGCCCGCAATGCTGCCGCTTCGCACTAGCTATTCTATGAAAACCAACATCCTCACCCTAGTCGCCATTATCGCCACCGCGTTTTCCGCCGTGGCGCATGAAAAGAAAGCCGGGCCCAATGGCGGGCGGCTGATCGAAAATATCGACCCTCAGGCAGAGGTCTTCGTCACCCCGGAGCGGAAGGTTCAGATCACCTTTCTAAGCAAAGAGGGCAAAGTGCTCTCGCCCGAGGGCCGCGCCGCGAGCGTGACCACCGGGGAGCGCTCCGCGCCGGTGGACCTCGCGTTTGCGCCCGTGGGCGAAGTGCTCGTTTCCACGGCAGCGCTCCCCGAGGGGGAGAACTTCCCAGCCATCGTGCGCATCACCCCCGCAGCGGGGCAGAAGCCGGTGGTGGTACGCTTCCAGCTCAACCTCGCGCAGTGCTCGGCCTGCGACCACAAGGAGTACGCCTGCACTTGCGGCCACTGAAGGGTACGATAGGATTGCGGGCATGAAACGAAAACTCCCGTGGGTCGTAGGGGTGGCTGCCGGCCTCGTGGCGGCAGGGGTGTGGTGTACCGTCTATGCTGGTACGCCACAAGATCCGCAGAAGGGGGTGGGGTATGTCGTCATCGTCGCGCTTTCAGCGGTGTTTGGGGTGATGGCGGGGCTCGTGGCGCAGGCGTTGTCGTTCTTTCGCGAGGGGCGCACTTCGGAGGGAGTTGTTTCGCTGCTCCCTGCTGCGAGTGGGCTCCTGCTTGCGGTGGGGGTGATGCTCGGGCCCCCTGCCTCGCACCGGCAGGCGGAGAAGTCAACTGACCCGATTCGCCTGCGGGGGATGGCGGAAGATGCCCTTATGCGCAAAGACATGGAGCTCCTGGAGAAGCTGGCACGCAATCCCAGCTTGCCATCGCAGGCGCGCGCGAAGCTGGCGAACCACCCGGATGCCCGCATCCGCGCGCTTGCGACGGAGCCTCCCAAAGAGCGGTAGGGGATATATGCCGCTGATCGTGGCAGGTAAGTGGGGCTCTACCGTAGCGGGTTGGGGCCGATGCGGGTGCGTACCTGCACGTTGCGCCCTGTCAGCTCAGCCGCGAGCCGGGGGGAGACATCGCCCGTGAGGGCAAGGAGGTAGACGGGTAGGTCCCGCGTATTCGGGTTTGGCTTGGCGCTTGTCGCAAAGTCGCGCAGGGCATCGCAGAAGCGCGCGGTGGCTTCGGTCCAGACCGCATAGTCCCACTCCAGGGCGACGACGATGCGGCGGTCTTTGGCGATGGCGACGGGGAGGCCGTTGAGGGTGCTGATGCGGGCGAGCGGCGTGTCTCCCTTGTGCAGCGCGGCGAGAAGCTGGGCGGTGCGGGTAAAGAAGATGGCGTCCAGCTCTTCTTCCGCATGGTTGGCGGCGGCTTCAAGCAGGGTGGTGCGCCCCTCCACCCCGCCAAGCTGCTCGAGCGCGGTGACGAAGTAGGTCTGGTGGAAGGGGGAGAAGGCCGGGTTAGCAAGGAAGGCGGTGGTGGCTTCGTCGGAGATGCCGATGGCTTTGAGGCGCTTCTCATTGGCCAGCCGCAGATCCAGCGGCGCGGTGTCGCGCAGGACGTTGGTGGTAGTATCGGCCACATTGATGGAGGTGGCGGCGATGGCGGCCCCGCCACTGAGGGCGAGGGTGAAGGCCTGGATGGTGGCGCCCCCGGCCACGCTCGTCCACGCCACGCGGTTGAGCTCGGTTTGCAAAGCTTCGTTGGTGCTGTATGGGTTGACCCCGAGCTTCGCGGCCAGCTCGCGCTTGGCTTTGGAGACGCCGACGAGATCCCGCCCCACCCCTTCTTCATACGGGCTGCGCTCGCGGCGATTGGTGGCTTCCTTGATGCCCTGCCCGGCGCGGTTGACGAACTTCCACAACCCCTTGGGGACGCTGGAGACGGTGCCCACCGGGTCTTTGGCGAGGTGGCGCGCCAGCTCAACGGGGCTCTTGGCCGCTTTGATAAAGGCGCGTTTGTACTCCTCGGTTTCCGAAATATCGCGCAGCTTGCGGATGGCGCCGATCTCGGCCACCCGCTGCATGAGCAAGACATTGCCCTCGGCGGGGAAGGTGCCGAAGTCCGAATCAATCGTATACCGGTTGGCCCCGGAGTAGGTGGGCACGGTCTCGCGCACGCGGTGGTAAGCGCCTTGCAGATACTCGGGCCGGAGGATCTCGCTGGCCTGGAGGACGGGGGAGACCTCAAAATCCGCAGCGGCATCCGCCACTTCGGCGTCGGGCGCGGGCGTGTCTTGAGCCCGGAGCGCGGGCGAAAGGAGTGGGGCGGCGAGCAGGAGAAAGAGGGCGCAGCGGGTTTTCATGAAAATGAAGGGATAAAGAGCGTGCCTCACGGTGCCTGAAGCGGCCCGGCTGTCAATGCCGGAGCGGGTTGTTTTTGAGGAGGCGGCGCAGGCGGCTGGTGCCCGCTCGGCCCAGCCGGATCGGCTCGGGCTGGCCTTCGAGGAGGAGGAGGGTTTCATCCCGAGAGTGGTGCTCCACGGTGCGGATGGCGGAGAGGTTGACCAGGCAGGAGCGGTCGACCCGGTAGAAGGGGGGCGAGGGGAGCTGCGCCGTCCATTCGCCGATGGATTGGAGGATCAGCAGCGGCGCGGCTCCGCTACGGAGGTAGACGCGGGTGTACGCGCCATCTGCCCCGATGGCGACGACCTCGCCGAGCGGGATCTGGTGGGTGCGCCCACCATCGCGCAGGGGGAGGACGGTATCCATCGGGCTCGCGGAGGCGGGGGGCTCCCCCACGCGGCGGAGGGTTTCAGCAAGGCGGTCGGGGTGGACAGGTTTGAGCAGGTAGTCTACGGCGTTGGTCTCAAAGGCTTTGATGGCAAAGTGGTCGTGCGCGGTGACGAAGACGACTTTTGGAGGCTTGGGGCCAAGAGCTTTTAGAACATCAAACCCGTTGCCGGGGGGCATCTGGATATCTAGAAAAAGGAGGTCAGGCCGCTCCTTGCGGGCAAGGGCGATGGCCTCGGCCACATCTCCCGCTTCAGCGACGATTTTGATGCTCTCGTGGGCGGAGAGCAGCTCGCGCAGCCAACGGCGCGCGGGCGGTTCATCATCGGCGATGAGGACTCGGATCATAACGGCTGTAGGGGGATCGTGACCTGGATCGTCACTTCGCCCCCGGCTTCGCCAGTATGCAGCGTGGCGCGCGGGCCGTAAAGGAGATCAAGCCGCCGCCGCAAGTTGGCAAGCCCGGTACCGGTGGTGGCCAGGCCGCGCGCCTCGACCCAGTGGCCGGTGTTGCGCACGGTGAGGTGGAGCCACCCGTTCTCCACCTTTGCGGCGATGGTGATGCGCAGCGGACGGATGGGGGCATGCTGGCCGTATTTGATGGCATTCTCCAGCAGGGGCTGCACCAGAGCGACAGGGGCGAGGGCGTCGCGGGCTTGTGCATCGGCCTCAAGCGTATAGTCGAGGCTTTCTTCAAACCGCGTTTTCTCGACTTTGAGGTAGTAGGAGAGCGCATCGAGCTCCACGCCCAGCCGCGCAAAAGGGGTTGTCTGCCGTAGGGAGAAGCGCAGGTACGCGGCGAGCGCGTGGGTGAGGTTGCGAACGGACTCGGGCCGGGAAGACTCGGCGAGGATGGAGTTGAGCGCGTTAAACAAGAAATGCGGGTTTACCTGGGCCTTGAGCAGCTCCAGCTCCGCGGCGCGGGCTTCTGCCTCGGCCCGTGCGAGCCGCAGCGGGGTGTCTTTGGTATCCAGCCAGTAGTTGATGGAGAAGTAGAGGACGCTCCAGAGCCAGAAGAGCATCCAGCGCACGACCGGGCTGATGAGGAAGAAGAACCGCGCGTCGGGGCCCAGGAAGAGCTCGTTGCGGGTGAGCTGCGCGAGCTGGATGTTTAGCGCATGCTCCAGTATTGCGGCGAGGCCACAGCCAAAGAAGACGAGGGCTCCTTTAAACCAGGTGTGCCCAGTGGCATGGCGCAGCCGCCGCCAGAGCGGGCGTAAGCCGCAGGTGATGAGGAAGCCGAGCCCACACCGCAGGAGGATGAGCAGGAGCGAGTGCTGCAGCGAGAAGTAGCTGCTGGCACCGGCCATGGTCATGAGCAGCAGCGCGAAGCCGCACCACCCCGTGGTTTGCAGCCTCCAGAATAGGCTGCTCCGGGTGGGGGTGGGGGGCGGCTGGGTGTGCATCAAAGATGCAGGGTGCTACGGCAAAGGCAAAGGGGCCGGGTAGCTGCCGAGGATTTTGACTTGGGTGCAGCGCGTTTCCAGCTCGGCAAGGGCTTGGGCAAGCGGGGCATCCGCAGCGTGGCCGATGAGGTCTACAAAGAAGACGTACTCCCACGCTTTGCGGCGCGAGGGGCGGCTTTCGATCTTGCTCATCGAGATGCCCAGCCGGTCAAAGGGCTCCAATGCGGCGAGCAGAGCGCCGCTGCGGTCTTGCACGGTGAACATGAGGGAGGTCTTGTCCTGCCCGGTGGGCGGGCAAGTCTCGGGGCCGATGACCAGGAAGCGGGTGGTGTTCCCCGCGATGTCCTGAATGCCGCTCTCCACGATGGTGAGGTGGTAAAGCTCGGCAGCAAGCTTCCCGGCGATGGCGGCCGCCCCCGGCTCCTGCGCAGCGCGCTGGGCGGCGCGGGTGTTGCTGGCCGATTCGATGATCTCGGCATTCGGGAAATGGGTGCGCAGCCATTGGCGACACTGCCCGAGGCTCTGCGGGTGGGAGTAGATGCGCGCGATCTCTTCGCGGGGGATATTGGCCAGCAGGTTGTGCTCAATGCGCTGGAGCACCTGCGCGCAGATACGCAGCTCGGAGCCGGAGAAGGCATCAAGCGTGAGGGTGACGGCCCCTTCGGAAGAGTTCTCGATCGGCACGACGCCAAAATCTGCCTGCCCGCGCTCCACGGCGGCGAAGACGTCGGCAATGCTCGCCTGCGGGGCGTACTCGACGGAGGCGCCAAACTTGCCGCGCGCGGCTTCGTGTGTGTACGTCCCCTCCGGGCCGAGGTAGGCGATGGTGAGCCCTTTCTCCAAGGCGTAGGAGGCCGACATGATCTCCCGGTAAATGGCGCGGATGGCCCGCCCCGGCAGGCGGCCCTTTAGCTCGGTGTTGCGTTCTTCAAGCGAGCGCAGGAGGGCTTCCTCGCGGTCGGGGGCGAAGATGGGGCCGCCGTTTTGCTTTTTGATCTCTCCCACTTCATGGACGAGCGCAGCCCGTTCATTGAGCAGCGCGAGAAGCTGGGCATCTACGGCGTCGATTTTTTTGCGAATGGCAGTCAGCGGCATGAGTCAGGAAGCCGGGTTGGCGTTTTCGGGAAGGTCGGCGGGGTCTTCGGAAGGTGGGAGTTCAGGCTCAGAGTGTTCAGCCTCAGGGAGTTCAGGTTCCGGGGCCGGGGCGTCTTCGGCAGCAGGTGGCTCCTCTGGCGAGGGGGTGGCTTCTTCGGAGGGCGTGGCCTCCTGCTCCGAGGGGGCCTCCTCGGCGGCGGCCACCGGTTTGGCGGCGGGGAGCGGGGCGCGGCGCAGCTCCTCGGAGTTGGGCAGCTCTTCGAGGTTGCGCAGGCCAAAGTGCTGCATGAAGACTTGCGTGGTCTCGTAAAGCAAGGGGCGACCGGGGATCTCCGCGCGCCCGGCGATGCGTACGAGCCCTTTGTCCGTAAGGCTTTGCATGACGCCATCGACCGCCACACCGCGCACGGCCTCGATATCTGCCCGGGTGATCGGCTGCCGGTAGGCGATGATGGCGAGCGTCTCCAAGGCCGGGCCGCTCAGCCGCGAGGGCTTGCTCTCCGGGTAGAGCTGGCGCACCCAGAGCGCGTACTCGGGCCGGGTGACGACGGCCCACCCGCTCGCCTGCTCCACGAGCTGGAAGGAGTTGTTGCGTAGCGCGTACTCCTCTTTGAGGAGGCCGAGCACGGTCTCCACCTCCACGATCTTGGTGGTGGCGAGTGCGTGGGCGGGCTCTTCGTCGGAGTCTTCCACGGCGGCGCGCAGCGCGGCGACGAGTTCCTTCGTCGTCAACGGTTTCTGCGAGGCGAAGAGGAGCGCCTCAATGACTTCCTTGAGCAGCATCGGTAGGCGGGGCTTGGTGGACTCTGGCTAATTCAATCTCGGCGAAGGGCTCGGCCTGGGTGACCCGGACTTGCTTGAGCCGGATCAACTCCAACAGTGCGAGGAAGGTGACGACGATCTCCGCGCGCGAGGCGACGTGGGTAAACAAGTCCGTAAACCGGAGCGCGGAGCCGCTGCCGGTCATTTTCAAAACGAAGTCGATCTTTTCGGAGACGGTGAAGCTTTCTTCAAAAATCTCCCGCAGGTCTTCCTTCTGGTTGACCTTTTTGAGGACTTTCTGGAAGGCGTTAATGAGGTCAAAAATACTGACTTCGGCCATCGGGCGCTCGCCTGTGAGCTCGGGGGCTTCGGGCAGGCGGGTGTAGAGGGCGCTTTGCACGGCTTCGCGCTCGCCGAGGTGGGCAGCGGCGTCTTTGAACTTTTTGTACTCCAGAAGCTGGCGCACCAGCTCCAGGCGGGGGTCTTCCTCCTCAGCCCCTTCTTCAGGCGGCTGCTGGTGGACAGGCAGGAGGCTGCGGCTCTTGATGTAGATGAGGTTGGCCGCCATGACGACAAACTCGCCCGCGACATCGAGGTCGAGGACTTTGAACGCATCGAGGTACTCAAGGTACTGCCGGGTGATGTGCTCGATCGGGATATCGTAGATATCGATCTCATCGCGCTTGATGAGGTAGAGCAGCAAGTCCAGCGGACCCTCGAAGACTTCGAGTTTGACTTTGTAATCTTTGTCCATGGGGAACGGGGGCAAAGCGTAGCGTTCGTGGCGGGAATTGCAAACCCGCGCTTTTTGCCGGGCGTTTTTGGTTTCAAAACGGCGCGGGAGGCGGTATTGCAAACAGGCATGAGTCCCAAGCTGTTGGCCTTGCTGCTGGCCCTGGCAGCGGTTGCCGGAGGTGTGTTTGCGCTTTCCCGCCAGCGGGAGGCGGCTGCTTTGATGGAGCGGCGCCCCGCGAAGCAGGAGGTGGCGTTTTTCGCGTTTGACCCCGGCGCCGTGGCGCGTATCTCCGCCAAGTGGTTTGACCGCGAGGCCACCCTGCGCCGCGAGGGAGCCACTTGGCGGTTTGAAAAAGGGGGCGAAGGGCTCGACCCCGCCGCTGCCGCCCGGCTCCTGGAGGAGCTGGCTGCCGCTCGCCCCCAGGAGTATGTAAAGGCGACGCCCTCGCAGCTCGCGGAGCTTCAGCTCGTGCTCCCGGAGCGGGAAGGGTGGGGAGGCCCGGGCATCGTGGTGGCGTTGGAAGATGCGGCGGGGCAGCCGCTGGTCCGTTTTCTGGTGGGGAAACACCCGGGCGAGGGCGAGGGCGCGTTGGATGGTGCCTCCAAGGGCCGCTACGTGGCGCGCATCCCCACCAGTGGCCCGCCGGATGAGGCGGCGCTCATTCCACCCGCTTTGGAAATGGTGGACGACTGGGTGAACCGTAAAAACCCGCCGCACCCGCCCGAGGCTCCGCCTGCCGAGCCAGCGGAGGCCCCGGCTCAGGAGCTGGATACCCCTGCCGAAGAGGGGTGAAAATAGTCGTTGCCTTTGCCGCAAAAAGGCGTATTCTTTTCCCTGTAGTTCCCCCTATGAAGGAAGGCGCAAGGCCATTTGGCTTTGCGCCTTCTCTCGTTTTCCGCCGGGATGCCGGAATAGGTGAACTGTAGGCCGTCTCTGTGAGACGGCGGTCCAACCCCACGGCGTCTCACCGAGACGCCCTACAATGTAAACCTAAGCCGTTTCGCCAACCCGAAGCACCGGGGGCAGCGTCATTCGGCGGCAGTGGTTGCGCAGGAGCATCTGCGCGGCCTGCCGCCCCATGGTGCGGAAGTCGTAGGAGACGGCGGAGAGCGGCGAGGAAGCGCGCGTGCCCATGAGCGAGAGGACTCCGTGGCGACGCCCCGGCTCCAGCCCGCCCCGGCGCATCGCCTCTGCAAAGCCGAGCGCGGAGTTATCCTCCGGGAAGATGAAGGCCGTGCGCGGTGCACGCCGGTGCAGCAGGGAGAAGAGGGTTGCTTCTTCGTTGGGGAGGACTTCGAGCCCCGGCTCCTGCGTGCGCACAGCGGCGAGGCCCTGTTGCGCGGCGTTGTATTCGGGGATGGAATCGACCAGCAGCAGCCGCTCGTAGCCGCGCTCGCGCAGGTGGGCGAGGCCGAGGCGTGCCCCGGCGCGGAAGTCCGCAGCCACGTTGCCCGCCGCCCGGCTCTTGCGGTGGAAGACGACATGCGGCAGCCCGGGGGGGAGCGTGGTGGCAAGGGCCTCATCATCCAGCAACTCATCCACCAGCACCCCGCCGACTTGCCCGCCATGCCGGAGCACAAAGTCCCCCAGCCATGCGCGCTGCTCCTCCGGGGTGGCTAGCGAAAGGGGGCTGTTCCGCCCTTCCTGCGAAAGCAGGGCCCGGCTGTGGCACAGAAGTACGGGGCGCTCGGCGGTGCCGCAGGCGTCGGTAAACCCCTCCATCACCTCCCGGCAAAGGAGCGACCACGTTTCCATCTGCCGCAACAGAACCGCCAGTGGTGGCGGCTGCCCAAGCACCCGGCCTGCCACCGCGGGGTAGAAGCGCCCGTTGGGGTGCCGCCAGACACGGCCTTCCCCCTCCATCCGGCATAGCAGGCGAAACGCCGTGGCGTGCGAGATGCCAAACTGCTCGCCCAGCGCCCGCGTGGCGGGGAAGGGGTGTAGCGCCTCGGCATCTTCGCGCCCGGCCCGGGCGGCCAGCCAGGCTTCAAGACGGTGGGTCGGTTTCATCGGCAATGCCGGGGCATGAAACAGCGTGCGGCACCGTTTGGCAACTTTCGGAGTTGAAGTTACAAAAATCATTTTGTAACATTTCGGCCATGATGGATGCCTCTTCCACCTCTCCGCAAGCTCCCGTGCCGGTTGCCATTGTCACCGGAGGCGCGGGCGAGGGGATTGGCCACGGGCTCACGCAGGCACTGGTGGCGCAAGGGTGGCGCGTGGTCATTACCGACCGCAAGCCCGAGCGTGCCGAGCGTTTTATTGCCGGGCTCCCCCCCGAGGCCGAGGTGGAGCTGGTGGTGGCCGATGTGCTGGAGGCCGGTGCGCCGGAGCGCGCGGTGGCGGCGGCGGTGGCGCGCTTTGGCCGGGTGGATGGAGTGGTCAACAACGTCGGCGTGGGTCTTGCCAAACCGGCGGGCGAGGTGGAGATCGAGGAGTTCATGGCGCTCTTCAATGTCGATTTCCTGGCCTCCTTCCGGTTGGTGAAGGCGGCGCTGCCCGAGCTGCGCAAGAGCCGGGGCGCAATCGTCAATATCGGCTCCGTGCACGCCAAGCTCGCGGCGCAAAACTACGCACTCTACGCCGCCTCCAAAGCCGCGCTCGAGGCTTTTACCCGGGGGTTGGCGGTCGATTACGGGCGCGACGGCGTGCGGGCCAACACCGTGCACCCCGGCTTGGTGGATAGCCCGCAGAACGCCGCCCTGCTCTCCACGCTTACGGATGATGTGGAGGCGTGGGTGCGCGAGTTTGCGGCGCGCCGCCAATGCCTGCCCGAGCTGGCAACCGCGCGCGAAGTCGGCGAGCTGGTGGCGTTTCTGCTGGGGCAAAAGGCGCGCTCCATCACCGGGCAGGCCATCTATATTGATGGTGGCACCACCACCCTTCTTTGGAACCGTGAATCATGATCGTTAAACGCATTCTTATCGACGAAGTCGTCGTCCCCGCTCGGGCCGATAGCGTGAACAGCCCGGAGGTAGACCACCCGCTTCACCAGCTCCCGCATGGGGGCAAGACGGCGTGGAGCGTGCAGTTCGACGCGATCCCCAAGCTTCTGCTGCGCGTGGAGACGTCGGCGGGCATCACCGGCGTGGGCGAGTGCCTCCGGGGTGTCTCCCTCGAGCGGGTGGAGGAGATCGGGCGTTCGCTCCTCGGGCTGGACCTCGCGGCGCTCAACCTGCAAGCGCTGCCGCTCCCGCCCGGGCGGCTTTACGACGGGTTTGAGTGCGCGATCCTCGATGCCGTGGGGCGTGCGCGCGGCATCTCCATCGCCGAGATGCTCGGCGGGCGCTACCGCGACCGGGTGGCCGCCGGGTACTGGACGGGCCACCGCACCACGGCCGATGCCGCCCGTAAAGCAAAGGAGGGGCAGGCGAAGGGATTTGATTGTATCAAATTCAAATGCGCCCACACCGACCCGGTGGTCGAATGGTGCGAAGCCATTCGCGACGCCTGCGGCCCGGGCTTTCGCATCATCCTCGACCCCAACCAGCGTTTTGAAGACATCCCCACCACGCGCCGGCTGGCCGAGGGGCTCGCGCGGGTGGGCAACGTGCTTTGCCTGGAAGACCCGATCGCCCGGTGGGATATCGAGGGGCTTGCGCGGCTGCGGGGGCTTTGCCTGATCCCCCTGGCGCTGCACGTCTCGCTGCCGTACAACGAAATGGGCTTCCAGCACGGGGCCGATGTGCTGCGCGCCATCCGCGCGCAGGCGTGCGACTACTTTAACCTCAATGGCGGTATCTTCCCGCTCAAGCGGCTTGCCACGCTGGCTGAGGCGGCGGTGATCCCCTTCTGGCACGGCTCGGAGGTCGACCTCGGCATCCTCGAAGCCAGCTACGTGCAGAAATGCGCCGCCTGCCCGGGGGCCACTCTTCCCTCGGATATCTTCGGCGAGCTGGTGCGGGAGGACGACCTGATCGCCCACCCGCTTCGGTTTGAGAGCGGCACGGTGCTCGTCCCCGAAGGGCCGGGCCTCGGCGTGGAGCTCGACCTCGATGCCCTGGGCCGCTACCGCACCCGCCAGTGGGAGCTTTGTTGACCCCGGGGTAGGGGGCGGGGTATCACAATGGGGTGAAACGGTTCCTCCCCCCGACGGTTGGTGCGGCCTTGTTGGCCGTGGTGAGTGTGCAACTGCTGGCGCAAGAAGCCGCAGCGCCGAAGGCTCTGGATACAGCGCTCCAGCCCGCCGCGCTCTGGGCCACCGCCCCGGAGGCGTTTGTGGAGGCGCACAAGGAGCTCGGCTTCCGTTGGATGTCCAACGCACACGATGCCGCGCAAAGCACGGGGGGGACGTTTCTGGGCCTCCCCATCACCCACAGCGTGGTGCGCGCGGAGGGGGGCAAGCTGCGCAGCGCCACCCTCTCGCTCTACAACCGGGGGGATGATGGCGAGCTCACGCGCGCTCGGTTTGATGAACTCATCATCCGCTCGCGCGACGCCATCGCCGCCGGGCTCGGCAGCCGCCCCACCCCGCGCGGGCGCGATGCCTCCAGCGCCGTGCGGGCGGATGGCGTGTTTTGGACCACGGCGGATGCCACCTACCTGCTGGAGTACTCCTTCACGCGGGAGGACCACAGCCGGCGTACCCCGTTCCGCGCGGAGTTCGTGCGTTTGGAGATCACCCCCAAAGAACAGCCGAAATCGCTCATGGCAGAGGTGCAGGCCGAGCGCGACAAGGCGGCCCCCTTTCGCGGGGCCGACCACGTGGTGCGCGACGCCGCTTCGGGGGATGTGCGGATCGACGGCATCCCCATGGTAGACCAGGGGGCCAAAGGGTATTGCGTGGTGGCAAGCGTGGAGCGCGTGCTCCGCTACTACGGCGTGCGGGTTGATGCCAACGAGCTTGCCCAGCTCGCCGATGCCTCTGCCAGCGAAGGCACGAGTGCAACGGCGATGACCGAGTCGCTCAAGAAGCTCACCGCCCGCTTCAAGATCCGCGTGCGTACCCAGGTTGATTTTGATTACCGCAGCTTCATGGCATTGGTGAGCGCCTACAACCTCCAGGCCAAGCGCGCCAAAGCCCCCGAGCTGGAAGTGCCGGATGGGATGATCGACATCCGCGACATCTACGCGCAGATGCAGCCGGATGTCCTGCGCGAGACACGCAATAAAGGGAAAGCCGGCGTGGGCGGCTTCCAGAGCAAGGTGAAGGCATCGGTCGATAAAGGGGTGCCGCTCCTTTGGTCGTTGATGTACGGCCTTATTAAGGAATCGACCACGAACCAGGGGCTCGGTGGGCATATGCGCCTGATCATCGGTTACAACGAAAAGACCCAGGAGATCCTCTACTCCGACTCCTGGGGCCTCGGCCACGAGCTCAAGCGGATGCCGCTGGCCGATGCCTGGGCCGTGACGACCAACCTCGCCTCGGTGGAGCCGTTTTAGCAAATGCCGAAGGCTCCCGTATTTTGGCTGTTGCCGTTGGTGGCGATGGTGGGCGGGTGTGCCGCCCCGCGCCACCCTTTTGAAGGGGCGTGGCGCTATGATGCCGTGCAGACCACGAAGCTGCTCGACGCCCACGGCGTCGCCGGGGGCGCACACTTGGCCCGGCACTTGTACCAGCCGCAACGGCTGGTCATCACCGGGCAACGTTATACCATGACGTGGGAGGGGGCCGCCGTCTCGGGCCGCTTCATCGCCCGCAAGGTCTCCGGGCAAACTTGGCGCGTGAAGATGAGCTGCCCCCGGACCCGTGAGGGCGACTCCGGCTTGGCCACTCTCACCGGGTGGGGGTGGTACTACGCCACTTCAGACCCGATGTTCAAGGGCGACTCCATGGCTTATACCCCGGTGCCTTCTGCAAAGTAGCTACACGCCGATCTCCCGCAGCACCCGCTCCACGTCGGAAAGGTCTTGGTAAACAAAATCGGGCCGGTAGGAGGCCAGCGCCTCCATCGGGTAGATGCCGGTGGCGATGCCCACCGTCTTGGCTCCGATGGCGCGGCCGCAGGTGATGTCGTGCGGTGTATCGCCGAGGACGTAGATGCGCTCGGGGGGGAACTCGACGCCGTGGTGCGCGCGGGCGCGCGTCTGGGCGACAGGGCCGAGCTGGTTGCGGTCGCCATGGTCATCTGCATACGCACCGAAGTCGAAGTACTCCCACAGCCCATAATGGGTGAGCTTGAGCTGCGCGCCGCGCTCAAGGTTGCCGGTGAGCAAGGCAAGCGCCACATGGGGCCGGGCTTTGAGGGCATCGAGCAGCGGGAGGATGCCGGGGAGGACGCGCCCTTGTTTCTGCGGGAGCTGCTCGGCAAGGTGGGTGAGGTAGCGGTCCAACAACCCGGTGATCGCCTCGGGCGTCGCCTCCACACCGTACTTGGCGAAGAGGGCGTGGGTGATGGATTGGTCTGTGCGCCCGGCGATCTCGATGCGGTCGAGGCCGTTCTTGTCGTTAAAAAGCTCCTCCACCGTGAGCCGCAGGGCGTGCTCGCCCGCGCCGCCGGAGGAGATGAGGGTGCCGTCGATGTCGAAAAGAAAGAGGTGGGTGGGTGCTGCCTGCGTCATCATGGATGCGCGGGAGCATGGCATTGAAGCGCGGGAAATGCCAACCCCGGTTTACCGATAGCGTGTGTCGTGGATCTGCGCTTCACGGGGCATCTGCCGGGCCAGCCGCCGCAGGGTGCGGCTGGGGGTGAAGATGCGCACCCGCCCGGGCAGGAGCGGGGGGAGCAAGAGGGCATCGATGAGCGCTTTCTCTTTCTCCATACGCCGCCACCAGAAGCGGCGGGTGTGCAGGCAGAGCAGGAAGACGGGCTGGCGAACCGGGTACGAAAATTCCTTGCGCACGAGCCGGGCGCTGCGGATGGCAGGATGGGCCGCGAGCGCCTTCCGCAAGGGGGCCAGCTCGGCTTCGCTCAGCCCATGAGGAGCGAGGCGGTCTTTGGTGGAGATGGCGCTGAGGTCGCTCCAGCCGGTGCTGGCGCGTTGTTCATAGCGGTCAAGCCGGATCGCTGTTTGCCGGATGGCTTCGGCATCGCCCTGCTGTTGGTAGTGTTGCAGGAGCAGACCGCACGCGGGGGCGGTGCAGTCGGGCTCCAGGCGGATGGCCTCTTCCAGCAAGGCGGCACCCGCGGGGTCTTCGCGTTCGACAAGAAGCCGCCCAAGGGCATAGGTGGCCGAAGGGGCGTTGGGTTGTAGACGCAGGATGTCGTGGAGCAGGGCTTCGGCGTTCGGCTTTTCGCCAAGGTCGAAATGGAGGCTGGCTTCGTCCCAAAGGTTTTCGGCGGTTGCCTCCGGGTTGGCGGTGCGCAAGGCTCCCAACTGGCAGCGGAGGAAGGCGGCTTTGCGGTGCCAGAGGCTCCACTGCTCGCCGAGGTGGGATTGCCAGAGGAGGTTGACGGTTTTGCGGAGCGGCTCCACCGAAGCACCGAGTAGGGATTCCGCCGCACTGCGGCTTTCGGGCTTCGCCGGCAGGCTGCCCCCTTTCCACCCGAGGGCGGCAAGCCGCTCGCGCAGGCACGGGTGCGTGTCGGCATTGGTGGAGATGCTCTGGAGCTCCGGCTGGAGGAGGGCCTCTGCCTTGCCGGGCGTGGCCAGCTCGGCTTCGAGGTACGTGCAAAAGCGGGCGACGAGATCTTTGGGTGGTTTTTCCTCCTGCTGGGCGAGCACCTCCATGGCAGGCCAAAAGGTTTGGTTGTAGACGCGGGCGACGATGGCGGTTTGTTGCAGGGCGGCGCAGGCGGCATCACGGGTGGTTAGCGACGCGGCAATGCGGTCGGCCTCGTACTCATACACGCGCGAGAGGACAAATGCATGGGCGTTGAAGCGCGGCCAGTAGTGGCGGCCAAACCAGGCCGAGAGGGTGCGGAAGGAGACCTCCCCCTGCACCCCGTTTTGCTGGAGGGAGGCGAAGAGCTGCTCCCACGATTGGCGCAGGCGGTAGAGCCAGTGGATCATCCGCCCGTGGCGGCGGGAATGGTGGGCCAGCTCGTGGGCGAGCACGGTCTCAAACTCGGCTTGGCCAAGGGTTTCGAGCATCGGGAGCCCGAGGTGCAGGCGGTTGCGCCACCACCCGAGGATGCCGAGCCGGGGTTGTTGGGAGATGGAGGCATTCAGGTCCGGCGTGAGGTAGACGGCATGGATGGGGTTGGCTTGGAGGGTCTGCCGCAGCGTCGCCAGCCGGGCAAAGAGCTCCGGAGCATCGGCCTTGAGCAACCTGCGGCCCGTCGGCTCGGGAAGGGTGAGGCGCAGGACAGGGGCAATGGCGCGGTACCCGCTGATGAGGATGAGCCCGCAGATGACCCAGAGGAACATGGCCGTGCCGCCAAAGACCTGGAAGTTGATATAGGCAAAGGTGCCTGCCAGCAGGGCAAAGCCGAGAATCCACGAAATAAACCAGCCATAGCCGAGCGCGGCCCATACGGCGACGATGAGCCCCAGCCGCCGGGGAGACGCGCCGTGGCGGGTCTCAATGCGGCGCACGAGTTGGTCGAAGGCTTCGCGAGTCATGGCGTGGTGGCCTGTTGGATGAGGCTTTGGAGCGGGTTCAACCCGAAGGTGAAGCGGCGCGCCACTTCCCGCCACGCCGGGGCGTCTTGCGGGTTTTTGAGGGCAAGGAGGGCGGCAGTGGCGGCCTTCGTCTCGGGGGGGACACGTATCGCGGCAAGCTCCTCTGGCGTGGCTCCGTCGGTTAGGAGGCGGGCGAGTTGCCAGGTGGCGCTGGTCGATTCGGCTTGGAGCCGGGCAAGGGTGAGCTGGGTCCACCGTTCGGCCCGGCCCGGGTCGCCTTGAAGGTGCCAGCAGAGGCTGCGGGCAAGGAGATCGGCGACCGGGAGGGTCTGGGCGGCCTCTTTGCCGGGGGGGATGAGGGCTTCCACCTCCTCGGCACGCCCCTGGGTGAGCAGGATAAGGCAGAAGAGCGGGCGGGCGGCGGGGTCATCTCGCAGAAGGGCTTCGAGCTCCGCCCACTTGCGGGTGAAGTAGAGGTAGCGGGTCTGGATGTGCCGGCGTTCGGCTTCCTTCCCGGCTTTGGCAAAGGCCCGGTTTGCCATGTAGTGTGTTTCTTCGGCATCGGTCCAACGGTTTTGGATCATTTGCATCTCGATCTCGCTTTCAAAGGCGAGGAGATCGAGCGGGTGAGTCTTACGGCGCAGAAACGATTGCTCCTCGAGGGTGGAGTGAAGCCGCTGGGCTTTGAGCAAGGTATGGTAGAAGGGGGTGGCCTGCAGTTCGGGGAGCCGGGCTTCATCGACCCATGTTTGGGCCTTGCTCCATTCGCCAAGGAGGAAGGCATCTTCGGCGAGGGCAAATCGTGCGGGAAGGTGAGTGGGGTCTGCCTGAAGGGCCTGCTGGAGCAGTTCGGTGCGTTCGGCCGCGCCTGGGGTGACTTGCGCGCGAAGGAAGAGGTAGGTGGAGGGGGCCTCCGCTTGGCGGGTTTCGTAGAGGGCCCGCATCTCCGCGAGGGCTTGTGGCTCGTTGCGGACCAGGCTGAGGTAGAGGCTATGGAGCGGGATGGAGACGGGCGCTTGCAGGATATAGGCATGCAGCCGTTCGCGGTTGCCTGAAGCGGCGGCGGCCCGGAGGTATTGCTCGATCAGCGGGCCTTCATTCGGGAAAAGGGTGAGCCGCCATTCGGCAAGGTCGAGAGCTTCCTCCAGCCGTTGTTCTTTGACGAGGGCACCAAAGACTTCATGGGGAGGCGCGGCAAAGCCGATGCGCTTTTGCCGCCCGGGCGGGTTGCCGCGGTGGGGAAACGGGGTAAAGGGCAGGTCCACATGAGGCAGGGCAAGCAGCCGCGCCCCCCGGTGGTAGGTTCGCGAATGAAGGATGAGGTTGCCGTGCTTGAGGGTGGCCTCTTCCTCCACCAGGAGGGTGGCTCCACCGGGGTTGAGCACCCATGCCGGATACTCGGTCCACCGGCTCCAGAAGCGCGTCTGCATCGGGATCTCCACGGTTTCCTCCACCGCACCGGTGGTACGGGCTCGCCACACCCCTTCGGGGAGATCAATCGGTTCGTAGCTCCGGGCACCCACCTCCACCGCCGGCCCGCCTTCAATGTGAACGGTGAGGGCTGTGGGGTAGCTATTGGCCACGTACAGGGTGCGGTGGTATTTGCGCTCGAAGTTGACCCCGAGCATGATGGC
Organism: Chthoniobacteraceae bacterium; assembly: GCA_037189965.1. Taxonomy (GTDB): domain Bacteria; phylum Verrucomicrobiota; class Verrucomicrobiia; order Chthoniobacterales; family Chthoniobacteraceae; genus DATMFV01. The sequence goes on along the minus strand of JBBCKB010000027.1, from coordinate 168,392 downwards.
GGCGACGACCAAAACCAGCGGTGCGATGATCTTGAGCCGCCGTGTCGTCAGCCACGGGCCCAGCGAGAGGTTGAAGGGGCCAAACCGGAAGAAGCGGCGCAGCCCGGTGGGGTGCTCTTTTGGGGGGAGGATGGTGCGGCTCTCCACCCGTTGGGATATCTCGATGGTGGCGCGAAACCCGGGGTGCTGGGCCAGCGAGGGGAGGGCGGCAAGCAACCGCTCGAAAATCTCCAGCGCCTCAAGGTGTTCACCCTCCTTCTGGTGCTTGATGGCAAGGGTTTCCAGAGGCTCGAGGGAGAAGACTTGGGCGGCTCCCGGGTGCTCGAGAAAGGAGAGGAGCTGGCGGGCCGTGGAGCGTTCGCCCCGCTCGATGGCTGCGTAGGCTGCGCCGATGCGGGCGGCAGGGTAGTCGGGGCGGGTTTGCAGGGCCTGCTGGAAGCGGGCCTCTGCGGCTTCGGTTTGCCCGAGGGAGGCGAGGACTTCGCCAAGGTGGGTCTGGACTTGCGCGCTCCCGGGGTAGGCGGCTTCCAGCTCTTTGGCGAACTCCCGGGCTGCTGCCGCTTCCCCCAACGCCAGGAGCTGCTGGTGTGCGGCGAGCCCGGTGGCGGGGCTGGGCTCGGCGCGGTAGGCGCTCAGCGCGCCCGAGAGGCTGAGCTGGCGGGCGCTCTCCCACGCATCCAGCGGGTAGGAGCTATGGCCCCGGCAAAGGGAGCAGTAGTCGATGATATGCCGCCACTCCCTCGGCAGGAGTGGGAAGAAGAGGATCGCAAAGAAGCGCCGCGCATCAAAGGTGCGCAGTTGACCATGCCGCCTGCATTGGGGGCAGAAGGCATTCCGAGTAGTGAGGTTGTGCCTGCGAGGGTAGGAGGAGCCGATGCCGATGCGGTTCATGACTCGCAGGTAAAGCCTCCCGCCTTGACCTCCGGCGGATACCCGGAGGGCAGGTAGGGCTTACGCCTCGGCCTCGTTGGCCTCGTCGTCTTCCTCGTCGTGGTCGTCCTCTTCGTCGTGCTCTTCCTCGTCTTCATCATGCTCGGCGAGGGAGAAGCGGCGCTTGCGCTTGCCCACGGGCAGGGGCGAGAGCGTCATGTTAATGCTGCGGCCCACCTGTTTGGGCTGCATCTCGACGACGGCCATGGTGGCAAGATCGTCGCGCACGCGGCGCATGACGGCTTCGCCAAGGTCTTTGTGCGCCATTTCGCGACCGCGAAACTGGAGCTGCACTTTGAGCTTGTTGCCCTTGTCGAGGAATTGCTCGCCCCGGCGGATCTTGGTGAGGTAGTCGTGCTCGTCAATATTGACGCGGAACTTGATCTCCTTGAGCTTGCTGCTTTGGTGCCGCTTTTCCTTCTCCTGTTTGGAAAGCTCGTAGCGGAACTTGCCGAAATCCACAATCCGGCAAACGGGGGGCGCTGCGTTGGGCGCGACTTCCACGAGGTCTAGCCCCAGGGCTTGCGCTCTGCGCAGGGCGTCCTGGAGTTTCATAACCCCAAGTTGCTCATTCGTAGACGCGATGATGACCCGCACTTCTTTGGCGCGGATGCGTCCATTAACTCGAATCTGATGTAGTTGGATAACTTTGTTCTCCTGGAGGGACACCACCCGGGGAGCGGGGGTGCCCGACGTTGGTCGTTCTGGTTGGCCGCGCCGGCGCGAGGCCGGGGAGGCTCCGCGCCGCTCCCGTCAAACCCCGGTGCACGCGGCGACGCACCGGAGGGTGACTTCCCGGCGTCCCGGGTTGTCAACAACGTGTGGTAGGCAAGTTTTTGAGATCGGGCAAGGGGAAACTGCGGGAGGCTCACCAGCTAGGGGTTTCCCCGGAGCCTCCCGCGCACGGTTTTCCCTTAAGAGGGGCTTACTTCAGCGCGGCCCGGACGGCATCCAGCTGCCCGGCGGAGCCGAGCTTGCCGTTTTTGTGGGCGATGAAGCGGGCGTACTCTTCAATGAAGACTTTGCCCGGGGGCCGGAAGTCGAACTGGTCGGGCTTGTCGCGGAAGAATTCGCGGTGCACGCGCGTCCAGACGAGCCGCCCGTCGGTATCGATATTGATCTTGGTGACGCCGAGCTTGGCGGCGGGGAGGTACTCCTCTTCGTTCACGCCACGAGCGCTCGGGTCGAGCTTGCCCCCGGCGGCGTTGATGCGGAGCACTTCTTCCTGCGGCACGCTGGAGGAGCCGTGCATGACGATGGGCGTGGGGGGGAGCCCGGCGGCAGCCACTTTTTCGCGGATCGCTTCGATCACCTCAAAATGGAGGCTTTGCTGCCCCTGGAATTTGTAGGCGCCGTGGCTGGTGCCGATGGCGGCGGCCAGCGAGTCGCACCCGGTGCGTTGGATGAATTCCAACGCTTCGTCCGGGTTGGTGAGGCAGGCGTTGCCTTCATCTACCGAGATGTCTTCCTCCACGCCGCCGAGCTGGCCGAGCTCGGCCTCCACGGAGATGCCTTTGGCATGCGCGCGCTCCACCACGCGGCGGGTGATGGCGATGTTCTCCTCAAACGAATGGTGCGAAGCGTCGATCATCACCGAGCTGTAGAAGCCGGAGTCGATACAGTCGTAGCATGTCTCCTCGTCGCCATGGTCGAGGTGGACGGCGAAGACGGCCTCGGGGAAGATCTCGCCCGCGGAGCGGATGATGGCTTCGAGCATCCGCTTGTCCGTGTAGTTGCGCGCTCCCTTGGAGATCTGGATGATGAAGGGGGCCTTGCTCTCCATACACCCCCGGAAGAGACCGAGGGTTTGTTCCGCGTTGTTGATGTTGTACGCGCCGATGGCGTATTTGCCGTAGGCCTCTTTGTAGAGGGCCGCTGTGGTAACGATCATAATGCGGGGGAGGATGCCTGTTTCGCGCCCGGAGCGCAAACCCGGTTTTTCAGGCAATGTGGGCAAGGGTTTCCTGGGGGATCTCGCCGCTCATCGGGTCGCCCCGGAGGAACTCCAGCAACTGGGCCGTGGTGCTCCGGCCTTGGCGAAGGCAGCCATTGGTCACCGCGCCAGAGAGGTGCGAGGTGAGCACGACGTTGGGGAGCGAGCGCAGCGGGTCGTCGGCAAGGGGAGGCTCTGGGCTGGTGACATCGAGGATGGCGGTGATCCGCCCCGTCTCCAGCTCGCGTACGAGGGCGGCCTGGTCGATAAGGCTCCCCCGCGAGGTGTTGATGACGATGGCATTGTCCGGCAACGAGGCAATGAGCGGGGCCGAGAGCAAGTGGCGCGTCGCGGGGAGCTCGGGGGCGTGGATGGTGACGACATCGCACGTGGCGCAAAGCTCGGGTAGCGAGGCAAGCCGGGCGCCGAGGTCTTCGGCGGCATCGGGGGTGAGGAACGGGTCGTAGACCCACCGCTCCACCTCAAAGGCGCTCAGAAGTTTGAGGAGGTGCTTGCCGACCTGGCTCGCACCGACCACGCCGACTTTTACGCCATGTAGCTCGCGCACGGTCGGGTACGGGCGGCCAAAGGCAGCATCGCTCCAGCCGCCTTGCCGTGTCCACTCTCGCGAGTAGAAGAGCCCTTTGAGCCCGGCGATGATCATCCCCAGCGTCGTCTCGGCAACGCCCACGGCCAGCGCCTGGTTGCACCCGGCCACGCGGATGCCCCGTTCCCAAGTGCTTTCGGGCAGGAGCCGCTTAACGCTACCGGCGGCGTGGATGATGGCGCGCAGCGCGGGGGCGGCGCAGATCTCCGCTTCCGTGAGCGGCGGTGTGCCCCAGCCGGTGATCAGGATCTCCGCATCGCCGAGGTGCCCGGCCAGCCAACTGCGGAGTGCATCGGCAGTCTCTGCGTCGGGCCTCACGAGCGAGGTGGCCTCCTCGATTTGTTGGAGATCGGAGGGCGAAAAGCAGCGGCGAACGTTAGAGGGTGGAACGTAGAGAATCGTTTTCATAAGTACCCTTTCGTCGCGGCGCAGGGGCCGTGCGTCAAGCCACCGGAGCAAGGGGATAAAGCTCCGAAAGAGAATGGAGCGGAGGCTCTAAAGCCAAGGTTTTAAGCGGCTTCCCGTGGTTTTTTATGGTGGATGCCAAGCGCGTATAGGTACACAGTTTTGAGCTTTTGCGCAGGCTAACGCGCTTGCTCGGCGGTGACGGGCAACTATGGTGAGAACGCCATGAGCCCCCCCCGTTTCTGCCCGCCCCGGAGGCTGCGTTCCACCCGGGCGTTTACGCTTTCCGAGTTGCTGGTTGCGCTCGCGATCGCGGCGGTCTTGGCCATGGTGCTATTGGGAGCCTTCAGCATGGTGGCGCAGAGCGGGGCCTCGGTGCGGTGCGCGGGAAATCTGCGCAACATCGGGGCGGCGCTTGCGATGTATGTCGCCGAGAACCGGGGGGCGCTACCGCCCATGTCGGCGCTGGAGAACCCGGCAGACTCGGGGAGCAAAGTCCTCACCGGGCAGGATGCGCTCGCCGCCTATTTGCGGATGGAGACGCCCTTCAACTGGCGGCAGAACACGGAATCGCCCTCGGCCTTCAGCGTCTGGATCTGCCCTGCCGACCGGGAGCTGCGCCCTTCCAAAGTCGGGCCCTCCCTGCCCCGGTGGAAGGCGATGAACTCTTACCTGCTCAACTACTACATTGGCAAAGGGGTCGTTAAGGCCGATGGCGGCAACCAGAACCGGCGGACGGTGCTCCGGATCACCGAAATCGCCAACCCGCATGAAGTGCTCTACTACGCCGATGGGCTCCGCGCCGACGGGGGGCAGGGGCGGATGACCGAGGAACTTGCCGCCAATGCCGGTGTTGCCAGGGAAGGGGCCGATGGGTTGCGCTTTCGCCATCGCGAACGGCTGCACGGCCTCGCCGTTGCCGGAAATGTTTTGAGCCTCACTGCGGAGGAGGTTCGAGCCCAAAGCCAGAAATATACCGTCCCTCTCAAATACGAAACGCCCTGACAAATGCCCCCTATGTATCGATCCCTACTTACCTGTCTTCTTGGTCTGCTGCTGCTGGCAACGGCGGCAAACGCGGGGAGGTTTGAAGTCGTCGCCTCCACCGCCGAGGCCGATGCCACGCTCCAAAGCTACACGCTCTGCCCTGCGCCAGATGGAAAGGGGCAGATGATGGTCATGAACTTCCGGCGCGACCAGTTCATCCTGGCGGTGAACTTGCAAACCGGGGAGGTCCGCCAACATTCGCTGGAGCCTGGGCAGGCGTGGGCCATCACCACCGGGCCGGATGGCAAGGTCTACCTCGGCACTTCGCTTTCGCCGGGGGCGTTGCTCCTGCGGTACGACCCGGCCAAGGACGAGGTGGAGCCATTGGCCCGCGCGGAGGGGGAAGTCATCCTCGCATGGCTCGGGTTCAGCCCGGATGGCACGCTCTATGGGGGCACCTACCCAAGCACTTCGCTCGTTCGCTACCGGGGCGGCAAGCTGGAGAATCTGGGGCCGATGGCCCCCGGGCAGACGCACAATATGTTTGGCGCCATCCCCGCCTCGGGCAAGGTTTACTCCGGCATCGGTATGAAGGAGGAGAGTGTCGTCGAGTACGACCCGAAGACCGGGCAGAAGCGCAACCTTTGGCCCGAAGCGTGGAAGACCACCCACGCAGCCCGGGTCTACCTCGGGGCAGACGGGCTGGTCTACGCCTACCCGGCCATCGAAACGGAAGCCAGCAAAGGCATGGCGCTCCGAGTTAATGCCGACGGAAGCGTGAGCGAGATCCCCCGTAACAAGATGGTGCTGCAAGCGATGGGGTGCTACCCGAAGTCTGCCGCTGCGAGGCCGCTCCTGGAAGATGGCTCCCGGATCACCGAAGTCACACGGGAGCGCATCGTCATCACCCCCGCAGAGGGGGGCGAGCCGCGCACGCTGATGTTGAAGTACCGTGGCGCGGTAAAGCCGATCTTCGGCTTCGGCTTTGGCCCGGACGGCAAGATATACGGTTCTTCGAAGCCCGCCGTCCTCTTCTCCTTCGACCCCGGGAATGACCGCTTTGAGGATCTGCTCGAAGTCAGCCCCCACAAGGCGGGCCAAGTCTACCGGAAGCTGGCGAGTGGTGGGAAGGTCTACATGGGGTCGTACACCCACGCTATGTTCCACGTTTACGACCCGGCCAAGCCGACGGAGCGGGCGCGGACAATCGGCCCGGTGGGCGGGGAGCAGGATCGGCCGGTCGATATGGCATTGGGGGAAGATGGGCGCATCTACATCGCCAGCCTCCCCGGCTATGGGAAGGTGGATGGCGCGCTCTCGATCTTCCACCCCGAGGAGGAGCGGTTTGAGAATTTTGTGGGCGTCATCCCGCAGCACGGCGTCAATGCGCTCGCGCTGGATGAACGGCGCGACCGCGTCTACCTCGGCACTCACAATGTTCGTGGCGTGGGCACCGAGCCGCTGGAAACCGATGCCGTCGTCGCCGAGTGGGACCGAACGACCCAGAAGGTGCTCCGCAGCGTGCAGCCGGTGCCGGGGGAGAAGGTGATCGTGGCGCTCATCGTTCTTGAGGATGGGACGCTCTGCGGGCAGACCGCCGGGGGCTACTGGTTTGGCATCGACCCCAAGACCTTTGCCGTCAAGTTCACCAAAAAGCTGGCGGGGCGCTCGCCCACGTTGGTCCGGGTGGTGAAGGACCCCGAAAAAGGGGTGCTTTACGGAATGGCAGGGGGCGCGATCTGGAAAGCCCCACTCCAAGCTCCCGAGCAGGCAGAATTGCTGGATCGTTATGAAGGCTCCCCCGGAGGGAGCACTCACTATGGCGTCGAGATCGACTCGCAAGGGCGGCTCTACTTCTCCGATGGCCGCGATCTGGTGCGTTGGACTCCGTAACCTCAATACCTCAATAACCAAAATGAAAATGAACCTGCTGATCTCTCTGCTCCTCTTTTCCGGAGCCGCCGGGGCCCTGGGCGCCACCATCACCTTCCAACAAGGCGCGACGAACGAGTTTGTTTCCGGGTACACGGGGACTTCGGATACCGCCCTTGCCTCCAACGTGGCAAACCGCAATGGCGGCGCGCTCGACTACTTCTCCGTGGGGCGAAATTTCTCCCGACGCAGCATCCTCCGGTTTGACCTTTCTTCGATGACGAATGCCGTCGAGTCGGTGCAAGGCGCACAGTTGACGCTCAAGCTTGGCGGCAATGCCACGAGCACCAAGCTCACAATCTCGGTCTACGAACTGGCCCTCGCCAATGCGGGGTGGCTGGAGGGCGGAGGGAACCTTACTGCCGTTGCCGCCGCAGGCGAAGTGACCTGGAGCCACCTTGGCTACGATACCCGAGCATGGGCAGGCAGCCCGGGGGCCGGCCTTTCGGGGACGGACTATATCGCCACCCCGGTGGCCACCTTCGAGTGGGAGGTGGGGTCGACTTCCGTTGAGCTAAACCTCTCGGCGGCGATGATCCAGCGCTGGATCGAGACCCCCTCCAGCAACGCGGGCCTCCTCTTTGTGGCCACCAACGGCGCGGGGGAAAACGCGATGACGGCAAACTTCGCCTCTTCGGAGCATGCCACGGCGGGGCTGCGCCCGCTCCTTGCTATCGATTACACCCCGGTGCCCGAGCCGGGCACGTGGGCCGCTCTATTGGTCGGCGGCGCGGTCTTGGCCTGGCGTAGAAAGGGCCGCGTGGCATGAGGCGATTGGCTCTCCTGTGGGGGTTCGCGGTGTTGCCGGGTGTGGCGCTGGCCGGAGAGGTGAGCGTTGTGCGCGAAGTCGTCATCCCGCAAGTGGGCGAGGCGTTGGAGGTGGAGGATGTGACCTTGGCTTCCAACCTCTCCCGCTTTAATGGCGGGGCCTTCGCGCAGCTCGCCACCGGGCGCGATGGGGGCCGCCGCACGCTGCTCCGCTTTCACCTCGGGCCGTTGAGGGGCAAGATCGGCAAGCTGCGGGAGGCAACGTTGAGGCTTACCCCGTTTCCGCGTTCCACGCTGGAGAAAGTGGAGGTGGCCGTCTACGAAGTGGCGGCAGCCAACGGCGGGTGGCAGGAGGGCAAAGGCGTCTTTACCGAAGAGGCTCAAGCCGGAGAGAGTACGTGGCGACACCTCGCCGCACCGGACAAGGTGTGGGCCGGAGAGCGGGCGCTGGGGCGTGCGGGGGTGGACTATGCGGCCGAGCCGGTGGCGCAGTTTGCCCATGATGATGGGCCGGTGGCGATCCCGCTGCCGACCGAGCTGGTGGAGAAATGGATCGCCCGCCCGGAGGAGAACCATGGGCTCCTGCTCCTGGCGCTCGATAGCGAAGGCGCGCCGGAGCGGACGTTGCTGGTCCATTCCTCCGAGGCCGAGCTGGTGAGCGAGCGGCCTGCCTTGGAGCTTCGGTTTGAATGAACGCCATGTTGCGAATCGGGATCATCGGGTGCGATACCTCGCACTGTAGCCGCTTTGCGGCGTTGCTAGGCGAAGACGTGGGGTGCCGCGTCGTCTCGGCCTACCCGGGAGCCGGGGCCGCCGACCGGTTGGCGCGCTTTACGGGCGAGCTTGCGGCCCTCGGGGTGCCACTTCGCGAGAGCGTGGCAGAGGTGGCTGCGGAGTGCGATGCCCTGCTGCTGCTTTCCTCGGCAGGGGGGCGGCATCTGGCGGAGTTTGCCGAAGGGGCGCGGCCCGGGGTCCCCGTTTTCATCGATAAACCGCTCGCCGATACTTCAAAGGCGGTGGCGGAGATCGCCGCTTTGGCGAAGGCGCGAGGCGTGCCTCTCTTCTCTTCTTCCGCGCTGCGCTTCAGCCGCCCCTTTACCGCCGCGCTCCGGGAGGCTGGCGAACTGACGGGGATCTCCGTAGCCGCTCCGGCTCCATGGTTAACCCGCGAGGAAGGGCTCTTCTACTACGGCATCCATGGCGTCGAGATGCTCTTCACCGCATTGGGCAGCGGGTGCCGCCGTGTCCATGCCTTCTCCAATGAACGGTTTGACGTTTGTGTGGGCGAGTGGGCCGATGGGCGGCTTGGCGTCTTTCGCGGAAACCGCGTGGGGGATAAAAGCTTCTCCGCGCAGTTGCATACCGCTTTGGGGGTGGAGGTGCTGGCCAACGCCTTACCAACGCATGAGCCGCTTTATGTACCGTTGTTGGAGGCGATGGTCCCTTTTCTCAAGACAGGGTGCACCCCCGTGCCGCTGGCGGAGACGGCGGAGGTCATCCGCTTTATCGAAGCCGCGCATGAGAGCGCACGGACTGGGGCTTCCGTCGAGGTTTGACGCAGGAGATCGAATGCGTGAAACAATGAAGCGGTGAAAAAATCTCTCTCCGAGCAGTTGATCGGAGCCCTCTTGGCCGAGCTGGCCAGCGGGCTATTCCTGACGGGGAGCCGCTTTTTCTCAAACCGCAAGATTTGCCACCACTGGAAGGTCTCGGAAACCACGGCAAAGACGGCACTTGCGAGGCTGGTGAAAGCCGGGGTGCTGGAGGTGCGCAACCGGAGCGGCTACTACCTCCCCCCCGGGGCGCAGGAGCAGGCGCTCTTCCTCCTCTACCGCGATGGCTCCCCCCGGCTGGCCGCCTCGGCGACCTGGGAGACTCGGGCCTATACGCTGCGCCTGCAAACGGCGGCCCCCCAGCTTTGCATTGGGATCATCCGCCCGGGAGAGGCGGCAGCCTCGGTGGTTGCGGCAGATGCGCTCTCCACCTCGCCGGAGCTGCGTGGGCTCTTTATGGCCTTGCGGCGGGAGGGGGTGGAGTGCCGCTACTACATTGATAACCAGACGCCGGAGTCGCGCCGGGAGATCGCGGCGCTCGCCCGGCAGCATGGGTTGCACGGGGTCGTTGCCTTTCGCCGTAATAAAGAGAGCTACCTGCCGTTGGAGCCGTTGATCCGCGCCATGAAGGGGAGTGCGCTGCCGGTGGTCACGGTGCTGGACGATTGCGAGGGGCTCAATGTCGTTTCGGTGAACGTAAACAACATTGCGCTCGGCTACCGCGCCGCCCGGCACTTCCTGCGCAACCGGCACAAGCGGATCGCCGTTGTCTACCCCAACCGGCATAACACTTATTTTTTTGACCGCGTGCTCGGCTGCCGCCGTGCGGTGGAGGAGCGCCCTGGCAGCCGTCTGCTGGAGCTTTCCGAGCAAGAGCTGCTGGGCGACCCGGGTGGCGCTCAGCGGACGTTTGGCCGGGGGCAGGAGCGGCCCACGGCGGTCTTTCTCACCAGCTACGACCAGGTGGCTCCGGTGCTGACGATTCTGCGACGGCGGCGCTTGCGCGTGCCGGAGGATGTCTCGCTCCTGGTCTGCCGCAGAGGATCGACAGGCGCGGATGTCTCCGGCCTTCCGCTGGATGCCATGGCGATCCCGTTTGAGACGCTGGGCAAGCTGGCGGCGGAGGCGGTCCTCAAGCTACTGCGGGGCAAGCCGATCCCCCGTACCAACCTCGTTTCGGCGACGTTGGTCAAGGCGGGCAGCGTGGCCCGCTCTAGTAGCTGAGCTCCCGCACGGTGGAGGCGCTTTTATTTGGCTTGAGCCAGCCGGAGTAGAAGAAGGCGCGCTCCTCCGGGTCGGCATTGGAGGCACAGCCGCCCAGGCTGGCGGCAAAGGCAAGGGCGAGGCAGAGGAGGCAAAGGCGTTTCATATCAAACTTCACGGAAGGGGGCGGCCGGTGAGGCGCTCGTAGGCTTCAAGGTATTTCTGGCTGGTGTGGGCGATGACTTCGGGCGGCAGCTCCGGAGCGGGAGGGGTTTTATCCCAGTCGAGGGTTTCGAGGTAGTCGCGCACAAACTGTTTGTCAAAACTGGGGGGGCTGCCGCCGGGCTGGTACTCGGTGGCAGGCCAGAAGCGGGAGGAATCGGGCGTGAGACACTCGTCGATAAAGATGACTTCGCCATCGAGCAGACCAAACTCAAATTTGGTGTCTGCGACGATGATGCCATGCTCCTGCGCGTGGGCGCGCCCGGCTTCATAGAGGCGCAGGGTAAGGTCGCGCACCGTCTCGGCAACGCGGTCGCCAAGGATCTGGCGGCACGTTTCCCACGGGATGTTTTCGTCATGCCCGCTCTCGGCCTTGGTGGCGGGGGTAAAGATCGGCTCGGGCAGGCGGCTGGCCTGCTGGAGCCCGGGCGGGAGCGGCTGGCCGCAGACGGTGCCGCGCTCCTGGTACTCCTTCCACCCGGAGCCTGCAAGGTAGCCTCGCGCCACACACTCGACGGGGAGCGGCTCGGTCTTGCGCACGATCATCGAGCGGCCCTCCAGCTCGGCGCGGAAGGGGTGCAGGCGGGCGGGGAAGGCGGCGAAGTCGGTGGCGAGGACGTGGTTCTTCACCCAATCAAACTTGGCAAACCAGAAGGCGGAGAGCTGGGTGAGCACGGCTCCTTTGCGCGGGATCGGGTTGGGGAGGATACAGTCAAACGCCGAGATGCGGTCGGTCGCGACGAAGAGGAGTGAATCTCCCAAATCAAAAACTTCGCGGACTTTGCCGCTGCGCAGTTTGGGGATGCCGGGTAGCTCTAGGCTTTGCATGGTAGGGTGGGCAAGGTAGCAAAAACCCGCCCGCAGGGAAGCGTGCATTTTTTTGCGGTTGGAAATGGGGGCTCGCCGGGCCACGCTGGGGGGGTATGACGCCCTTTCCTTTCACGGCTCCGGCGCGGATGCTCGACTTCATGCGGCAGGGGGATGACCCACAGATCACCAACCTCGCCGTCGGTGTGCCCGGGCCGGATGCGCTCCCCGTGGCGGCGTTGCAGTCGGCTTTCAATGTCGCCTTTGCCCGCGAAGGAGCGGCGCTGTTTGCGTACCACCACCCGGAGGGCGACCCGGCGTTGCGCGCGCATTTTGCGGCCCGGCTTACCCAACGCGGGGTGGCAGGGGTGGGGGCGGGGCAGGTGATCACCACCACCGGCTGCACGCAGGCGCTGCGGGGGCTTGTCTCTCTACTGGTGCGCCCGGGGGAGGTGGTGGCGGTGGAGGCTCCGGGCTATTACGCGCTGCTGGAGATGTTGGCCGAGGCGGGGGCTCAGGTGCTCCCGATCCCCGTGCGCGCTGGGGCGGGGGTCGATCTCGATGCGGCCGAGGCGGCGCTTGCCCGGTGGCGGCCACGCGCTTTCTTTGTTTGCACCACGCTCTCCAACCCCACGGGGGCGACACTCTGCGATTCCGACCGCGAGCGGCTCGTGGGGATCTGCCGCAAGCACGGGGTGCGCCTGGTGGAGGACGATCTTTTTGGCGAGCTGGCCGATGGTGGCGGGCCCAAGCCATGCCGAGCGTGGGATGACGGGGGGACGGTGAGTTATGTGACGAGCGTCTCCAAAACCATCGCCCCGGGGTTGCGCGTGGGGGCTTGCGTGCCGGGTACGCCGGAGCTGCACGAGGCGTTTGCGGAGTGGAAGACGCGGCACGATATCCATAGCGCGGTGCTCTCCGAGGGGGTGCTCCGTTATTTTATTGAGCAGGGCGATGCGGCGGGGCGGCATCTGGAGTGGCTGCGCGAGCACTACCGCCGCCGCCGCGAGCTGGCGTTGGAGACGATTGCGCGCGCCTTCCCGCCCGGGCACCGGGTGGCGGCACCCGAGGGGGGCTACCTGCTATGGGTGGAGCTGCCCGAGGGGGTGGATATCGCGCGGCTGCGCAAGCGCGCGCTGGAGGCGCAGATGGCGTTTGCGGCAGACACCGTCTTCTACCCCACGCCACCGCCTGCGGAGGGCCCCCGCCACATCCGGCTCAACTGCGCGCGGGCCGCCGAGCCCGAGCTGGTGCGCGCTTTGGAGGTGCTGGGCACGCTTCTGGAGCGGTTTTAACTTTGCGGGTTCGGTGCGAAAGGGGGCAATTGTGGCGTCTCTGCGAGACGCCATGGGGGTGGGCTGCCGTTTCACCGAAACGGCCTACAATTCGCCAAACGACTCTCGGGTGGGAGGAATTGTAGGGCGTCTCTGTGAGACGCCATGGGGTTGGACCGCCGTTTCACCGAAACGGCCTACAGTTCCTCGGATCGCGGGGTTTTTACCCTTCCTGCCGGCCCAGCAGCCGCGCCACGACATCGGCGGCGGTGTAGGCGGTGGCCCCGGGCGGGAGGAACTCGGCGATGTGGGCAATCTCTTCGCCCGCGGTGACAAGCGCCAGCTCTTCCTCACCCCCACTCTGGAACTGCCCGAGGCCGATGGTGGCGGTGAGGCCGTTGCAGACGCACTTGCGGCCCGCTGTCTCCTCGATTTTGCCGCCTTTGCGCAGGTAATCTTCCACCGGTTCGCTCGGGCAGCGGTAGCCGACGCTGCCGTCTGCACGGCGGTACGGCTCGCGCAGGTAGCCGAGGTCGCAAATGCGCGGGCGGCTTTCGTAGAGGGCGGCTTCGGCAAGGGTGCCGGGGATCTGGGCGATCTTGAGCGGGAAGTGCGTGGGCGAAGCGAGCGGGTCGGTAAAGACGGCGGCCTGCCCTTCGCGGGCGAGCCGGAGCGCGCGGGCTTTGAGCTCGGGGCGGATGCCCGACTCTGCGCTAAAGGCAAATGCCGTGCCTGCCTGGATTCCTGCGGCCCCCAACTCCCGCGCCCGCGCCAGCATGCCGGGGCGGCCATAGGAGCCCGCCAACCAGAAGGGGAGCCCCAGCGCGCGGAGCTTCTCGAGCTCGGGCTCATCGCGCGGGCCGTAGATTGGCTCGCCCCGGGCCGAGAGCTGCATCGGCCCCCGGGGCGGCGCGTTATGCCCCCCGGCAGAGGGCCCCTCGACGACAAAGCCGTGGACAACCCCGCTCGATTTACGCGCCAGCGTGGTGGCCAGCGTGGCAGAGCTGACGATGGCGATAAAGCGGGGCCGCTTGAGCTGGGGCGGCGGCCCGGCGAAGAACTCGGCGGGGTCAAACCGGGAGGTAAAGCGCTCCCCCGGCTGGGCCCCGGCGACGTCGATTTTAAGCTCGGCGGGTTGGCCCTCGGCGAGGCGGTCGAGCACTTCGGGGATCGCCCTGGGGATGCCTGCGCCCATTAGCACAAAATCGACCCCGGCGAGCATCGCGCCGTAGAGGGAGGCGAGCGTGGGGAGCTGGATCTTCTCCAGCAGGTTGAGGCCCACCACCCCCCGGTGCCCCTCTTTGGCGAGGAAGACTTCCACGAAATTGCCCACCACGGTGAGGTTGAGAAGCTTCTGCGGAAAGCGGAGCGTCGGCAAGCTATGGAGCTTGAAGGGGGCCTCCTTCGGCTTACCCCCGGGGATGAAGTAGCGCTGGAAGACCCGCGCCGCCACTTCGCGAAGGGGGAAGGCATCGAGCGCGCGGCGCAAGTGGCCATCCAGATCGCCAAGCTGGAGGTTGCGGGAGAAGACGGTGGCCAGCGCCGTGCCCGCCACGACGCCGAGCTGCCCGGTTTGGGAGACGGCTTGCGCCAGCCGCCAGCCCGAGACGGCCACCCCCATGCCGCCTTGGATGATGGTGAAGTCTGACATACCTGCCCACTCTCCACCACAGGGGGGAGGGGCGTCTTTGATGCAGATCACGAAGACGGCACTTCTGCCGCTACGCGCTGCGCACTTTCTCCACGGCGGCGGAGACGATGCGCACGGCGTCATCCACTTCGGCCTCGGTGTTGAAGCGCGAGAAGGAGAAGCGCAGGCTGGAGCGCGCGCGCTCGGTCGAGCACCCCATGGCCCGCAGCACGTGCGAGGGGTGGATGGAGCCCGCCGTACACGCCGAGCCCGCCGAGCAGCAGACCCCCGCGCGGTCGAGCAGGAGCAGGAGCGTCTCGCTCTCCACCCCTTCGAAGGCGAGGTTGCTGGTGTTGGGGAGGCGGTGGAGCGCGTCGCCATTGAGCCGGGTGCCGGAGATCTGGGAGAGGAGCGTGCTCTCAAAACGGTCGCGCAGGGCTTTGACGGTGGTGGCCTCGCTCGCCAGCGCGTCGGCGGCCAGCTCGGCGGCTTTGCCCAGCGCCACGATGCCCGCCACATTCTCGGTGCCCGCGCGGCGGTTTTCTTCCTGACTGCCGCCGAGGAGGAAGGGGTTAAAGCGGGTGCGCCGGTTGATATACAGCGCTCCCACCCCTTTGGGGCAGTGGAGCTTGTGGCCCGAGAGGCTCAGGAAATTGACCTTGGTCTCCGAAAGCCGGAGCGGCACCTTGCCGATGGCCTGCACGGCGTCGGTGTGGAAGAAGGCCCCCTTGGCCCGCACGCGCTCGGCGATCTCCTCCATCGGGAAGAGGACGCCGGTTTCGTTATTGGCCATCATGATGGAGACGATGGCGGTGTCGGCATGGATCGCTTTTTCCAGCGCATCGAGGTCGATCTGCCCGGCCTCATCCACCCCCAGCCAGGTGATGCCGTAGCCCCGGCGGGCGAGCGCTTCACACTGCTTCATGATGGAGCTGTGCTCCACCGTGGTGGTGATGACTTGCTGGCGATCCGGGTCATTAAGCAGGGCGGACTGGATGGCCGTGTTATTCGCTTCGGTGCCGCAGCTGGTGAAGACGATCTCCTCCGGCTCGCACCCCAGTAGCGCCGCCACTTGCTCGCGGGCCGTGGCCACCGCTTTGCCCGCGCGCGCGCCAAGGCTGTAGGCGCTGGAGGGGTTGCCATACTCTTGGGTGAGGTACGGCATCATTGCCTCGACAACGGCGGGGTCCACCCGGGTGGTGGCGTTGCTATCGAGGTAAATGAGCGGTGGTTTGCTAGTGGTCATGGAGCTTCAATCTTTAGCGCACCACGCTGCCTAATACCACCGGAAGTTCACTCCGCATCCACGAATGGGAGGGGGGTGATCTCCAACTCCCGGGAGAGCATTTTCTCGCCATCAAAGACAAAGCGCCCCCGGAACCCCCGCCCCGCGAGCAGGTGCGGCAGCCATTCGGGGTCGTCCGCCCACATCCGTTCGTAGGGGATGGCCCCTTCCGGCGTCCAGAGCGGCACGGCTTCCTCCGTCTCCCGGGCCGCGCCTTCGCACCCGTGGGCGAGGAAGACGGTGCAGTGGAGGCTGTACCCGTCGGTAAACTGGAAGGAAAGCTCCCCGCGCGCCTGTGGGTTGAGCGGGAGGACGCAGACCTCCTCCACCGTTTCGCGAATGGCCGCCTGTCGGGGTGTTTCGCCAGGCTCGATCTTGCCGCCCGGGGCATTGACCTTGCCGCCCCCGAGGCCCCGCTTTTTGAGGATAAGGAGCACTTCCCCCCCTTGGCGGATGAAGCAGAGCACGGCCCGCTCTTGAGGGGTCCAGGTGGTCCAGTCAATTTCGCTCACAATAGGGCGAGGAGGTTGCCCGGAAATGGGCCGTGCGTCACTCACGAAACGTCGCGAGCTGCATTGGGGGGTAGGGGAATTCTCCTACCTTCAGAGAAAAACAGGGGGGGAAGGCGCGCTCTGGTTGCAGAGGCGAGCAAGGGGGGGAATCTAGAACAACTTGGCCTGCGAGGCGGCGGCGGCTTCGTGGCCGTTGCTGCGCGGGGGCACGGTCTCCTTATCGGCGTGGCGCCGTTTGAGCAAGGGGGTCATCTTTGCGACTTTCTGCCGCATCACCTTGCCTTGTTTGAACTTCACGGTGGCGCGCTCGGGGATGTCGTAGCGGCTGCCGGGTTCATTTGGGTTGCGGCCCACGCGCGGCTTGGTCAGCCGGACTTCGAAAACGCCGAAGTTACGCAGTTCCACATCGTTACCATCGGCCAGCGATTCCGTGATGTAATCGAGCGTTTTTTGAATGACTTCAAAAACGTCGCTTTGGACCATCCCGGTCTCATTGCTGATCCGTACCACCAAATCCCTCTTGGTCAAGTTCGCCATAGCGTTCCAAGCATATTAATCAAGACGTTTAACCTCTTGCAAGGCCGGAAAGCGACCCAGTTTGATACTGGTCAAGAATCCCGTCGCTCCACCAGAGGCGGAGCCCTTGTAAAAAAATCGCTTTTACTTCGCTTCGAGGGACTTTTACGCGCTCCTCCTGCTCTAGGGGCGGGGTGGCCTCCAGGCGGTCGAGGGTGCGGTGGCCGATGGCCCACGGCAGAAAGCAGGCAAGCCGCACCCGCCCGGGGCGGATGGCTTCGATATAGCCGCGCCCGGCGGCAAGGTGGCCGCGCGCGGTGGCCACCCAGCGGGCATAGAGGGGGCGGGCGCGCTCGGGGTGGGCAAGGAGGTCGCCCGGAGCCAACCCCTCTGCCCGGAGCGTCTCCAGGGGGAAGTAGCAACGGCCGTTGCGGAGGTCTTCAGGGGCGTCGCGCAGGATATTGATCCATTGGAGCCCCTTGCCGAAGGCGATGCCGAGGCGGAGGGTTTCCGCCGGTTTGCGGCGGCTGAAGTGGGGGAGGTGCTGGAGGCAGAGGCGCGTCCAAAACTCGCCCACGCACCCGGCCACGCGGAAGGTGTAGTCATCCAGCTCGGCCTCTGTCTCCAATGCGCGCAGGGGGGCTCCGGCTCCCGGGAAGCGCTCCACATCGAGCCGCTGTCCGGCGATGATGATGCCGAGTACGCGAGAGATCTCCCCCCGGTCGCGGCTGGCGTGCAGGAGCCGCCGCAGGGTGGGGAGCTGGGTGAGGAGGCGCTGCTCGGCCGGGTCTGCTACGGCGGGGAGAGCGGGAGCCGGGGCCTCGGGGTCGCGCAGGGCGGCGGCGAGTGCATCGAGCGCACGGATGCGCTCGGCAGCGGGCAGGGCGGCGTGGTCGGCCAGCGAATCGCTGCTGCGGGCGAGCAGGTAGGCAAGGGCGATCGGTTCGCGCAGGGCCTTGGGCAGCACCCGAAGGGTAAGGTAGAATGAGCGCGAAACGGCGGCGAGGAGCTTGGTGAAAAGCTCCTTGTCACTCACGGAAGAAGAGGCAGGCACGCCGGGCAGAGTGCCACTTTGGGGGCTGGGGGTGCAATGGGTTTCAGCGGGGATGGTTTGTTCAGCGCCGCCATACAAATGTGGCGCGGGAGCGCCGTGGAGGGCCGACCTCCGTGTCGGCCTTGGGGTTTGGGGTGGAGTGCAAGTACAGGGTGTAGCAACATCCAACGCCGAGGCGCGCACGGAGGCACGCCCTCCACTGGAGCTACCGCTCCGGTGGGGCGCTCACACGGGTTCGTGCCATGGTAAGGCGTTCAGTTCTCCTTGGTAGGGCCATTCTTCAGTGCGCCCTTCAAGGCGCTGCCGCGCCACGCTGGAGCGGTAGCTTCCTGGAGGGCGCACCTCCGTGTGCGCCGCGGCGTTTGAGCCCGCTACCCCGGCTCCTGCCAAGGCAGGGCGTGCAGCTCCCCTTGGTACGGCCACGCTTCTGGGGTGGGGGCCAGCCCGGCGCGCACCGGGTTTTGCCGCACATATTCCCACTTGGCCGCATAGCTTTCGTGGGCGCGGAGCTGAGTGTCCCACCAATCGCGTTGCCAGACGCGGCCCTCAACAGGCATAGGCCACGCCGCCGCTGCGCGCGATTTCCAGTAGCGGACCCACGCATCCAGCGCGGTGGGCGGCCAGCTCCCCGGCGCGCAGAAAAGGTGCAGGTGGTCGGGCATCAAAACATAGCGCCCCACTTGCCAATGGGCACCCTCTTCCCAGATAGCACGAAGGTGGACATGCACGCATGGCTGCGTCAGAAGCGATTTCTTCCCTGCGGTGCTTACCGTCAGAAACACGAGCAGGGCTCGCCCTCCACGCTCCCGGGGTGGCAGGTGGGCTGGGGGTTTGCGCGTAGGCTCGGTCTACCCCGTCAGCTCCACTCCCTGCTCTTTGCGGATGGAGGCATCGAAGAATTTAAACGCCTCATCGAACAAAATTTGGTGGCCTCCATCAAAGAGGCTGAAGAAGAAGGCCTCCGGCTTCTGGGCTTCGATGGCGAGTGCCATCTCCCACGCATGGCGGTAGGGGACGACTTTGTCATACCGCCCGTGGCCAAGCTGGAGGCGGCACTTGGCAAGGGCCGCGGCGCGGTGGATGGGGGAGCGGTCGGTGTACGCGGCATCCACCTCCGGGGAGTCGCCGGGGGCACCGCCGCAGACGCTCTCGACATGCGGCAGGTAGCCGTTGGCAAAGCGGTGCCACTCGGCAAGATCGGTGATCGGGCACCAACTGGAAACGGCTGTCCAATCCAGTGCCTCGCGCCCTGCTACCTGAAGCGCCATATGCCCGCCGCCGCTGCCGCCTACGAGGAAGCGGGGGTGCGCGGGGTCCACATACTTCTCCAGAACAAGCCGGGTGGCGTCTATCACGTCGCGCCGGGCCAGCGCGGAGCCGCCCGCCTGCCGCACACGCGGGTTGGTGGTGAGGTTGGGGCCGCGAAACTCGGGCAGAAGCAGTGCCCAGCCGCGTTCGCGGCAGTAGGGGCCCATGCGCTCGACCTGGTTAAAGCGGTCGGCACTCCACGTGTGCAGGCCGACCACGAGCGCGCTTGCCTCGCCGCCAGGCGGCAGGGAGAGGAGAAACGGCTCGCGGGAGCCATCAAGGGAACTGACACAATCAAGCTGCTCAAACGCGTCCATGGCGGGGAGGATGTGGCTTGCCGGGGGCTGTTGTCTACCGGAAACAGGCAAGCGGCATCTGCTTGAGGTCTGCCGCCACGCGAGGGCGGAAATCCATCTGGCAGAGGACTTCCTTCTCCAAGTCCACCCCGGGGGCGACTTCGGTGACAACCCACCCATCGGCATCGAGCTCCAGTACGCAGCGCTCGGTCACGAGCGTGACTTTGAGCCCCCGGCTCAGTGCCTGCTCGGCGCTGAAGGTCACTTGCTGGACTTGCGGGACAAACTTGCGGAACTTCCCCTCCTTGCGGATGACGACGCGCCCTTCTTCAAACACCGCGTCGAGCGAGCCGCTCGTGAGCGTGCTGCAAAAGACGACGCGCCGCGCGCTTTGGGTGATGTCGATAAAGCCGCCGCACCCCGTGGGCCGCCCGTTGAAGAGCGAGACGTTGATGTTGCCATGCGGGCCGACTTCCGCCGCACCCATGATGGCGACATCGAGCCCGCCGCCGTGGTAAAAATCAAACATCGCTCCCTGGTCCATCCGGCTCTGGGGGTTGATGGCGACGCCAAAGCTGTTGCCGCCGATGCCGACACCCCCGATCACGCCGGACTCCAGCATCGGCGTCACGCTATCGAGCCGCCCGGCTTCGGCGAGCGCGGGCGTCACCGTATCCCCCGGGATGCCAATGCCGAGGTTGAAGACATCGCCCTCGTGGATCTCCATGGCGGCGCGCCGGCCGATCCACCCGCGCGGCCCTTCCGGCACGGGGGGGAGCGCGGCGGGCTCGCACGCGCCGCTGCCGCCCACGAGGCTCTCTTCCGCGTCGCTCGCTTCGCACTGGCGGTGGTTGCGCTCCGGGTCGTCGGCGACGACGAGGTAGTCGATAAAGCACCCGGGTACGGCGATCTCCGGCGCGGTGAAGCGGTGCGCGGCATCCCGCACGCGCACTTGGCAGATGACCTTGCCGCCCTGCGCTCGCGCGGCGAGGGCGATCTCAAGCTGCGAGAGGCTCAGCGCCTCCAAGCCCATGGAGACGTTGCCACAGGCGTCGGCCTTCCACGCGCGGATGATCGCAAAATCAACCGGCAACATCGGATAGCGAAGCACTTCGCTGCCGTCGGGCGCGGTTTCGTTGCGTAGGAGGGTGCCGGTGGCGCGGGCCTTGTCGTTCATGCAGCCGCCGCAGCGGCGCGGGTCGATATACGTGCCGAGGCCGATCTCGCTCACAAAGCCCCACTTGGTCCCCCGGGCGGCTTCGCGGAAGGCTCGCACGATCATCCCCTGCGGCCAGTTATGCGCCTCGATCTCGTTGGCCATCATCTTCTCGCGCAGGGTGTGCATGAGGCCCCAGTGGCCGCCGACGACTTTGGCCAGCATCCCTTCGCCCGCAAAGCGGTCGCAACCCCAGCCGGTGGAGTGGCCCGCCGCGTGGTAGACGGTGAGGGCCGAGGGCGAGCCGGTGGCTTGTTTGCGGCGGATCATCGCATCGGCAACCGCCTCGGCGATGCCGACGGAGGAGAAGCCGGTGAGCGCAAGCCGCGCCCCGTCGGGGATGAGGGCGGCCACTTCGTCTGGGGTAAGAACGTCCGGGGTGTGCATGGCTAGTTTACCGTGGTCAAAATCGCCGCGATGCCCATGCCGCCGCCCACGCAGAGCGAGGCGAGGGCGTTGCGGTCCTCCCCCCGGGCGATGCGGTGGGCAAGGTGCACGGCGAGGCGCGCGCCGCTCGCCCCGATCGGGTGGCCAAGGGCGATGCCGCTGCCGTGGCGGTTGAAGCGTTCCTCCCCGGCGTCAAACCCAAGCTGCGCGGCGCAGGCGAGCACTTGGGCGGCAAAGGCTTCGTTGATCTCCAGGGCGTCAAAATCATTGAGCGTGCCGCCTTCCCGCGCGAGCAGCTTGCGGATGGCGTGGACCGGGCCTTCGCCCATGACGCGCGGGTCGCACCCGGCGGAGGCGGCCGAGGCGAGCCGGGCCAGCGGCTTCCACCCGTGCTTTTCCGCCACGGAGAGGCGGGTGAGGACGAGCATCGCCGCGCCGTCGTTGATGCCCGAGGCATTTCCGGCGGTGATGTCGGTGCCCGCGCCGAGCGTCGGCTTGAGGGTGCCGAGCCGCTCCAGCGTGGTATCGGCCCGGGGGTGCTCATCGCGGTCGAGCTCGGGGAGCGGGGTGATCTCGTCGGCATACGCGCCGCTCTCCTGCGCGCGGGTGGCGCGCAGGTGGCTCTGGAGGGCGTAGCGGTCCTGCGCTTCGCGGGTGAGGTGGTAGCGCTCGGCGAGGCGCTGGGCCGTCTGTGCCATGCCTTCGTTGATGGCCGGGTCGCTCAGGCCGAGGAGGAGCGAATCCGTCAGCGTGCCATCTCCGAGCCGCAGCCCGGCGCGCGAGCGGGCCAGGAAGTGGGGGGCCTGCGTCATCGACTCGGTGCCGCCGCAGAGGGCCACTTCGGCCTCGCCGAGCCGCAGCGCATCCGCCGCGAGCGAGATCGCCTTGAGCCCCGAGGCGCACGCCATGTTGATGGTAAAGGAGGTGGCCTCATCGGGCACGCCCACGGCTTGCGCCATTTGGCGGCTGACGTTGAGCACGGGCGGCAGGCAGTTGCCGACGACGGTAAGATCAACCGCCGAGGCGGGGATGTCGCCGAGCGCTGCGGTGGCGGCGGCGGTGGCGAGGTCGAGGCTGGAGCGGTTGGCGAGCTTGCCAAGGAAGCGCCCTTGCGGGGTCCGCTTGGCACCGACGATAACGATAGGATCTTGCATAGTGAGTGGTGGGTTTTAGGCGTACCAGCCGCCGTTGACGTGGAGGGTTTGCCCCGTCATGTATGAGGCGAGCGGGCTGCAAAGGAAGAGGACGGCCCCGGCGATCTCGTGCGGCTCGGCAAAGCGCCCGAGCGGGATCGCCTTGAGCCACTCGGCACGCACCGGCTCGGGCACCGTTTGCCCCAGCTCGGTGAGGACGAGCCCGGGGGCCACGGCGTTGACGGTGATGCCCCGCCGCCCCAGCTCGCGGCTGAGGGTTTTGGTGAGCCCGATCACGCCCGCTTTGGCGGCTACATAGTTTGCCTGCCCAAAGGTGCCGACGACTGCGGAGACGGAGGAAAGGTTGACGATACGCCCCCCTTCCGCCAGTAACGGAGCGGCGGCCCGGCAGACGTGGAAGACGCCGGTGAGGTTGGTATCAATGACGCTCTGCCACTCCGCATCGCTCATTTTGGCGAGCGTGCGGTCGCGGGCAATCCCGGCGTTATTGACCACGATGTCGAGCTGCCCGAAGTGGGTGTGCACGGCTTGGGCCAGCGCGGCTACGGCGGCGGCATCGCGCACGTCCGCAGGGAAGGCGGCGGCCCGCGCGGCCCCCAGCTCTTGCGCGAGCGCTTCGGCATTGGCGGCGTTGGCCCCGGCGGCGTCGGGAAAATAGTTGAGCGCCACGGCGGCCCCGGCCTGGTGCAGTGCGCGCGCCATGGCCGCGCCAAGGCCCTGGCTTGCGCCGGTGATGAGGGCGCTCTTTCCGGTAAGATCAATCATTTCGCGTAGGGGTAGAAGCCGCGCCCGCTCTTGCGCCCGAGGTGCCCCGCCGCTACGAGGCGCGAGAGGAGGGCGGGGGTTTTGAATTTCGGGTCGCCCGTGTCTTCGTAGATGGCGTTGGCGGCGTGGAGGAAGACATCGAGCCCGGAGAGGTCCATCGTCTCCAAGGGGCCCATCTTGTAGCCACAGCCGGTGCGCATGGCGGTATCGATGGCGGCGGCATCGGCCACGCCCGCCTCCAGCACGCGCACGGCCTCCAGCGCGGCGGAGATGAGGATGCGGTTGACGATGAAGCCCGCGATGTCGCGCTTCACCTCCACCGGCTCCTTGCCGAACTGCCGCGCCAGCTCGCTGATGCGCTCCACGGTGGCGTCGGAAGTTTCGACCCCTCGGATAACTTCCACGAGCTTCATCAACGGCACAGGAGCGAAGAAGTGCATGCCGCAAAAGCGGTCGGCCCGGGAGGTGGCGGCGGCGAGGCGGCTGATCGGGATCGCCGAGCTATTGGAGCAGAAAATCGTTTCGGGTGGGGCCAGCGCGTCGAGGTCGCGGAAGAACGCCTCCTTCACCCCGGCGTCTTCGATGATCGCCTCAACGACGATGCCGGCTTCTTTCACATCGGCAAGCGTGGCCGGGCGGATGCGGGCCAGGATCGGCTCCACCTCCAGCTTGGGCTGCTTGGCGCGCAGCTTCTCCAGCGACCAGCGGATGCGCTCGAGCCCGTGGGCAATGGCGCTCTCTCGCGTATCATAAAGCAGCACGGGGAACCCGGCGGCGGCGGCTGTCTGCGCGATGCCGTGGCCCATGAAGCCAGCTCCGGCAACAAAAAGGGTGGTGGACATAGAAGGAGGGGGAGAGGGGTTACGGCTTTTCGATAAAGCAGCAGAGGAACCGTGCGGGCTTGTCGCCCAGCAGGCGGGTTTTGTGGGTGAGGGTGGGGTCGAAGTAGAGAAAGTCTCCGGCTTTCATTTCAAACACTTCGGAGCCGACCGTCATCTCCACATGCCCGGAGAGCATGTAGATAAACTCCTGCCCGTCGTGCTGGAAGGTGCCGACTTTGTCTTCCGGGCGGATCGTCAGCAAAAACGGCTCGACCCAGCGCCCGGGGTAGCCGATGGCGAGCCCCTCGTAAGCATAGCCAAAGCGGGAGCCGTCGCGCACCATGAGGCGGCCCTTGCCCTTGGGGGTGCGGACGATCCGCTCTTCCCGCGCGTCTTCCTGCACAAAGTCTGCAAGCCGCACCCCCAGCGCCGAGGCGATGGAGAGGAGCGTGGAGATCGGCGAGCTGATCTGCCCGGTCTCGATCTTGGAAAGCGTGCTCTTGGTAATGCCCGCGCGCTTGGCTGTCTCCGTGAGGCTCGCGCTGGCGGCGAGGCGGATTTTGCGGATGTTTTCGCCAATGGTGCGTTCGTCCATTTCGGGAAACAGTGTATCGTATGGGGAAACGCTTTGTCAAGCCGGTGCGTTTTGGCTTGAGCGGGGAGGGGGCTTGGGGGTGGGATGTCGGCACCCTCATGCCTCATTCTTCCGCATCTGTAGATTTCCGGGTGGAGTTGACTTCGCCGACTCGCCGCTTCTCCGAAGGCTTCTGCTGGGCCCAGCCGAGGGCGGGGGCGATCCCACCGCACGCGCCGGGCAACCCGACCTCCCTCCCGGCGGTGGTGATGACACTCCAGCCGCTGGAGCTGCAAGGCTCGGACCTTTTCCACGGCCTCGAGCAGATGCGCACCGACGACCTCGGGGCCACGTGGAGCGCCGCCGAGGTCATGCCCGGCTTCGAGCGCCGCTCGGTGGGCCCAAGCCGCGAGTTTGGCATTTGCGACTTTACGCCCCGCTGGCACGCGGGCACCCAGCGGCTGTTGGGTACGGGGCATACCGTTATCTTTGAGGAGGGGCATGTCGCCAAAGTGCGCCCGCGCCATACCGCCTATGCGTGGTACGATGCCGAGGCCCGCTGCTGGTCTGCCCCCAAGCTGCTTGAGATGCCTGACCACCCGCGCTTTGGTAACGCCGGAGCGGGCTGCACCCAGCGGTGGGATCTTCCCAATGGCGACATCCTCCTGCCGATCTACCACAAGGTGCCGGAGGAAGCGTGCTACTTTGCCACGATCTTCCGCTGCCGGTTTGATGGAGAGACCCTCCGTATTGTGGAGAAGGGGGATGAGCTGACGATCCCCGAGCCGCGCGGCTTCAATGAGCCTTCGCTCACCGAATTCCAGGGGCGCTACTACCTTACCCTTCGTAATAACGTGCGCGGGCATGTCGCCGTTTCCGAAGATGGGCTCCACTTCAGCCAGCCCACCCCATGGCTTTGGGAAGATGGCACCGAGCTGGGGAGCTACAACACCCAGCAGCACTGGGTACGCCATGCGGATGCCCTCTTTCTCGCGTACACGCGGCGGGGCGCGGATAATGACCACGTGATCCGCCACCGCGCGCCGCTCTTCATCGCGAGGGTGAACCCCGAAACGCTGCGCGTGATCCGCGAGACCGAGCGGGAGCTGATGCCCAACCGGGGCGCACGGCTGGGGAACTTTGCCGTTACCGAAGTGTCGCCGCAGGAAACGTGGGTCACCGATGTGGAGTGGATGCAGCCCGCCGGATGCGACAAGTACGGGGCCGACGGGAGCGTCTGGGTCTCCAAAATCCACTGGGCCTCGCCCAACCACGGCTTCGTTTGACTTTGCGCCCCCCCTGCCGCCAGAATGGGGGGTGATGCCGCGTTCCCTCCTTCTCGCTACCCTGCTGCCCGTGCTTGCGGGGGGCGCTTTTGCTGTTGAGCCCAAGTCGCCCCCTTCGCCCAAGCCGCCCGCGCAAGCCGCCCCTGCGCAGCTTGTGCCGTATGAGAAGCTTACCCCGTTTCTCCCCGAACCCCCGGAAGGGTGGGGGGCCGAGCGGGCTGATGGCTCCACCACCGATAGTGGCGAGATCCACATGAGCACCGTGCGGCGCAGCTATTATCAAAAGGGGGATGCGGATGACCTGCCGGTCGCGGTCGTCACCATTATTGATGCCACCAGCAATGCCGAGCTCTTCGGGGCCGCAGAGGGCGAGGAGTGGGCCACCGAGTCGGAGAGCGAAGATGGGTTTGACCGCCGGGTGGAGATCGAGGGGATGCGCGCGCTGGAGCACTACTCCCGCGAAGCTCGCACCGGCTCGCTCTCCGTCTTTGTCGGGGGGCGCTACTTTGTGCAGATCGAGCTCACCAACGACACCCCGGAAGCCTTGCGCGGCTGGCTCAAGCGGCTGGATGTGCGCAAGCTCGCCGCGCTGAAGTAAGCGGCACCCTCCCCATTTTTGAGAAAAAGTGATTGCACGGCATTAATAATCTATACTATAACTTAAATCATGCGCCCCACCCTCCCGGTTCTTCAGACTCTGGCTTCGATTGATGTGCCCCGGCGCCTTTCCAAAAAGCGGCATATTTACGATTCGCTCCTTTCCCAGATTCAGGATCATTCCCTGCCCGTGGGCACGCGGCTCCCCAGCGCCGCCGCTCTGGCCGAGGAGTGGCAGGTCGCCTACGCCACTGTCCACGCCGCTCTCAATGAGCTCACGCGCGAGGGGTGGCTGGTGCGCTACCCCAAGCAGGGGACGTTTGTGAGCACGCCCCCTCGCAACGGCCGCGAGCAGCTCGCCCGCACGGCGATGATCGTCATGCCCCCCCAGGCGGATATTGTGAGCGTGGGCAATGGCGACGAAGTTTTCGAAGTCATGCAAGGCGTGGCGGCCGGGGCTCGCTCGGTGCAGTGGCAGGTTCAGATCGAAACGATCCCTTCCTTCCCCACCGATACGGATAAACAACTCGCGCTGGAGCACCTGCGCTCCGCCGCTGCGGTGATCTTTATCGACGGCAGCCAATACCGCGACCTGCGCGACCAGCTCGCCGCCGAAGGGGTGCTGACCATGAGCGTCATGGCCATGAAGAACCCGGGCGTGGGCGGGGCCATCACCTACGACCGCCCGCTGGCAATGAAGCTTGCGGTGGAATACCTCGTGCAAAGCGGCCGACGCAAGATCGGCTACCTCGGCAACACCCGGGAGAAGCACGCCGACGGCAAATACAATGCTTTCCGAAAGCTCTTGGATGAGCATGGGCTTGAACTGGAGGAGCGGTGGATCTGCCATTGTGCTTCGCATCGCAGCGCGGGCGAAGTCATCGAAGCTTTTGTGCAAACGCAGCCTGATTGCGATGCCGTGGTGGCGGCCAACTACCAGTTTGCCACCGCCCTTGCGCACAAGGCGTTGCGACATGGCGTCGCCATCCCCGAAGAGCTTGCCATTGTCGCCAACGGCATCCGCGGCAACCGGATGGATGAGTTTCCCCTTACCTATGTGCGCACCCCGTACCTTGAGTTTGGCATCGAGGCGATGAAGTGGATCGCCGCGCAACCGCAAGACGCGGTTGAAACCCAATACCTTATCCTCCCGCCGGAGCTGGTCCCCGGAGAAAGCGCCTAAAACCTCATTTTCCCTGACTACCAAAGAACCTCCCTACCACCCTACCCCATGAATACCCCCACTTGGTCCAAACCGCTTATCGCTGCCGTTGCTCTCGCAGCGGTGGTGCTCCCGGTCTCCAACGCCGAAGCGCTGCTGATTGATTTCGATGCCTACACCCCCGGCAACCTCTCCGGCCAACCTGCTGGCGGCACCCAGTGGAGCGGGGGCGGGGGCGACTTTGTAGTCACCAGCGGGGCCGGCTTTGGGGGCTCTCAGGCCGTGGTGACTCAGACGCGCGCCAGCTCGACCTCCTCCTCCCTGTTTAGCCCTTCGGGCACCGATTTGCCCGGGTTTAACGGCAGTAGCTCGGTGCTCAATGTTACCTTCAAATTCCGGTACACGCAGGTGCCTGTCGGAGGGACTAGCACCGTCGCGGCGGTACAGTTTGGTTTTGACGGTGCAGATGGCAATACCGCCATTCGCTTCTACCTGCGCTCCGACGGCAGGCTCGGGTATAGCAACGGAGAGGGTGCCGTACTCGTCGGGTCGGATGTGGTCAGTATTACCAACACGACCACATGGGTCACCGTTTCCGCGACGCTCAACTACGCGACGCAGAAGTACCAGTTCTCCATCAACGACACGCCCTATGTGAGCGGCGGGGGGACTTCGGAGTTCAACTTCCGGGGGCCCTCCACGAGCGCCGCCGTCCGC
Source organism: Chthoniobacteraceae bacterium (assembly GCA_037189965.1). Taxonomy (GTDB): domain Bacteria; phylum Verrucomicrobiota; class Verrucomicrobiia; order Chthoniobacterales; family Chthoniobacteraceae; genus DATMFV01. Next base: position 140,491 of record JBBCKB010000027.1, on the reverse strand, counting down.
TTGGTGGACCATGGCTCGGCCAACTTCGTGGGGGTGGCGTTTGATAATATTGAGATCACCGCCGTCCCCGAGCCTTCCACGGCGATGCTTCTCTTCGGAGCCGCTGCCGGGGGGTGGGCCTTGCAGCGCAAGCTCAAACGGTAACGCGGTATGATGCTTTGGCTTCACGGGTTGGCCGCCTTTCTTCTGCTGGTGGGTGGGGTGCGGGCCTCGTGGCCGGGGCCGCTCCCCGGCTCGATCAACGTTCGGGATTTTGGGGCGGTTGGCGATGGTGTGGCGGATGATACCCGCGCCCTGCAAGCCGCTGCGGATGCCGCGATGGAGCGCGAGGCAAGCCAGCGCAGGCCGGTCGGGCGCTATGGCGGGCTCGCCCCGGGGACGAAATCGGCCGCCTACCCGGAGATCTACTTCCCCGAAGGGGTCTACCGGATCAGCGAGCCCGTGCTCTTCCAGCAGTCGCTCGTGCTCCGCGGCGAGCCGGGGAAGGTGCGCATTCGCCAGGAGGCAGAGAAGAAGGACATCTTCTACTTCCACTATAGCTTCCGCGTCATCGTAGATGGGCTTGGGTTTGAAGGCGGGGCCGTGCAGCTTCGGTTTTGGACGGGGAATATCTGGTCGCGCATTGTGGTAGCCAACTGCCGTTTCGAGAACGCGGGGCAAACCGCTGTGGAGTGCGACTCATACACCGACTTGCGCCTCACCGGAAAGGAGTGGAACCGTTCGCGCCCGTGGCCTCCCTACCTCGTCGAGAAGAAGGCCGAGGGCGGCTGGAGCCTCGCGCCCAACTCACACGGCGACCTCAAGAAGTGGTACAACTCCACCCTGCTCGCCGTGGAAGACTCGCACTTCGAGCAATGCCGCCGCGCGGTCGATCTGCATTGCGACACCGCCGTGCTGGTCCGCTGCACGGTGGTAACGCACCCGGAGATGGAGGGGGGTGCGTTTCGCGTCGGCTCGCAGATCCAGGTCCACGGGCTCAAAGGGGTGGCGCGTGTGAACCCCGCCCGGCATCAGGTTTGGTTTGAGACGGAGGGAAACACCGCCCTGCGGGATCTCGACCTCGATGCCGAGGGCGAGACGGGGATCGCGCTGGTGCACTCCCGCATCGTCCCCACGGCGACGTTTCGTGGCTTGCGCGTGGAGAATGCGCGAGTCAAAGCCGCCGGGTGCCGCGAAGGGGCGCTTGTGCTGATCCGGGATGGCACCCACCCCAACTTGATCTCGCTCACCGGGGTCCGCGAAGCAGGGGGGCAGCCGATCAAGGCCGTGGCTTGGGAAGGTGGGGCGCGGATGGCAACGCTGGAGAAGCTCAAGCAGTTGGCAACGCTCGACGCGGCGGGGCAATACCGGATCGCCATCGGCCACAATGGGCCGGAGGTGGAGACCGCGCTCCCCGAAGCCTTCGCCGCGCTTGCCGACGAAGCGCTTGCCCCCGAAGTGCGCGCGGCGGTGGAGGTGCCGCCGCTGGTTTGGAGCGATGCTCCCGCCCATGGCAAAACGTGGCAGGTGATCGACGCCACGGCCCACGGCGTGCGCCCCGATACGAAGGAGGACCAGAGCGACGCGATCCAGCGCGTCTTCGACCTCGCGGCCAGCCAGCCCGATACCCTCCTTGTCTTTCCCGGTGCGGCCACTTACCACCTCTCGCGGGCGATCCGGGTCGGCCCGGAGGTGCGTGTGACCTCCAGCGGCGTCTGCCGCTTTGTGCAGGAGAATGCGGAGGCCCCGGTCTTTCATATCCCCGAAGCGCGCAAGATCGTTTTCAACCAGCTCAACTTTGTGGGCGGGAAGGAGGGGCTCCTCATCCGCACCCGGCCGGACGAGGTGGCGGATCTATTGGTGGATCGCTGCGCCTTCTACGACATCGCGGGCGCAGCCATTCGTTGCGAGGCAGGGGATGAGCTGGGGCCGAAGGCAAACCGCACGAGCCTCTTGGTACGTAATGCCATTATCCGCGCTCGGCAGGGGATCGTGACCAACGCAGCGCAGGTGGAGATCGAGCAGTTCTGGGCATTCAACGCGCCACACCTCAACGACGCCGCTTTCTTTGAGAACCACGGGGGAGCCATGCGCATCGGGGCGATGCTGGGCAACCCGGTGCTTTGGGCGGGCAAACGCGCCAAGGTGCCCGCCAGCGTGACGGATTGGCCCTACAGCTGCCTTACGCGGTGGGTCGATAACTGGGGCCGCCTCTTTTGTCAGGACAACCGCTTCGGCGGCGAGGCTGGGGGGATGTGCCATGTCTACCACCGGGCCGAGGGGGGCACCGTCTACATCGGCGGCGGCCTCTCGCGAGCGAATAACGGGGAGACCCGCCAGGCGATCCTCTTTCTCGAAAAGCCCCCTGCGCAAGCCGTGCTCGATGCCATCTCCATCGTGCCTGCGGGCCCTGCCGTGCCGGTGCTCCGGGGCGATGGCAGCCGCGCGGGTGCCTCCGAGCCCGGGGTCCACTTCTCCGCCATTCTTTCCCGCTGATGTTGCCCCCCGCCCCCAGGTTCGCGCGCTATGGCTTCTCCGTTATGGAGCTGTTGCTGGTGGTATTGGTAGCGGCGGTGTTGCTGGCGTTGGTGATGCCGGTTGTCTCCAGCGCGAGGGCGCGGGTGGTCTCGACGCGGTGTATCCATAACCTCCAGCAAGTCGGCGCGGCCCTGCTGGCTTACTCGGTGGACCACCGCTCCCTCATCCCCCCACGGATCGAGGAAGACCCGGAGAACCCGGGCCAGAACCTTTCGGGGACTTATTGGCACCAGGTCTTGCGGGCCAAAGGGTACCTGCCCCGCTATGGGGAGGAAGAGAGCAACGCCGCCCGCGCGCGCGCCCAGCGGCAGGGGGCGCACTTCTGCCCTTCGCTCCCCTCCAAGGGAGGGTCGGAAGAGGCGTATGGGATGCGGCGCTGGCGCACCCCCGGCGGGGCGATGGATACAACCCAGAACCTCTCCGTGCTGGAGAACCGGGCCGACTTCTTCCTGCTCGCCGATAGCTATAAACCGGCCACCGAGACGCAAGGGTACTCCCTCGGCGGCGGCTCCACGGCTTACCGCATCCACCTTGTCCACGGGGGGCGGGCCAACGCGCTCTTTGCCGACGGCCACGTGGAAGCCAAGGGGCGCGATTACTTTGTCACCCTTCCCGTGCGGCAAAAGGCGTACCAGAACGCTCTGCCCTTCGCCTTTTGGCCCGAAACGCCGTAGGGGGCGTTTGCTCTCCCCCGCGCTTTTCCGTCGGGCGCGTTGTCTTTCCATGTCTCCAACACCGCCGTTTCGCTACATCCTCCGTTACCTGATCGACCCCACCTTCCACCCGGAAGCCCGCATTGAAGAGCTGGCGCGCTTCTGCCAGAGCGCGAAGGTCGAGGAGGTCATGCTCTTCCTCGGTGCGGAGGAGTTGAGCGCGGGCTTTCCCACCGAGCCCGAGCTGGAAGCCTTTACCACCCTGGCGTGTCGGCTGCGGGAGCGACTCGCGCGCGATGGCGTGGCGATCAGCCTCAACCCCTGGGCGACAACGTACCACAACTGCCGGGGGCGCGCCCTGCGCGAGGGGCAACCCTTTCGCCGCATGGTGGGGGAAAACGGCGTGCAAAGCTCCATCACCGTCTGCCCGCTTTGCGAGGCGTGGCAGAGCTATTTGTGCGATTCCTTTGCGCGCATGGCGGAGCGCATCCGCCCGGTGGCGATCTGGGTGGAGGATGATTGGCGGCTCAAAAACCACGGGCCTTACCTTGGCTGGGGTGGCTGCTTTTGCGAAGAGCACCTGCGCCGCTTTGCGCAAACGGTCGGCGAGCCGGTGACGCGCGGGCAGTTGCTGGAAGCCGTGCTCAGGCCCGGCCCGCCCCACCCGTGGCGCGGCGCGTGGCTCGACCTTTCGTGCGAGACCTTGCGTGCGCCCTTGGAGCGGCTCTCGAAGGCCATCCGCAAGGCGGCACCCGGTACGCGCGTGGCGCTCATGAGCTCCAACCCCGATGCCCACGCCGCCGAGGGGCGGGATTGGCTCGCTTTCCAGCAGGCGGCAGGCACGCAGCCTGCCTTTCTGACCCGCCCGACCATGGGCCCCTACACCCAGCAACATGCGCTGGAATGCCCGCCGATGCTGGCTCGGCTGACGGTGGCCAACCTCCACGGGCCGCTGGAGGTTTACCCCGAGCTGGAGAACTCACCCCGCTGCGGCCCTTATACCAAGAGCCGCGCGTTCTCGGTTTGGCAGATGTTGCAATGTGCGGTCATCGGCTCGGCAGGCATCACCATCAACCACTACGACATGCTCGGCAACGGCATCTCCCTTGACCCGGAGTATGCCCTCGGGCTCGCCGGGGCGAAGCCGGTGCTCAACGCGCTGCGCGCGCTGGAGGTGGACGACCGGAATGCCCTCGGGCTCTCCGTCTTGTTCAGCCCGCAGATCTCGCGCCACCGGCACCTTGTGGCCGAGGGGCGGCGCTCACCCTCGGCGCTCTCGCAGTTCTCAAGCCTCTGGGGTTTTACCACGGCGATCCTTGGCATCCCGAGCCGCTTCATCCGCGAGGTGGCGGCAGGCGAGGGGCCGGTGGCGGTCAATGAGCAGACCTTGCGTGCGTTTGATGACGAAGCGCTCGGCCACCTGCTGCAACGCGGCCTCGTGCTCGATGCCTGCTCGGTGGAGGTGCTCATCGAGCGTGGCTTTGGCCCGCGCATCGGCGTCGCAGCGGCCCGCCGGCAGCCTTTGGCTGAAGTTGCCTACGCTTACGAACAGGTGCTCATGGAGGGGTGTGGCGAGTCGGGTTTGCCCTTTCCTCGGATGACGGCGCAGCGGTGCGCCCCCTGGTTGCTGGCGCTGGAGCCCGCTCCGGGGGCGGAAGTTTTAAGCGAGGTGCGCCGGGCCGACCATGCTTCCCTTTGGCCGGGCGCGCTCTTCTTTCAAGGCCCGGGGGGCGAGCGGGTGGTATCGCTCGCCTACCCGCTGGAAGGGCGGGGTCAGTTCTTCATGGGGTTCTTCAATATCTATCGGCGGCGGATGATGCAGCAGATCCTCCTGCGTTGCTTCCCGGAAGCCACGATTCCGTGCGTTGCGGAGCCGATGGCGCATGGCGTCGTGACCCCCACGCGCGAAGGGTTGCTCTTTGCCACGCTCAACCCGAGTGATGATGCCGCGCCCGCTGTCGAGTGGCGCGTGCCGCGTGGCGCGTATGCCGGGGGCGAGTGGCGCTCGCTGGAGACAGATGGGCGGTGGCACCCCATCGCCCCCACCCGGTGCGAAGATGCCGGGGGCGAACGCCTCTGTTTTGCCCGGCGGTTGGCCCCGCTCCATGGCACATTCCTGCTCTGGCGGTAGCGGGGGGAACTGTGGCAGGGTAGGGGAGCCATGGGCATCTGCCTCCACCGCCTTATCTCCCCGCGCGCGCCCGTTCAGGATGTCTCCGAGCAGGTGATGGCGCTGCCGGTTTCCGGCGCGATCCCGCTGCGCAATACGTCGTTTAAGATCGTCTACTTTCTGGGCGGGGCCGCGCGGTTGCGGGTCGATGGCGAGGAGACGTACGACCTTGCGGCGGGCGACATCATGGTCCTGCCCCGCGCGTGTCGGCAGGAGTACCGGCGCGCCGGGGAGGAGGTGGCGCATGTCCTTATCTTCCGGCTCGCCCCGGGCAGCCGGGGCGTGGGGCGCGATGCCGAGCTGGCCCGCACCCTGCGCGAAAACTTCCCCCGGCCCAGGCACCTGCGCGCGCCGGGCCGCTACGATGTGTGCGAGCTGGTGGCGCGCCTGCGCCGCGAGGCCGAGGCGAGCGCGCCTACGCAGGCCGAGGCCGCGCACGAGGTGGTGCGGCAGTTTATCTTTCTCACCACGGAGTTGCTGGGCATCCACCGCGTGCCGCCGCGCCCTCCCGAGTGGGAGCAACTTGAGGCTGCCTGTACCGCCGCTCTGCGGACCGGGCGGCTCGGGGTGGGTGGGCCTGCCTTTCGCCGCAGGCTTGGGGTGGCCCCGGCGCGGTTCCTTGCCGGGCTGCGGGTGGAGCGCGCCCGGGAGGAGATGGTGCACGTCTCGGCGCCGCTCTCGGTGGTGGCGCGGCGCGCGGGCTTTCCGGGGTTGAGCGCGTTTTCCCGCACCTTTCGCGCGTTGGCAGGCATGGCCCCCAGCGAGTACCGGCAGCAGCTTTACGACCACCAGCGCCCCACCCCGGTACCCTCGGGCGAGCCCTTGCTGAAAGGGGAGCCACAGTGGCTTTTGGGTGGCTCGGAGTGGGTGGCCCCGGGCCCCGCGCTCCTCTTCGCCATCGGGGGCGAGGGCGAGGCGCGCAGCGGCCGGCAGCGTACGCCGCTGGCGGCGGGCGAGCCGGTGGCGCTCGTGGCACGGCGCGGGAGCCGGTGGCACTTCCCCGGCTTGCGGCTTGCGGCGGTGCCTTTGCATGGGGTGCCCACGGGTGTGGCGGGCGTGCTGCCGCTCCCCCGGGGGCGCGAGTTGCAGGAGGCGTGCCGCTACCTGCCGCTGCTGGAGAAGCGCGGGGCCACCGCCCGCCACGCCCGGCTCGCAGCGGCTTCCTTTCTCAAAAGCGCCGCGCTGGAGCTTCTGCGCCACCATGCCGCCCCTGGGCAGGGTGGGGGTGCCCCCGGCGTGGCGGCAAACCGCCTGCCGGTCGATTACGCCCGCGAGTACATCCAGAAGAACCTCGCCCACCCGCTGCGGCTCGCGGAGATCGCCTGGTTTGCCGGGGTGAGCGAAGAGCATCTGGCGCGTTCGTTCCGTGCGCTCACCGGGCAGACCGTCTTTAGCTACCTACGCGCTTGCCGGGTGCGGCGGGCGGCGGTGTTGCTGGGCGAGCACCCGCAGATGACGCTGGCCGAGGTGGCCGAGCAGTCTGGCTTTGCCAATGCGGCGCTGCTCTGCCGTGTCTTCAAGGCCGGGACAGGGGCCTCCCCCGGGGTATTTCGCAAAAAGCCGGTTTTGCAAAGGATAATCAATACGGGATAATGACGCCCCCGCGTGCCGGGCGTAAGCTTGCAAGCAACATGAGCAAGCCGACGCGCATCTTCGACACCGATATCCACCAGAGTTTCCCTGCGGGGGAGGTCTCCAAGCGGCTCCCTGCGTACTTTCGCGAGGCGCACTTCCGCTTCCCGACGGGGATGAACCCAAGCCCCGTGGGCGTCAGTCGCCACGACGCCAAGCCCGAGAAGGGCGAGGCCGGGAGCGACTACCAACTCCTCTGTAGCCAACACATGGACGCCTTTGGCATTGAGTTCGGGCTGCTTACCGGGAGTGGTGTGCTCGCCCTTGGCGTTCACCCCGATATCGACTTCGGCAACGCCTACGCCACCGCCTACAACCAGACCATGCAAGAGACGTGGCTCGCGTGGGATAAGCGCTTCTTTGCTTCACTTGTCATTAATCCCAACGACCCGGCCCACGCTGCCGCCGAGATCCGCAAGTACGGGGGCGATATCCGCATTGCCGAAGTCCTCTTCTGCTCCGCCACCCGCAACCCGCTGGGGCACCGCTCCTTCTGGCCCATTTACGAAGCGGCTTGCGAGATGAACCTCCCCGTCTCCGTACACCCTGGCACCGAGGGGCGCGGCATCTCCAACGGCTTCATCGCAGGCCCGCCCACCACGTATCTGGAGTGGCACACCGTCATCCCTCAAAACTACATGGGGCAGATTACGAGCCTCGTGCTGCAAGGGGTGTTTGAGAAATTCCCCACCCTCAAGTTTGTCGCCAAGGAAGGGGGGCTGGGGTGGATTCCCGGTGTCCTCTGGCGGTTGGATAAAAACTGGAAGGCGCTGCGCTCCACCGTGCCGTTCCTCAAGCGGCCACCGAGCGAGTACATTATCGAACACGTCCGCTTTACCAGCCAGCCGATCGAAGAGCCGGAGAAGAAAGAGCACTTCGTGCAGTTGCTCGACATGATCCAGGCAGAAAAGACGCTCCTCTTCTCCTCCGACTACCCGCATTGGGATAACGACTCCCCCGCCCACGGCATCCCCAACCTCCCTGAGGAGATGACCGAGCGCATCTACTGGCAAAACGCCGACGAAGTTTACCGCTTTACCGAACGCGCCGCCCAAATCAAATGAAACCGCACCGCGTCTGTACCATCGCCGAGCTGCCTCCCGGCACCCACAAAGTGGTCGATATCGAGGGGCGCTCCATCGGCGTCTTCAACATCAAGGGCGAGTTCTACGCCTTGAAGAATGTCTGCCCTCACCAGTTTGCCCCGCTCTGCCTGGGCAAAGTCACGGGGTACAACCGCCCCTCCGCAGTCGGCGAGTACGATTGGGGCCGCGAGGGGGAGATTGTCCGTTGCCCGTGGCATGCGTGGGAGTTTGATATCAAGACCGGCAAGAGCATCTTCAACCCGCACCGCGTGCGCACCAAGAGCTACCCCGTCTCCGTAGGCCCCGAAGCCGGGCCGCCCCCCGAATGTGTGCACGATGCCCACACCGAGGAAGAGGAAGACCCCTCGGTAGAGACCTTCCCCGTTTCCATCGATACCGGGGTGGTGTTCGTCCACTTCTAAGACGCTCAAAACCAAAAAGCGCGCCGTTCCGTGAAAACCGGGCGGCGCGCTTTCCGTTTTCCACCAGATTGGGGAGGGTGTTCAGCATTTTAGTTTTTCGTCACAACAAATCAGTTGACGGCGGATTGGGGTTAGGTTTAACGTCACAACACCTCCCGATATGTCTAAAGTCACCCAAGCTGATATTGCACAGGCGTTGAACTTGAGCCCAACCACCGTGGGCCTCGTGGTTGGGGCGGTTGATTCCCCCCTGCGTAAACGCCTGAGCCCGGAGACGATCCGGCGGGTACAGGAAAAGGCCGAGGAAATGGGGTACCACCCCAACCGCGCCGCCCAGATGATGCGCCGGGGCCGGTCCAACCTGATCTTACTGCTCAATATGAGCGGGCAATCGGAGATTGGGGCGCGCGCTGCTTACGAGCTGGGGCGGCTGGTGCACGAGGCGGGGTTTGAGTTCCAAACGGTGGAGGCCTACTGGTGGCCGGGGGATGGCAAACGCTTTGTGGACCAGGTGCTGGCGCTCCGCCCCGAAGGGGTGATCATCGCCGGCTCCATGCAAACCAAGATGGATTTCGCCCGTTTGGCCCGGGCTCGCGTGCCGATGGTTTCGATCGGGTGCGAGGTGCCCGGTATCCCGCTGATTCGCAGTGACGTGCGGGCCGCCTTCCGCGAGCTGGCGGGCCACGCGATCAACTCGGGGTGGGACCGCCTCGCGCTGGTGCTCAAAGAGACTTCAACCAACTGGCAATTGCTCGATCGGCTCAGTGGTTTTAACGATGCCCTCAGAGACGCCGGGTGGGCTCCGCCTGCCGAGTACCACCTGGGGGCGAAGGTGCCCCGCAGCAAAGGCCCCTGCGGCATGGTGTTGATCGATAACCCCCGGGTTGGGCGTTTCGAGCCGTTCGCCGGGGGCGCGAATGTCGCCAAATGGGTGGGAGAAAGCCTCTCCGCGATGATCTGCACCAACGACCACTACGCCTTCGGGGTCATGACGCACTACCTCCAGAACGGGGTTTGTATTCCGGAGCAAATCAAAGTCAGCGGGTTCGACAACCTCTCCTTTACCACTCAGGGCATCGCCCCGCTGACCACCGTGGCGCAGCCGGTGGAAGAGATCTGCCGCGCGGGAATGGAGGTCATCACCCAGCGTATCCGGGGCAAGGCGTTCCGGAATGAAGAAGCTACCTTCCCGTGTGAAGTGATCTGGCGCCAGTCCATGCCTGGGCTGGGCACGCAAAAAGCCGTCTCAACTCTAAAAGAAATCTCAACTAACCCCCTATGAAATACGCACCCTTCCTCTCCCTTCTTGGCGGTTCGCTCCTGCTCGCACAGGGAGCCCACGCGGCGACGTTGATCCAGTACAACTTCGACCAGCAACTCTCCGCCACCCAGTATGCCGACCAGAGCGGCAATGGCCGTACGGTGACGTTTAATGACACGGTCGGGGTCAATGCGAACTACCCGTTTTCCACCTCGCACCCCGAGCTGGAGCATTATGACCGCAGCGCGCGGACGGCTTATAACAAAGCCATCTCCGGTTCGGTTTCGGGCATCAGCACCATCAACCTTGCCACAACCGGCCAGTTTACCATGGAGGGGTGGGTCTATCTCGAAGGGTTTTCCAACTATGGTTCGCCCGCGTCCGACAAGGCGGGCACGATCTGGTCAGTTGCCTCCAGCGACGGGGGGGCGAGCCGCTTTGCTCTTCGCTACTCGACGGATGGTACGGTACAAGCCACCTATAACGTAAAGAGCCAATCGGGTGGCACGCGCACATACGACACGGGGGTTCAGCTTGAACTGGGGGTGTGGACCCACCTTGCCTACGTGAAAACGGGCACCCAGGTGATCGTGTATGTTAACGGCGTGGGCCATACCTTCTCGGAGTCGGGGATTACCAGCCGCTTGCTTCCGGCAACGCTCTCCAGCATCAGCGTGGGGCTGGATATCTACGGTCGATTTGATGACTTCCGCTTTTCGGATGTAGCTTTAGCCCCCGCCAACCTGGGCTACTACACCCCCTTCACCGCCGTCCCCGAGCCTTCGGGCGTGGCGATGCTTCTCTTTACCGGAGCACTGGGGGGTGGCTTCCTCGCACGGCGGAGAAGCAAAAAACTCAACGCTGCTTAGAAACCATGCTTCGCCCCCCCCGAGAACGTAGAAGCGCCTTTACCGTCCTGGAGTTGCTTACGGTGGTAGGGGTGCTCATCCTGCTGCTCGTGCTGGCCTTTCCGCTTGGGCGGATGATCTCCACGCGAGTGGGTGTTGTCGGGTGTGTGGCCAACTTCCGGCAGATCGGGGTCGCGCTGGGCCACTACGTGCCAGAGCACCATGGCGAATGGCCTTGGGCGGAGGACTTGCGCGATGTCGATCCCCTTGGTACGTGGATCGCCCGGAAGCTCAAGGACGACGATGGCGAGCTTGCCAGCATGGGCAAGCTCTTCAACTACCTCCACGACAAGCGGCTCTACATCTGCCCGGGGGATAAAGCCCGCACCCAAGCCGTGAAGAAGACGGACTTCACCAGCGCTGAGGGTCCCTTCGCCACCAGCTACGTGATCCGCGGGTTTAACCAAAGTCAATACCCGAAGCGGCCTAACCTTAAAAAGGTAGCCACCATGGGGCGGCGAGCCATCCACGCCTGCAACTTTGCCTACGCCGCCTCCAACCCAAAGGGGAGCCCGCTCTCGTGGCACTCGGGGTCGTACCCGGTGTTGTTTTCTGACGGCAGCGTGGAGGTTATCCGCTTCCCCAACGGAGCGGTGGACCCGGAGAACCCGCCCAACATCAACAACATCAACAACATGCAAACCCGTATCTGGGATTTTTTTGACGGTTCCTTAACCAACCTTTCTCTCTGAATGAAGCGATTGCTCCTTTGCCTGCTCCTGCCCCTTGCGCCCGTGTTAGCGGGAGAGGCCGTATTTCAAAACGGGCTCAACGGCTACGAAGACGCCGTGGATACCACCCTCTCCGGTGCAAACGACCGGCTGAAGATGGTCAACTACGGGGCCGACACCATGCTTCGCGTCGGCGGGGTGCCTCATGGCGGGCTGCGGATGCTCGGGTTAGTCCGCTTTGGTGGGTTGACGGAGCCGGGCCGCATCCCCGCCGGGGCAAAGATCACCTCTGCCTGGCTGGAGCTTTACAAGACCGATGAGCCCAAAGACAACGGGCAGTACGAAAAGATCCCGCCGGTCAACCGGGTGATCATCGCCCACTCGATGCTGCGCCCCTGGAGCGCCGGGCGAGAGCTTGGCAAGCCTTCGGCAGATGGAGCTACCTTTGCCACTCGTGGCAGCACGGGGGGGATGGAGGAGTTTTGGGGCGACGCCCAGCAGATGGAGAACGGGCCGGTCAAAGAGGTGGACTACAACCCTGCCGTCGTCGCTCGCGCCAGCCTGGTGCCGGGGAGTGGCGAAGTCTGGATGCGGTGGGATCTTACCGCGTTGGTCAACGACTGGGTGGCAGACCCGGCGAAAAACCATGGCGTGTTGCTGATGGCCCGCAGCTTCCACGTGGGGAGCTACTTCGCTTCGTGCGATGCCGAGGCGGCGGAGCTGCGGCCTAAACTGGTGGTGGAGTACAAATGAAGCGTCTTTTCTTTTTGGGGTTAGCGTGGTTCGGCATTGCATTGGGAGCGGGGGCAGCCACCGTCGAGTGGCCGCTGGAGGCAGAAGGCGTGGAGATCTGCCTGCCGTTGGAGCCCTCCCCGGCAGAAGCTTTTGCGGCGGAGGAGCTACAAAGCGGCCTGCGCAAGATGAGCGGCGCGACCCTGCCGATCCGCAAAGGCGAGCCGACGCCGGGCCGCAAAGTCATCTACGTGGGCAGGCACCCCGCCAGCGAGGCCCTGTGGAAAGAGCTGGCAGACCCGGACCACCACCGGATCGAAGCGGGCGAAGAGGCGATCCGCATCGTCGGCGGCTACCGCCCTCCGGTGGCGGATGGCGAGGAGGTTTACTACAACGAGTGGGGGGTCAACTACGGTGTCTTCGAGCTGCTCGAAGAGCAGGGCTTCCGCTGGCTGCGCCCGGGAGATGCGGGTGAGGAGGTGCCCAAGAGCCGCGTGTTGCGGGCGGCCTCGGGGGTGCGCGAGTTTAAGCCTGCCTTCCCGCTTCGGTGGGGGGTGGCGCTCTATGCCACTTCCTCCCTGCGCACGGCGACCCCGGAGGAGAGCCAAGCGGCCGTGCTTTGGGCCTTTCGCAATCGGTGCAACGTCTTGCGCGGGAATGATCCGCGCTATGGCGGCGGCTTGCGCATCGGTGGCGGCGGCCACTCGTATCATCAGCTTGTGCCCGAGAAGTTGTTTGCAAAGCACCCCGAGTTCTTCCCGCTCATTGACGGCAAGCGGAAGGCCAAAGGGCAGATCTGCCATAGTAACCCGGAGTTGCAGGAGTTCTTCGCCAAAGCGGTGGTCGAGGCGGCAAAGCGGAGGCCGGGGTTGTACATGACCTCGATCGACCCGAACGACGGCGCTGGCTGGTGCGAGTGCGGCCCGTGCCGCGCGATGGACGACCCCGCCGTAAAGAGCGGGCGCGGAGGCGGCCTCTCCATGTCGTCGCGGGTGGCCGCGTTTAACAACATCATCGCAAAGAAAGTCGAGCCAGAGCTGCCGGGCCTGCGGCTCTACTCGCTTGCCTATGCGCAGTACTTGGAGCCGCCAACGCGCGTGGAGAAGCTGGAGCCAAGCCTTGTCGTCGGGCTGGCCCCTTTTGCCGGGGCTTTTAGCGACTACTCGCGCCCTCTTCGCGACCCGGAGAGCCTCCCCAACCGCCGCTTTCTCGACAGCATCAAAGGGTTCCACAAGCTTGGCACCACCATGTATGCCCGCGAGTACCTCTCCCACTACGCTTGGCCGGGGCCGCTTCCGCTGCTTTGGGTGATGCAGGACCGCTTCCGCGTCTACCGGGATTTCGACTTCATCGGGGCCTATAGCGAGACGCACCCGTGCTGGGGACCGCAAGGGATGGTGCTCCACTTCTACTTGAAGCTCCTTTGGAACCCGGACCTCGATCTCGATACCGCCATTGCCGACTACTGTGAGAAAGCCTACGGCCCCGCCGCCGCGCCGATGCTACGCTACCACCAGAAGATCGAGGCGCGTGGAAAGGGTGGGCCCTACTTTGGCAGCGGCGGGAGCCAAGCCATCGGGCTCTTTACCCCGGAGTTTCTCGCTGCCCTTGCCGAAGATGTCGCCGAGGCGCGCAAGCTCGCCGCCGGAGCGGAGCCGTATGAGTGGCGGGTGGAGACGGTGCTCAAAGGGTACGAGTTTGCGCAGCTTTACCGCGCGGCCGTTACCGAGCTAGGCACGGGGAACGTGGCGCAAGCCCGCGCGGCTCTGGAGGCGCTGGAAACCTTCTACCGGGAGGAGAGCGCCTCGGGCGAAATCTTCAATAAGGGCGAGGGGAGCCGCCGCGGTGCCGATGGCAAACCGCAGCCCCCCGGCTTCCTGCGCAACTTGCGCACCGACCTTGCCCGCATCGATACGTTGGAGAAAACCTTCCGCAACCCGCGCTTGCTCCAGCAGCTCACCGCGCGTTGGAAGTTCCAGCCCGATGCGAAGGACGAAGGCGTATCGCTTGAGTGGAATGCGGTGGAGCTGGATGACGCCGGGTGGGCCCCCCTCTCCAGCGAGACGCCGTGGCAGCACCAAGGGTTCTCCGGCTTCCATGGCACAGGGTGGTACCGGCGCAAATTCCCCACGCCCGTGGTGGAGCCCGGGCAGAAAGTAATGCTGATCTTCGACGGGGTGGATGGCGACGCCACCTTCTGGCTCAATGGCGTGGAGGTGGGCCGCCGTGATTTGGTGGACCCGGTGGATGGCCGCAACCGGTGGAACGAGCCGTTCGCCCTCGACATTACCGACGGGCTCAAGCCGGGTGCCGCCAACACGCTCGCCGTGCGGGTGCGCAAGGAGAGTGGGAACGGCGGGCTTTACCGCAGCGTGCGGCTTGTACGGGCAGACCCGTGATGCCGAAGATCCTTATCAACGGAGTGCCGGAGGGCCCGCTCTTCCACGGGCGAGAGAACCGCATCTCCGCTCCCGATGGGGTGAGGCTGGAGCTTTTCGCGCCGGATGGGGGCCGGGTGCTTGAGGGCGCGGGGGGCTGGGATATCCCCCTCGGCCCGCTCATGGCACCGCCTCGGCTGCGGTACCGTTCGGGTATCGCGGAGTGGAAGGGGTACGGGCTCAAAGTGACTCTGCCCACCGGTGGGGGCATGTGGCTCTCGCAGGCCGGGTCGCAAGAGCGGGCGCTGGAAGTTTCGCACGCCCACGCTGCGGCCCGCGCAGAGCCGCCTGGTGGCAGGGGTGTGGGAGTGGGCCCGGTTTGAGATGGAGGCGGCGTTTACCCCACCCGTGGCGATCCGGCTGAGCGAAGCGGCGCTTGCGGAAGATTGGGTCGCCACGCGCTTGCGGATCTACAACCCCTCATCTGGCGAGCCGGGGGTCGGGCTGCGGTATCGCATTTTCATTAGCAAGGAGGGTGGGGAGGTTGCCCACCAATCCCCCCTCTTACCCGCGCAGGAAGCTGTGGAGTACGACTTCGGAGCGGCTGCGCTGGAGGAGGGGCGCTACACTGTGCGCCTTGAGTTTGAGCAGGAGGGCCGCCTTTACCTCGATGCACCGTCGTTGGAATTTTGCAAACAGCGCCACCGTGGCCTCTTCTCCCCCTTTGCGGTTGCCTCGGCCGGAGGAGTGGCTTTGGAGGTGGGCGAGATCAACGCCGTTTTGCAAATGGCTGCCACCTCGCAAGGGGAAGCGGTGGAGCGGATCAAGATCTGGGAGCAGACTCGCCGCAGCACCACGCTCTCCGTAGAGGTGGAGCGCCCCTCCGCCCTTTGGGTGGAGTGTGCCGGTGCGGGGTGCGGCATCTCGCTAAGCCCGGAGGAGGAGCCTCGCATCGTCACACCCGGGGGGCGTTGTTGCCTTGGGGTACTCCCCGAGGGCGAGGCGGTGCTCGGGTTTCACTCGCTCTTTAGCCATGCCAACGCGGCGGGGGAGGTCCGTTTGCTGGAGCTGGTGCCTTGGGAGGTCGCGCTGCCGCAGGCTCCGCCGGAGGTGCCGTTGCTGGGTATCAATGATTGGGCGGAGTATTTTGCCGGAGATTCCTTGCCGCAAGTCGGGCAGATCGCCCGCATCATCGCGGGGCAGCGGGAGCTTGGGCTCGGGGAGATCGCGTGGTCTGCCGCGCGCTCGTGGGTGGAGTACCGCAGCCGCCTTGCCGATGCCAGCCCATGGCCCGTCGTGCCGCTGGAGGAGGCCGCCCGGCGCGACCCGCGCGCGCAGAACTACGCTGGGCGCACCGCCGTGCTCAATACCGCCTGCGTGCTGCGCGAGGCGATGCAGCAGGCCGCGAAGCAAGGCGTTGTCCTTGCGGCGTGGGTGGCGCTCAATACGCACTACTACGCTGAGGCTCTGGGCGGTATTTGTTGCTCCCGCTGGTTTCAGAAGCACCCGCGCTTTCACCAATGGCGGAAGGGGGCGCCCCACGCCTTCCCCGGGGAGGTGTGCTACTACTTTGAGGAGGTGCGTAGCGAGCGCATCGCTATTATTGACGAGCTTGCCGGGCTGGGGGTGGAGCGCTTCGTGCTCGATGCCACCCGCCAGCCGCGCGTGGCGCTTTACCACCCCGAGATGGTGGCCGCCTACCGCGAGCAGACGGGCGTAGACCCGCTGGAGATCGACGAGAGCCACGGCGCGGTGTATGAAGGGTGGATTCGCTGGCGCAGCGGCTTTTTCACCGCCTTTCTGCGGGAGCTACGCGCCACGCTCGCCCGTCGCCACCCGTCGCTGCGGGCCCATGTGACGATGCGCATCCCGCAGTGTGGGGTGAAGCTCAACCTCGCCTCCGGCTTCGATGTGGAGACGTGGCTGAAGGAGGGGCTTATCGAGCGCTTGTGCCTAAACCCTCTGGACATCTACGAAGGCGGTGGCCTGCGCGAAGTGGCCCCCTATGTGGAAGCTTGCCACGCCGCCGGGGTGGAGGTGTACGGCGGCATCGGGCAGACGTGGGCGTGGGAGAATGCCGGTGCCACCGCCGCTTTGCACCGCATGGCCTCTCTGCTCGATGCCGGGGTGGATGGGGTAGACCTTTATGAGAGCGAGCTGTTGGCCCGCTGCCACCCCCTGCACCCGCTGGTGCCGCACCTGCGCAGCCGCAGCACCATCGCCACCCTGCTGGAGCAAAGCAACCTCGCGGCCTGTTACCCCCTTAGCGCGGAGAATGTGCTGCTCGGCTACGATAACCACTCCCGCTGGGCGGGCGGCGGGTGGCGCATGAGCGGCTTTGGAGAGAACTCCTTATAGCCTCTACTCCACCCGGATGCGCTGGCGCGCCAGCACGTTGGAGCTCCCCTCCTTGGCGATGTAGCGGATCTCGTACTCACCCGGCTCGGCGGGGAGGGTGAGCGGGGCGCTTCCCTTGGCGGCGTGGTCGCGGGTGTAGAAATACTCGGTGTATTCGCCCGGATCGGCGTCGGGCCGGGTGAGGGTGATGTAGTCTGTCCGCCCGTTGGGGCCGCTCCAGCGGATCTCCACGCTCTGGCCTGCTTTGCCGGTGGCGGGGGCTTTGATCGAGCCTTGCATCTCCGTAAGGGCGATGGGGCGCTTGTGGAGGATGGTGTGGTCTGCTTCGGAGACGATCCGCACCTCATGCGGCCCGGCGTTGCGCGGGGCTTGGATGCGCACGGGGGAGGGGGCTTCCTCGGTGTAGGTGTACTCGTAGTAGCCGGCGGGGCTCTCCTCTTGCGGGACGATGGTGATGTAGATCCCCTTGGTCTTCGGGGCGTTCCACGAGACTTCCACCTCCGTGCCCGCCATGGCGCTCTCCGGAGCGGTGAGCCCGTAGGTTGAGGCGACGACCTTGAGCGGGGTGCGAGCCAGCACGTGTGGGCTGAGGTCGTTGCCGTAGCGGACCTCGTATTCGCCCGGCTCGGGCGGGGCCAGCAGCGTCACCGGCGAGCCGTCTGTGGGGAGGCGGTGGTAGCGGTTGTAATCCCCATCGGGCGCGCCTTTGGGGAGCCAGCCGATCCAGTCGGCCTCACTGGCGGGGCCGCTCCATTGCACGGTGAAATTCGTAGCCGCAGGCACGCTCTCCGGTACGGTGAGGGTGATCTTGGGCTGCTCGAGCTCAAACACCGTCGAGCGCCCGGCCAGGACACTCTGCCCGCTTACTTTGGTGATAAAGCGGGCCTCATACCTGCCCGGAGCCCCGTGGACGCGGATCTCCACCGCCCCCTCCTTGCCGCTCGTGTAGGCCCAGAACGGCTCGGTCCCGTCGGGCGCGCCTTCGGGGGCGATGGTGGCAAACTCATCGGCCACCCCGGCCGCGCCTTTGTAGCGAACGGTGAGGGGGGCTCCGATCTGCCCTCCTTTGGCAGGCTCCACTTCCAGCGCCACTTTGGGCGCTTCAGTGACGTCGAGCGTAAAGGTGTTGGGCTCGGTCTTCTCCGTTACGGCGAGCCCTTCAAACCGGCGTTCGCCCACCGTGGCGGTGTAGGCACCGGGTTGCACGGTGGCGGTGTAGACGCCCTCTTCCTTCCCGGGTACCAGCTCCACCGCGCCGCCCTTGAGCGCGGGGGCAAGCTTCGGGGTGGCCCCTGCAAAGGGCGCGCCATTTTTGATAAGCCGCAGCACCACGGCCGCCGCCTTTGCTTGGGGTGCGGCGGGCAGCTCGGCGGCTTTGGAGAGCGCCGTGGCGAGGGCGCGGGCCGAGTTGGCATTCTCCACGCGCAGGCCCATTGCTTCGAAGCGGCGGGTGGCTTCCGGCCCGAGGCCGATGCCGATGAGGCGCACATCCACATCCACCCCGGCGGCTTTGAGGGCGGCGAGCGCGGCTTGCACATCGCCGCCGCAGCTCTCTTCGCCATCGGTAAAGATAATGAGGCGGCGCTGGCCAGGGCGGTTGAAGTCTTCCTTCGCAAGCTCGAGGCTGCGAGCCAGCGGCGTGGCCCCCACGGCGCGGGCCTTGCGCACAGCCTCCAGCATCTCCGTTTTGCGGAACCCATCCAGCGGGGTGACGAGCACCGAGTCTGCACATGCGCCGTCTTTGGCGAAGGGGACGCGCGAGCCATAGATGCGCAGGCCGACATGCAGGTCGGCCCGCTCCGGCGTGGTGGCGATAAAGTCGGAGAGCACGGCCTTGGCCCCGTCGATCCGGTAGCGGCCATCTTCGAGCTTGTTCCACATCGAGGCGGAGCAATCGAGAATCAGCTCCAGCGAAACCGGCTCGGCCCGGAGGGCTCCACCCAATAACAAAGCCACGGCGGCAAGAAGGCGCATTTTCATGAGGTGGGGGGGAGGGTCGGCCAAAAGCGGCTGCAAAGGGAAGCGCATTTTTCATTGGCTGAGAGGAGCCCTTTGGCGCACCTTTGGGGGGCATGGCTAAACAACCGAGTGGAATCTGCTACCTCGCCGGAGCTGGTCCGGGAGACCCCGCGCTGGCAACTTTGAAGACTCGCGCCCTTGTCGAGAGCGCGGAAGTGCTTGTCTACGATGAAGGGGTGCACCCCGAGATCATCGAGTGGGCTCCGGAAGCGGCAGAGACACTCCCCGCCCCGGCAGAAGGGTGCGCGGAGTTGCTCATCGAAAAGGCGAAGGCCGGGCGGCGCGTTGTCCGCCTTTGTGTGGGAGACCCGCTCCTCTTCGGCCCCGGCTTGGCCGAGGCGCGTGCCCTGCGCGAAGCCAAGGTGGCCTATGAGTTCAGCCCCGGCATCCCCGCCGCACTGGTGGGCCGCCCGGGGCGGTTGCTGGGCCGTACCGAAGCCGTCGAGACGGTGGAGCTGGGCCTGCCCGAGGCGCTCGCTTCTGCCGGGCGGCAGCCACTCCTGGGGCGCAAGGTCGTGCTCGCCGGGTTGCGCAGGCAGGCGGGGCCGCTGGCCGGGGCGCTGCGCGAAGCCGGGGCGCAAGTGGCCGAGTTGCCGCTCTTCCGGGTCGAGCCGCCCACCGAGCTGCTCGAGTTTGGCCAGATCGTGCAGGAGGCGCACACTTACGATTGGGCCGTCTTTACCACTCCAGAGGGGGTGCACGCCTTCTTCAACCTCTTTGATAAGCTCTACCACGATGCCCGCGAGATCGGCGGGGTGCGCATCGCCGCCGTGGGGGCTACTACCGCCGCGCTTCTCAAGGCCCGGCATTTGAATGTCGATCTTTTGCTGGATGCCCCCTCTGCGGAGGCCGCCGCGAAAGCATTCCTCAAGGAAGGGACGATCGAGAACCAGAAAATCGTCGTCATCCGCCCCGAGCACGATGCCGATACCCTCCCTCGCGAGCTGACCCGGATGGGGGCCATCGTGGATGAGGCGCTCGCCTACCGCACCGTTGCTCAGGAAGCTACCGCGCAAGTGGCCCGCTTCCGTTCGGAAGGGGCCGATCTGGTCGTCTTCCCTAGTGCTGCTTCGGTGGAACACTTTGTTGCCCAAGGGCTTACCCTTCCCGCAGGAGCCAAGGCGGCTGCGCTGGGGCCCGCTGCTGTGCGTGCTCTGAAAACGGGTGGCCTTTCTGCGGATCTGGAAAGCTCCCGCCCCGACCCGGCGGGGGTTGTCGAGGCGATTGCCCGTTTTTACGCAAAGAAGGGGTGAAAATCGTTTTGAAAAGGCATTTACCCCCTTACCCCGGTGCGTTACCGTGGGAGATCGTCCACCTTTAGCGACCGATGAGCACCACCCCTGAAGATCCGTTCGCCGCCGAAACGTCCGCCACCCCCCGCGCCAGACGAAAAGCCGTGGGGATCGACTTGGGAACGACGTTTTGCGCCATTGCGCATGTGGATGAAAACGGGCGGGGGCAGATCATCCCCAACGCCGAGAGCGAGCGCATCACCCCCGCGGTGATTTTGTTTGATGGCAACTCCGCCATCGTCGGCAGCGCTGCCAAGCAGAACGCCGTCGCCGAGCCGGAGAAGATTGTCGATTTCATCAAACGCGAGATCGGCAAGAGCAAGGTCGAGTTTCACCGCGAGTTTGCCAGCAAAGTCTGGTCGGCGGAGGAGCTCTCGGCTTTGATCCTGCGTAAGCTGCGGCAGGATGGCGAGCGCTTTCTGGGGTGCCCGATTACGGATGTTGTCATTACCGTACCTGCCTACTTTTCCGACGTGGAGCGCACGGCCACCATGCACGCCGGGCAGCTCGCGGGGTTCAACGTCTTGCAGATCCTCAACGAGCCGACCGCCGCCGCGCTGGCCTACGGCATCGACCGGCATGATGGGAATGAAACCGTCTTCGTCTTCGACCTGGGGGGCGGCACGTTTGACGTTACCATCATGCGCATTGCCGAGCACCACATCCAGATGCTCGGCAGCAGTGGCGACCACCGCTTGGGCGGCAAGGATTGGGACGACATCATCGTCAACTGGGTGAGCGAGGAGTTTGACCGCCAGTTTGGTGAAAACCCGCTGCTCGATCTCCACAGCTACCAGGACCTTTATAACCGCGCGCTGACTGCCAAGATCCAGCTCTCCAGCCGCAACTCCACCACGCTCGTCCACAGCTACGCGGGGCATAGCCTCAAAATTGAGCTGACCCGCGAAGAGTTTGAGCGCCGCAGCCAGCCGCTTGTCGAGCGGGCCAAGGCGATTTGTGAGATTGCGCTGGCCGAGTCGGCCCTCCCATGGGAACAGGTGGACCGCATCCTTCTTACTGGCGGGATGACGCGCATGCCCTCCATTCGCGAGATGCTCAAGGAACTCACCGGGCGGCCCATTGCCGAAGATGTGAGCCCGGATGAAGCCGTGGCCATCGGTGCCGCCTTGCAGGCTACCCTCGTGCTGCTCGGTAAGGAAGACGAAGGCGAGGAGCGGATGATCTCCGAGGAGACGCGCGGCAAGCTTACCGGGGCGGACGGCGCGCTTGTCAAAGTCACCAACATCACCACGCACACCCTTGGCGTGGTATTGTGGGATGATGAGCAGATGGAAGAGTACGTCTTCCCGATGATCAAAAAGTCGACCACCATCCCCGCCGAGATCCAGAACTCCTTTGGCACCGCCAAGGCGAATATGAAGAACGTGATCGTGCGCGTGGTCGAAGGGGAGAGCACGGTGCCCTCCGAGTGTATCCCGCTTGGGGTTTGCGATGTCGAGCTGCCTCCCTTTCTCCCCAAGGGCTCGCCCGTGCAGCTCACCTACCGGTACGACCAGAACCAGGTGCTTGAAGTCACCGTCGATGCGTATGGCAACCAGAACCGCGTGAAGATCGCGCGCGACATCGGCCTCACCGAAGCCGAGATGGAGAACGCCACCGCCGATTTGATGCGGATCTCCGTGGAGTAAGGCGCGCACGATGGGGCTTCCGAATCCGATCCCGGACAACCCTCTCAAGTGGGACGGCTGGCGGCAGTTTAACTCCGCCAACCCGTACGAGCGCCTTTGTCTCGACTTCGAGAGCAACCCCACCTCCGCGCAGGTGGAGGATAATTGCCGCCAGCTCCTCGTCTGGTGGCAGAAGAAGCTCCCGCTTAAAAACCAGCCGAGCAACCCGATGGCGCAGCTCTTGCGCATCGGGCTGGATGATGCGCCCGTCAAGCTCACCGAAGCGCGCACCCGCTTGCTCGATACCGCCCAGCGCGCGCAGATTGATGCCGACCTCATTAACAAAGTCCGCGAGACGGCGTTGGCCGAGTTCAATAAATTCCTCTCCTTCGCTCTCACCAGCGGCGGCTTGAGCGCGGATGAAGAAGAGAGCCTCTATGTCATGGGGGGGAACCTCGGCCTCAAACGTCCGGAGATGGAGGAGGTTATCGACGCAATGCTCGCCAAGACCGGCCTGCGGCGCATCCCCAAAGAGCTGCCGCCCGTCGTCATCGCCTCCGCGCCGGTTGCGCCCGCGCCCGTTGCCGCTCCGGTTGGCGGCCCGCGCGAAGAGTTCCTGCGCATGCTCCGCCTTTCGGGGATGGACGAGATCACCGACGACCAGCGCGATGCCTTCTGTAACATGGGTGAAGCACTCGGCCTGAGCGGGGGGGATGCCGAGGATATTATCGACGAGTACCTCGAGGAACGTGTGGTCGCCACCGCTGCGGCGATTGCCCAAGCCACCCCGGCCCGGGCTGCTGCCGCCACCCCGGCCGCACCGCGCAAGCCCGTCTTTACCGCCTCGCCGCTCCAGCGGGCCGAAGAGCGCGAGAAGAACCCCCCCTTTACCAACACCCTGGGGGGCGAGATGTGCCTCGTCACCTCCGGCTCCTTCCTCATGGGGAGCGACCAGCCTGGCGCGGTGGCCAATGAAGGCCCGGTGACGCGGACGAACCTTTCCGCCTTCTTCCTCGCGCGTTGGCCCGTTACCAATGCCCAGTACGAGCAGTTTGACCCCGGCCACCAAGCCCGGCGCGCCCCGGGGGCGGACGATCGGCACCCCGTCGTTTATGTCTCTGCGGTAGAAGCCGCCCGGTTCTGTGAATGGCTCTCGCACAAGGAACGCCGCCGCTACCGCCTCCCCACCGAGGCCGAGTGGGAGTATGCCGCGCGCGGCCCCAATGGGCGCATCTTTCCATGGGGAGACACCCTGCAAACCGGGACCCTTGCCAACTTTGCCGATGCCAACACCACCTTCCCGTGGGCAGAGCGCCGCATTAATGACGGCTTTGCCGAAACGGCCCCTGTCGGCAGCTACCCTGCGAGCGCCAGCCCCTTTGGGATTGAAGACCTCTCCGGCAACGTCTGGGAGTGGTGTCTGGACGGTATGAGCACCTACCCCGGCCGCGAGCGCACCAACCCGCGCGGCCCGCTCGAAGGCCCTCGCCGCATCCACCGGGGCGGGAGCTGGAAGAGCCGCATCGGTAGCCTGCGCGCCAGCGCGCGGAGCTTTAATGTGCCCACCTACATGGCCAACGACGTCGGCTTCCGCATCCTCTGCGAGCTTTCATAGGCACAGCTCCATCGGGTAGAGGATGCTCCGGTGGACTTCCTTGCCCTCCATTTCGTCGAGCAGCGCATCCACGGCGGCGGCGCCGATCCCGTCGAAGTCCATCTTCACAATCGGCATCTTCTCGCCCCATGGTGTCTCCTGAAGGCTGGAGAAGGCAAAGCTCGGGAAGCAGCGCTCGGCCGCGCCCCCTTGTTGGAGGGCGGCGACCCCGTAGTCGTGCGAAAGGGCCAGGACCCCCACCTCGGGGGGGAGCGTATCAAAAATCGGGGGCACCAACACTTCATGGTTGCGGATGCTGGCGGCCACCTGCTCCAGCGGCACCCCGGCCTGCTGCGCAGCCAGCCGCGCCCCCTCCGCGCGCAAGAGCGAGGAAAGCGAGCTGAAGCTCGGCGAGCTCACGAGCAGGATCTTGCGGCACCCGCGCGCGATCAGCTCCGCCGTGGCTTGGAAGCCGCCCGCCACGTTGTTGAAATCGACATTGATCAGATCCGCCCCTTGCGTATCGCCAAAGAGGTTGGCCACCGGCGTCCCCTTGGCCAGCAGCGGGTCCACCAGCTCGTGGAACTGGCGAAACGAGCTGGA
Source organism: Chthoniobacteraceae bacterium (assembly GCA_037189965.1). Taxonomy (GTDB): domain Bacteria; phylum Verrucomicrobiota; class Verrucomicrobiia; order Chthoniobacterales; family Chthoniobacteraceae; genus DATMFV01. The sequence continues at coordinate 116,568 of JBBCKB010000027.1, read as the reverse complement.
ACGCTGGAGCACCAGCACCCCATCGGGTGCGGTGGCCTCCAGCCAGGCGAGCACCTCGGCATGGCGCGTTTCCGAGCTGTTGTGCACCGCGAAGTGGACTTGCGCCTGCCGCGCCAGCGCCGCTTCCATAATCCCTTGCGAAGAGCGGATGGAGGTAGACACCCTTTGGTCAGGCAGGCCAAACCCGCTGTAGACCAGATCGTCTTTATGGACGATGACGGCGATCTGCCGCCCCGGCGCGTCGTGGATCTGCTGGCGCAGCCGCTCGCGCCGGGCGGCCCATGTGCGAGGCGTGGGGATGGTGGAGAGCGGCGTCTTCTCAAGCTGGAGCATCGCTCGCTCCCGCGCCCCGTGGGCTACAAAGGTACCGCTGCGGGGGCGGGCGCAAAGGTACTCCTCCTTTAGCAGCCGGGCTTGTACTTCATTCACCGTCGGCTTTGAGACGCCAAAGCGTGTCGCAATCTGCCGAAGCGAAAGAAACCGCGCCCCCTCCGGGTAGTAGCCGCTGGAAAGCTCCAGCAACAGGGCGGAGAAAAGGCGTTCTCGGAGGGAGGGCTTCATGGTTTGAAAACTACCCAGTTTAGTTGCCTATGTCCAGAGTTGAAGGTTGAATAGAGCATTTAACTGCCTTATTTGTCCCCCTATGAGAGCCATTCTTCTAGGGCTATTTGTGGGCTATCTGGGTAGTTTTTGTGCGGTGGCCAACCCTCTTTGGGAAGCAAGCTGGGGCGAGCTGGACCCCTTTACCGCCCCGCCGGAGCTGGAGGTCGTGGCCGAGGATGAGCCCGAGGGGTTTGCCAAGTCGCTGCGCACGGCGGTGGCCATTGTGGAGAACCCGGAGGGGGCGCACTTGCCTCGCGTGCTTGGCCTGCGGGACTTTACCGATCCCGCCGAAAAAGTGGGGGCCATGGTGGCGAAGGATGGCTTCTCCGCGCAGAAGGCGCGCGTCTCGGGGCGCTTCTACATCCGTACTCCAAACCGCAACGGGAGCCTGCTCGTCAACCTCCTCAACACCGAGGGGCAGTCGCTCGCTTCCTTCCAGCTCTTTGCGCTTGGGCGCGAGGGCGGGGAGATCCAGCTCAACACCTTTGGCGCAAAGGGCGACCGCCGCATGCCGGCCGAGGTGCCCGCTTACCTCGCCAAGGCGTGGAACGACTTTGTGCTCGAGTACGACGGCGCGGGGCTCACCTGGAGCCTCACCGTCAATAACCGCCCGTACCGCGACCTGCCGGTGGATGCCAACCTCACCGATACCCGGGTCGCCCGGGTGGAGATCCACTCCGGCTTTGGTGCCGCGTGCAAAACCCAGATCGACCTTGATGCCCTCCGTTTTGAAACCGTAACCCCCTGAATCCCACCCTCTGTATGAAAAAACTCCTCCCTCTTCTTCTCGCGCTCCCGCTTTCGGCGCTGGCGCAAACCTTTACTTATACCGGTGCCAACAACTCCTACTGGCGTGTGGGGGAGAACTGGGAAGGTGGCTCCAAGCCGAGCGATTCGCAGATCGCCTTCTTCAATGCCAACTCGGGGGGGGCGGCGGGTAGCCAGGGCACCGTCGTCGGGGCTGCCGTCCAGAGTGTGGGGGGGATCTTGTTTAACAGCTCGGTCGCCAAGCGCATCTCGATCAACTCCGGGGTGTCTCTTTCACTGGTGGGTACGGTCGTTAGCTCGACTACGACGCTCATCAACAACAGCGGCAACCATAGCTTCACGATCACGGGTGATGGGAGCCTGATCCTCGCGGGCAGCGGGGTGATGAATGTCACCAACAGCAACCGGGGCATCACCCTCACGGTAGCGGTGGGGGAGAGCGGGGGAGCACGCCAGATCATCAAGACCGGCGCGGGCACGCTCTCTCTGCACAACACAGCTGCGACGAATAGCACCTTCTCCGGAGGCGTCCGCGTGGAGGCGGGCACGCTTTCCTTTAACGTCGGCTCCACCGGCGTTGCCAACGCACCCACCAGAGGCCCGCTGGGCACGGGGACGCTTACGTTGGGGAATGGGACGACGTTCAACTACGGCGGTAGCTCCGTGCAGTTGCTCCACAATTCCGTTTCCGTGGAGGGGAACGTTTCGTTGGGCAACGGCTCTCAGACCCAGCGGATGACGCTGGAGGGAAGCGTCAACCTCAACGGAGCCGCCCGCACGCTCACGGTGGACCAAACGGTTTACCTTAATGGGGCGATCTCCAACGGTGGCTTGACCAAGGCCGGTGCTTCCGAACTGCGCCTCTCCGGGGTGAATACCTACACCGGGGCGACGACGATTTCCTCCGGCACGCTCACGCTCGCGGGCTCGGGGGCGCTGGCCTCCAGCTCGGAGATCCATGTCGCCACCGGGGCGACCTTTGCCGTGGCGAACAGCTACGCGCTCGCCTCCGGGCAGCGGCTGGAAGGCACCGGCACCGTGGCGGGCACCCTGCGCACGGGCAATGGCACGCTCGCCCCTGGCGGCGATGCCGCCCCCGGCGCGCTCCACGTGGCGGGGAATGCGGAGTTTGCAGGCGGGGCGATCGAGCTGCGCTTGGGCGAAACCGCGTGGGACCAACTCCTCTTCGCGGGCGACGGCTTCTCCCTCTCCGGGAACACCACGGGGAGCGTGACGCTGCGAATCACCGACTTCGACGGTTCGGCCACCGAGGGCGAGTACCTTCTGATCTCCACTGCGGGCCTTACCAACGCCACTTATACCAACTGGGGTGCCTCCTCCTTCCAGCTCGATACGCTGCCGCAAGACTGGGTGGGCGCGCTCCGTATGGGGGGCGATGGGTTGTACTTCGATCTCCAGGCGATCCCCGAGCCGAGCGCCGTTATCCTTCTGGGAGCGGCAGGGGCGGCGCTGTTGCTGCGCCGTCGGAAAGGGGGCGCGTGAACCTGCTCTACGCCCTCCCCGAAGCCGTAGCGCAGACGGTTTTCCTGCCGGAAGACCGCGCGCGGCTTGGCTGGCGTACCCATGTCCTCGCGCAACCTGCGCAGGGTGACTTCGCGTGGGAGGCGCTCGACCCGGCGTTGCTGGCCGAGGTGGAGGTGCTTGTCACCGGTTGGCGCACGCCGCGTGCCAGCGAGGCGATGGTGGAGGCGATGCCGAAGCTTGCCCTCGTGGCCAATGCGAGCGGAGGAGTCCACCAGCACTTGCCCGATCTGCTTTGGCAGCGGGGGGTGCGCGTCGTTACCTCCTCGCACGCGCTGGGGTGGGGGGTGGCGGAGTACGTGCTCGCGGTGATGTTGCTGGGGGCCAAGCGTGCCTTCTGGCTCGCCCAAGGGGTGCGCGAGCGGGCGCAATGGCGGGAGGAGACCGATTGCTTTGGCGGCAGCTTCGAGCTGTTTGGCACCGAGGTGGGGCTCGTGGGGGCGGGGCAGTCGGGGCAGCATTTGCTCCGGCTTTTGCGGGAGTTTGAGTGTCGGCTCTCGGTCTACGATCCGTATGTGAGCGACGCGGTGCTGGCGGCCCATGGCGCACGCCGCGCGGAGTCGTTGGAGGCGCTTTTCGAGCAGTGCCGGGTGGTCTCGATCCACGCGCCGCTTAATGAGCGCACACGCCACCTCATCCGGGGCGAGCACTTGCGGCGGCTGCCGCAAGGGGCTGTCTTCATCAACGCCGCGCGGGCCGGGCTCGTGCACGAGGGCGAGCTGGTGGAGGCGTTGCAAAGCGGGCGCTTTGTGGCGTGTTTGGATGTAGGGCTGGAGGAGCCGCCCGCGCCCGACCACCCGCTGCGCACCGCGCCGAATGTTTTCTATACCCCGCATATTGCCGGGGCGATCCGCGAGAACCGCTTCCGCATGGGGCGGTTGGTGCTGGAAGAAGTGGAGCGTTTTCTTGACGGCGCACCGCTTCGGCACGAAGTCACCCTTAACGCACTTGCCACTGTTGCCTGATGTTTGCCCCCTTGCTACGCATTGCCTGCCTATTGGCCGTGAGCCTGCCTGCCTTTGCCATGCGCCCACCCACGCCTGAGGAATTGGCGGCGTTGCCCCTCGTGCCCGAGCGGCTCCCTGCCGGGGTGCTGGCGCCGGAGAACCACCCGCGCCTGCTCTCGCGAGCCGATCTGGAGCGGGGCCGCGCCAATGTGGAGCGCGCCCCATGGGCTGCCGCTTACCTGCAAAAGCAGAAGGCGCTTTGCGACCGCTTTGCCGCGATGGATGAAGCCGCCTTGCGCGCGCTGGTGCCGCCCCGGGGGAGCCTCTTTGTGGTTGGTTTGGGGATGAACCTCGACCCGATCCACGCCAAGCGGATGCTCTGGGTCGGGTGGGAGGAAGACCCCTTCCGCGTCCGCGCGAGCGATGGCACGCTCTACCCCAACGAAGCGTGGCCCGATAGCGGCTCCGGCTTTCGCGACCCCAAGAGCGGAGAGCGCTACTACTTCCGCGCGATTGCCAATGCGGCGGTGTGCGTGGCGCTGGAGCGCGAGGTGCTCCCCGCGCTGGCCGATGTCTACGCCCTCACCGGTAGCCAAGCTCATGCGCAGGCGGCAGCGGTGCTGCTCGATGCGCTGGCCGATGCCTACCCTGCCTCGGTGCGCGGGCCGCTCGATTACCCGATGAGCAAGGAGCTGCGCCGCTACGGGGGGCGGCTTGATCGCGCCACCCAGCAGGTGGCACGCGGCGTGGCTAGCTACGCGCAGGTGGCCGACCTCGTGGCCCCCAGTGGCGAGCTGGAGAAGCCTTCGCACTACGAAAGCGGAGCCACCCGCCGCGAGGCCGTGGGCCGCAACCTGCTTTGGGATGGCGCGCTCTACTGCCTGCTTTACGCCCGGCAGCTCGAGGGGCTGGGCAACGGCATGGCCGACTTTAACTACGGCGCTGCGGTGGCCGGGCTCTTGCTGGAGGAGCCGCGCTTTTGCGAGCCGCTCCTTACCGGCCCGCGCAGCCTGCGCACCATGCTGGAGAATAACCTCATCCGGCAACGCTTTTACTTTGAAACTTCGCCGGGGTATGAGTTCTTCACCCTCGCCCTTTACCTCCGCAGTGCCGAGCTGGTGGAGCACCTGCGCGAGCGCGGGTGGGCCAAGGAGCCTTCGTTCTATACCCACCGGGGCGCGCTCAATTATTTCACCGCGCCGTATGCGAGCCGCGAGGTGGGCGGCCATATCCCCCTGCTGGGCAATACCCGGGTGGATACAGAGACGGTGCCCTCCGCAGATGGCACGCAGGCGCGCTTCCAGCGCGAGGGGGTGCTCTCGACCTGGCATGTCCTGGCCCGTGCAAAAGGGGTGGCTGCCGAGACCGCGCGCGAGTGGCTTCGGCAGGAGGGGGGCGCGGTAGAGGAGGAGCGCTGGCTCGTTTTCCATTATGATGAAGCCAAGCTGCAGGCAGAGCCCGGGGAGCGGCCCGCCCCGCCTGCGCGCGGCCCGCTTTTCGACGGTGGCAAAGGGCTCGCTCTGCTGCGCGGTGGCAGTGGGCAGGGGCTCGCGCTTTTCTTTGGCCCGGCGCAAACCAAGAGCCAGCACGAGGCGCTCACGTGGACAGCCTTTGCCCACGGGGCCGAGTGGAGCTACGACCCCGGGCGCTTCAACGCCCACTTCCGCTTCGGGTGGTGTGCCAGCTCGGTGGCCCACCAGTCGCTCGTCGTCGATCGGCAGGACGCGCCGATGAGCGACGGCACCGGCCACCTCCTCGCCTTTGGGGGCGATGCGGCGGCGCAGTGGGCGCTGGCCTCGCACCCGGGGGCGTATCGCGATTTGGGCGTCACACGGTTCGAGCGGCTGCTCGCGCAGGTGCAGGAGAAGCCGGGCGGCGAGCTGCTCTACTGGCTCGATATCGGCGCGGTGGAAGGGGGGCAGCGGCGCGAAGAAAGCTTCCACACCCAGATGCAGAAGGTTGCCTTTACCCCGCAGCCGGGCTGGCAACCCGCGGGCGTGGCGCTGCATGGCGAGGCCGACCTCGGGCGTCGGGTACTGGGCGACTACACGCTCAAAGGGCGTAAGGAAGGGTTTTACTGGACTCCACCCGGCGCCGGGTACGGCTTCCTCGGCAGCCCACAGAGCGCCCGGCAGGAAGGGGCGCTGCGAGCCATCTGGAAAGCCCCCGCCTTCTACAAAGGCGCGGCGCAGGAGCTGGTGGCCGACTTTCCCCCCGGCCTGCCCGGGCGCGAGCTGGTGCTGGCCGAGGGGCCGCAAGCCGTCGGGCACCCGGCGGTGCCTTACCTGCTGCGGGGCGATGCTACCCCCGGTGGCAGCAGCCTCTTTGCCAAAGTGCTTCACTTTACCGATGCGCAGGGGCCGCGGATTCAAAGCGTAAGCAACATCCCCCTCTCGGGGGGCGACGCGCTTTGCGGCGCATGGCTCGTGGAGCGGCGCGACGGCGCACGCGACCTTTGGGTCTTTAACAGCAAAGCGGGCCAGCCGCTGCACGCCACCCCGCCGGGCCTCCCCCCGGTGGAAACCGATGGGCGGCTGACGCTCGCGCGCTACAATGCCGAGGGCGAGCCGATCGCGGCCACCGCCGAAGGGGCGACCCGCCTGCGCGTGGGCGAGGCCGAGCGCACCGGGCCCGGCGAAGCGCGCGGCCGCCTGCGCCGCATCCAAGAGACGACGCAAGGGCTGGAGCTGGAGGTGGAGTGGGAAGGCGCGACCCCCGAGGGGAGCACCGGGCTGGCCAACCTTACCCCTGCCGTGGGCCAGCCTTCGAGCTGGAGCGTGCGCTCGGTAAAAGGGGCGCGGCTTGCGCTGGAGGATGCTTCCGATTCGCTCGGCGGCGGCGAGGCCACCGTGGATGCCGAAGGGTGGGCCACCTTCCGGCATGAGCTCAGCCGCTTGCTTACCCCCGGCGGGGTGAATACCCGCTTCGCCGAGGGTAAGCCGGTCTATACCGCCGAGGGGCGGCTGGCCGGGCGCGTGGCGCAAGTGCGCGACGGCGCGACGGCCCTGCGGCTCGATGGCCCCGCTCCGGAATCCGGGCGGCTAACACTTCGTGAAATGGCTGTGGGCGACCAAGTGGCCCTCCCTCAGCGCCTCGTCTGGCAACCATGAAAACGCACTCCCCCCAAACCCGTACCGCGTTTACCACCATGGAGCTGCTCGTCACCCTTGCGGTGATGTTGGTGCTCCTCTCGTTGCTCCTGCCTGTGGCGGGGCGGATGCGCGAGCGCAACCTGCTGCTGCAATGCGCCGCGCAGCAGCGGCAGATCGGCGCGGCCCTCCACCTCTACGCGGCAGACCACCGGGGCGATTTTCCGCCCTTTATTCAAGGCGGGGTACGGCTCAATAGCACGGGGAGCCAGAACACCTTGCCCAACCACCTTGTCCCCCCCAAAGGGAGCTACCTGCCGGATAAAAAGATCTTTGCCGACCCGGGGGCGATCAACCGCATTTACACTGAAAACGCCCAAGGGTGGTACGATTGGAGCGACACCGGGCAGACCAACCGCTCCGGCTACTGGCACGTCTACATGAACCCGTTGGCAGAGGGGAGCCCCGAACGCGCCAAAGATGACGCCTACGGGCCCAACGACTCCGTGCGTTGCCCCCCGTACAAGGTGATGATGTATTGCTACTACGCTGCCGGGAGCCCCAAGCTCGGCAACCACGTGGGGGGCGAAGTGAACATCCTGCGGCTTGATGGGAGCGTCGAGCGCTTCAGCCGCTCTCAATACCGCCCTGGCAAGGGGATAATCGACAACTTTGGCCACGTGCGCTAAAGCAGCGTCTTTCCATGGGGCTTGCCCCGGGGGGCATGGCTCCCTATAAGAAGACGGGTCTGCCCACGGCAGAACCCATGTTTGACCCTTTGCCACTGACATCCGTGCTCCAGCCGCTGGGCAGCCGCTCTCCCCGAGAGAGCCGCCTGCTGCGGTGGGAAAGCGTGCTCGCGCTGCTGGTACTGGGCGTATGGGGCTTCCTGCGGTGGAGCTATATTGAGGCTCTCCTGGTCAACCCGGACGAGCCGCAGCACCTCCATGTCACTTGGGCGTGGACTCAGGGGCTCGTGCAGTATCGCGATATTTTCGATAACCATACCCCTCTTTTCCAGATGCTCTTCTCCCCCTTGGTGGGGGCGCTGGGGGAGCGGTGGGATATTCTCTACCCGATGCGGCTGGCCATGGTGCCGCTCACGTTGCTCACACTCGGGTGCGTGGGGTGGCTTGCGGGGCGGCTTTACTCCGCAAGGGCGGGGGTGTGGAGCGCGCTGCTGGTGGGGCTCTCGCCGTTTTACCTCCTCGTCTCCACCGAGTACCGGACGGACAATCTCTGGGCCGTCTTCTGGATGCTCGCGCTTGTCTTCCTCTTTACCGGGCACTTGGGGCGGGGGCGCTCGTTCCTTGCGGGGCTGCTTATCGGGGCGGCCTTCTGTGTTTCCATGAAGACCTCGCTCCTGCTGCTGGGGCTTGCCATCGGTGCGGGGCTCGTGCTCGGCTGCCGACTGCTGGGGGGCGAAGATATCGGGCTCGGGCGGGTGCTTTGGCGTAATATTGGCTTCGGGTTGCTCGGGGCGCTCGTGATCCCGCTTGGGCTGCTCGCTTACTTTGCCGCCCATGATGCGCTGGGGGCGCTTTACTACTGCGTCGTACAGCACAACCTTGCGCCGGGCCTCAAGCGCTATGGGTTTGACCGGTGGAACTTCCCGCTTCTCTTTCCGCTGGTGCTCGTGGTCGGCTGGTTGATCTACCGGGCCGCGCCGAACTCGGCTCTTGCCTCCCGGCGCGCCATCCTTTGGCTGGCGGGGGCGACGACGCTGCTCCTGCTCATGAGCTACTGGCCCATGGTCACGCGGCAGGATTTTACGGCCATCGCCCCGTACATCGGTGTCTCGCTGGGTGCGGGCGTTATGGCAGCGTCGCGCTGGCTTTATCTGGGGTGGACAGAGCGCTTCCACGGGCGGTTTGCCGGGTTTCTCGCGCTAGTGGCGGCGCTGGCGCTGCCCTTGGGGGCGGCGGCGTACCAGGTGGAGCGCTCGCTCGATGTCTGGGGTCTGGATGAACGGCCGCTGCACGGCTTTAGCGAGAGCCTCAAGCTGCGCCTCTCCATCACGCGCCCCGAGGATTATGTGATGGATGCCAAGGGCGAGACGATCTTCCGCCGCAGGCCGTTCTACTACGTGCTCGAGGGCGTCACCCTCTACCGGCTCAGCCAAGGCTACACGAAAGATACTATTGAGGAAGATTGCCGCCGCAAAAATGTCTGCATGGTCGTCATGGGGCGGATGCCCGACTCCACCCGCCCGTGGGTGGAGCGCGACCTTGTGCCGATTGAAGGCAACCTCTGGGTGGCCGGGGCCTTCCTGCCCGAGGCAGCCGGGGCCGACGGCGTGCGCCACTTCCGGCTGGCGCGCTCGGCGTGGTACCGGTTTGTCTCCCCTTCAGGCACTGTGAACGGGTGGGTGGATGGCAAGCCGCTGGAGGGCGAGCGCATTTACCTCGACGCGGGCGAGCACACCTTTGTCACCGGGGCCACCGGGCCGATGGCCGCCGTCTGGGCGCAGGCGGTTGAAACCGGGCACACCCCGTATAATATTCCGCCGAAGGTCGCAAACGGCAAAAAGAAGAAAAAGAAAATCCCCACCAACCCGTTCGTTAAAAAGAAGCGCAAGAAAGACCGGGACGGTGGATAACTTTCTTTTCCCTGCATGAGCCTCTCCTTTACCAGCCAAGACCGCATCTTTGTCGTCGCCCCGCACCCGGATGATGAATCGCTCGCCACCGGGGGGTTGATCTTGCGCGCCATCCGCGCCGGAGCCGCCGTGCGCGTGGTCTTCGCGACCGATGGGGATAACAACCCGTGGCCCCAGCGCTGGGTGGAAAAGCGTTGGCGCATCGGTGGGGAAGAACGCCGCCGCTGGGGGAGCACCCGGCGGCAGGAAGCCACTGCCGCCGTGCGCCGCCTTGGGCTGCCGGATGATGCCGCCCACTTTTTCGGCTTCCCCGACCAGGGGATGACCCCGCGCTTGCTCAAGGCAGACGAAGCCACGGTAGAGCAGCTTGCCGCCGAGCTTCGCGGCTGGCAGCCGACGCTCGTCGTCCTCCCTTCGCCCCACGATCTGCACCCCGACCATAACGCCCTCTATATCCTTTTCCAGACGGCGCTGGAGCGGGCGGGCCTCTCTGGCGTGCGGCAGCTCCACTTCCTCGTCCACTGCCGCAGGCCGGACCGCGTGCCCGGCCGCGTGGAGATCGTGCTGCCCGAGGAAGACCGCCTGCGCAAGCGCGAGGCCATCCTCTGCCACGAGACGCAGATGGTCCTGAGCCGCAAGCGCTTCGTCGCCTATGCCCGCCCCGTGGAGGCGTACTACGAGCCCGTACCCGCCGAGCCCACCTTCCCCGGGCACCGGGTGCCGCAAGCGATGGTCGCCAACGGCGCGTTGGCGCTCCAGATCACCCTCCCGCACCGGCGCTGGGCGGGGACATCGCTCTTCATCGCCGTGGAAACCGCCTCCGGGGCAAACCACCGGTGGCGCCTGCGCCTCCCCTTGAGCACGCACAAAGCCCGCCTGCGCGACGCCGGCACCGGCGCGCCCTTGCGCTGGGCGAGCGTGCGCATCAAGGGGCGCATCGCCGAGGTGCGCATCCCTATCGCCCCGGTACGCCCGCTGGCGCGTGTCTTTGTGAAGCTGCACCGGCGCACCTTGTTTTTGGACGATGTGGGGTGGCGTGAAGTGCCGCTTCCCACGCACCCGCTTGCCGCCCCGGCATGGGTCCCCACGCGCGAGGAAGAGCCGGAGTGGGAGCTCCCCCCGGATGCCGAGCCCGGGCTGGAAGGAAGCGCATAGTCTCCCGAGGGAGTTCGACACGCGGGGTAAACCGCGCTACCGTGGCCTGCTATGCCGTTTGAACTTGCCTCCACCTACCGCCCCATGGGCGACCAGGAGCAGGCTATCGCCAAGCTGGCGCGCTCTGTCGTGGCCGGGAACCGCCACCAGACGTTGCTGGGCGTCACCGGCTCGGGCAAGACGTTCACCGTCTCCAACGTCATCGCCGAGGTCGAGCGGCCCACGCTCGTCATCGCGCACAACAAGACGCTGGCGGCGCAGCTTTATAGCGAGTTCAAGCAATTCTTCCCCAATAACGCGGTCGAGTACTTCGTCAGCTACTTCGATTATTACCAGCCCGAGGCGTATATCCCGCGTACTGACACGTATATCGAGAAGGATTCGTCGATCAACGAAGAGATCGAGCGGCTGCGGCTTTCCACCACTTCTTCGCTCCTTTCGCGGCGCGATGTCATCGTCATCGCCTCTGTCTCGTGCATCTACGGCTTGGGCTCACCGGAAGATTACCTCAACATGTTGCTCACGCTTAAAGTGGGGCAGCCGATTTCCCGCGAGGCGGTGCTTACCAAGCTGGTCGATATGCTCTACGAGCGTAACGACATCGCCTTTACCCGGGGCAAATTCCGCGTGCGGGGCGATGTGGTGGAGGTTTACCCCGCCAGCGCGGATGAAGAGGCCGTGCGCATCGAGTTCTTCGGCGACGAGGTGGACCGCCTTTCGACGTTTGACCCGCTCACCGGCCACGTCTCCCTCCAGCACACCAACCTCGCCCTTTACCCGGCCAAGCAGTTTGTAACGCCCCACGACAAGCTCCAGCGAGCCTTGCGCACCATCCGCGAGGAGCTGGACGAGCGGGTGGCATGGTTTGAAGGGCAGGGGAAGCTCCTGGAGGCGCAGCGCATTAAAATGCGCACGGAGTTTGATATGGAGATGATGCAGGAAATGGGCTTCTGCTCGGGGATTGAGAACTACTCGCGCCACCTCTCCGGGCGGCCTCCGGGCTCGCGCCCCTTTACGTTGCTCGACTTTTTTCCGCGCGATTTTCTCTGCGTTATTGATGAATCGCACGCCACCGTGCCGCAAGTGGGGGGGATGTACGAGGGCGACCGCTCGCGCAAAAATGTGCTGGTGGAGTACGGCTTCCGCCTCCCGAGCGCCATGGATAACCGGCCGTTGCGCTTCCCCGAGTTCATGGAGATGACCAACCAGCTTCTCTACGTCTCGGCCACCCCGGCGGAGTTTGAGCTGCGCAACTCCGTTGTTGGCAACTCGGACTTCTTCCCCAAGCCCGCGCCGGGCGAGCCCCCCACGCCGCTGCGCCTTTCGCGGACAGACCAGCCGCCCGAAGCGTTTGATGTGACGACCCCCGGAGCGCGGCTCGTGGTCGAGCAGATCATCCGCCCCACCGGGTTGCTCGATCCGCAGATCACCATCCGCCCGCTCAAGGCGCAGATTGATGAGACGATCGAGCAATGCCGCAAACGGATCGAGGCGGGCGAGCGCGTGCTCGTTACCACGCTCACCAAACGCACGGCGGAGGATCTGACGGACTACCTTCGCGAAGTCGGCCTCAAAGTCCGCTACCTGCATTCGGATATTGATACCATCGAGCGCGTGGAGATCCTGCGAGCGCTGCGGGCGGCGGAGTTCGATATTCTCGTCGGCATCAACCTCCTGCGTGAAGGGCTCGATCTGCCGGAGGTCTCGCTCGTTTGTATCCTCGATGCGGACAAGGAAGGGTACCTGCGTTCGCAGACCTCGCTCATCCAGACGGCGGGGCGCGCCGCGCGGCACGTGAATGGCGAAGTCTACCTCTTTGCCGATATCGTGACCAAGAGCATGGAGAAGCTCCTCGCTGTGACGGAGTACCGCCGCGCCCGGCAGATGGCGTACAATGAGAAGCACGGCATTACCCCCCGCAGCGTGCAGCGCGCGGTGCAGGAGAGCCTGCACACCATCCTGCGAGGCCGCAAGGTCGAGGAGCAGGTGGCCCGGCAGGAAGGGGCTGCGTTTGATCTCTCCGAGCTGCTCCACGAGCTGGAGAGCGAGATGATGCAGGCCGCCGGGAACCTGGAGTACGAGCGCGCCGCCCTCCTGCGCGACCAGATCGCCGAGCTCAAGAGCGGCACCGGCCTGGAGAAGATCGAACCGCGCAAGCGCCCCGCCGCCAAAGGCAAGGCGGGGCCGCGGAGCAGGAAGTAGCTACTTCGTCGGGGCGCACTTTACGCAGCCGCCCTTACCGATCTGTTGGAAGAAGTCGTTCCCCTTGTCATCCACGAGGATGAAGGCGGGGAAGTCCCGTACTTCGATCTTCCAGATCGCCTCCATCCCCAGCTCGGGGTACTCGACCACCTCTACCTTGCGGATGTTGTTTTGGGCGAGGATGGCGGCCGGGCCGCCGATGGAGCCGAGGTAGAAGCCGCCGTACTTCGCGCAGGCGTCCGTCACCTGCTGGCTGCGGTTGCCCTTGGCGATCATGATCATCGAGCCGCCGTGGGATTGCAGGAGGTCCACATAGCTATCCATCCGCCCTGCGGTGGTGGGGCCGAAGGAGCCCGAGGGCATCCCCTCCGGTGTTTTGGCCGGGCCTGCGTAGTAGACGGGGTGGTCTTTAAGGTATTGCGGCAGGCCGTTGCCCGCGTCGATCCGCTCTTTGAGCTTCGCATGGGCGATGTCGCGCGCGACGACGATCGTGCCGGTGAGCGAGAGGCGCGTGGCCACCGGGTAGCGGGAGAGGTCGGCGCGGATCTCTTCCATCGGCCGGTTCAAATCCACGGCGACGACGTTGCCCTCCTCCGCCTTCCGGTAGCGCTCGGGGATGAAGCGGCCCGGGTTGCTCTCCAGCTTCTCCAGCCAGATCCCTTCGCGGTTGATCTTGGCCTTGATATTGCGGTCCGCAGAGCAGGAGACGCCCATTCCCACCGGGCAGGAAGCCCCATGCCGGGGGAGGCGGACGATGCGGACATCGAGCGCGAAGTACTTGCCGCCAAACTGCGCACCGATGCCCAGCTCCTGCGCCTGCCGGAGCACCTCGGCCTCCAGCGCCACATCGCGAAAGGCTTGCCCGTGGGGGTTCCCCTCGGTGGGGAGCGCATCGAGGTACTTGGTGGAGGCGAGCTTCACGGTCTTGAGGCAGGTCTCCGCGCTCGTGCCGCCGATGACAAAGGCGATGTGGTACGGTGGGCAGGCCGCCGTGCCGAGGCTCTTCATTTTATCGACCAAGAAGGCGACGAGGCTCTTGGGGTTGAGCAGCGCTTTGGTTTCCTGAAAAAGGTACGTCTTGTTGGCCGAGCCGCCGCCTTTGGCGACGAAGAGGAATTTGTAGTCCGCCCCCGGGGTGGCGTAGAGGTCGATCTGCGCGGGGAGGTTGTTGCCGGTGTTTTTCTCCTCGTACATGGAGAGGGCGGCGGTTTGCGAGTAGCGCAGGTTTTCCTCCGCGTAGCATTCGTAGATGCCGCGAGAGAGGGCTGCGGCATCGTCTCCCCCGCCAGTCCAGACTTGCTGCCCCTTTTTGCCGACCACGGTGGCCGTGCCCGTATCCTGACAAAAGGGGAGGACACCCTTGGCCGCCACCTCGGCGTTGCGCAGGAGGGTGAGCGCCACGTACTGGTCGTTATCGCTCGCCTCGGGGTCATCGAGAATCGCGGCGACCTGGGCCAGATGCGCGGGCCTCAGGTGGAAGGAGCAATCATGAAATGCCTGCCGGGCCAGCGCGGTGAGCCCTTCGGGGGCGACTTTGAGGATCTCGCGCCCCTCAAACTCTGCACAGGAAACGTGGTCGCGCGAGAGGAGGTAATACTCGCTCTCGTCTTTGCCGAGGGGGAAGGGGTCGTGGTATTCAAACGAAGTCGCCATAGCAGGGATGTACTCTGACATAAACCGCGCGCCTTGGCGTCGGCAATTTTTTTGTGTTTTGCGGGGGTGATCTGCTATCCTCGCGGAGGTGATGAAAACACAAAATGGAGGCGGATGGCTTCCGCTCCTCCTACGGGTGGGGGTGTGGGTGGTGATTGGGTTGTTTGTCGTGGAGCTGTTGTTGCTGCCGGGAAAGGAGGTTCGCCGCGCGGAACTAGTGCGCGCTTTTAGCAAGGCGAAGGATGTCTATCTCGCATGTGCGAAGTATGCGTCTGACCACAATGGCCGCTTCCCATCGCCACAGCGGAGCGAGGGGGCAAATGCCAATGAGGCGTTGAGCCAGTTGCTTGAGTATTTTACGGAGGGTAAAGCGCCCTTTTTCGTTAAGGGCTCGATCTGGACGCCGGGAGACCCGCCTCGGCACGAGGCGGATGTAACGCCGTTAGTCGTGGGGCAAAATCACTGGGCTTACATCCCCCATTTGACGATAGAATCCGACCCCAATCTCCCCTTGCTAGCAGACGGCTTCGCCCCCGGTCGCCCCGGAGTATATCGGGCGGGGCTCTTTTCCCGCGCGCGGGAGGACAGGGGCATCATCGTGGTAAGGCGCGATGGCTCGGGTAAGATCGAGAGGCCCGATGAGGATTGGCGGCTGTTCCGCACGACGGCCTCGGGAGATAAACAGCCTCTTTTCGAGATCGCCGCGGGGTGGCTGACGCCGGAGCAGGCTCCGCTGAACCCGGCGGGCCCTCCGGGGGATTGAAGGCTCGCCTCCGTACAGAAGGGGGCTACAGTATGGGGGGATGAAGCATTTTGAGAGCCGGGGGCAAAGCGGCGTCACGCGCAAAGAGATCGTTATTTTCTTCGCGATCATCGCGGTGCTCACGGTGTTCGTCATCCCGCTCACGCGCAACACCCGCGGCGAAACGCTGGCGCTGGCGCGGGCGAAGGAAGTTTACCTCGGGCTGCGCTTCTATGCAGATGACCACAATGGCCGCTTCCCCCACCGTCGGGCCGATGGTGCGCCGTTTGCCAATGCCAACGAGGCGTACTCGCAGCTTCTGCCGACTTACATGCATAGCAAGCTGCCCTTTTACATCCCGGGTTCGGCGTGGTCTCCGCAAGAGCCGAAGGAGGGAGACGCCGCGCCCCCGTTGGCGGCGGGGCAAAACCACTGGGCCTATGTGCCAGCCCTTACGGAGAAGAGCGAGCGCACCTTCCCGATCTTGGCAGATGGCTTTGCTCCGGGCACGCCGGGTACCTACCCGCCCGGAAATGGGAGGCAGGCGGTCCTTATCGTCCGGCTGGATGGCAGCGGCACACAGATGCGGCTCCCCAAGGGGGAGGGGCGCGTCATTGTGGAGGATAAGAATGGCCGCCAGAGCGATCTCTTCCTGCCCGGGCCGGGGTGGCTCAAGGCAAACCAAGCGCCACTCAATCCGGCCGCCGGAGAAGGTGGGGCGGCTTCGTCACCCGTTCAAAGATAAGGATGCCCTGTTGGGCGGGATTTTCCAAGGGGATGGGGGCGAACGAGTGCCACAAGATCTCGGGGCGGTAGTGGTCCCGCCAGTAGACGGGGAGGATGGTCTTGAGCCGGTAAGACGCCTCGCCCCATGCTTCGAACTGCGGCATCAATTGCGGGGCGATCTCTCCGCTCACGATTAGATAATCTGGCGGTACTTTGGTTGCGAAATGGATGGGGGCCAGCTCCGGGTGTTGGGCTTGTTTTTCAGCGGTGAGTTGCCAAGCGTAGATCGCCTTGGGCGCGTGGTACATGAGCGGGTAGGTCATGTACATCGGCTGGACGAGCACGGTCTGGCCTTCTTTGACGAAGGTATTCACCCATGTTGCCATGAAGGTGTATGGCTCCAGATAGTTGCCTTGCACTTCCCGGGCAAACGCCAGGGGGGTGGAGCGAAGGATCTTCAACGGCCAGCCGATGCCCTGGGCGAAATTGGTAAAAAACAACCCCACCGCGAGCGCCAGAAGAGTGGCCTGTTGCCACCCTTTGCAGGAGGGGGCTGCGGCCAGCGTGAACGTCTGCAGCGCGATGAATAGCGGCAGCAACGCCGCAAAGTAGCGGATGTCGGAGGTAGTGGTATCCGAAACCGTCTGAATCGAGAGCATGGTGAACACTACCGCGTAGACCAGTGTGGCCACCACCCCCCGGCGCAACCATCGGAAGCGGGGCAGGCAAGCGAGGACGAGGGTGATGGCGAGCAACGGCCCCACCAGCATCTCCGAGCGGTCCATATCCCGCCAGTGCCAACCGAAAAGCGTGAGCTTCTGGAGATAAGTATCCACCACCAGCCGCTCGCCGATGCCGGTGCGCAGTGGGTTCCACCACGCAAGGATGGCCAACCCGGAGAGGAGTGGCAGCACCCCTGCCTGCACCAGATCCCGCAGGGTGTAGGGGCGGTGGCGGTGTTCCCAAAAGAGCATATCAATCAGCAGGCAGGCGCAGAGGCAGATAAAGAGGGTGTAGTTGGAGAGCATCAACACCGCGCCCGTGGCTCCCATGGCCCAAGGCTCCCACCAGCGCCCCCGCCGGTGGAGGTGGAGCCACGCGGCGAGCGTAAAGCACGCCATCGACACTGCGTAGTAGCGGCTATTGCGCGCGTAGAGGAAAAGCGAAGTATTGCCCAGCAGGGCGATGCAGAAGATCGCCACCGTGACCACCCGCACCCGAAGCTGCCAGACCCACCAGAGCATCAGGGTCACCGTACCAAAACTCAGCAACGCCAGTGGCAGCCGCGCGGCAAAGGCCGTCTGCCCGAAGACAGCCAGAAACGGAGCCACAAGGTAGGGGACAAATGGGGCCTCCCCCTCCATGCGCAAGTTGTGGAGTACCAGACCATTGCGGTAGGCCAGAAGGTTGTGGCCGATTTGCGCCTTCGTATCGCCCGTGGCCAGGATGCTGGTTGCGGCGAGCGCGCCAAAGGCTTCGTCATCCCACAGCGCGTAGTACCCGAGCTGGGCAAAGAGCATCCATGCCGCGATGAGCCAGGTACCGCAGAGCAGGATGGCCTGCAACCGCCGGGAGGACGGGGCGGGGGGCGGCGGAGCGGGTGGCGGAGCGGGTGGCGGGGAGAGGGGAGCCGTTTCGATGTTCACAACCTTGTTCAAGAATAGACCATCTCCCAATATGCCGGAGCCAAATGCAACTCCATTTCTTCTGGGACACACTGATTAAAGCAAGCTCATCCGCAAGCTGGCCATTTTTGTGTCTTTTCGAGCCGGTTTTTCCTCACCTCTCTCCAGAGAGGTTGCGGAAAACCGTCTCAAAAATCCACGAAAACTGCCTGCGCTTTCGTCTGGCTTCATTTAATCAACGTATCCCCTGGTGATTTTGTGCTACTAAAAGCCCTCCCTGTGCTAGCGGGGGAGAGCGGGAGTGCGGCATGCTTTGGGGCAATGAACCCCGTGGCATTTATCACCGGTTCCTCCCGTGGCATTGGCCGGGGGGTAGCCATCGAGCTGGCGCGCGCTGCCACGCACGATCTGCTCATCAACTACGCGGGCAACGAAGCCGCCGCGCGCGAGTGCAAGGCGCTTTGCGAAGAAGCCTCGGGCGGCACGGTGGCCGTGGAGACCGTGCAGGGTGATGTTTCGCGGGCGGAGGACCGGGCTCGGATGCTCACTTTCCTGCGGGAGCGCTTCGGGCGGCTGGACTTGCTCGTCAACAACGCCGGGGTGGCGCCAGATGTGCGGGCCGACTTGCTGGAAGCAGGCGAGGCCAGCTTTGAAAGGCTCATCTCCGTCAACCTCAAAGGCCCCTACTTCCTCACGCAGCAGGCGGCCTTGCTGATGTTGGAGAGCGCCCCGCTGCCCGGCGCCCCGCGGGCCATTGTGACTGTGACGAGCATCTCCTCCTTCACCGCCTCGGTAAACCGGGGAGACTACTGTATCGCCAAGGCCGGGCTTTCGATGATGACGAAGCTCTTTGCCGCCCGGCTCGGGGGCGAAGGCGTGGGGGTCTTCGAGATCCAGCCCGGCATCATCGCCACGGATATGACGGGGCCTGTGAAAGAGAAGTACGACCGCCTGTTTGCCGAGGGCCTCACCCCGATCAACCGCTGGGGCGAGCCTTCGGATGTTGGCAAATGCGTGGTCGCCATTGCTTCCGGCGCGTTCCCGTACTCCACGGGGCAGGTCTTCAATATCGACGGCGGCTTCCACCTCCACCGGCTCTAAACTTCATGATCCAGATCGACTCCAACCTCCGCCCTGCGGACCTCTCTGCTGCCATTGTGCGGGTTTGGGAGGCTTCGGCCCCCAAGATTCTCTCCATCGACAAAGGCGACTCCCCCGGGTGCGCCACTCCGGTCTTCACCGTGCAGGGGCGCTACACCGCGCGCGGGTGGACGGAGTGGACCCAAGGGTTCGTCTACGGCTCGGCCATTTTGCAGTTTGACGCCACGGGCGAGGAGAGCTTCCTCGAAATGGGCCGCTGGAAGACCTTCCACCGCATGGCGCACCACCTCAGCCACGTGGGCGTGCACGACCATGGGTTCAACAACGTCTCCACCTATGGCAACTTGCGCCGTCTTTTGCAGGAAGGGCGCATCCATGCTGACGAGGGGGAGCGCGAGTTTTACGACCTCGCCCTCAAAGTCTCCGGCGCGGTGCAGGCCGCCCGGTGGACAAAGATCGCCGGGGGCGGCGGCTATATCTACTCCTTTAACGGGCCGCACTCCCTCTTTGCCGATACGATGCGCTCGCTCCGCTCGCTTGCCGTGGGGCACCGGCTCGGGCACGTGCTTATGGGGGAGAACGATGAGCGCATCTCCCTGCTCGGGCGGCTCATCGACCACGCCCGCGCGACCAGCCAGTACGCCGTTTGGTATGGCGAAGGGCGCGATGCCTATGACGAACGCGGCCGCACCGCGCACGAGAGCGTCTTTAACCTAAACGATGGCCGCTACCGCTGCCCCAACTCGCAGCAAGGCTACTCCCCCTTTACCACGTGGACGCGCGGGCAGGCGTGGCTCATCGCAGGGTATCCGGAGGAGCTGGAGTTTCTTGAAACGCTGGATGACGCCGAGCTGGAGCCGTTTGGCGGGCGCGCCGAAATCGAGGCTGCCTTTCTCAAAACCGCTCGGGCTGTTTGCGACCACTACCTTGCGGAAACGCCTGCCGACGGCATCCCCTACTGGGACACCGGGGCCCCGCTGCTCCACAAGCTGGGAGACTACCGCGACCGCCCGGCGGACCCGTTTAACGACTACGAGCCGGTCGATAGCTCGGCCGCCGCAATCGCCGCGCAGGGCTTCCTGCGGCTGGGGCGCTACCTTGGCCGGCGCAACGATGCCGACGCCGCGCGCTACCGGCAGGCGGGGCTGACCATCGCGCGGACGCTCTTTTCCGAGCCATACCTCTCCACCGACCCGGAGCACCAAGGCCTCTTGCTCCACAGCATCTACCACCGCCCCAACGGGTGGGACCACACTCCCCCCGGGCGCAAAGTGCCGTGTGGCGAATCGAGCCTCTGGGGAGACTACCACCTGCGCGAGCTGGCGCTCTACCTCCAGCGCGAAGCCACCTCGGCTCCGTACCTCACCTTCTTTGGCAAGCCATGACGATCACCGACCTCAATACTCTCGAAGGCCGCCGCTTCCCCGCGCGCCGGTGGACTCGCAACCTCGTCGGCGGGGCGGCCCCGATCCAGGCGAGCCACTTTGCCACCGGCCTCGTCATTCTCGAGCCGAATGGCGGGCAGGTGCCGTGGCATAACCAGGAGCAGGAGGAGGTCTACTTCATCCTCGAAGGGACGGCGGAGATGTGCCTCGGGACGGAGCGCCGTATCCTTACCGGCGGGCAGGCGGTTTACATCCCCTCGGGCGTCTTTCACCAGCTTACCAACGTGGGCGAAACCCCCGTGAAGATGATCTACACCTACGGCCCGGCGGGCGATGTCGCCCACTGGCGGCAGGAGCTGGATGGGACGCTCCCCAAAGCGGGAATTGATGTCCCGCCGCTTCCCGAAGGCGCGGCCCCTCAATGTACTGACGCGCCTTAGTACCACTACTTTATGAGCACTAAAATTCACAAAATCGGGGTCATCCTAAACGGCGTCACTGGCCGCATGGGGACCAACCAGCACTTCATCCGCTCGATCCTCGCCATTATCAAGCAAGGGGGCGTACGCATCAATGAAGGTGAGGTGATCCTTCCCGAGCCGATCCTTGTCGGGCGCAATGAAGCCAAGCTGCGCGCCCTCGCCGCGATGGGCGAGGGGATCCGGTACACCTGCGACCTCGATGCCGCTCTGGCCGACCCGCACAACCTCATCTACTTCGACGCGCAGACCACGGGCCGCCGGGCCGATGCGGTGAAGCGCGCCATCGCCGCTGGCAAGCATGTCTACTGCGAGAAGCCGACGGCCGTCTCCACCGAGGCCGCTTACGAGCTTTATGAAGTGGCGCAGAAGGCGGGCATCAAGCACGGCGTGGTGCAGGACAAGCTCTGGCTGCCGGGGCTGGTGAAGCTCAAAACGCTCATCGATAGCGGCTTCTTTGGCGAGATCCTGAGCGTGCGCGGTGAGTTTGGCTACTGGGTCTTCGAGGGCGACACCGTGACGCCCCAGCGCCCTTCGTGGAACTACCGGAAGGAAGATGACGGTGGCATCATCGTCGATATGCTTTGCCACTGGCGCTACGTGATCGACAACCTCTTTGGCAATGTGCAGAGCGTCTCGTGCCTCGGGGCCACGCACATCAAAGAGCGGCTCGACGAGCAGGGCCGCCCCTACCGTTGCACGGCGGATGACGCCGCGTATGCCACCTTCGAGCTGGAGAACGGCGTCATCGCCAACTTCAACAGCTCGTGGACCGTGCGCGTGCGGCGGGATGATCTCTTGACGTTGCAGGTCGATGGCACCAAGGGGAGCGCCGTCGCGGGGCTGCGCGATTGCATCGCCCAGCACGCCAGCGCGACGCCGCGCTGCGTCTGGAACCCGGATATTGATAGCCCGGTCGATTTCGCGCAGGGGTGGAACCGCGTGCCCGATTACCAGCTCTTCGATAACGCCTTCAAGATCCAGTGGGAGCTATTCCTGCGCCACGTGGTGTTGGATGAGCCGTTCCGCTGGAACCTGCTCGAAGGAGCCAAAGGCGTACAGCTCGCCGAGCTGGGGCTGGAGTCTTGGGCCAAGCGCGCATGGGTGGCCGTGCCGGAGCTTAAGGCATAGGCGGGGGAGTCAGGGCGTCTCGGTGAGACGCCACGGGGTTGGCCTACAAATTGCCCGCACGCGCCGTCGCGTGGAATTGTAGGGCGTCTCTGTGAGACGCCATGGGGTTAGGCTGCCGTCTCACCGAGACGGCTTACAGTGATCCCATGTGCGTCTTCACTCCCACAAAAAGGCGAAGGCTTCCGTCTGGCCTTCGCGTTGGGCGATCTGGCGTGGGGTTTCGCCAAAGGCGTTTGCGCGGGTGGCTTGGGCTCCGTGGCCGATGAGGAGGCGGGCGATCTCGACTTGCTGGCGGCTCACCGCTTCGTGCAGCGGGGTGTAGCCGTGCTCTCCGGGGAGGTCGGCCTCGGCTCCGGCTTGCAGCAGGAGCTGGACGATGGGGAACTCCCCCCGGATTACGGCGACGTGTAGCGGAGTGTCGCCCAAGGCGGTGCGGGTGTGGATCGTTACCCCACCGAGAAACATGAAGTCGGGCTGGTCCTCCTCAAGCTGCTTTAGGAAGCGGAGGAGCGCTTCATCCATTCGCGGGCTTCTGGAACCACGCCGAGAGGCGCGCCTGCGGGATGGGCGGTAGGCCGTTGCCTGCGTAGTGGGCGGTGTCGTTAAAGAGGGTGAGCCGCGCGCGCACGGGGTCTTTGAAGTCGACGATATTGAGCGCGGCGGGGCTTTGGTCGAGGTTGTCGCGGTAGCGGCGGGGGTCAAAGCCAAGCAGGGAGCTCAGGAGCAGGCGGATGGTGGCTTTGTGCGAGACGACGAGCACCCGCTCGCCCGCGTGGGCACGGACGATGGCGAGCAGCTCGGGAAGCGCCCGGGCGGTGACGGCAAGGCCGCTCTCGCCCCCCTCGGGGGCGAAGCTGTAGGGGTCCTCCTCCCACGCGGCGGCTTCTCCGGGGAAGCGGGTATCCACCTCGCGCCGCGTGAGCCCCTCCCACCGGCCATGGGCGATCTCGCGCAGGCCATCGCGCGGCTGCACGGGGAGGCCGTGTGGCTCGGCGATGAGGCGCGCCGTCTCCAGGGTGCGGTCGAGCGGGGAGGCGTAGACGGCGGCCAGCGGCTCGGCCCGCAGGCGCTGGCCAAGTGCACGCGCCTGCTGGCGCCCTTCGTCGGAGAGGGGGACGTTTACGGCCCCGGCAAACCGGTCTTCCGCCAGGAGCGGGGTGGCTCCGTGGCGGACGAGGTAGATGCGGCAGGCGGTAGGCATCGTGGACGGCTTTTACAGCAGCCCGGCGATGAATTTCTCGAGCTTGACGATGTCGGCGGCGAATTTGCGGATGCCTTCTGCCGTCTTCTCGGTCGCCATGGCGTCTTCGTTGAAGAGGTAGCGGAAGGTCTTCTCATCCAGCGCGAGCTTCTCAATGTCCGAAGCAGCGGCGACGGCCGGGTCGAGCTTGCGGGTGAGCGGCTCGGTGGAGGCGGCCAGCTTGGCGAGGAGGTCGGGGCTGATGGTCAGCAGATCCGATCCGGCCAGCTCGATGATCTGCCCGGTGTTGCGGAAGCTCGCGCCCATGACTTCGGTCTTGTAGCCGAACTTTTTGTAGTAGTTGTAAATCTGCGTGACGGAGAGGACGCCGGGGTCTTCCGCGCCGGTGTATTCGCGCTGGTTGGCAGCTTTAAACCAATCGTAAATGCGGCCCACAAAGGGGGAGATGAGCTGCACCTTGGCCTCGGCGCACGCCACGGCCTGCGGGAGGGAGAAGAGGAGGGTGAGGTTGCAGCGGATGCCCTCTTTCTCCAGCACTTCGGCAGCTTTGATGCCTTCCCACGTGGAGGCGATCTTGATGAGGACGCGCTCGCGGGAGGTGCCGGCGGCTTCGTAGATGCCGATGAGCTGGCGCGCTTTGGCGATGGTGCCCTCGGTATCAAAAGAGAGGCGGGCGTCGGTCTCGGTGGAGACGCGGCCGGGGACGATTTTGAGGATCTCCTGGCCGAAGGCGACGAGGACGTGGTCGATCACATCATCCACCTGCGCGGTGCCGGTGAGGCCGGAGCCTTTGCGGGCGGCGATGGCGTTGTCGATCAGGTAGCGGTACTCGGGCTTCTGCGAGGCGGCGAGGATGAGGCTCGGGTTGGTGGTGGCGTCCTGCGGGTGATACGCGCGGATGGACTCGAAATCCCCCGTGTCGGCGACGACGGTGGTGAAGGCTTTAAGCTGGTCGAGCTGGGTGGCGGCGGCGGTGGTATCACTCATGGTAAATTTTTGCGGAAAAGGACTGATTCTAGCGGCAATGGGGTGGGGGCTTCAAGCCTTCTTGTAGCCGAAGAGGTTGCGCTCTTTGATCATTTCGGCGACGGGGGTGGGGACCATTTTTTCCCACGTTTGGTCGTGCTCGCGGATTTTGTGCAGCTCATCCCGCGAGAAGATGTCGGAGATGGCGTCGTCAAACCCCACGGTGCACTCCAGATAATGGTTCTCCAGCAGGTGCTGGTAGAGGTTCTGAAGCCGGGGGGAGACTTGCAGGTTTTTGGCGGTGATCATCACGTTGGAGGTGAACGGATGGCGCGAGGGCGGGAGCAGGCAGACGTCGCTGTTCTCGGAGCCCGAGAGGTAGCGGGTGTAGACATCCTGCCGCATCGGGTAGACGTAGAGCTTCACCGAGTTGCGGAAGAGCCGCCCGAAGGACTCAAGGATGCCGCCCTCAAGGTTCTCGTAATATTTTTCGTTGAAGAGCTCCAACACGTGGTTGATGCCCATGACAACGCCGATCATCTCCTTCGTGTACCGGCGGAAGTAGGAGGTGAGCCGGTAGTACTCGCTGTAGTTGGAGATGAGGACGTTGTTGCCAATGGCGGCGAGGGTATCGACCCGGGCGAGGAAGTCTTCGGTATCAAGCTCTCCGGCGGCGAGGAGGTTCTTCATGGTGATCTCCATGAGGACGACCATCTCTTTCTCCTTCACGTCGGGCTCCTGGAGGAACTGCGCGCAGGCGCACTTGAGCATATCCACATTGACGAGGGTGACGGGGCGGAAGGAGCCGCGCTCGACGAGGATCGCCTTGTGGTGCAAAGCCTCGGAGGGCTGGAGGACTTCGCCGTCGGTGCCGAACATGACGGCGTTGGTAAGCCCCAGCTCCACGAGCTTGAGGCTCATGAGCCGGTTGTTGACGGCGGCAAAGTCCGGCCCGGAGAAGCGGATCATATCGACCTCGATGCGGTCATTATTGAGCTGGTCGAGCAGGGAGGCGATGAGCTTCACCGGGTCGTCCATATAATAGAAGGCGCCGTAGATGAGGTTCACGCCGATGATGCCGAGCGCCTGCTGCTGGAGGACGTTCTCTTTATCGAGCATCCGCACGTGGATGCTGATCTCATTGGGGCTCGTACACGGCTGGCTCTGGAAGCGCACGCCCATCCACCCATGGCACTCGGAGTTGCCCTTGTAGCTCTTGGCGGCCACGGTGTTGGCGTAGGCGAAGAAGGCGCTCTGGTCGCCCCGGATCTCGGTGAGGCGCTCGAGGAGCAGCTCGTACTCTTTGTTGAGCATTTGCTCAAGGCGGTCGCGGGAGACGTAGCGGGTCGATTTTCCGTAAATGTCGTCGGAAAACTTCATGTCATACGCCGACATGCTCTTGGCGACGGTGGCGGAGGCGGCCCCGGCGCGGAAGAAGTGGCGCACGACTTCCTGCCCGGCCCCGATTTCGGCAAAGGTGCCGTAGCGGGCGCGGTCGAGGTTGATGGTGAGCGCCTTGCGATTGGTGGTCAGCATTTCGGCGTTATCCCCCTCGGAAGGGGTGGCAGGCAAAGTGGGCAGGGTGTCCGGCATGGCTGCGGGTACCTTAACCTCTCTTTGCCCCCAAGGTCTACCGGATAGCGCGCTCAAGCGTGGCGGCCATGGTGGCGGCGATGCTTTGGAGGCTGAGGTGCTCGCGCACCCACGCCCCGCCTTGGGCGGCGAGGTGCTCACGCTGTGGCGCGTCGGTAAGGAGCGTGCGCAAGGCAGCGGCCAGCGCGGCGGCATCCCGCTCGGGGAAGATGAGGCCGCCGCCGCTCTGGCGGATGAGGGTGGGGATCTCCCCCGAGTCCGAGCCGATGACGGCGGTGCCGCACGCCATGGCTTCGGGGATGACGCGGCCAAACTGCTCTTTCCAGTTTGCCTGAGTCTCCGAAGGGAGGATGAGGGCATCCATGGCGCTCAGGTAGCGGGGTGTCTCGGTATGCGGGGTGTACCCGGCAAAAGTGATGCGCCCCAGCAGGCCGCTTTGTTGGAAGAGGGCGCGCAGCTCGGCCTCCAGCGGCCCGGTGCCGATGAAGATAAAGCGCCACGGGAGGTCTGCCACCTGCACCAGCGCCCGGGCCAGTGTGCGCAGCCCCTTGGCCTCTACGAGCCGGCCCACATAGCCGAGCACGGCCTCGCCCCCGGCCCGGGGGAGGAGGGCGTGGTCTGCCGCTTCTCCGCGCGGGTGGCAAAGCGCGAGATCCACCGGCAGGGGGCAGACGGTGGCCTCCCCCCGGAACCCTTTGGCGCGCAAGACCTCGGCCACCGCAGGGGTGATGGGGAAGGCAAAGCGGCTGCGCCGGTAGACGTACCCCTCCAGCCAGCGAAAGGGGGGAGGGTACGCCTTGGCGATATTTTGGCACGAGTAGAAGCCAAACGCCGCAGGGAGCCCCCTTGCGGCAAAGCAGAGCTGCGCGGTAGCCAGAGCGTACGGCTCGTGGTTGAGGTAGATGGCATCAAACCGCTCCTCACGCAGGAAGCGTCGCCACGCTTTGCGGTAGGTGTGGAAGATGATGTTGCCATTGGCCAGCACGGGCACTTTAAGCACCCGCCCTCGCAGGCCGGGGCAGGGGGCTTCATCAAGGTGGTTGCCAAATTCATCCCGCCACTGGGCCGGGATGGCGAGGGTGATCGGTGCGCCCAGAGCCGCCTCCAGCTCGACGTAAAGGCGCTGGTTGGCCGCCGTGGCGCACGAGTGGCTGACGACGAGGAGCTTCATGGCTTACTCCCGTGCCAAGAGCGCCGCGCCGAAGACGCCCGCGCTGTCTCCCAGCCGGGCGGGAAGGATCGGGGTGGTAAACCCCTTCTGGAAGACGTGTGGAGCCAGCGCCTCGCGGATGCGCGGGGTATAGAGGAGGGGGAGGTTGCTCACCCCGCCGCCGATGACGATGGCGTGGGGATCGAAGAGATTGATGAGGATCGAGACGCTCTGGGCAAACCGCGCCACGAAGTTCTCCAACGTGGCGGCAGCGGCGGGGTCGGCCTCGGCGCGCGTGGCGATCTCGCGCAGGGGGCGCGCTTCTCCGGCCAGCGCGGCGTAGTGGCGCTCCAAGGAGGGCCCGGCGAGGTAAGTCTCTACCGTGCCCCGGGTGCCGTAGTTGGAGAGGGGGCCCTGCGGATCAAGAACCACCTGCCCCCACTCGCCCGCGATGCCGTGGCGGCCCTCTACGAGCCGCCCGCCGACGACCAACCCGCCGCCCACGCCGGTGCCGAGGATGAGGCCCATTACGCTCTCGTACCCTGCGCCTGCTCCGAAGCGAGCTTCGGCAAGGGCGAGGCAGTTGGCATCATTGGCGAGGAGGACTTCCACCCCCAGCGCGGCGGCGAGGTCATCCCGAAACGGGCGGCCATTGAGGCACTGCGTATTGGAGTGCCAGTGGAGGCCATCCTGCGGGTTGCAGTTGCCCGGGGTGCCGATGCCGATGCGGGCGGGGCGCGCCTGGCCGCTCTGGCGCTCCAGCGTTTCGACAACGCGGACAACCTGTTGCACAATGTGTTCGTAACCGTTGGCCGCCCCGGTGGGGAGGCGCTCGCGGTGGTGAGTGGTATCGGGCGCGTGGGTGGGGATGATGGCCCCTTCGATCTTCGTGCCGCCAAGGTCGATCCCCCAAAGCTCGCTCTGCATCTCTGGGGTATATAGGCCGGGGTGGGGGAGGTTCAAGCCCGGTCTTTACAGGAGCGTGCGAGATTTTCCCTTGTGGATGGCGGCGGTTTGCTCCATGAGTTCGCCATGTCATTTTTGGAATTCGGCCTGTCCGATGCGATCATCCACGGAGCCCAGTCGATGGGGTATGTCGAGCCCTCCCCCATTCAGGAGAAGGGAATCCCCGTGGTGCTCTCGCGTCGGGACTTGATTGCCTCCGCCCAGACGGGCACGGGCAAGACGGCCGCGTTTGGCCTCCCGATCCTCACCCTTTTGGGGCAGCACAAGCCGGGGAAACCGCGCTGCCTCGTGCTGGAGCCAACGCGCGAGCTGGCCGCGCAGGTGGACGAGGCGTTCAAGCTTTTCTCCCGGTTTACGGATCTGCGCACCGGCCTGATGTACGGCGGCGTCGGCTATGGCAAGCAGCGGCAGGAGCTTAAAGAGGGGGTGGATACGATTGTCGCCACCCCGGGCCGCCTGCTCGACCATATGGAGCAGCGGGATGTGGACCTCTCGGGGATCGAGATTCTCGTGCTCGACGAGGTGGACCGCATGCTCGACATGGGCTTCCTCCCGCAGGTGCGCCGCATCATCCAGGCCTGCCCCAAGGAGCGGCAGACATTATTCTTTTCCGCCACGATCCCCCCCGAGATCGAAGGGTTCACCAAATGGGTGCTCAACGACCCGCAGATGATCGAGATCGGCGCGCGCCGCACCCCCGCCGAGACGGTGACGCACGCGCTCTACCCGGTGGCGAAGGACCAGAAGTTCCAGCTCCTCGAAGCGCTGCTGGAGCAGACGCACTACGAGAGTGTGCTGATCTTTACGCGCACGAAGATCGGGGCAGACTCCATCGCCGCGAAGCTCACCGGGTCGAAGCATTCGGTGGCGGTGCTCCACTCCAACCGCTCGCAGACGGAGCGCGAAGAGGCGCTCAAAGGCTTTAAATCCGGCAAGTATGAGGTGATGGTGGCGACCGACATCGCCGCGCGCGGCATCGACGTGGCGGGGGTCTCCCACGTCATCAACTACGACGTGCCGCAGCACCCGGAGGATTATGTGCACCGCATCGGGCGCACTGGCCGGGCACAGGCCGAGGGCGATGCGTTTACCATCTTTGCCGCCGAGGATATCGACCACGTGGTGGCGATTGAGCGCTTCATCAGCATGAAGATCAACCGCCAGAAGCTGGAGGGCTTTCCGTATCTTTACACGGCGCTCTTTGCTTCTGAGACGCCGGGTGCGCCGCCCCGGCCGATCCGCCGCAAGCCTTCCTCCTCGCGGCGGCGGTCGGGGGGGGTCTGGTGTGGCGTCTCTGCGAGACGCCATGGGGTTGGACTGCCGTCTCACAGAGACGGCCTACAATTCGCCAAACAACGCCGGGGGGGACTGCTACTGCTTGCCGATCTGCGAGAGGGTGAGGCCGCCATCGATCGTGACGATCTGCCCGGTGATGTAGCGGGCAGCTTCCGAGCAGAGGTAGACGCACGTTTGTGCGCAATCTTCCACCTCGCCCACTCGGCCCAGGGCGATCTTCTTTTCATAATGCTCGCGCTTGGCGGCGTCGCGGTCGATCCACCCCGTGAGCGGGGTGCGGATGAGGCCGGGGGCGATGCCGTTGACGCGGATGCCGTGGTCGGCAAGGTTGAGCGCCAGGGTGCGCACCATCATCACCGCGCCGCCTTTGGAGACATCGTAAGCGGTCGATTTGAGCTCGGGCTGGAAGCCATTGGTTGAGGTGGTCATCACCACCGCACCGGGCCGCCCGGCGGCGGCGAGCTTCGCGGCAAACGCCTGCACGACGAAGTACGGGGCGCGGAGGTTGAGCGCCATCGTTTTTTCCCAGCGCTCGGGGGTCATGGCGAGGAAGTCGGTGTCGAAGAAGGAGCCTGCGTTGCAGATGAGCAGGTCGAGCCCCGGGTCGATGGCAAAGGCGGCTTCCACCAGGGCGGCGGGGCCGTCGGTGGCGAGCAGGTCGTGCCGCAGGTAGCGGGCGGGGTCTGCGGGGGCGGTGTCGTCCAGCCCGTGGTCTACCACGGCAGCTCCGGCGGCGCGCAGGGCGGTGGCGATGGCGTGGCCGATGCCGCGCGAGGAGCCGGTGACGAGCGCGGAGCGCCCCTGAAGAGAGAAAGCGTTCATGTGCCGCCCAGTGTGGCGAAAGCGTCTTGGAAGAGCAAGATTCCGCATGGGTTGCGGTTTGACATTTTGGGGCGGTTTACCTTCCCTTAAAGGCATACTATGAGTGCACCACGAGTTGGGATCATTTCCTTTGCGCATGAATCAAACACATTTATCCCCGTAGGGACGCCGTTGGAGAAATTCCAGGGCGGTCTTTACCTCAAGGGAGCGGCCATTATTGAACGCTACGCCGCCGGTAACCACGAGATGAGCGGCTTCATCCAGACGCTGCAAGTAGCTGGCGTGGAGGTCGTGCCGATCCTCTTTGCATGGGCTCCTCCGGCAGGGGAGGTGGCTGACGAGGCGCTCAAGGCGATTTGGGCCGACATCAAAGCCGGGGTGGAGGCTGCCGGGCCGTTGGATGGTTTGCTGGTGGCTCCACACGGCGCGGGGGTGAGCGAGGTGGAGCGCGATATGGATGGCTGGTGGCTCACCGAGCTGCGCAAGCTGGTGGGCGAGAAGCTCCCGCTCATCATCACCCTCGACCCGCATGTGAACCTCTCTGCCAAGATGATGGCGGCGGCCAACGCGGTGCTCCCTTACCAGACGAACCCGCATTTGGACCAGCGGCAGCGTGGGCTTAAAGCCGGCGAGCTGATGGTGCGTACGCTTAAGGGGGAGATCCGCCCGGTGGCCCGCTACTGCGCGCCGCCCATGGTGATCAACATCGAGAAGCAGCACACCGAATCAGGGCCGGTGCTGGCGCTCAAGAAGCGGTGTGAGGAGCTGGCGAAGACGCCGGGTATTCTCGACATCGCCATTGTCCTCGGCTTCCCGTATGCGGACGTTGTGGAGATGGGCTCGGGCATCGTAGTGGTGGCCGATGGCGACGAAGCACTCGCCGAGCGCACGGCCCGCCAGCTCGGGTGGGAGCTTTGGGAGGCGCGCGAGTCGTTCACCCCCGATCTTCTCACGCCGGAAGAAGCGGTGCGCCTCGCGCTGGAGGCTCCGAAGCCGGTGCTCCTCCTTGATATGGGTGACAACGTGGGTGGCGGCTCCGTAGGCGATGGCACCTGGCTGGCCCACCTGCTTTACGCGGCGCGCGATACGAAGTCTTTCATCTCCCTGCTCGACCCGGAGGCGGCGCAGGCGGCCATCGCGGCGGGGGTGGGGGCCTCGGTGAAGCTGAGCATTGGCGGGCGGAGCAACCCGGAGTTCCAAAGCACTCCGCTGGAGTTTGAGGGCGAGGTGGTCTGCATCCCCCCCGAGACGTACTTCGAGCCGAAGCCGCGCCACGGCGGCAAGGGGAATTACAATACGGGCCCTGCGGCGTTGCTGCGCAGCGGGGAGTTCTACACCCTGGTGACTTCCCGCAAGATGGGCACCGGCAGCTCGCGCTTCTTCGATAACTGCGGGGAAGATCCGTACACGTGGGGGGTGATCGTCGCCAAGGGGGTGAATGCTCCGCTCGGCGCGTTTGAGGAGATTTGCAAGACGATCATCCGCGTCAACACCCGGGGGACGACGAGTGCAGACCTCTCCACCTTCCACTACGACCACCGGACTCGCCCGCTCTACCCGTATGAGGAGATCGAGCTGGCCGGGCCGGAGGCGCTCTCGGTGGTGTAAGGCTCGGCCTTATCTACTCCCGCCTGTGTGAAAGCGCGCTCTCCTTTGTTTGAGACGGCGCTTTGCGCGGCGGCGGGCATCGTGGCGGCAGATGCGCTGCGTGCGCACGCGCCGGTGGTATGGCCACTGGCAGCAGCAGCGGCGTTTGGCGCGCTCTACCTCGCGTGGCGGGGTGGGCGCGGGCGGTGGGTGCTCTGGCTTGGGCTGGCGGCGCTCTTTTGCTTCTGGAGCGCCCTGCGCGAGGCGCGTAACCCGGCGCGCTGGCTTGCCGAGCAGACGCCTGCGCAGGGGCGCCCCGTGGAGGTGGAGGGCGTGGTGGATGCCGAGCCGCGCTCGGCGCGCTTGCCGATCCGGCTGGAGCGGGTGAATTTTGGCACCGGCTGGGTGGCTACCCGCGCGCGCGTGGTCCTGCATTGGCCGGGTGAGCTCCCGGCGTATGGAGACCGCGTGGAGGTAGCGGGCACGCTGCGCAATTTTGGGCGCCCTCGCAACCCCGGCGGCTTTGATCTCCCTGCCCACCGGATGCGCGAGGGGCTCTATGGCATCGTGCAGATTCCCTACCCGGCAGACGCGCGGGTGGTGGCCCATGGGGAAGGGAACCCGCTTATTGCCACCTCGCTGCGGCTGCGGGCGTGGATGGCGCGGACGATCGCGCTCGGGCTGGAGGACGACCCGCAGACCACCGGCATCATGCAAAGCATGGTGCTCGGCGTGCAGGGCGATTCGCTGGGCGATGCGCAGGAGCTTTTCCGCCAGACGGGCACGCTCCACCTCTTTGCGGTAAGTGGGCTCAACGTGGCGATGCTGGCGGGGATGGTGGCCGGGCTCCTGCGGATCTTGTGCGTGCCGCACCGGGCGGTGGCGCTGATCGCACTGCCGGTGTTGTGGGGGTACTGCTTTGTAACGGGGCTCACGGCAAGCAGCCTGCGGGCGACGCTGATGGCTTCTGCCGTGCTCGTGGGCATGGCGCTGGAGCGGCCCGCGCTTTCGTGGAATGCGCTGGGGCTTGCGGCGGTGGCGATTTTGGTTTGGGAGCCGGGGCAGCTTTACCGCATCGGCTTCCAGCTTTCTTTCTGGATGGTGGTGGCGCTTCTGCTTTGGGGGCGGCCGGTGCAGGAATGGCTGGAGCGCCGGGGCGCGGTGGACCCGTTTCTGCCCCGGGTGCTCTGGAGTCGGGGGCAGGCGCTCTGGTCGCGTGGGTGGAACCTTGCTTCCGGGGCGTTGGCGGTATCGGTGGTGGCGTGGATGGCTTCGCTGCCGTTGGTGGTCTGGTTTTTCCACCTCTTTTCGCCCTCTACGGTGCCAGCAAACCTTGTGGCGGGCGGGCTGGCGTGGTGCATGCTGGCGCTTGGGCTGGGCGCGGCGGTGGCGGGGACTTTCTGGAGCTGGCTTGCGATAACGCTCAACCACGCCAATTGGCTCTTTACCAAGGCGCTGCTCGGCTCGCTTTCGCTGCTGGCGTCGGTGCCGGGTTCGCACTTCTATATGGAGCCACCAACGTTGCACCGCCCGCCGGTGGAGCTGACGGTGCTCGATCTTGGCGAGGGAGGGGCGCTCCACCTCCGCCTGCGCGACGGCCTCTCGCGGACCGATTGGCTGGTGGATTGCGGGAGCGCCGGGGCTTTGCGCTGGAGCGTGCTCCCTTACCTGCGCAGCCGGGGGGTGAACGGGCTGGAGGGGCTTTTCCTCACCCATGGCGACTCCAAGCACCTTGGCGGGGCGGTTGCGCTTGTTGAGGAAATGCCCGTGGGCGAGGTGCTCGACTCTGCGTACAAAGACCGCTCGCCCCTGCGCAAGCGGCTCCACCAGTGGCTTGCCGGGCAGGGCCGGGGCAAGGCGATCGTGCAGCGGGGGGATGTGGTGACGCTGGCTCCCGGGGTGGTGGTGCGCGTTTTGTACCCGCCCTCGGGGCGCGAGTTGCGCACGGCGAATGACAAGGCGCTCGTCCTGCTGCTGGAGGTGGGGGCTGGTTTCCGCGCGCTTTTGATGAGCGATGCCGGGTTCCTCACCGAGCAGTGGCTGCTGGAGAATGAGGCCGATGTTCGGGCGGATCTCCTCATCAAAGGCAAACACAACCATGACCTTTCGGGTACGCCCGAGTTCCTCTCGGCGGTGGCTCCGCAGGTGGTCATCGCGGGCGGGGCAGACTTTCCGCCCATGGAGCAGGTGGAGGAGGCGTGGGCCGCCGGCGTGGAGGCCAGCGGGGTACGCCTATTGCGGCAAGACCGGAGCGGGGCTGTTACCGTGCATGTCGGGGCTGATGGCGCATGGAATGCGCGTGGGTTCTACGACGGCTCCACCTTCCTCAGCCGTAGGCGGTTGATGGGCACGCCCTCGGCACGGTAGTGCTGCTCGAAGTCGGTCTGCGGGAAGTGGGGCGGCGGCGTCCACTCCACCCGGGTAAAGAGAGGGCAGGGGAGGCAGACGGCCTCCATCTGCGCGAAGTAGGGGGCGTTATCTGTGGCAAGGTGCAGCTCGCCCCCGGGGGCGAGGGCGCGGTGGGCCGTCTCCAGAAACGGGGTCTGGATCAGCCGGTTGCCCTCGTGCCTGCGCTTGGGCCATGGGTCCGGGAAAAGGATGTGGAGGACGGAGATGCACCCGGGGGGGAGGAGGTAGCGGAGGCCGTAGCTGCTCTCGATGCGGAGCAGGCGCACGTTGCTCAACCCCGTGCGGGCGGCTTTGCGGCAGCAGCGGCGCACGCGCCCGAGCAGCCGCTCGATCCCGAGGAAATTGTGCTCCGGGTGTTGCGCCGCCAGCGCGGTGAGGAAGGTGCCATCCCCACACCCGAGGTCTACCTCCAGGGGGGCATCGGGCCGTTTGGGGAAGAAGGCGTGCAGGGGGATCGGGTCCAGGTATTCTTCGGGCCGGTACTCCACCGACTCGGGCGGGAAATGGAAGGGGCTATGCATGGGCAGCCGGGGATGGTGCCCTGAAAGCTTTAGCGAACGAAATCAAAAACCGCTCCTCCAGTCTTCAACCGTTGCCATCGTTGGGGGAGAATCCCGGGGAAGAAGATTTTCTTCGGAGTGAAACTGCCAAAAGGCTCAGGATCAAGATGGCATTGAGGCCGAGCGAACCCCATGTGATGGCCGGGGAGAATGGTTTGAGTGTAAGAGTCCATGCCTCAAACTTATCGAGGGGTGAATACTCAATCCGCGCTTGGGTGACCCCCAATTCTTTCATTTTATCTGTTAGGAGATAGGCCCGCTCCTTGGGCGCCCAAAGTGCCCAATAGATATTGTGCCCGTTTTCATCGGTGTAGACGGAGGCGCTGACGAGGGTGTCGCCGATTTTGAGCTTTTCTTTGTGTGTTTTAAAAAGCTGCTCTTCCGTAAGCCCTGCGAGGACCCAATACCCGATCCCCGGGTTGGGGATGTAGATATCTCGGCTCAGGTTGCCATGCTTACGTTCATAGTAGATGGGGACATTCTTTTTGGAGAGCTCCTTCCAATAGGTGCTCGATTGCTCCGGCTCAGACCATGGGATGAAGGCTTCCTCCCGCGCGGTGGCAAGAGCCGGGTCCGCCATGCTGGGAACAAGCTTCTCGCAATGAGCCGTTACGGACAGAAGCAGAAGGGGAAGAATGAGGAGTATCTTCATGGGTATAACGAGGGGTGGTGTGACCGTTATACGATTGGTTATGGAAAGGCAATGTTTCCACTAAAATCATGGAGAAAGACTGCCTCTCAACCGGCCTGCCGGGGAGTTGGCGGACTAACCGAAGTATCCGTTGAGGTGCAGTCTGTTCTTGCGCCAAAAATGGCAGGAAGGATGCTCAAGTCCTTCCGACCTTACGGTTTGGGTTGCATCGCTTTTTTCAGGATGGCCTCTGGCGGGACGGGGCGGATGATGTAGAAGCGCCCTTCCTTGGATATTACCAAGTCGGCAATCATCGTTAGCCCTTCGCTGCCGTCGGCAACGCGGCGGAAGGTCTCGATTTCGATCTGGTACTCTGGTTTGGATGCCCAACGCCAATCGGGGAAGGGGGTGTCATTTCCGAGGAGCTTTTTGGTGCGGATTTCATGAAAATCCCCAGAGTTGAGGGCGTTGGCAGCGTACCCTTTCATCCAGTACGTCTTTAGGAAGTCGGCTTCCGGAGCGGAGATGGAGGTGAAGACGGCGGGGTCGTAGAGGGCGTAGATCTTTTCGGCGTCTCCGGTTTGGATGGCGGCCCAGTAGGCTTCCGCAAATGCGGAAAGCTCCGGGGGCTCTTCTGCCCGCAGGGGCAGGAGGAGTGAAAGGAAAAGAAGGAGCGCTAGGAATGGGCGGAACATGGGTGGCATCATCGCCTCCCGGGTGGGTTTTCCTGCAACAAAAAACCGGGCCCGGAAGCGAACTTCCGGGCCCGGCGAATCTGTCAGGTTTGGGCTACAGCCCGCGTTAGCGGTTTAGTAGTCCATCCCGCCCATGCCGCCCATGCCGCCGGGGCCACCGGCGGGGAGCGCGGGCTTGTCTTTCTCCGGGGCGTCGGTGACGACGACTTCGGTCGTCAGCAACAGGCCGGAGATGGAGGCGGCGTTCTGCAAGGCGCTGCGGGTGACCTTGGTCGGGTCCACCACGCCGGCCTTCACGAGATCTACGTACTCGCCGGTGGCGACGTTGTAGCCGGTGTTGGCTTTGCCCTTCTTGACTTCCTGGACGATGAGCGCACCTTCCTGGCCCGCGTTGTTGGCGAGCTGGCGAAGCGGGGCTTCCACGGCGCGGCGCACGATCTCGAGGCCGATCTGCTCGTCGCCTTCCAGCGCGAGCTTGTCGAGGGCCTTCTGGGCACGCAGGAGGGCGGTGCCACCGCCGGGGACGATCCCTTCCTCCACCGCGGCGCGGGTGGCGTGCAGGGCGTCTTCGACGCGGGCTTTCTTCTCCTTCATCTCGGTCTCGGTGGCGGCACCGACGTTGATGACGGCCACGCCCCCGGCGAGCTTGGCGAGGCGCTCCTGGAGCTTCTCGCGGTCGTAGTCGGAGGTGGTCTCTTCGATCTGGCGGCGGATCTGGTTCACGCGGCCCTGGATGTCGGCCTGCTTGCCTTCACCTTCGACGATGGTGGTGTTTTCCTTGTCAACGGTGACGCGCTTGGCACGGCCGAGGTCGTCGATGGAGACGTTCTCGAGCTTGATGCCGAGGTCTTCGGTGATGTTGCGGCCACCGGTGAGGATGGCGATGTCTTCGAGGATGGCCTTGCGGCGGTCACCAAAGCCAGGGGCTTTGACGGCGGCGATCTGCAAGGTGCCACGGAGCTTGTTGACGACGAGGGTCGCCAGCGCTTCGCCTTCGACATCTTCCGCGATGATGATGAGGGGGCGGCCGCTCTTGGCTACCTTCTCGAGCAGCGGGAGGAGGTCCTTCAAGCTGCTGATCTTCTTCTCGTGGATGAGGATGTAGGCGTTATCGAGGATGGCTTCCATCGACTCCGCGTTCGTCACGAAGTACGGGGAGAGGTAGCCCTTGTCGAACTGCATGCCTTCGACGACGTCGAGGGTGGTTTCGATCGATTTGGCTTCCTCTACGGTGATGGTGCCGTCCTTGCCGACTTTGTCCATCGCGTCGGCGATGATGTCGCCGATGTTGGTGTCCCAGTTGGCGGAGACGGTGGCAACCTGAGCGATCTCGGTGCGGTCCTGCACCTTCTTGGAGATGCGGGCCAGCTCGGTGACGATGGCGGCCACGGCTTTGTTGATGCCGCGCTGGAGCGAGGTCGGGTTCGCGCCGGCGGTCACGTTCTTGAGGCCTTCGCGGTAGATCGCTTCGGCGAGAACGGTGGCGGTGGTGGTGCCGTCACCGGCGATGTCGCTCGTCTTGCTGGCGACTTCACGCACGAGCTGGGCGCCCATGTTTTCGTAGGGGCACTCGAGCTCGATCTCCTTGGCGACGGAGACGCCGTCTTTGGTGATCGTGGGGCTGCCGAATTTCTTGTCGAGGATGACGTTGCGGCCCGATGGCCCGAGCGTGGCTTTCACGGCGCGGGCGAGTTTCTCGACACCGCGCAGAAGGGCGTGACGCGCCGCTTCGTCGAACTGGAGTTGTTTAGCTGCCATAAAGGTATGTTTTAACTAGCGAAATAATGGGTTTTGCGAAAAAAGGCGTGAGGGCCAAAGGTTAGCCAATGACGCCGAGGATGTCGTCTTCACGGATGATGAGGTAGGTTTCCCCATCGACTTTGATCTCCGTGCCGCCGTACTTGGAAATGAGGACGCGATCGCCGACCTTCACCACGAAGTCGATTTTGTCGCCGTCGTCATCCAGCTTGCCGGTGCCGAGGGCAACGACTTTAGCTTCCTGCGGCTTTTCTTTGGCCGTATCGGGGATGATGATGCCACCCTTTTTGACTTCGGTCTCTTCGATCGTCTGAATGAGAACGCGATCGCCGAGCGGTTTGACTTTTACTGCCATAAGTTATGGTACTGGTAGTTGGTTTGGTTGCTTTGGTTTACTGCCGCCCACGGCTCCGGGTGGTTAACGCCTCCCGGAGCCGCGGCTTGCGGTAAAAGGGTTATTTTTTCTTGTCGTCTTCGTCTACGACTTCGAACTCTGCGTCTACGACATCGCCATCGGCCTTGCCTTTGGGGGCTTCCGAGGAGGCGCCACCGGCGGGGCCAGCTTCGGGCTGCGGCTGCTGGGCTGCGGCTCCGGCGGCTTTGTAAAGCTCTTCGCTGGCGGCCTGGAATTTGTTTTGCAGTGCGTCGTAGGCGCTCTTGATGGCGTCGGTATCGTCGCCTTTAAGGGCTTCGCGCACGGCGGTGATGGCGCTCTCGATCTCCGCTTTTTTGTCGCCGGGGATTTTGTCTCCCAGCTCGCCGAGCTGCTTCTCGCACTGGTAGGCGAGGCTGTCGGCGTTGTTGCGGATCTCGATGGATTCCTTGGCCTTGCGGTCTTCTTCGGCGTGCAGCTCGGCTTCCTTCTGCATTTTGTCCACCTCGTCCTTGCTCAACCCCGAGGAACCGGTGATGGAGATCTTCTGCTCTTTGCCTGAGCCGAGGTCTTTGGCCGAGACGTGGAGGATGCCGTTGGCGTCGATGTCGAAGGTAACTTCGATCTGCGGGACGCCGCGCGGCGCTGGCGGGATGCCGTCCAAGTGGAAGACGCCGAGTTGCTTGTTATCCCGTGAGAGCGGGCGCTCGCCTTGCAGGACTTTGATCTCCACGCCCGGCTGGCTGTCCGAGTAGGTGGAGAAGATCTGCGACTTGCGGGTGGGGATGGTGGTGTTACGCGAGATCATCGGCGTGGCCACGCCGCCCGCCGTTTCGATGGCGAGGGTGAGCGGGGTGACGTCCAAGAGCAGCACGTCTTTGACTTCGCCGCGCAGTACGCCGCCCTGGATGGCCGCGCCAATGGCGACGACTTCATCCGGGTTCACCCCCTTATGCGGCTCCTTGCCGATGAGCTTGCGGGCGGTATCGACCACCTTGGGCATGCGCGTCATCCCGCCGACGAGCACGAGCTCGTTGATCTCGGCTTCGGAGAGCTTGGCATCGCCCAAGCACGCCTTTACGGGCGGCAGGGTGCGCTGGAAGAGGTCGTCCGTAAGCTGCTCGAGCTTGGCACGGGTGAGCTTCTTGACGATGTGCTTG
Organism: Chthoniobacteraceae bacterium; assembly: GCA_037189965.1. GTDB lineage: Bacteria > Verrucomicrobiota > Verrucomicrobiia > Chthoniobacterales > Chthoniobacteraceae > DATMFV01. The sequence goes on along the minus strand of JBBCKB010000027.1, from coordinate 77,654 downwards.
GGGCCCGACTGGTCTGCGGTGATGAACGGCAGGTTGATGTCGTACTCTTGCACGGAGGAGAGGGCGATCTTGGCGCGCTCGGCCTCTTCGCGGATACGCTGCACGGCGTCGGGCTGTTTGGAGAGGTCCATCCCCGACTCGGCTTTGAACTCGGCGATCACCCAGTCCATAATGCGGTTATCCCAGTCGTCACCGCCGAGGTGCGGGTCGCCGTTGGTGGCGCGCACTTCAAAGACGCCGTCGCCAATTTCGAGCACCGAAATGTCGAAGGTGCCGCCGCCAAGGTCGTAGACGGCGATCTTCTCATCGCTCTTCTTATCCAGCCCGTAGGCGAGGGAGGCGGCGGTAGGCTCGTTGATGATGCGCAGCACTTCGAGGCCGGCGATCTTGCCTGCGTCTTTGGTGGCGTTGCGCTGCGAGTCGTTAAAGTAAGCGGGCACAGTGATCACGGCTTGCGTGATTTTCTCGCCGAGCTTCGACTCTGCGTCGGCCTTGAGCTTCGCGAGCGTCATCGCGGAGATTTCAGGCGGGGAATAGGTTTTCACCTCGCCGCCGACCGTCACCTGCACGTGGGCGTCGCCATTGGCGGCTTTCACCACTTTGTAGGGGACGCGGTGGAGCTCATCGACGACTTCATCGTACTTGCGCCCCATGAAGCGTTTAATGGAGAAGACGGTGTTTTCCGGGTTCGTCACCGCCTGGCGCTTCGCGGCCTGGCCGACGAGGCGCTCTCCGCTTTTGGTGAAGGCGACGATGGACGGCGTCGTCCGTGCGCCTTCGCTGTTTTCCAGAACCACCGGCTCGCCGCCTTCCATCACGGACATACAGGAGTTGGTGGTTCCCAAATCGATTCCAAGGATTTTTGCCATAAAATGTGTCTCTTGCTCTTGCGGGACGCTTCCCCTCCTTAGCAAATGGCGTTCCTGGATTTCGGATATTCGTAAGATGCTGTTAATGAGTTAGTTGCATATTTCAGCAGGGCGGGGCATGGTGGGGTTGAGTGCCAAAATGACGCAGGTGAGACACGGAAGTGTGCCAAATTGCGCGGTTTGGCTCCCCGTGTGGGACGGCGCGGAGGGGAAAATCGTGAGGGAGCGGCATTGCCCCTTGGGCGATGGGGGGCTATTTTCGTGCGCAGGTTACAGCGCATGAAATTCCCCCATCGACACTGGTTCTCCATGCAGCGGCGTTACCCGTCGGCGCTTCAGGTGGCTAATACGAACTTTATGAAAGAGTGGCTGCCGCGCCTTTCGTGGACGTTTGTGAACTTCCATTGCAGCTTTATCTTCCGGGGGGTGGGGACGATCTCGATCAACGGTGTGGTACACCGCCTGGAGGCTCCGTGTGGGTTTGTCGTCTACCCCGGCGACCGGGTGGAGTACGACGCCGCCGATGCAACGTCGTTTTTCAACCAGCTCTACTTCGACTTTGACCCCCGGTACGTGCCCGTCATCGAGAAGATGCGTTTGGCAGACCGCTCGCGCCGTGTTTGGCCTTTGGCAAACCCCTCGCGCCTCTGGGCGCTGGCGGAGGAGCTTTGTGCTCTTTCGCAAAGCTTCCCGTTGGAACGGGGGGTGGACCGGGTGGACCGCCTGTGCGAGCAAGTGCTCATGGAGTCGTGCGAGCAGGCGGAGCCCGGCACCCCGGGAAGCCGCGTGGTGGCGCGGGTGCTGGAGAAGATGCGGCGCGACCCTTCCTTGCCGTTTGATCTCACGGAGACGGCCCGCCTCTCCAACATGTCGGAAGCCACCTTCCGCCGCCATTGGGCGCGCGAGGTGGATATCGCCCCCCGCTGCTACCTTGAGCAGCTCCGCATCCGCACCGCGAGCCGGTTGCTGATTGAGACCGAGTTGCCGATCCGCGAGATCGCAGGCAAGGTGGGGTTTGACGATGAGTTTTACTTCTCCCGCCGCTTCCGGGCCTTGCAAGGGTGCTCTCCGAGGGGCTACCGACTGCGGCACCAGCGGGGGTGAGGCAGGAAAGGGGCAACGCGGGCGAAAAAGTCGCCACAGGGTAAAGATTGCGGTTGCACTGTTGGGGAAATAAAAGCAGACTCCCGCCTCTTTTCCGCATCGGCCGTTTCCCGTTGCAGGCGCAACATTTTTAAGGATGGGTGACAGAGTGGTCGATTGTGCACGCCTGGAAAGCGTGTGTACCGCAAGGTACCGGGGGTTCGAATCCCCCCCCATCCGCCATGTGCTCCCGAATGGGAGCAGAATTAGTGTATCGCGCCGCCCGATTTGAGAAAAAATGACGTCGGTTTGAGAAAACTCGCCGAAATCACCTCAATCTGCCCCTCCCGCCTCACCCCCTGCACGCGGCTTGCGCGTCTCCTGCAAAGGCATTGCTGGCCCGCTCTCCTCTCTCACTGAATAGGGTGAGGCAGAGCCCCCATCTACCCGAGCATCGGCAAGCACACGCGGCACCGGCCTCAATCCCCGCGCGGCCTGCAGCGCCGCCACAAAGTCTTGCGGCGAGAGATGCCGAGGCGGCCCCAGCCGCAAAGTGGTACGCCCGGTAAACACATCATCCCCCTGCTCCTGCACCGTAGCCTCCAGCCGCCCCGCTCCCCTCCATCTGGGAGCCCTCGCCTTTGCGCGTCAAGGCGGCGAGTTTCGTGCCTGTGGAGATTGCCTTTACCCGAGGGAACCAGACGGCTAGACTGTCCGAAGAGGCAGTGATTGAGATTGGTTTTAAGGCAAATCCGAGCAATTCTACCGCATTCTAAATGGATGCGACTCGTGGTAAACCTGCAATTCTGCTCCAGATAGGACGGTTGACCTTTTAAAGGATTTCAGGATAATTCGGTGGCTCGGGAAAAGACCCTTTTGAAAAATGGCAACCACCTGGAGGGACTATCAAGAGGAAGCTGCGTCGTTTTTTCGTTCCCTAGGTCTTGATGCGACTGCTGATGCATCTGTCCAGGGCGTTAGAACGACTCATGATGTTGATGTTCTTGTCAAAGCTCAGTACGTGGGCTTTGAGGTCATTTGGATCGTCGAGTGCAAACATTGGAAAAGTCGTGTTTCCAAGCTTCATGTAATGGCTCTTCGCGAAATTGTCTCGGATATCGGTGCCGACCGGGGCATCCTTCTTTCTGAGTCCGGATTTCAAATCGGGGCTCTGGAGGCGGCCAGCCTTACCAACGTCCAACTCCAACGTCCAACTGACTTCGTTGGAGCTGTTCAAAGTAACGTCCGCAGGGGACATTTTTACCATGCGGTTGCGTGATCTTTATACGAGGATTGAGGCTTGCAGCGATCGCTGTTGGGAGATCCCGAAACCCGAGCGGATTAAGCATGGACTTCGAGCGGTGGTTGGGGAGTTCGACTACTCTGGCCATCGCCGTATTGAGCTCGTGAGGGACCTATTATCAAGGGTGTTCAGGGGTACATATCCATTCCAAACCGAAGCGGGCGAAGCATACTTGCATACGGATATTCCCGCGATTTACGGTTCTCCGCAGGAGGTGTTCGCGGTAGCAAAGCCCATCGTAAATGAGTTGGACCAGAAGCTCAGAGCTTACGAAGCCATCATCCAAACCGCCGAACAACCCGATGCAGGCAACCGGTGTTTCGACGGTGCCTGATCCTTGACGATACGCAGAAAATGAATACTCCCGCTCAACAGTTAAGCATTGCTCTCGCGCCGCATGGATTTCGCCTCCTCCGGCACAGGAGGGATGCGATTTGCGCCGCGATTTGGAAGCGTCAGACAATCAACAGCAATCGCGCCGTCGCGCTAGTGGAAGTGTCATCTTTGCCGACCGATCCTTCGCCGCTCTTGAAGGCGATAAAGAAAGAGGCGGCTTTTCGTTGCCGCTTTTTTCCCTTCTTTTATGGATTGGGGACACAAGTCGTTCTGTGGGTCACGGGAGAGCAACCGACGGAAACGAAACTTCAACCCTATGTCGACAAATTCGATAATCAATGGTCGATCATCCAAAGCATTTTTTTGATTCACGACAATGTCGGCTTGATCTCATCGGCTCGCACTTGGGGGCAGCTCCTTACTAGCAAATATCAGGACGCTATTGCCGCAGCACTTTGCCGTCCCGATGACGCTTCTAAATCAGCAGGGCAAGCGGTGCAGACATCCGGCGTTCCGCCGGTCCTTGATCTTTAATGACCAATAGGAAATCCCCCGGCTTTGCCGGGGTGACTGTCAGAGTTTGACTTTGCCCGAAACAACCCAAACTCCCTGTAAAAAGCTCGTATCAGGAAATACAGAGCGTGTTTTTCGATTTGGATTCACTGCACCGCCACCAGGCTGAGCCTGGACCCAGTTCGCGCTGCCGCGTGGGCTACATTGCGCCTTCCGGCTACCAATGCCTGAACGTTCCCCCATTCTTAGAGGGAGAGCCGCACAGCCGCCGCTTCATTACGGGAGAGGGTTGGCTTTATAGCGGAGCGCTTCCCCGCGCAGGGCTCGCAACCCTTCTTCGGCGGCGTGCTGTTTGAGCCGCTTTTGCGATGCCTCGCTATACCAGGCGACATGCGGGGTGATGATGACATTTGAAAGCCCATAGAGCGCGTGCCCGGCGGGGAGCGGCTCTGGAGCGGTGACATCCAGGCCAGCACCGCCCAGTGCTTTGTTTTGGAGGGCGTGGAGTAAAGCGTCGGTATCGACTAATTCTCCCCGGGCGGTATTGATCAGGAGGGTGGTCGGCTTCATCAACGCGAGCGTTTCGGCGTTGAATAGCCCCCGAGTCTCCGGGAGGAGCGGGCAATGGAGGGAGAGGAGATCGCTTGTCCGAAGCGCCTCGGGAAGGGAGAGTGGCACTGCGCCGAACCGAGCGATTTCTTTGGCGTCCACATGCGGATCGCAGGCGGCGATCTGGTAGCCAAAGACTTGCGCGCGCCGAAGCACTTGCCGGGCAATACGGCCAAAGCCAAGGGTGGTGAAGATCCGTCCGGCAGGGGAGGGGAGGGGTTCTTCCCGGGTTAGCTCCCAGTTCCCGGTTTGGGCAGCGGCCTGGTAAAACGCGAACTTCCGGTCGAGATAGAGCGCCAGTGCCATCGTATGATCCGCCATTTCTTGAAGGCAGAAGTCCGGTACATTGCATACGGCGATGCCGAGTCGCGAGGCGGCAGGGAGGTCGACCTTATCGAGGCCGATCCCGTACCGAATTGCGACTCGGCAGCTGGCCAGCCGCTGAAGGGTGGGGGCATCGAGCGTTGCTGCCCGGAAGAAGATCACCTCGGCCTCGGCGGCATGGCGAGCCACGGCTTCCGGCCCGGCCATGAAGTCGATGCCGTGTGGCTCAAAGACGCCGCGCTCGATGGAAAAATCCCCCTCGGGGTTGTCGAAGAATCCATCGAGATGCAGGGCGATGGGGCGGCGGGAGATGCTCATGAACGCTAGTGAAGCCCCTTCTCACAACCGGAGCGGTTCTTCCAAAGGGTGATGGCCTCGGGAATGGAGCGGCCTTCCATGAGCTTGGACTCGATGAAACGTTCCTTTTCTTCAATAGCGATAGCGGTTTGCAAGGCGGCTTCCCACTGCGCCGAGGGGATGATGACTACCCCATCATCATCGCCGATGACGTGATCTCCGGGAGAAACGGAGACACCTCCGCAACTGATTGGCACGCAGAGGTCGCCGATGGCATCCGTGGTTCCGGCTCGGGGGGTGGTGGCGGTGGAAAAGAGGGGCCACGCGGCGGCGATCAATTCCTGCGTGTCGCGCACGGCGCCGTCGATGACGGCTCCGGCGATGCCGCGCATGCGGGCGCGAAGGCTCATGAGGCCCCCCATCAACACCGCTTCGCGGAATCCGCCCCCATCTACGACAAGGACACTCCCCTCTGGGGCCTTTTCAATCGCTTGTTCCAATGCCCATGTGGCCCCTGCATAACAACGGACGGTGTAAGCCGGGCCGGAGAGCTTGACGGGAGAAAACGGAGCCCGGAAGGAGCCCCGCAAGGCTTGGAACGGAAATCCTAGCTGACGGAGGGCGTCACTCAATGCTGCGGAGGAGGGGATGTGGTTCATAAAATCGTAGGGGCGGATTCAAAACAGGGGATCGTGACGGGTTCCCCGCTGGTGCAGGATTGCCAGACAGCTTCCCCGGCCGCCACGGCATATGCTCCGGCAAGGCTGTCTGCCTGGAGGTTAAGCTCCCGGCTCTCGGGCGAGACCTCGGCGAAAAGGTCGCGCTGGAGCGGTTCATCTGCGCCGCCGTGGCCGCCCGAAGTGGGGGGGATTTCCACATCGTAGGCTTCCGCAAACAAGGGGAGGATGCGAATCCGCTGCGCGCGGTTGCCCACGCTGTCGGTGGGAGAGGGCGTCATCTGAACCCGATATGAGGTCTCCAGCCGGCCAAGCGTGCCGTTAATTCCAAGAGTAAACCCCTCCCACGGGGCAGAGAAATTGACTGAATAGCTCAGGATGGCCCCTTTGCGGTACCGGAGCAACGCACCGTAGGTATCTTCGATATCGATCTCCGAATCGTAAAGGTAGTTGCCTTCTTCGGAGGGGTACTGGGCATCGTAAGGCAGGGCGTGGCGATCCCAGAACGAGGGGATGCGCCCACTCTCCCTCGCTCCATGCCCGGCAAAGTGTTTCTGGAAATAGGGGCAGCGACGACGGGTTTCCTGCGGGGGGAGCGGGGCTCCTTTGGCGTCTCGCGGGCGGTGGGCACCCTTTTCGCCATAGTAGTTTAAGGCCCCCATGGCGAAAGCGGTGGAGGGAACATCATCCAGCCACCAGTTCACGAGGTCGAAATGGTGGCAGAGCTTGTGGACCGCCAGGCTTCCCGAGAGGGCGCGCTGTCGGTTCCAACGCAAAAAGTAGCTCGCCCCGTGCTCGGTATCGAGGTTGTAGTTGAACTCAAGGTTGGTGACGCGGCCGATGGCATCGGCCTGGAGCAGCCGCTTGAGCTCGCGCTGCATCGGCTTGTAGCGGTAGTTGAACGCCACGCGGACTTGCCGCCCCGTTTCGCGCTCGGCTTCCAGCACCTCCATGGCTTGCCGGGAGGTTGTGACCATCGGTTTTTCGACAATCACGTCGCACCCGGCGCGGAGCGCTTTGAGAATCCAACCGTAGTGGGTGTGATCGGGCCCGGCCACCAAGACAACATCCGGCCGGGTCTCGGCGATCATTCGGTCGAACCCGGTGAGATCGTAGTGCGGGATGCGGATCTGAAAGGTCTCGAAAAATGCTTCCACCCGCTTCGGGTCGAGATCGACGATCCCGCAGACCTCGCTCGTGCGGCTAAAATCATTGGCCCCGGCGTAAGTGTGTTTCCCGAGGAGGGGGAGGATGAAATGATGAATCCCCCGGAATGAGAGGCCACAGATGGCGTAGCGAGTTGGCATGTTGCAATTACGTAACTGCATTGCGGCGATACGGCAAGCGCAAACAGCGTCGCTACCTCGCTTAGGCGATTTGGGTGCTCGATTCCCGGATAATCAGCGAGCATGGAAAGAGGGTGCTTGTATCTGCAACCTCTTGTCCTTGAGTGATTTTTGAAACGAGTGCGGTGATGGCTTCCGTAGCCATTTTTTGGTATGGCTGTGCCTGGGAGGTGAGCCGGGGGTAAAGGAATTCGCAGATCCGCTGGTTCTCAAAACCGGTGATGGCTACTTCCTCAGGAATACGGATTCCTTGGCGTTGGCAGAAGGCGTAGACGCCGACCGCCCAGGCGTCATCATAGCAGACCACGCCGTTGGGCCGGAGGCCACTTTCCCAAATCTCCCGGAAGGCGGCTTCTCCGGCTTGGAATGAGCCTATACCGGATGTGAGCGGCGTTGGCTTGATCAAAGGCACCGCGTCGCTTGCCAGGATGCCGTGCTCCTCTGCCGCTCGGCGGAAGCCTTCCACCGCGCCAAACGAGGTGGGCCCGGCGAGGTTTGTCAATTCGCTCGACCAACGGTGGAGGTACACCAGCTTTCGGCGGCCCTGGGCGATCAGGTGGGAAGTCGCTTCGTGGATCGCTCGGGCGCGGTCTGCGCCGAAGAAGGGAATTTCGGGGATCTTGATGCCGCTGATGCTGACAATCGGCACGCGGGCATCCAGAAACCGTTGCAACTGGGCGAGATCAAACTCATCGGAGAAGCCGGAAAGAACCAGCCCCTCCACCTTTGCGTCGAGCATCACCGTGGAGGCCGAGGCAACGTCGTCCTGCAGCCACATCACCTTCGTCGCCATCGGCATGGCCAGCGGGCTGAACCCGCTGCGATGGATGGCGCTCACAATCTCGTGCAGGCGTTCGCTTTCAACATCCTTATCTCTTCCGAAATGGAAGACGCCGATCAACCCGCTTCGCGCTCCTCGCAAGACCCGGGCTGAGGCCGAGGGGCGGTAGCCAAGTTCCCTTGCCGCCGTTTCCACGCGCTCCCGAAGCTCTGCCGAGTATCGGTTTCCCGATTTTCCGGCGAGGATCGCGGAAATCGTGGTCTGGTGAACCCCCAAGCTCTTGGCGAGCTCGGCTTGGGTGATCTTACGCGCAGAGGGTTTGGGCATCGGTGCAATTACGTATCTCTATAAGGGAAGCATTTGAACGCCCCTGAAAGGAAGCAAATTTTCTCAGAGTTCCGACAAAAACGATTGACCATTTTTCTTCAAAGGATTACGTAACTGCATATGCGTAAACATCTGTTCCCCCTCCTCATGTGGATGAGTGCGTCCCTCCCGGCATCTGCTGCCGTGCTTTTCAAGGACACCTTCGATTCCGGCACGGCCGCGAGCGCGGGGTATTATCTTTCTGCTGATGCGGCGACCCTTGCCGTGAATGATGGCAAGATCCGGTTGACGGAATCGACCTCCACGGGCGACCAGGGCTTTTTCAAGCAGTTCTCCCCCGCGACGTTGACGGATGGCCAGACGCTCCGTCTGGAGGTGACGATTGCGGATACGAATCTTTCGAACATTAGTAGCCAGTTCAAGGTGGTGATCGCCAACGCGCAGGTTTTTACCTCCGATCAAGCGGTGTCGGTCTGGTCTCAGACCAAGGGTTATGCCTTTTACATTGCGACGGGGAGCGATACCTCCGCCCCCACAGCGCGTTCGGTGACGATCGGTACCGGCCCAAGCACGATCTTTTCCTCCTCCTCGCTCACGACGGGCAATAGCGTGCAGATAGCGAATGGGACAGGGCAGTCTCTCAAGCTGGTGCTGGAGATTACCCGTGTGAATGCCACGACAATCAACCTCACAGGTTCTTATAACGGGGCTGCGATCTTTTCCTCACCGGTTGATACGGCAGCGCTCGATTATTCGGTCTTCAACACCGTGGCCTTTGGGATTCGTGCCGGAGGCAATGGGCGCTACCTCGGGTTTGAGGACGTCCAAGTGAGCGTGATCCCGGAGCCGTCGGCCGCTTTGTTGTCGGTTCTTGGCTTGGGAGTTGCGCTGGTTCCCATTGCTCGTAAGTTGCGGTCGACATCGGGTAACTGAAGATCTTGATGGAAATCCCCCCCTTCCAATGCGTTCCCCACCCCGGAAAAGGCGGAGTTGTGCCCTGACTCTGACGGAGCTTCTGTTTTTAGTGGGCACCATTTGTGTCCTGACCGCCTGTCTCTTTCCGACGCTCAATATCGCGATAGCAAAGGCCCGAACGGTCTCCTGCACGCAGAATTTGAGAAGCATCCACCGGGCTTTGATGGCTCATGCGGCTGATCATAATGGTTTGGTCCCGCCGTATCGGAAGAAGAACAACGGCTCATTCTGGTACTCCCTTATGGAGCCGTACCTGCAATGGAGAAGCGGAGCTAGCTATGTCCGTGGGCGTTGCCCAAACCAACCGAAATCCTTTGTTGAATTTCAATATGTAATGAACTCCGGAATCACCGGGCAGACGGATGATTTTAGCTGGAATCTGCAATCGGTTGCGGAGCCTTCTCTTGCCTTTGTTGTGGGGGAAACTCCATTGGGGCGCGGGGTTTCCTACCGGGTTTCCTACAGCCAGACCGATCCTTCACGGCCGGACCACGAGCTGGGCTATAACCACGATGCTCGTGCCAGCCTGCTCTTTCTCGATGGCCATGTCGAACGAAGGAGACCGGAGGAGATACCCCAGCCAGACCAACGGGTCTCCACGCGCCCCGGCTACCTCCAATGGAAGCGTTTTTGGCATCCCCACTTGAATCCCTGAATTTATGAAAGCTCTTTCCCTATTGATCATCCCGCTCGCCTTTGCCCTGCCGGTTTCATCGCATGCTTCTGAAGCGGGTGGTTGGGGGTTGGAACCGCTTGGGCCGGAGGTCAAGCGGGGCCCTGCCCCAGTTCCGACGAAGAAGCGGGTGCAAGAGCCTGGCTTCTCTTCGCGGCCCGGCAAGGGCACTCCGGTTACGCTTGTTGAGAATGGCAAGGTAACGTCGATCATCATCATTCCCGATGATGCCAGCCCGGAGGTTCGGGCTGCCGCAAAGCGGGTCGCAAGTGCGATCCAAAAGATGTCGGGCTCCACGATTCCCGTATTGCCGGAGTCGAAGAGCACCCTCTCCACCACCGAAGAGGGCGGGCTTACGGTGCTTTATGAGGAGAAGCCGGTTTCCGCGATTTTGATTGGGGAGACCAAGGCGGGGAAGAAGCTCGGCTACCGGGCTGGGGAGCTTCGGGAGGAGGGGCTCCGCGTCGTGACATTGCCCAGCGGGGGCATTCTTGTCTATGGGCGCGACCTCGCCGCCAACGGGATGAAGACGGAAGGCACCCGATATGCCGTCGCCCATTTTCTGGAGCGCCAGCTGGGGTGTCGCTGGCTTTGGCCGGGAAAATCGGGGGAGGTGATCCCGGAGCGGAAGACGATCTCCATCGCACCTGTGGATGAAACCGACGCGCCAGCCCTTCCCTTCCGGGTGATGCGCGCTTCCGGGTATCTATCGGAGCGAGCGTTAAAGGGAGTGAAAAGCATGGGGCGCAGCGAGGAGGAGTTTCGCAGGCAAGTCGCCGCTTATCAGGAATGGACCCAGGTCCAAAAGCTTGGAGCCAGCGTGAAGCTGCACTACCAACACGCTTACCACGGGTGGGGGGAGCGCTTTATGAAGCAACACCCGGAATGGTTTGCCCTGCAACCCAATGGCACCCGCAAGCAGGAGCTGACGCGAGAAGTCCTTGCGTTTACCAATGCAGCCCTCGCGGACGAAGTTGCCAGGGAGAAAATAGCCGAGCTGGCGGCCGACCCCGCGTTGGTCAGTGCCTCCATTTCCCCCAATGACGGCTCCTCCGTCAACTCCATCTGCATGAGCGAAGAGGCGAGAAAGCTCGACCCGCCAAATGGCGACCCCGTCAAGCTTCTGTTCAACCTCGATGGGAAGAGAGTCTATCGCAAATACCCTTCGCTAACGGATCGCTACCTGACCTTCTTCAACCGGGTGGCGGAGAAAGTGGCGGCTGCCTATCCGGATCGCTACGTTGCCGCGTACGCCTACGGCCCTTACCGGTCTGCGCCGCTTTATCAACCCGTCCACCCTAATTTGATGGTTTGCTTTGTCGGGTTTACTTATGGCAACGAGTACCAGCGTACGAGTGACCGTGATAAATGGGATGGGTGGGCTTCCCGCGCCAAATATATCATTCTCCGCCCCAATGCGCTCCTGAGCGGGGGTGCCTACCCGATGAACTATGGGCGGAAGATGGCTTCAGATTTGGCCCATTGTTATGAAACGGGCATGGCTGGGGCTGATTTCTCCAGCGTTGCGGGGCATTGGTCGAACATTGGCTTGAACTACTACCTGCTTCCACGCCTTCTCTGGAATCCGACGGCGGATGTGGATGCAATGATCAATGACTACCTTGAAAAAGGCTTTGGCCCGGCGGCTCCGGTGATGGCTCGCTACTTCGCGAAGGTGGAAGCCTTAAATGGAAAGGTGGCCGAGATGCTCGGAGACAAGACAGAGGCCGAGCTAAGGGATGATGAGTTGGATGTGATCAAGTCTTCCGACGCATTCATGAATCTTGCCCCTGCGATCTATAATGAGGCTGCTGTGCAGGAGTTGCATGCGCTTCTCGCAGAGGCCAAGGGTGTGGCCGGAAACGATCCGAAGATCCGGGAGCGGATCGCGTTTATCGAACAAGGCGTTGCATTTGCCGATCTGCAGACCCGGCTCTATACGAGCAGGGATGCCAAGACACCGGAAGAGAAGGCCCGGATGCGGGAGCTTCTCGATGAACGCTACCGCCTCTTTCAAAATCTCTTCGATGCGAATTTCTATTCCATCGGTCTGGCCCACCTCAATTGGAAGGAAGCCTGGATGACCAAGAAGGAGTATGGGTGGCAACCGCCCGCTTTGGAGAAGCCGGTAGCTCCTTGATTCCGTGCCGTAAGAGCGCTCGGGTTATGCCGGGCACCGTCTGGAGGTAGGTGGAAAAAGAAAAGCGGAGAGAGGTTTCCCTCTCTCCGCCATGATGATCAGGCTTTAACCTACGCGGCCTTGCGGCGGCGGCGCATCAGGTAGGCCATGCCACCTCCGCCGAGCAGGAGGAGGTAGGTGCCGGGCTCGGGCACGGCGGCAAACTCGCTGTTGTGGTTGATGACGGCCCAGACGGTGCCGTTCTCAAGATCCACACCCCATGCGCCAAGTTTGTCTTGGAGCGAGTAGCTGCTGTAGGTGGCGTTGAAGGCTTCCCAGCTTCCTTCGAAGCGTTGAGCCAGCAGGCCTTCGCCGGTGTTGCCTTCAACCGCATTGACCCACTCGTTGGTATTGCTATCGAACCACCCGAGGAAGGCTTTGTTATGCACCTGCGCCACCTGGAGCTGGAGGACGAAGATGTCGTCTCCGGTGCCTTCGAGCGAGAGGACGTCGGAGAGGCGGCCCTGGTCGTTGGCGGCGAAGCCTCCGCCTGCAAGCGTCTCGCTGAAGCTGTACTCCAACGTGGCGTTTTGGCTGGCCTGCTGCGAAGCGGCAATGGCGGCGACGGTCGATTTCGGCGAGTCGCTCACGACCGTTCCGGTATTGCCCAGTGTGTAGGCGTTACCCGCGGTGACGACGTTCTCAACGGTACCCCCGGCGAGGTGGATGTCGCCGTTGTAGGTGATGCCTGCATTGAGCTTGAGGACGCCGCCCGAGAGGGTGACGCCGCTGGTGTTGCCTAGTGCATTGTTGTGCCCAAGGACGAGGGTGCCTCCCGAGATGAGGGTGCTGCCGGAGAAGCTGTTGCTTCCGTTGAGCACCCAGGTGCCCACGCCGCTCTTGATGAGCGAGGTGATGCCGCCGCCCCCATCTCCAATGGAGAGGGAGAAGGTGTTGTTCCCGGTGTTGCTGCCGCCCAGGGTGAGGGTATGGTTGCCGCTCCCCTGGAAGGCGAGGGCTCCACTATTGCCGAAGGTAAGCGCGCCGCTGCCCGAGGCATCGAGCGTGCCGCCATTGAGGCCGACGGTGAAGAGCCGGTCGGTCGTTTGGGCAGCGCCGGTGTACTGGAGCGTGCCACCATCGAGGACGAGGTTGGCCGCGCCGCTTCCAGAAGCACCGATATTGCTGTTGGCGCCTCCGTTTTTGAGGTTGGCCACGCTCAGGATACCGCCGAGCACTTCAGTCTTGCCGGTGTAGCTGTTGCTCCCCTCCAGCGCCCACTTGCCGCTACCGCTCTTGCTTACGGAGGTGGAGTTGCCGATGGTGGAGACGAGGGCGTTGTTGCCGGTGTTGGTACCCGAGAGGGTGAGCGTGCGGCTTGCCCCTGTGGAGATCGCCCCTGCGTTGGTGAAGCGGATGGCGCCGGTGCCCGAGGCATCGAGCCCGCCGCCGCTGCTGCCAAGGGTGAAGAGGCGGTCGGTGGTGTCGCCTTCGCCAAGGTACTGGAGCGTGCCGCCGTTGAGGATCAGGTTGGCCGCGGCATTGGTCGAGGAGCCGATGGAGCTGTTGGAACTTCCAGCCGCCAGCTTGGTAACGCCAAGAGTGCCCCCGAGGACTTCGGTGACGCCCTTGTAGCTGCTGGTGGCGTTGGTGAGAATCCACTTTCCGGTGCCATCCTTCGTTACACGGCTGGCTGCTGCAGTGCCGTAGATGCGCGCGGCAAGGGTGTTGTCATCCTGGTTGGTGCCGCCGAGGGCGAGGTGGCCGCCTGTGGTGCCGGTGGTGGTGGTGCCGCTTGCACCGCTGGTGATGCCGAGCGCGCCGGTGTTCGTAAACTTCAGCGCTCCGGACCCGGAGGAATCGACCCGGTTGGCCGTGTAGGTGGACCCATAGGCGCTGACGGAGAAGAGGCGGTCCGTCTCGTCGCCGTCGCCGGTGTAGCGCATGCCACCACGGAAGAAGGCAAGGTTGCCGGATGCGGAAGAGGCCGAGCCGATGCTGCTGGCCTCGCCCCCGTCGGCGAGCTTGGTGACTTCGAGGATGCCGCTGTTGACGAAGGTCTGCCCGGTGTAGGTGTTGTCTTCGCGGCCGATCAACCAATAGCCACCGGAGTCTGCATTGCCCGCGCCGCCCTTGCGGAGCGAGGTGGTGTAAGCGCCGTTGTCGGTGATCTTGAGGTCGAAGCGGTTGGCTCCGTTGTTGGTGCCGCGCAGCTGGAGGGTGACGTTCCCTGCGTAGCTATACTCGATGGCTGCGGTGTTGGTGAAGTGCACCGTACCGGTGCCGTCATTGGCGATGTTGGCGGAGCTGCCCGAGATCGTGAAGTTCCGATCGGTACTGGAGTGGCCCGTGCCGACGTAGTTGAGCGTTCCGTTGCCAATGATGAGGTTGGAGGCGGCGTTGGAGGTGTTGCCAAAGACGCTGGGGCCACCTGCATTGCCGATGGAGGTCAGCTGGATCTGGCCTTCTTCAATCCGCGTGGGGCCGGTGTAGGTGTTGGCCGAGCCCAGGAGGAGGAAGCCGTTGCCGCGTTTGGTGAACCCGCCGTCGCCTTCGATGACGCCGGAGATTTCCGCAAGGCTGTTGGCTTGGACTTCGATGTCGCGATTGGCCCCATTGAGGTCGATGCCGTTTGCAAACGTGAGCTTGGTGGTGTTGTTGCTGGAGGCAAGGACGAGCCGGTGGCCGTCGCCGACGAAGCCGCCTTCACCCCACGTGACGGTGGCTCCTGCGCCGCCGAGATTGACGGTGCGGTCTCCACCGACGGCTTGGAAGCCGCCCGATCCGACAAACTGCACTTGCCCGGCTCCGGTGCCCAACTCGCGGGTAAACGTGCTGAGCGATTCCGTAACGGTAACCCCGTTACCGCCTCCCTCGACGTTGGGGTCGGGGATGAGGTAGCTAAAGCTCCCGAGGCCGAGGAGGCCGCCTTCAATGCGCAGGTTGCTGTTGGCCGAGAGAGCGGCTTCGCGGTTGATGCGCAGGATGCCGCCGGTTCCGACAATGGTGTCTCCCTCGTAGGTGCTGGTGCCCTGGAGATCGACGACGCCATCTACAACGAGCGAGAGGTTGTTCTCATACAAGCCTTCGCCACCGAGGTTGCCAGAGTAGATGCCCCCTTTGACGATCAGGGTGGAGATCTCTTCGCTACCGCCGACGATGTAGACGGGCGGGTTGCTCTGGGGATTGGGGTTGAGGTCTTTGACGTACTGCGGCTTGACGGCGTTGATCGAGGCCAAGGTCTGCGTGATGCCGCCCGTCGTTTCATCGCCCAGCTGGAGGTAGGCGCGTTGGCCGTGAGTGGAGGTGCCGGCAAGCTTGGCTCCGTAGGTGGCATCCAGCAGCTCATCCCCCTTGAGGATGACTCGTGCATTTTTGATGTCGAGGATCGAGCCGCCCGAGGTGGAGGTGCGCCCTTCGATCTCCGTCGTGCCACCTGCAAAGACGAGGTTGCCGCTGAAGTGGTTGCTTCCGGAAAGGAGGAGATCGCCCTGGCCCCGTTTGTAGAGGCCGATGCCGTTGATGTCGCCCGTGAAGGTCAGCGAAGTGTCGGCCGCGACATCAAGGCTGACCATGGAGGCAAATTGGGTCTTTGCCGCGATGGTGTGGTGCGTGGGGCCACTGCCACCTGCTTCGGTGACGATATTGAGCCCCACCGTCAATACGGCGTCATTGGTGGCCCCGATGGTGAAGTCTTCGTTGGAGTTGATGGTGACCTGGCCGATCGTCGTGTTGCTGTCAATGACCACGGAATCTCCCTCTGCGAAGATGCCTTTGCCAACATCCTGCGGGGTGCCTGAGCTCCAGTTGGCGTCATTGCTCCAGAGGTTGTTGCCCCCGCTGGCCAGCCAGCTTGAGGAGATGTCGAATACGAAGTCGGAGTAAGCCGCGTCGGACTGGTCAAGCCGGAACGACCAGAGCTGTGCGTGTTGCACGCCGGTCCACGTTACGGCGAAGGAGCCGATGGTGCCGGAGATGGCGCTGAGATCCCACTGAAGGCCGAAGGTATTGATGTAGACATCCTCGTCCACGCCGGAGCCCGGGGGCATATCGAGCGAGCCGTTGTAGGCTTTTTTGATGATGTCGGAATAGTCTGCCGCGAGCGTCGTCATCACGCCGCCATACTCGTCGTAGATCGTGAGGTAAGGGAGATCGTCCGCGCCGATGCCGTCGCCACCGCTATCAAAGAGGGTGTAACCGTAGGCTTCGCCCAGCGAGAGCTGGAAGGTGACGGTCTGCACATCGGCGAGTGCCTGCGACTTGGCCGAGAGCGTGCCGCCATCGGTATTGGGGACGGGGCTTGCACCGCCGTAGTAGATGGTGGAGCCGGAAGGGAAGGGGCCGCCACCCGTACCGTTGGAGACCTTGGTTAGCTCGCCTGCAACGGTGGTGGTGTTGAACTGGGCTTTGATCGGAGCAGGCCAGTTTCCGTTGCCCGGGAACATGCCGTAGCCGGGGTTCCCCGGGACGGACCAAGGCTGCATCCCCATGAAATTCCCCATGAAGTAGAAGGGGGCGGTGCGGCTGTTGTTTGCGCTGCCGGCGAGGTTGAGCCAGAGGTCGTACTGGTGGGCGCCGTCCAACGTAATATTGAGCGGGTCGGAGGGGAGCCACGTGACACCGGTGGGGATCGGGGCTGCTTGCGCTGTCGAGGCCGCAGCCATGATGGAGGCGGCTAAGAGAGCGGGTAAGGTGGGGCGCTTGGCGCGCGAGGTTCGGTGCTTCATGGTCTTCATCCGGGTTCCGTATTACGGAGGTGGTTTCTTTTCAGGGTTTGGCGTCCGCTCCGTGGACGAGGGCGCACCGCCCCGGGGTCGGTGGGGCGGCGGTTTGGTTGAGGTGGTGAACTACGCTTGGGTGGGGCGGGTGCGACGCAGGCGTCTTGCCGCCGCCAGTAGCAGGGCACTGCCAAGCAGGGCCCAGGTGCCCGGTTCGGGCACGGCGGTGTAGCGCAGGTAAAGCTCGGTTTCGGTGTCGTTGAGGAAGAGCTGGAAATCGCCAAGGTACGGGTTGGCGAAGTCATCGGTGTTGAGGAAGAACGTCTCGAGGTCGAAGCCGTTGATGCCGCCATCGGCAGAGGCGATCAGCCACGAGTACTCCTGCGTTTCGTCGAAGTCGGCGAGGAAGTTGAGGCTGGTGAGCCGCAGTTCAAACCGGTCTGCAGAAGTCGCGGTGAGGTTCAGCTCGCCGGTGACTTCCACCAAGTCCCACTCTTGCCCGGCGGTGCCAAGGGCAGAGGAAATCTCCCATTCGTAAACGCCGCCCCCGCCCCACGTATGGGTGCCGGTGTGGATCGTGCCGATGCTGTTGCCAGGTGCAAGGGTGGCCCCGTCTTCGAGGACAAACTCGCGGTAGACCGCGCCGCCGCCGGTGAGGCGCGCGCCTTCTTCGAGGGTGAGGAGCGCCGCTCCTTGGTTGATCTGCCCATCCACATTAAGCCGGCCCCCGCGAACGGTAAGCGCGGCTTCTCCGGAGAGCGTGCCCTGTACATCCAGGCGTGCGCCAGCTTCTACCGTGACGCCGCCGCTGCCGACGAGCGTGGTGCCTTCGTCGATCAGGAGCGTGCCGCTGGCGACTCTCGTGGCGGTCGCGTAGGTTTTGTTGGCTCCGCTGTAAACGACGGTGCCGAGGCCATCGAGCGTGAGGGTTTTGGAGCTGTTGCCCCCGGTCATCTGGCCAGTGAAGATGAGGCGGTCTTCTTCAGTAAAGGCCGTCAGCCGGGTGTTGCCGACGGCGCGGTTGGGGTTTTCATCATCCGGGTCGGAGGCCGAGCCGGTGAAAGCGATGTTGCCCGCGATGGTGGCTCCGGTGGTGGTATTGATCGCGCCGATGCGCTTGCCAAGGTCTCCGGTGCCGAGGGTGATGCCGCGGTTGATGGTGAAGTCGCCATCGAGAATCAGCTCGCCCATCCATGCCGAGCTTCCGGCGACAAAGAGGTAGAGGTCTTCATTGCCGCCCAGGGTGAGGGGGAGCGAGCCATTGCCCAGAGCCCCCGCGCTGGTGATGAAGAGCCGACCGTTGAGGATATTGGTGGTGCCGGTGTACTCGTTGGTGCCGTTGATGCGGACATCTCCACCCTGAATGGCGAGAAACTTGGTGAAGCTGTTCTCACCGTTGAAGACGAGGCTGCCCGAGCCGGATTTGACGATCCCGTAGTTGCCCGAGACGTCGCCGTTCATCACTAGCGTGCCGTTGTTGACTTCAAAGAAGTTGAGCGCGCCGAGCTCGTAGTCGAGGTCGAAGGTATAGACTCGCGCGGCAGCGTCTGGCGCGCCGTTGCGGATGGTAATGCCCGTGTTGGCTTTGAGCCGGTGGTTGCCGCTGCTGGTAATGGTGACGTCGTAGGGCTGATCGAGGATGATCTCGCCTACGGTGTGGGAGCTGTCATCAAGATCGAGGGTGACGTGGCCGGTGTTGGCAAACTTGAGGTTGCCGTTTTCAACCGGTGTGGCTCCGCTTTGCCAGATTTCATAGTCGCTCCATGCACCGCCCGACCGGAGGGTGGAGGAGGTGGGCATTCCCGCTTCGTAGTAGGAGGCGCTGTAAAGCTCCGCCATCTGGAAGCTCATGCTGGAGGAGAGGGAGCCCCACTCGATCCAGTATTCGCCGGTGGTTTCGACGCCGCTCAAGTCCCACTGGAGGAGGGTGCGGTTGCGGTAGCCTGCGGTGGCGCTCCAGTGCTCGCTATCGGTGGCGGCGTACTCGCGCAGGTACTCTGTCTCGCGGTCGTTGACGCCCAGCGAGTGGGTGTTGCCATCTGTCCCTTTGTATTTGAGGACGATGTTGGCAAAATCGACATTGGTGCCGTCGGTCTGGAACTGGAAGATGACGGAGTTGAGCCCCGCGCCTTCCACGCCACGGTCGGCATAGTCAGGGTTATCGTGGAGCTGGTAGGCCGTTTTGTCCTGGTAGGTGTAGATGTTGCCAGTGGCGTCCGGGCCGATGATGAAGGTGGTGTTGGAGAGCGTCTGCCGGATGGTCGGGTTATACGGGTCCCAAAAGGCGAGCGGGTTGGGGCCCGGGTTGTAGTGGGGGGACCAAGGCTCGCCATTGGGGCGCTCTTCGGGGTACCATTTGGTCGGGTCCTGGCCTTTGGACGGGTCTCCCAGGGTGCCGCCGGCAGGGGCGTAGACATCGGGGTAGTTGCCGACATCGGGCCGGGGGGAGTACATGATATCCCACGCGGCGTATTGGTACCAGAGCCCGGCATCATCGTCGTCGTAGTACGACATCGTCGGGGTGAAGAACCCGATAATCTCGGTCGGGTTCTCCGGGGCAAAAAGGAACTCGGCCCGGCTTGCGGGCAGGAGCGCGACAGAGAGGGCCAGCGCGGCGAGGCCCGTTTTAAGAATGCGGGGGCTCATTAGCGACGCCCTCCGCTGCCGCCACCGACGCCTCCGCTGCCTTGAGCGGCGACTTTGTAGTCGGGGTTATCATCTCGCTGGGCGTTGGGGCTCCAGTAGCGCATATCTTTGAGTTCTGTGGTGGTGTGAGGGCGTACGCTGCCGTCGAGAAACGCGCAGAGCACTTTGCCGTTGTGGCGGGCATCGAGGTCGCTCGCGGCGTCGTTTTCACCCCAAAGCGCCACGCGGTAGTTGGGCGGGCGAACACCGAAGCGGCCCTCTACCCGTTGGTCGCCCACGTTTTGGAAGGCGGTGGCAAAGATCAGCATGGAGCCGGGCTTGGGGCACTGCTGGATGCGGCGCACGCACTCTTCTTCGCGCACGACTTCGTCATCCGCAGAGTAGCCGGTGAAGTAGTAGTTGATCCCGAAGGAGGGGCAGGTACTCACGGCATAGTTCAGGCTGGGGAAGGGCGGCACCAGCTTGGGGATGAGCTTGCGGTTTTGGTTGATGAGGACCGTCCCTTCGATGAGGTAGTCGAAATACTTTGCCAACCGGTACGGGTAGCGGAAGAGGGCCTCGCCGCGGACGGTTTCTCCGTCGGGCATGATGACGCTCTGGTTGGCAAGGTCGGTGGCTTTGCCTTCGTAGTAGCCGATCATCAACTCGGAATTGTTGTCCATCGCATGGGCGATGTAGGCATTGATTAGCACCTTCCCGGCGTTGACCTCGCGAAGTTGTTCCCCTTTGCGCGTGATACCGGTGACAACCGGGTAGAGCATGCCACCCAAAGCGGCGATGATGCCGAGCGCCACAAAGCACTCCAGCAAGGTAAAGCCTGCCTCGCGGAGCCGCTTGGAGGCCGGGCGGGAGAGGCGGGTGGCGCTTTCCACGTTCCGGGGAGAACGAACGGAGGAAAGGTTGAAAATCATGATAGGTGGGTAATAGATCGCCCCCCACCGTGGGGCTTTTCCCCGGATGTCGCTTCCTTGCTTTTGTGGCTTTTGGTCTGGAAATTGCAGACCATACGCCGAGATTGCGGTTTTTAACCCGACTGCGGCAGTCGGGTATTAAAAACGCCATTTTTTCCGCATGGGGAAGACCCTTGCGGAAAGGGGGGGGAGTGGCGCGGCGAGTGCCGGGCTGGGTACTAGCTTCCGCCAGAGCGGCGGGGCGAGGGGGTGGAGGGCGCTTTGCGCGTGGCAGGCGCGGGGTGGGGGCGAACAGTGGGGGCCTCTTCCCGGGAGACGGCTCCGGCGGCATCCCGCTGGATCAACCATGATAGATAAGCGGAAAACGATTGGCTGAAGCCTCTTTTTGCGGCAATCTTCAGCCCCGTTTCATAGACATGGTCGTCGAGCGTGATGCTTGTGCGTTTGATAGGAAGCTCCTCCGGGTGAGATGGTGAGGGTGAGTTTCGTTCGGTTTGGCAGGTTATTACGAAGTGTCACACACGTCCAGTGGGAAACGATATCTGCTTCCCTCGCCCTTTTTTGGCGCAGGCTTTTGGAGGAATCAAACCTTGCTTCTTGCAGGGTTTCGATATTACTCAATCATATACTTTATGGGCGGTATCATCAGAAGGACCTCTATCTCTCTGCCGGACGACCTCCTGGTTCGGGCCAAGTGCCTTGCCGGGATGCGGCGGCGTAATTTTTCCAACTACGTTGCTGACTTGATCGCATCGGATATAGCCGCATCTGCGGATGCCCTCCCGCCGGAGTTGCACCTTACCCCGGAGGAGCGCGAGGCGCTTCTGCCCGGGCCAGAGGAGGAGAAATAGGCATCGGCAAGCGCACTTCCGGGCGTGTAGGAAGTGGGGGGATGCTCAATGTCGTCCTTGTCGAACCGGAGATCCCCCCCAATACGGGGAATATTGCCCGCCTCTGCCTGGCCACGGATGCGACGCTCCACCTCGTGCGCCCGCTCGGTTTTTCCATTGATGACAAGGCGGTGCGCCGGGCCGGGCTTGACTACTGGAAGGAGACGCGCATCGTCCTGTGGGACTCCTTTGCCGAGTTGCGAAGCGCCCACGCGCAGGGGCGTTTTTGGCTGCTGACGACCAAGAGCGCGCGCCCCTATTACGAGGCACGATTTGAGCCGGGAGACTTCCTTGTCTTTGGCCGCGAGACCCGGGGCCTGCCCGAAGGCGTGCTCTCCGCACACCCGCAAGAGCAGCTCACCATCCCCATGACGGCCAAAACCCGCAGCCTCAACCTTGCCACAGCCGTGGCAATCGTGCTTTTTGAAGGGGTACGCCAGCTTCAGACCCGATGAACGCCCCTGCCTCTCCCTCCGAACCCCACATCAGCGCGCACGATTTGCGGCGCTCCTTCCGTATTGGCGACCGCCGCATTGAGGTCTTGCGCGGCATCTCGCTGGAAGTGCAGCGGGGGGAGTCCGTCTTTCTGGTGGGCGCCTCGGGCGCGGGGAAGACGACGTTGCTTTACACGCTGGCCGGGCTGGAGCGGCCCGAGAGCGGCCGCGTCCTCTTCGAAGGGCGCGAGCTTTACCGGGGCAGCGGCCGCGAGCAGGCGCGCGTGCGCAACGAGCGGATGGGGTTTGTCTTTCAGGGGTACTTCCTTCTGCCGGAGTTGACGGCGTTGGAGAACGTCCTTCTGCCGATGAAAATCCAGGGTCGGGAAGACCTTGCCGAAGCCGAGGCCGCCCTCGACCGCGTGGGCCTTGCCGGGCGGCGGCACCACCTCCCTGCGGAGCTTTCCGGCGGGGAGCAGCAGCGCGTGGCCATCGCCCGCTCGTTCATCAACCACCCGAGCATCCTCTTTGCCGATGAGCCGACGGGAAATCTCGATTCCCGCACGGGCGGCGTCATCGTTGATTTGCTGCTTGCGTTGGTCCGGGAAAACCAGAAAACATTGGTCGTTGTCACCCACGATGCGCGGTTGGCTCAACGGGGCGACCGCACGGTGGAAATGGTGGACGGTCTTCTTAAAGAAAACTAAAAAAGGCCCGCTTCCCTTCTGCCGGGCCTGCCACTCTTGCAACCGCTCGCAGGTCCACCGCGCTCGCAGAACGGCAACCCCCACAACCACCCTCGCCCTTACCTTCCCACGCCAGCTTCCATGAAGAAAATCTATATCGACGGGGTCTTCTACCCCGAAACCGAGGCCAAAATTTCCGTCTTTGACCACGGGCTGCTCTATGGAGACGGCGTTTTTGAGGGGATTCGGTTCTACAACGGGCGCGTTTTCCGCCTGGAGGAGCATATTGACCGCCTTTACGACTCTGCGCGGGCCCTTTTGCTGCAAATCCCCCTCACCAAAGAGGAGATGACGCAGGCGCTCCTCCAGAGCTGCCGGGAGAATAACCTTCGCGACGGGTATATCCGCCTCGTCGTCACGCGCGGGGTGGGGGATCTGGGGCTCAACCCCAAAAACTGCCCCCGGGCGACGGTCATCATCATCGCCGCCTCCATCAAGCTTTACCCGGAGGAGCTTTACCTCAACGGGCTTGATGTCGTCACCTGCTCCACGCGGCGCATCGCCCCCGGGGCACTGAGCCCCTCCATCAAATCGCTCAACTACCTCAACAACATCCTCGCCAAGATCGAGGCGGGCAACGCGGGCGAGGGCCTCATGCTCAACGAGCAGGGGTATGTGGCCGAGTGTACGGGAGACAATATCTTCATCCTCAAAAACGGGCAGATCTCCACGCCGCCCGTCTCGGCTGGGGCGCTGCGGGGCATCACGCGCGACGTGGTTTTTGAGATCGGCAAGGAGCTGGGCTACACCGTGCAGGAGCCGGAGCTGACCCGCTACGACCTTTTTGTGGCTGACGAATGCTTCCTTACCGGCACCGCCGCCGAGATCATCCCCGTCGTCAAGCTCGACGGGCGCCCCATTGGCGACGGCAAACCGGGAAAAGTGACGGCGCAGTTCATCGCCCGCTTCCGCGAGTTGACACAGGCCTCCGGCACGCCGATTGATTGATTAAAGAGGGGCCCCGCCCCGTAACCGCTTGAAACCCGAGATTCACCGCCATGGTTTGTGACGTTTGCAACCAAAATCAGGCCACCGTTTTCCTGACACAGATCGTAGACGGCAAAATGAAGAAGGTGAACCTCTGCGAAGCCTGCTCCAAAGAGAAAGGCGTGGCAGATCCCACCGGTTTTGAGCTGGCGGACCTCCTGCTCGGCCTTGGCGCGGCGCAGGAGATCGAAAAAGGAGCCCCCGGACAGCGTTGCCCCGCCTGCGGCTTCAGCCAGGCCGACTTCAAGAAAACCGGGCGGCTCGGGTGCAGCGTTTGTTACGACACTTTTTCGGAAGGGTTGGGCTCCCTCATCAAGGCCATGCACAAGGGGCCCGCGCATGTGGGCAAGATCCCCTCGCGCCTGATGAAGAGCCTGGAGTTTGATGCCCGCATCAAACACCTCCAGGCCAGGTTGGACCGCGCCATTAACGAAGAAAAATACGAAGACGCCGCGCAAATCCGCGATGAGCTTCGGGAGCTGGAGCAGCAGCCATGAAACTGAGTACCCTCTTTTCCGGCAGTGGCGAGTGGGCCCGTAATGATGGGCCCCACCACCAGATCGTCATTTCCAGCCGCATCCGTCTGGCGCGCAATCTCAAAGGGCACCCCTTCCCCGGCTGGGGCAAGAAGAACGACCGGCTCCAGGCGCTGGAGCTCATCAAACCCGAGGTGGAGAGCCTCCAGGAGATGGGAGATTCCTGCAGCGTCTATTTGCAAGACCTCTCGCAGTTGGAGAAGCAGATCCTCGTCGAGCGGCACCTCATCAGCCGCGAGCACGCCGCCAAGGGGGTGGGGAGCGCCGTCGTCGTGAACCGTCGGCAGACCCTGAGCATCATGATCAACGAGGAGGACCACCTCCGCATGCAGGTCATCCGCTCCGGGTTGCAGCTCAAGAACGCCTTCAAGCTTGTCGATAAAGTCGATAGCGCGTTGGAGGCCAGGGTGGATTACGCCTTCCACCCCGAGCTTGGCTACCTCACCGCCTGCCCTTCGAATGTCGGCACCGGTATGCGTGCCTCCGCCATGATCCACCTGCCCGGGCTGGTCTTGAGCGACCAGATCAACCCCGTCATCCAGGCCGTCAACAAAATCGGCCTCGCCGTGCGAGGGCTTTATGGAGAAGGCACCGAGGCGATGGGCAATCTTTTCCAGATTTCCAACCAGATCACCCTCGGGGAACGGGAAGAAGAGATCATCACCCAGCTCAACAAAGTCATCGAACGCATCATCGGCCACGAGCAGAACGCCCGGCAGACCTTGTTGCAGAAAAAACCCGAAACCGTGCTCGACCATATCGGGCGGGCCTACGGCATCCTCTCGCACGCTTACTCGATGACCTCGAAGGAGGCGCTCAATCTTCTCTCCTTTTTGAAACTCGGGGTTGATTTAGGGCTTTTCCCGGCAGAAGGTCAGGTAACCATTGACGAACTTTTCATCCTCACCCAGCCTGCGCATTTGCAGCGCACCTCTGAAAAGAAACTTGCCCCTGAGGAACGCGATGCCTTGCGCGCCGACATTATCCGCGACAGATTAAAAGAGTTTCCCAAACCCGATAGTAGTAAAGTGGTGATTCCCGAGGCCCCCAACGAAGAGAAACATGATGAATAACTTCACGCCACGTGCCCAACAGGTTCTGGCCCTTGCCAGAAAGGAAGCGGACCGGTTTAACCACAACTACGTGGGGACCGAGCACCTGCTGCTCGGCCTGATCAAGCTCGGGCAGGGGGTAGCCGTCAACGTCCTCCAGAAAATGGGGCTCGACCTGGAGACCGTCCGGATGGAGGTCGAAAAGCAGGTCGGCTCCGGCCCGGAGACCAAGATGGTCGGCTCCATCCCGTACACCCCGAGGGTCAAAAAAGTCCTCGCTTTGGCGGGCAAGGAAGCCAAGAGCCTCAACCACTCCTACGTCGGCACCGAGCACATCCTGCTCGGCCTGCTGCGCGAGGGAGACGGCGTGGCCGCGCGCGTCCTCAAAAACCTTGAGGTCGACATCGAGCGCACCCGCAACGAAATCCTCAAAGAGCTCGACCCCAACTTTACCCCCGCCGAGGGGGGCGACGAACCCCAGGCCTCTGCCGGAGGCCCGCCTCCCGGCGAGCCCGGTGGCCGCAAGGGCGATGTGAAGACCCCGGCCCTGCGCGCCTTTGGCCGCGACCTCACCGAGCTGGCCCGCAAGGCCGAGTTGGACCCCGTCATCGGCCGCGCCAACGAGATCGAGCGCGTCATCCAGATCCTCTGCCGCCGCACCAAGAACAACCCCGTGTTGCTGGGTGAGGCAGGCGTCGGTAAAACCGCCATCGCCGAAGGGCTCGCGCAGGAGATTTCCGCCGGAAACGTCCCGGAGATTTTGCGCGACAAAAAAGTCGTCACCCTCGACCTCGCCCTCATGGTCGCCGGTACCAAATACCGTGGCCAGTTTGAAGAGCGGATCAAAGCCGTCATGGACGAGATCCGCCGGAGCAAAAACGTCATCCTCTTCATTGACGAGCTGCACACCATCGTTGGTGCCGGCTCCGCCGAAGGGGCGATGGATGCTTCCAACATCATCAAACCGGCCTTGAGCCGGGGCGAGTTGCAGTGCATCGGCGCCACCACGCTCAACGAGTACCGCAAGTACATCGAGAAAGACGCCGCGCTGGAGCGCCGCTTCCAGACCGTGAAGGTGGAGGCCCCCAACGTCGAGGACACGATCCAGATTCTCAAAGGCATCCGCCCCAAATACGAAGCGCACCACCGCGCCAAGATCACCGACGAGGCGCTGGAGCTTTGCGCCACCTTGTCGGACCGCTACATCACCGGGCGCTTCCTGCCGGATAAAGCCATCGACGTCATGGACGAAGCCGGGTCGCGTGCCCGCATCAGCGCCATGACGCGGCCGCCCGATGTCAAACACATCGAAGCCGAGATCGAAACGATCCGCGCCGACAAGGAAGGGGCCATCAAAGCCCAGGACTTCGAGCGCGCCGCCGCCTTGCGCGATGATGAAAAGCACGCCAAGGAGAAGCTCGAGAAGATCCTTACCGAATGGCGCGAACAGCGCGAGGAGAAGGAAGTCGTCGTCTCCGAGGATGACATTCTAAACGTCATCTCCAAGACCACCGGCATCCCGCTCAACCGCATGGAGCAGCAGGAAGCCGAGAAGCTCCTCGCCATGGAGCAGGAGCTGCGCAAGCGCGTCATCGGGCAGGACGAAGCGATCACCGCCATCTCCAAGGCGCTGCGGCGTTCCCGCGCGGATTTGAAAGACCCGCGCCGGCCGATCGGCTCCTTCATCTTCCTGGGGCCCACCGGCGTCGGCAAGACCTTCCTCACCAGCACGCTGGCGGAGTTCATGTTTGGCGATCGGGATGCCCTCATCCAGATCGACATGTCCGAGTACATGGAGAAATTTACCGCCTCGCGACTCATCGGCTCGCCTCCGGGCTATGTCGGGTATGAGGAGGGTGGGCAGCTTTCCGAAGCTGTCCGGCGGCGTCCGTACTCCGTCGTGTTGTTTGACGAAATCGAAAAAGCGCACCCCGATGTCATGCATCTCCTCCTCCAGATCCTGGAGGAAGGCAAGATCACCGACTCGCTGGGCCGCAAGATCGACTTCCGCAACACCATCATCATCATGACCTCCAACGTCGGTGCGGAGCTCATCAAGAAGCAGACCACGCTCGGCTTCGGTGCCCCGCGCTCGGATAATGAAGATTACCCGCAGATGCGCGCCAAGATCCTTGAAGAATCCAAGCGCGTCTTCAAGCCGGAGTTCCTCAACCGGTTGGACGACCTTATCGTCTTCCACACCCTCACCAAGCCGGACCTCGTGAAGATCGTCGATCTCGAAGTTGCGAAGGTGACGGGGCGGCTCAAGGCGCGGGAGATCCACGTTACGCTGGACGAAGGGGCGCACGAGTTCCTCATCGAGAAAGGGTACGACCCCGCCTATGGCGCGCGCCCGATGCGCCGCGCCGTGGAGCGCTACATGGAAGACCCGCTCGCCGAAGAACTGCTGCGCGGTACCATCAAGCCGGGAGATACCGTCACCATCAGCGTTGGGAACGACAAGCTCAACTTCTCGGTGCCGGAATCCTCCAACGGCCCGGCGGGCGCGGCGGCAGCTTCATAGGGCTCCGTAGCCAGATCATTCCATAAAACCGGCCCGGTAAGGGGGAACCCTGCCGGGCCGGTTTGTCTTTGGAATCACGGTTTGGTGAAGATCAACTCCCCGAAACGTTCGGGGCGTAGGAAGAGGCCGAAGGTGGGGCTCCAGGCGGAGTCTTCCGAGCCTTCAACCCGTCGGGAGCGCGTCACATTGAGCCCCCAGATATCGCCCGGCATAGGAGGGCTTTCAAGGCCCAGTGAAGCGAAGGGAAGCGACACCTTTACCCTCCAACCGTTTGCACCGCGTTGCGCGGAGACTTTGGCCCCGGAGTTCCAGGAAAGATCCGCCTTTTGCCCTTCGTGGCGGAGATCGGCAAGCACCCCGGCGGGGTTGACCAGTAGCTGGTAGCAGGTGGAGGCGCGGCGCGAGGGCTTCAGGAAAATTTCCACCACGTCATCCTTCCATACCGGGCCATCCTGCTCCTGAGCGCTGGTCAAGAGGCGCTCCGGCGTCGGCTCCTCCAGCTCGAAGGCGAACTCCAGCCGGTCTCGGAGGACAGAGAGCGCCACTCGTGAAGCGTGGCGGGGCTTCCCGCCTTGCCGGTTCTCCACCATCGTGAGGAGGGCGGGCTTGTGGCCTTTGGGCTCCAGGGGGATACGCACCGTCTTGATCTCTCCGCTGAGCGCCTGTTCATACTCCGCCCGTTGGACCGGGAAGGCGCGGCCTTTGTCCGTTGCGGAAATATCCACCACGCTGATGACATAGTTGCCCGGGCGGGCATGCTTTTGCAGCATCGTCTCCCGGCGAACCAGCAGCGGCAGCACGGCCTGGGCCGTCTCCTTGGAGGGGGCGGCCCGGTACGCCGCGACAGCCCGCATCACGTCGCACTGGAGTTTCGTCCATTCCCACCCTTCCGCCACGCGGGCTACGCGGCGTTGCAGCGCGCCATCCCCGCTGGAGGCCGCCGCTTCCCGGGCCGCGGAGATCTGGCGGTCCGCTTTTTGGCGGATCGGCTCATAGGTTGCCAGCACCCAGGTATCGGGCCGCTTTTCATCGGCGGAGGGGGGGAGCTGCTTTGCCGCCTGCGCGAAGGAGCGGCGGATCAGCTCAAAGTACTCGCTCACCGGCTCCGCCGCAGGCCCGAAGCCGCTCTGGTAATAGTCCGCGAGCACATTGGCTACGCTCGCCTTCGGGTTCCATAGCAGCTCGGCGGCGAGGAAGAACTCGTTGCCCGAGACCCCAAATCCTTCATCCGTAAGCCCGAGGCTGAAGCCGCTGGAGCTGGGGTGCTGCGCCGCTGTCTGGATCAACTCCGCAAGCGCCTCGGGGGAAAACATCGGCAGGCTCCACCACGCCATCCCGTGGAAGTAGGTGGTCATATAGACTTCGGCCCCTGTTTGCCTCCACCCTTTCATCATCGCCAGGCGGCCCTCGCGCTGTTTGGGGAAGTGGTAGTGGACGTCGTAGCCGTTGCAGACATCGGAGACGACGGTGCCCGGCTCCAGCCGCGTTTCCACCGGGGGGAGTTCTCCCTGGTGGTAGGCGTAGTAGCCGAGGCGCAGGCCGGGGGCGCGCTCTCCGATCTCGCGACGCACTGCATTGGCGAAGTGGGCGAACCGGTCGGAGAGCGAGGGGAGGCCCGGTACCCATTCCTCCTTGTCCAGCGCCCGGCAGGCGGCGCATTGGCAATGGTTGCCGCCGTCATTCTCGCTGATACTGAACATCGTCTGGCCGGGGTTTTCGCGGTAGTGCTCCACGGCGATGTCGGCCATCTTCCGCGCCACCTCGGGGTTGGAGGTGCAGAGCTGCCCATCATAGCTCTTGTTGCGCAGGTGCGTCGCGCGGACTCCCCTTACCAGCGCAAACCACTCCGGGTGTTCCTTGCTGTACTCCTCGGGGCTGATCGTCTGGTACCAATTATGCCAAAAGCACGAAACCTGCGACCACCCCAGCCGGTTGAAGCGCAGGTAGCGGGCGATCTCCGGTACTTGGGTATCGTGCAGGATCTTGCGCGAACGAAACCCCGGGGCTCCGGAGACCTCCCACCCTTCCGGGAGTGTCGTCTCCACCGGGGCGCGGAGCACCTCGCCATCTGCCCCGGGGAGCACCCAGCGGGCATGGAAGAAATGGCGGGCAAACTCGACGACGCCAAAGAGCGTCCCCGTTTGGCACGAGCGCATCCAATGGAGATCCCACGGGTCGCCCTTGGTGTCGTGGCCGACGATAAAGACCGAGCGGCCCCGCCGGGCAAGCCGATACCCTTCGGGGGGGAGCTCCCCGGCCCGCAAGCCCGCCGCCTCTGCCTCCGGGTGGGGGCCGACGAAAACGTTTACTCCGTCCGGGGCCGGGGCCTTTTCAATCGGCCATTCTTTACCGGTGGCGGCTTTGACAAGGCGTTGAAGCTCCTGCGCGGCCGCTTTGGGCGTCTCAAAGCCTCCCGGGGCGACGACGATGCGCACCGGCTCTACCGCCTCGGGGCCGAAGAGCGCAAGCGGGGGAGCGGAAGGCTCCACGGGCGCTTCCGTGGCCCAGGCCGGTTGGAGGAAGAGGCTGGCAATCGCCAGCGCAAGCTTCAGCTTCACTCTTCCCCCCGGCTCAGTTGTTGGATCTCTTCCGCTCCAAGCTCCGTCTTGTAAGTGCGCGCTTCATCCAGCCACCCGCCCAGGTAGCCGCCTTGGCCTTGGCCAAAGGCAACGCTGTTGGCGTCTTCAAGCCCCTCGCAGGCCACCCGGTCTGCCTGGGTGACGACCGCGCCGTCGAGGTAGATCGCCGCCCGGCCATTTTCGGGGTCCGAGAAATTCCAGGTGATCGCCACGTGGTGCCACTCGGGGGTCAGATCATGGATCGGGGCGCTGAGCACTTCGCTTTTCCGGTTGCGGTCGGTGATGCGGAGCACGAGCGCGTAGCCCCAGTCCCGCCGCGAGGGGTCGAGCAGCCAGGCGTTGAGGATCACTGCGCTGCGGGCTTCCTTCCAGTCGGTCTCCGGGTCGTTGGCAGCGGCAAAGAGCGTCTTGGCGCTCGAGAATGTACCCCCTGCCCAGAGCGGTTTGACCCAGAAGGAGGCGCTCCCCTGAGTGAGGTTGAACTCGCCCTCCCCCGGCTTCCAAGTGAGCCCGCTGACGCCTCGCGGCCCTTTCTCAATAAAGCTGGAGGGGTGGGTGCCCCCCGCTTCAAACTGCGGCTGGGTGATGCTGGCCGAGCCGGATACCCCGCGTACCGTTGCGGTGGCCGAGCCTCCCATTGCCTTGCCGGATACCCAGAAGCGCACGGGTTCTTTGGAGGTGACTTCAAACTCCTCGGTGTTGTCTGCATCAGCCCCGTCCCAATCCAGCGTAAACCGCGCGGGGCGGCCATCGGTGGAGGCCGCGACGAGGGAGAAACAGTAGAGCCCCCCGGGGGTAAGCCCATCGACCACTTGGCGCGCGAGGCTTCCTTTTTGGAGAACGAGCTGCCCCTCTCGTAGAAGAGCCCCGCCCATGAGAATCCAGCTCTCCGGGGCGGCCGTATGCAGGGCGGCGTTGGAGAAGTGGTTGAGGGTGCGTGCCTCCAGCAGCGCCGCGCTCCCGAAGCGCCCTTCGCCGATGGCGGAAGGGGCCTGAAGCGTGACATTGGGGCCGGTGGGCGTGGTGGTTTCCAGGGCTTCGTGGAAGATCGGCTCTGCCGCTGGGGCGGGGAGGACGGGGGCCGCCAGAAAAACCGCTGCGGAGAGGAGGGAGCAGGCTCGCATGAAAGGGGGGCTTGTGAAGATTAAGCTGCCACTTTTTGCCTGCGCCGCGCGCGCGCCAGCCCCAAACCCACCACCGCCGATGAGGAGAGGAGCGCCACCCCTGAAGGCTCGGGGATGGTTTGGACGGAGACATTGTCAAACGCCCAGCGGCCAATCGTGCTGGCCGAGGTTGAAATGGCAAACCCGAGGACGCCGTTGGTCGTGGCGAAGGCCTGGGCGGTTCCCACAGCGATATCGTTCACATAAGCTTGCGAAAGAGCGGTGTCGTAGTTGAGCCGCAGCTCGATGTGGTAGCTCGTGGCGAGGCTCAGGGCGGGGAGCGAGGTGCTGCCGGAGGCGGTGCCAGGGGCGCTGTAGGCGTTGAGAGTTAGGCTGCCATTGTTGCCGATCGTGAGGGAGGAGATGGTTGTGTAGCTGCTGTTGCGGGCGCTGATAAAGAGGTTTCCGCTGCGACCGTCCATGTTGTCGATCATAAGATCGAACTGGAGGGAGACGATGCCGCTGGTAATGCGATCCGCCGGATTGACTTCAAAGCCAACAATGCTTCCCGATGCCGTGGTGGCGGGGCGGCTGATGACCATCACATTCCCACTGCCAAACGTGGCGAAGGGCGATTTGGTGGAGGTAAACCCATTGGTGATGTTGGTCGTTGCCCCTGAGGGGATCGACCCCGAGGTTGCTTTTGTAACCGGGAGCGCGCCCGCTACGGGGGCCGCGATTTCCACTGCCTGGTTCACTGTCATGCTGGAGAAGTTGACATCTACCAGCGTGGCCGCTTGCAGGGTGGTGCCGAGCAGTAAAGCCGGAAGGCCAAGGAGTGCCGATGGGAGGAGTTTCATAGATGAGGTGGTGTCGAGTTGTGGGGTTAGCGGAAACAAAGAGCGCCGTTTTACGGCTGGAAGCGGGCCAGCCAGAGAGCCTGGATGGCGGGCGTCTTGCCTGCCGAATCGGAAAGACCTTCAAACGTTTGCGTATAGGGGGCTGCGTGCCAGTCGCCGTAGAGGAAGTTGGGGATGCCGCTGTGCCGCCGGGTGAGGTGGTTCCAGTCGACCATCTTGGCCCGGCTGTCGGTGTAGATCTTCGCGGAGGCAAAGCTGTCGGCCACGATGGCGTAGCGCGCGGGGGAAACCAGCGCGGTTTGCCGGATGAATGCCTGCTCTTTGCTTACCGATTCATCCAGCTCGCGGTTGATGGAGTACTCCGCGTAGGGCTGGCGAATGGTTTCCTCCCCTGGGCAGTGGAGGATGCTTTTGCGGGCGAGTGTCGGTATGCGCCCGGCTTTGATGGCCGCTTCGGCTTCGGTATAGATCTCGCCGTAGTTGAAGCCCCCGTACGGGCCGATGAGCATGTACCACGAGCCGCCGCCGGAGACGGGGTTGTAGGGGAGCAAGCCGTTGTTTTCGTGCACGTAGCCTTGGAAGGCCACTCCGATCTGCCGCAGGTTGTTGAGGCAGCCAGCTTGTGCGGTGCGCTGGCGCACGGCCTTCACGGTGGGGAAGAGGATGGCCGCTAGCACGGCAACCAGTGCAATCACCACTAGAAGCTCCAGGAAGGTGAAGCCACTCTTGCGCTTGGGCTTGCGGGAGGAGGGGGCGGGGGCTGGTTGGGGCGTTTTGAGGGGAGAGCCACCTGCCGATTCTCTCCAGATAAACTGCATCGGGATCGTACAGACCGTTGCGGGAAGAGGCTCTCCCTGCTCCACGCTTTGGATCACTTGCTCCATCGCCAAGGAGGCGACCTCGGTATCAAGGCGTTCCACGCTGGCGATGGGGGGCTCGAATAGTTCGGAAATTGGGTTGTTGTTGAAGCCGATGACCGCCACATCCTCCGGTACCCGTTTCCCGCTGGCGCGCAGGGTGTGCAGGGTCGCGGCGGCTACTTCGTCTGTGGAGGTAAGGATCGCATCTACCCCGGCGGCGTCGGGTTGGGAGAGAATATCCGTAATAAGCGCGCGGGAGATGTCCCCTTCATTGCGCGCAAAATCGCTGAATGCGATGCCGGGGGTGGTGATCTTCGAGATGGTCGAGCGCACGTCGTATGCCTTTTTGCCAGCCGAGGGGCCAATGAAGGCGAAGTGTCGCCGGCCGCTGGCTAGCAGGTGAGCTACCATTTGTTCGACGGCCACGACGCGGCTATGAATGATTTGGGAGAATGGAGCTGCCCACTCCAGGTCAGTGACGATCACGACGTTGGGGAATTTTTCGAGGAGGGCTACGTACTCCCGTTGCCGGTCTTGGGGGATGAGGCCGCCCATCTGGATGACCAGCCCATCCACGCGCCGCCGGGCCAGCTCCTTGAGCTGCGAGGCGATCAACGCCGGGTCGCCCATGGAGTCATAGACGGTGCTGGTGTAGCCATGCTGCATCGCTTGTTGGCTAAAGCAGCGAACCAGAGAGCTGGCACCATGGGGCCCGCCAAAGGACCAGATGACGCCGATGGAGTGCGAGCGCCGTAGCCGCAGGCTGCTGGCAAACGGGTTGGCCTGGTAGCCGAGGCTGCTGGCTACTTCGAGTACACGCTCTTGAGTAGCGGGGGCGATGCGAACCTTCTGCGAGCGCCCGTTGAGCACGGCGCTGGCCGTGGGCATGCTCACTCCGGCAAGTTCTGCCACCGCTTTGAGGGTGGGTGCCCGCCGCTTGGCGGGGGGCGAGAGAGAGGGCGTTGGGGAAGGTTCAGCCATGGAGGATGTGCCTGTTTTCGGGGAGTAGCAAAATGCATTTAGCAAACAACGTCAAGACCTCTTTCGCATTTTTTGAAAGGGAGGTTTTCCTAGGGCCTTTGATGCCGATCTGAGCCGTTACCTTAACAGGCCCCAAGGCAGGTAGCGGCTACCCAAGCAGCCCGGCGATCTCTAGCTGCACCGACTCGATCTGGTCGAGGTGCAACTGTGGGTCGGCGATCACAAACGCCTCGCCGGTCTCCCGGTGTTCGTAGATGAGGAAGCGCTTGCCGTCCTCCGCCTTGGTCTCAATTGGCTTGAGCTGGCGCTTGCGCTCCAGCATGAGGGCGAGGATGTAGCGTGCGTTGGTATGTTGCTCGCCCGGTTCATCCATAAAGCGGCGCAGCAGATCCTCCGCCGTTTGCTTGCCGAGCGCCTCCGGGGGCGGGGGCGCGGGGGGCTCAAACTTGCTCTTCCAGAAGGAGAAGGGTGGGGAGGCAGCATCCCGCGCTTGCCACGCTTCTTCGGAGAGGTCTTCCCGGCGAAACCCCTCCTTCTCGCGAAAAAGAAGGGTGTAGAAGACTTCGCCCTCTGCAAAAGGTCGCTCCGTCTGCGTGCAACGGTCGGCGCGGTTTTTGATTTCCCAGTCGTTGGCCATGGTGGAAGGGGGCTTTTACCAGAACCGAAGTGCCCGCAGGGAAAGGGGGAACTCCCGGTTATTCCCCCGCAGGTAGAGCAGGTAGAGGCCGATCGCGGCGAAAAGCAGGTTTGCCCCCCACGCGGCAACAAAGGGGGAGACGCGCATCCCGCTTCCCAGTGCCAGCAGCAGGTAGCCCAACAGCATATTGGCTGCGAAGAGGAAGATCGCCCCGGCCACCCCGGCGAGCACTCCGCGCCGGGAGTAAACGATGCCCAGCGGCGCGGCCAGCAGCACTACGGTTAGGCACATCCACGGCAGCGCCCAGCGGTACTGCAGGTGGGTGCGGAAGGGGGCAAGCTGCGCGGGAGGGAAGTCGCCATTATGGTGGAGGTAGGCTTGCAGCTCATCCACTGAGAGGAACTGCGCATCCATCTGCGAGCTGCCGATGCGCCACGGCGTCTCCTTCCATTCGGGGATGGAGAGCGTCTGGAAGGGGGTATCTTTGAGGATGTCGCCACTTTTGCCCACCTCTACGACTTTGCCGCGGTCGAGCACCCACCCGGCCTCGGGGGAGACATAGCGCCCCTCGCGGGCGTACCAGACGTTGGTAATATTCCCCTCGGCATCCTGCTGAGTGACGTGGAGGCCCCGCATCCGCGCGCTATCTGGCGCATTAGCGGGCATCCGCTGCACAAACCAGGTGCGGTTGGTCATCCGGTTGCGGAAGACCTGGGAGTCGAGCGAGCTGTCTTTCTTTCGCTTTTTGCCGAGCTGGTCGAGCATCTCCTTCTTGGTCTGCTCGGCCTGAGGGGCGAGCCGGTAGTTGAGCCAGGTGGAGATGCCGGTAAGGATGAGGCCGACACCGATCAACGGCATGAGCAGCCGCGTGAGGCTCTGGCCCGCCGTGAGCATGGCGATGATCTCGTTGGTGCGCGACATCCGGCTCATTGCATAAAGCAGCGCCAGCAGCAGCCCCACCGGGAGGCAAAGCATCGCCACTTGCGGGAGCTGGGTGAGGTAGAACTCGACAATAAAGCGCCCCTTTACCTTTGCCTCCATAAAGTCCCGCCCGTGGTCGGAAAGGTCGAACACCAGCCAGATGGCCAGAAACCCAAAGAGGCAGAGCAGCAGGGGGACCAGGAAGTTGCGTAAGATGTATTTGTCGAGCAGGCGCATTGGTGCGGTTGGTTTATCTAACGCGGAAACGGGCCCGGGGAAACTCCAAAAGAACCGGTTTTCGCTATTGAAAGAGGGCGCGCGTGCGGCCCATGCTCTTCGTTCCTGCATGATAGCCTTCCGCGAGAGCATCGGTGATGCGTTTGTCGAGGAAGTCGGGCGCATCTTCTCGCCCGACGGCCTGCTCGCCCGTGCGCGCAATTTTGAGTACCGCGCCGAGCAGCAGCAGATGGCCGTGGCCGTGGCCCGGGCGCTTGCGGAGGAGCGCCACCTCGTGGTGGAGGCGGGCACGGGGGTGGGGAAGTCGCTCGCATACCTTGTCCCCTCCATCCTCTACGCGCTGGCGCAGAAGAAGAAGGCGGTGATCTCCACCTACACGATCAATCTTCAGGAGCAGTTGGTCTATAAAGACCTGCCGATTCTCCAAAAGGTGCTTCCCGTGGAGTTTGATGTGGCGCTCTGGAAGGGGCGGCAAAACTACCTCTGTCGCCGCCGTTTGGAGCGGGCCATGCAATCTCCGGGGGATCTCTTTACCTCCCCCGAGCAGGAAGAGCTCAAGCGCATCTGGGAGTGGGCGCAGCGAACGAAGGATGGCTCCCTTTCCGACTTCGATATCGAGCCCGACCCCGCCGTCTGGGCGCAGGTTTGTAGTGAGCAGCACATCTGCACCGCCAAAAGCTGCGGCGGGGAGAATGGGTGCTTCTACCAGAGCGCCCGCAAGCGGCTGGTGAGCGCCGATATTGTCGTCACCAACCACACCCTCTTCTTCCTCAACCTTGGGGATGTGGATGAGGACGAACGCTCCGGCTACATCTTTGCCAACGATTTTGTGATCTTCGACGAGGCGCACACCGTGGAAGCCGTGGCCTCGCGGCAGATCGGCATGTCCGTCTCGCAATACGGGCTGCGCTACGTGCTCCAGCGGCTCTATAATGAGCGGACCAAGAAGGGGCTCTTTACCGTTTTGCGTAATGCCGAGGGGGTGCGGGAAGTCGCCGCTTTGACGGAGGAGCTGGAGAAATTCTTCGAGCAAGTGGCCGAGCAGACGGAAAGCCGCAAAGGCCGCGAGTACCGCGTGCGCCAGGCCGATTGGGTGCCCGATACCGTCACCGCCCGGCTCACCCAGCTTCAGGCGCTCATCGTCTCTGTGCTCAAAAACGTGGAGGATGAGGTCACCAAAGCCGAGTTGCAGGATATGGGCCGCCGCGTGCGCGATGCCCGCTCCGGCATCGCCACCTTCCTTTCCCAGAGTGCGGAAGACTACGTCTACTGGGTGGAGAAAAGCGGCAAAGCGCAGCAATTCTGCTCGCTCAACGCCGCCCCGGTGGATATAGCCGCGCACCTGCGGGCCCTGCTGTTTCGGGAAGAGGCTTCGTGCGTGATGACGAGTGCCACGCTTGGCGTCGGCGGGAGCGACCTGGGCTACTTCCGCCGACGCGTCGGTGCGGAGGAGGTGGAGGGCGAGCAAGTCGGCAGCCCGTTTGACTACCAGCGGCAGATGAAGCTCTACGTCACCCGCAAAATGCCGGACCCGCGCGATGCTGCCTACGAGGAAGCACTCGCCGCGCGCATTGATGAGTTTACCGAGCTTACCGATGGGCGCGCCTTCGTCCTCTTTACCGCGTACCGCACCATGCAGGCTGTCGCCGAGCGGATGCGCAAAGGGTTTGAAAAGAAAGGGTGGCGCTTGCTCGTGCAGGGGGAGGGGCTCTCCCGCCACCGGCTGGTCGAGGAGTTTCGCAAGGAGGGGGGCAAGCCCGCCGTTCTGTTTGGCACCGATAGCTTCTGGAGCGGTGTGGATGTCCCGGGCGAGGCGCTCTCCAACGTCATCATCACCCGGCTCCCGTTTGCCGTGCCCGACCATCCGCTCATTGAGGCGCGCTTAGAGCAGATCGAAGCCGAGGGGGGCGACCCGTTTTCGGAGTACTCGCTGCCGGAAGCGATCCTCAAGCTACGGCAAGGGGTGGGCCGCCTCATCCGCACGAAGAGCGATGCGGGGATTGTGGTGTTGCTCGACCCCCGGGTGCTCACCAAATCGTATGGAAGCGCTTTTCTCAAAGCCTTGCCGGAGTGCCCGGTGGAGGTGGTGTAATACCACCTCCGAAGGGCGGGGATCAGAAGGCCTCTACCAGCTCCTTTCCTGAGAGCCCAAGCGAGAATGCCGATCTGAAAAGCAGATCCAGCGACACCGAGGGATCTCCTGCTTCGATCTTTGCGACTCTCGACTGGCTGGTACCCAGCTTCTCTGCAACGGCCTTTTGGGTCAGCTTTTGGCTCTTTCTGGCTGCTTTTAGAAGCCGACTGATCGCCAGCCGTGCTTCGATCAGCTTCATATCGGCGTCAGAAAGCGAAAGGAAGGTCTGGACGTCCCCCTCTACCCACCGAGGTTCAACGGCCTTTTTGTTTCCGGTAGTCTTCATAGCTTTTCAGTCTCTTCTGGCAGGTTTGAATCGTGGCCTTGCTCGTGGCCTGGGTCTTCTTTTCAGTGACTTCGAGGATGATGATGGCATCGGAATCGAGCCGGTAGAATAGCCGCCATGTCTTGTTCTCGTCGTTCACCCTTAATTCGTGGCATCGGGCTCCAACTGATGGCATTGGGCGGGAATGGGGAAGCGAGAGTTTTTCGCCTTCCTGTAGCATCCTCAACAGGTAGCCGAACTCTCTCCGGGCTTCCCCACTCATGGGAGGGGTTTTGACCTCTCCTGCCAGCCATCTCAATGGTTTACTCATCGCTTACCACTGAGGATATGTCAAATCTGACATAATTTCCGTTTTGGTGTCTACCCTCAAAACACAAAAACGCGCCGCAGGCTCCCAGGCCCACGGCGCGTTTCCAAAACGGCTCTTGCGGTTACGGCGTCTGCGCGATTTCTAGCGCGGGCGGGGGCACTTTGCCGGAGAGGACGCGGTTGACGGCGTTCAAATACGCGCGGGCGCTGGCTTCGATGACGTCCGTACTCGCTCCCTTGCCGGTGACGAGGCGGCCATCGCCAAAGTCGGCCTTGATGGTCACTTCCCCCATGGCATCCTTGCCTTGCGTGACGGCTTGCACGTGGTACTCCACGAGGTGGCCACGCTGGTGGAGCATCCGGTCGATCGTCTTCATGGCGGCATCTACCGCGCCGTTGCCGGGGCTGGAGTCTTGCAGAATTTCCTCGCCGCGCTTGAGGCGCACGGTAGCGGTGGGGATGGTGGAGCTGCCGCTGGCAACGTGGATATAGTCGAGAATGTACCCCTCGGTGTTGACCATCGAGTCGTCCACCAAGACGGAGAGGTCGTCATCATAGACGAACTTCTTCTTGTCGCCGATCTCCTTGAAGCGGACAAAGACGCGCTCCAGCTCCTCGTTGCTCAGTTTGTAGCCGAGGTGCTCCAGCCGCTTGGCCATGGCGTGGCGGCCGCTGTGCTTGGTGAGTGGCAACTCGGTATCGCCCCAGCCGATCTCGCGCGGGTCCATGATCTCGTAGGTCTCCCGCTTTTTGAGGATGCCGTCCTGGTGAATGCCCGAGGAGTGCGCAAATGCGTTTTCGCCCACGATCGCCTTCGAGCGTTGCACCATGAGCCCGCTCATGCGGCTGATGAGGCGCGAGGATTTCACGATCTCCCGCGTGCTCACATCGGTAGTCACGCCGCCGAAATAGTCGCCCCGGGTGCGGATGGCCATGACGACCTCCTCCAGCGCCGCATTGCCCGCGCGCTCGCCGATGCCGTTGATCGTCCCCTCTACCTGCCGCGCTCCGGCACCGATGGCGGCCAGCGAGTTGGCCACGGCCAGGCCGAGGTCGTTATGGCAGTGGACGGAGATGATGGCGTCATCAATATTGCGCACGTTGTCCTTCAGGTAGCGGATGAGGGCCGCATACTGCTCGGGCACGGCATAGCCGACGGTGTCCGGAATGTTCACGGTCGTCGCCCCGGCCTCGATCGCGGCCTGCACCACCTGCGCGAGAAACTCGGGCTCAGTGCGCGAGGCATCTTCGGGGGAGAACTCGACATCCCGCACCAGCGCCTTGGCGCGCCGCACGCCCTCGACGGCGAGGCGGATGATCTCTTCATTTGCCTTCTTCAACTTGAAGTCGCGGTGGATCTTGGAGGTTGCCAGAAAAACATGGATGCGCCCGCGCTCTCCGGCGGCCTTCACGGCGGCCCCGGCAGCGTCGATGTCTTTGTCCACACAACGCGCCAGCCCGCAAATGATGGGCCCGCGGATTTCCGTGGCGATCTTGCTCACGGCTTCAAAATCGCCATCGCTGATGACGGGGAAGCCGGCTTCGATGACATCCACATTGAGCCGCTGGAGCTGCCGGGCGACTTCCATCTTTTCCCGCAGGTTCATGGAGGCGCCGGGGCATTGTTCGCCATCGCGCAAGGTGGTGTCAAAAATGATGACTTTATCGGACATAGGTCTCGGAGATTGGGTAATAGGTACCGGTGGATCGGAAAGAAAAGAAAGGGTGCGGCGCGGGAGCCGCCTCCACCGGGAGCGGGCGCAGCCGAAATTACAGACTCGCTCCAGAAGGGAACCTTCAGCCCCCTTTCTGTGGAAAGAAGGGGCGTCGGCCTCTGGAGCTACGTAAGTCGGCTAAAAGATGGGAAGCACATGGCTTGGAGCCCAAGAAGGTGGACCCCGCCGCCCCCAAGCGCAAGCCCGAAGTTTGCAGGTTTGCCATGAGGGACGGGGAAAAAAGAGTCGCATCTGCCGCCGGGGCATGGCATGAAACCCACCCCCATGCCTGAGCCTCGCAAGCCCGATGCCGCCCCTGCCCCCCGGGGTGAGAAAGCCCCCGCCCGCACGCGGGAGCGGATTCTCAAGGCCGCCATCGCCCTCTTTTCGCGGGGCGGGTACGATGGGGTGAGTGTCGATGCGATTGTGGCGCGCGCCGCTGTTAACAAGCGGATGGTCTACCACTATTTTGACAACAAAAACGGTCTCTACACCGCCGCGCTGGAGTCCGTCTTTGGCCGCTTGGCCGGGGTGGAGGCCGGGGTGTTTAGTGACGACCCGCAGCCCGAGGTGGCTCTGGAGCGGATCGTGAGCGCCTACTTCCACTTCCTGCGCGATACGCCCGAGTTTGTCTCCCTTTTGCTTTGGGAAAACCTGCAAGGGGGCCGACACCTCACGGCGCTCCCCCCGGCGGTCACGAAGGCGCCGCTCCTGGAGGCGCTGGGCCGCAGTATCGAGCGTGGCATGGCGGCGGGGCGGATTCGCTCGGATCTCGACCCCCGGCAGATGCTGATCCTCCTTATCGGGCTTTGCCAAGTCTACTTCTCCAACCGGCACACGCTGCCCCGTACCGTGGGGCTCGACCCGGGAGACCCTGCGGTGCTCGAAGCCGGGGTGCGCCACGCGCTCCTGCTGATCCGCGATGGTTTTTTTACCCACCCCACCACTCATGCCAACCATTCGTAAGAAGAAGCCCTCCTCGACCAGTATCGAGAAGATCGACCGCAATTTCGACAGCACCGGGACAATCCCCAACCGCCGCTGGGTGGATGGGTGGGAGGCCCGGCGCATCGCCGTGCGCGCCCACGGTTGGGTGAAGGAGGCTCGCAAGGAGCGCTCGTGGCGTCGTATCCCGGAGCGGGCGGCGGCCCCTTTGAGCGCCTCTGTGCAGGAGCTGACTTACAGCCCCACCAGTGTCTTCCTTTCCTTTGCGACCGATTCGCCCGACCTGTCGGTGCGCATGGTCAACCGCAATGCCGTCCCGATGCGGCACATGCCTCTTTCCGGCAGCGCCGGTGCGGAGCTTTACGAGTGGCTGGAGAATGCGTGGGTGCCTGTGGCGACGGCGATCCCCTCTGCGGAGAACCCCGCTTTTGAGTGTATCCTCTTTCAAGGTCGCGCGGCGCGGCGGCGGGAGTTTCGCCTCTACCTGCCCCTCTACAAGCCGATGGAGAGTGTGGCGCTCGGCATCGCGCCCAAGGCAAAGCTGGAGCCGCTCCCCGCGCCGGAAGGGCGCAAGCCGCTCTTCTTCTACGGCACCTCCATCACCCAGGGTGGGTGCGCCAACACGGCGGGGAGCGACTTTGTCTCCCGCGTGGGGCGGTTGCTGGATCGCGATGCCATCAACTTCGGCTTCTCCGGCAGCGGCAAGGGCGAGCCCGCCGTGGCGAAGCTGATCCGCGAGGTGGATGCCAGCGTCTTCATCCTCGACTACGTGGCCAACGTCACCCCCGAGCAGCTTGCTGAAACGCTCCCCACTTTCCTGCGCCTCTTGCGCGAGAAACACCCGCGCACCCCGGTGGTGCTGATGAGCAACGTCGGCTACAACGCCTTGCTCACGGGTACCAACCCCATCGGCATTGCCAAGCGCGATGCCATGCTCCGCTTCTATGTTGACGCGAAGGCCGCTGGCGACCCGAGCCTGCACTATGTCGATTCCTTCAGCCTCCTGCCGCCGGGGCTCTCCGGGGCGTATGTGGATGGGGCGCACCCCACCAGCGAAGGCTTTGGCCTGATCGCCGAGCGGCTGGCCCCGCAGCTTCGCATCGTGCTGGCGCAAGCCGCGCGCGAGGCGGGCGAGTAGCCGTTCTCAAACCGGCTCCGCCCCTACTTGCCGAAAACGGCTGGGGGCGAGCCCGGTCTGGTTGCCAAACCAGCG
Source organism: Chthoniobacteraceae bacterium (assembly GCA_037189965.1). GTDB lineage: Bacteria > Verrucomicrobiota > Verrucomicrobiia > Chthoniobacterales > Chthoniobacteraceae > DATMFV01. The sequence continues at coordinate 35,198 of JBBCKB010000027.1, read as the reverse complement.
GGTGAAATGCTCTGGTGAGGAAAAACCAAGCCGGTAGGCCAACGCCTTCACGCTTTCGCCGCCTTGCAGGAGGGCGGCGCGGGCAGTGTTGAGGCGGCGGCGGTTCCAGAGCGCCGTGGGCGTCGCCCCGGCGTGGCGCAGGCAGAGCTTATTAAGCTGGCTGACGCTGCACCCGGCGGCGCGGGCGAGGGCCGGCTCGCGCATCGGCATCTCCAGCGGGTGGCGCTCCAAAAGGTCGAGGGCGAGCCGCACTTTCGGCTCGGGCGGTTGCGCGGGTGTGGTTGGCACCCCCGCGCTGGAGAGGGCGGCATGCCAGCAGGCCAGCCACTCGTGAAAATGGGGGAGTGCCTGCAGGTAGCCGGGGAGGTGGGTGGTCACGATTCGCGAGCCCGGGTGGGCCTCCGTGTAGTCGGGCTTGCGCAGTAGCTCCACCAACCGCTCCGCCGCGTGTCCCAGATCCGGGTAGGCCGCAGCTTTGAGGCGGTAGGTGGCCCCACGATCAAACAGAGGCGCTCCATAGGCCCACTCGGCTTGGAAGCGGAGCGAAAGGAGGCGCAAGTTGGCAGACCGCGTCTGCCACCCTTCGGCCTCGCGCAGGAAGACCCACTCGCCCGGTTTGCACACCTCCTTTTGGCCATCGGCATAGCGGAAGGCAAGCCACCCCGAGCGCACCAATAGCGCGGAAGTCGGGTGCGGAAGGGTGGGAACACCCTCTACGGGAAAGCGCAGCTCGGCCTCATACGCCCAGACCAGCCGGGTGCGGAGCTGGGCCCAATATTCCATCAGGTGCATGAGCAAAAAGTATAGGCTTTGGAGCAAATGCGGCAATCGCTTTTCGTTGCCGCATGTTGGGGGCGGGTGGAGAGTATGGAGCCATGTCCAAACTCTTTGCCCACCATCGTCTGGAGTGTGAGGTTCTCGTTGCAGGGGGCGGCCCCGCCGGGGTGCCCGCCGCCATCGCCGCAGCCCGGGCCGGGGCGAGCGTCATCCTTTGCCAAGACCGCTCCGTGCTGGGGGGTAATGCCAGCAGCGAAGTGCGGATGCACGTGGTGGGGGCCAACTTCCACCGCCCGGAGGAGGGGTGGTTTACCGAATCGCGGGAGACCGGCATCATCGAAGAAATCCGCTTGGAGAACGCGGTGCGCAACCCGCAGCGCTCCCCCTCCATGTTCGACCAGATCTTGTACGAAAAAGTGAAGGCCGAGCCCAACATTCGCCTCATGCTCAATACCCGCGTGCACGATGCCACCGTGCGCGAGGGGCGCATCGAGAGTGTGCAGGCGGTGCGCGCCTCCACCGAAGATGAGTTTGAGATCCGCGCCCGCGTCTTTATGGATTGCACGGGCGACGGCGGGCTAGGGGCTGCCGCCGGTGCGCCGTACTTCAAGGGGCGCGAAAGCCGCGACCAGTATGGCGAGAGCCTCGCCCTCGAAGTGGCGGATGAAAAGACGCTCGGCTCCACCTTGCTTTTCATGGCGCGCAAGCACGACCGGCCGATGCCTTTTGTCGCGCCGAAGGGGGCGCGCCGTTTTGAGGACGAGGAGCTCAAGCTGCGGTTCTCCAAAGCAGGCGGGGGCCCAAGCAGCTACGAGTACGGCTACTGGTGGCTGGAGTGGGGTGGGCAGCTGGATACCATCAAAGACAACGAGGCGATCTGCGAGGAGCTTAACGCCATCGTCATGGGGATTTGGGATTACATTAAAAACCGGGGCGATTTCGGCGCGGAAAACTGGGCCTTGGATTGGTTTGGCTCCCTCCCCGGAAAGCGCGAGAGCCGCCGCTTTGAGGGGCAGTATGTCCTCACCGAGCGCGATATCATGGAAGCCCCCGCTCATGCCGACGCCATCGCCTATGGCGGCTGGCCGATCGATACCCACCCGCCCGAGGGGGTGGATGCCCCGTTGGAGCCGCCTTGCGTGCAGCATCCGGTGCCGCACCTTTTCGAGATCCCGCTGCGGGCGTGCATCTCGCGCACGATCCCCAACCTCCTCTTTGCGGGTCGGAATATCTCAGCCACGCACGTGGCGTTTGCCTCCACGCGCGTCATGGCCACTTGCGCGCTGGTGGGCGAGGGGGGCGGGGTGGCGGCGGCCCATGCCGTGAAGCTGGGGGTGGACCCCGCCGCGCTGCCGGCAGATGCGGTGGCGGAGATCCAGCAACGGCTCCTGCGGGAGGATGTCTTTCTCATCGGGCAGACCGAGCGGGCCGGGGGGAACCTTGCTCACACCGCCCATATCACCGCATCCAGCGAGCTGCCCGAGGGCCCGGCGTGCAACGTCATCTCCGGGCAAAACCGGAGCGTGCAGGGCGAGCAAGGCGCGCGGCCCGAGCGGGTGACGCCGGGCTCCCACCGCTGGATGAGCGACCCCGCCAGCGGCCTCCCCGCGTGGCTGGAGCTGCGCTGGCCCGCGCCGGTACGCATCCGCCGAGTCGAGCTGACGTTCGATACCGGGCTCGCCCGTTACCTCACGCTCTCGCAGGAAGATAGCTACGTGAGCCGCATGCTCTGGGGCCGCCCGCAACCGGAGACGGTGCGCGCCTTCCGTCTTCGGGTCGAAGCCGGGGGGCAGTGGCGGGAGCTGGCCCGGGAGGAGGAGCATTGGGCGCGGCGCTATGCCTTGAGCCCCGAGGCTCCGGTGGAAGCGGGGGCCCTGCGCATCGAAGTGGATGCCACATGGGGGCTCGACCACGCCCGTATCGTGCGGGTGGCCGTCTGGGAGTAGGGGGAGTTTTTTCCTCGTGTGGGCGGGGGGCGGGGTGCCACATTGCGCGGCATGAAGATCGAATACCCGAAGCTTTCCGACACCCCCGTCTCGCACCTCCCCTTCAGCCCCGCCGTTCGGTATGGGGATCTCCTCTTCATCTCCGGGCAAGCCTCGGTGGATGGTACGGGCAAAATCATCCCCGACACCTTTGAGGGCGAAGTGCGCCGCTCGTTGGATAACCTTAAAAAGGTGATCGAAGACGCCGGGAGCGACATGGCCCACGTCGTCCAGACGCGCAACTACATCGGCGACCCGGCGGATGGCCCCGTCTACCAGGCGATCTACAAGGAATACTTCAAAGAGCCCTACCCCGCCCGCACCACCATTTGCCGGTGCCTTGGCAACCTCAAGTACGAGGTGGAGGCGATCGCCGTCGTCCGCGAAGAAAACCGCTAGCCCTTAAAAAGAACCCTCCCATGAAAACCCCACTACAGACTTCACTGGCGGCGCTCTGCCTGCTGGCAACGGCGTGGCAGAGTGCTCAGGCTTGCTCCCGCATCCTCTATGAGACGGGCAACCAGACCTACATCACCGGCCGGACGATGGATTGGGCAGACCCCTTTGCCGAAACGGCGCTGTGGCTCTTCCCCAAAGGGATGGAGAGGGACGGTGGGGTGGGGGAGCGCCCCATCAAATGGAAATCGAAGTATGGCTCCATCATCGCGTCGTTCTACGATGCGGGCTCGGCAGATGGGATTAATGAAAAAGGGCTTGTTGCCAACCTGCTCTACCTGGCCGAGGCCGACTATGGGGACGCCGCTAAATCGGGCAAGGAAACCCTCTCCGCCGGAGCTTGGGCGCAATACTTTCTCGACAACTATGCCACGGTGAAAGAAGCCGTGGCCGCCATGGCCAACCCGCCGTTTGCCATTTTGGCCCCCTCCCTCCCCAGCGGGAAGCAGAGCACCTTGCACCTTGCGATCTCCGATGAAAGCGGCGACTCCGCCATCTTCGAGTACGTCGGGGGGAAGCTGGAGATCCACCATAGCGCGGCGTATAAGGTGATGACCAACTCGCCGCCCTACGAGCAGCAGCTCGCGCTGAATGCGTACTGGGAGCTGGTGGGGGGAGACAACGCCCTCCCCGGGACGATCCGGGCGGCAGATCGCTTTGTGCGCCTGAGCTACAGCCTCAAAGCCTCCCCCAAGTACAAGGACCACGGGTTGGCACTGGCGAGCGTCTTCTCGCAGGTGCGGGCGATCAGCGTCCCGCTCGGCATCACCGATCCGAAGCGGCCCAACATCGCCATGACGCTCTGGCGTACCGTGGCGGACCAGAAGAACCGGGTCTACTACTTCGAGTCGGCGGTGTTTCCGTCGGTATCGTGGGTTGCGATGGATAAGGTCGACCTTTCCGAAGGAGCTCCTGTGAAGAGCCTGCGCATCGAGCGGGAAAACCCGCTTGCGGGCGAGGTTTCCGCAGCCTTCAAACCGGCCAAGCCTTTCAAGTGGATCTCCTTCCACGAGGCGCCGAAGGAATAAGCCGCAACCCGGGAGAGTGCCCCGGGCCGCCGCCTTTGCGGCGTGACATCGGGGCCGCCCGGGGTTAGAGGGGAGGGGAACGCGCTCCCCCCTCCCTTTTTAAATGAAGCACTGGACTGTACAAAAACTGGTCGTCGTCGGGTTCGTGGTGGTTATCGCCATCGCCACCGGCATTTGTGGCTACATTTTCTTTAGCCTTTCGAGTATTCGCAAAGAGGCTGCCGTGCTTGGCTCCGAGCATGTGGAGGGGCTCTACCTGATCGGGCTGGTAGAGGGGAATGCCCAGCGGGCGTCGCACCACCTCTTCCGGCTCCTGCTGGTGAACGATTTGCAGAAGAAGGAGCGCCTCCTGAGGGACGTGGAGCCGCTTTTTACGGCGAATACCAGCACCATCCAACGGCTGCATGGCATCGCCATCCATACCGAGGAGCGGCAGTTTGTCGCCCTGATCGAGCAGACCCGCCAGCCGTATCATGAGACACGGGAGCGCGTTGTCGCCCTCATCCGCGAAGGGCGCCACCCGGAGGCCCGGCAGCTTTACGAGGAGGTGCTTGAGCCGCAGCTGGATGCGTACCTCTCCGTCATCGGGCGGATGAAGGAGTATAGCAAAAACCGGAGCGCCACCGCCTTGAAGGGCATCTCCGAATCGGTGGACCGGGCCGCGCGCGTCGTCCTTCTGCTCACGCTGGCCTCGCTGCTACTGGGTGTGTGGGTCGCACGGACGGTGGCCCGCCAGCTGGGTATCACGCTGGAGAAGCTGATGATGGCGCTCATCCAGGTCAACAGCTCCGCCACGGAAATGACGGCCTCCCTCAAAGAGCAGCAGCTTTCGGCCAATGAGGTGGCCTCCACCTCGGTGGAGATCGGTGTCACAGCCAAGGAAATCTCCGCTACCACCAACGAGCTGGGGCGCACCATGGCGGATGTCGCTTCCGTCTCCGAGCAGACCGCTTCGCTTGCCAGTGGCAGCCAGGCGGGCCTTACCCGGCTGGAAGGGACGATGCGGCAGATCATCGACGCCACGGCCTCCATCTCGGCCAAGCTGGCGATCCTCAACGAAAAGACCTCCAACATTAACTCGATGGTCACCACCATCAACAAAGTGGCCGACCAGACGAACCTCCTCTCTCTAAACGCCGCCATCGAGGCCGAGAAAGCGGGCGAGTTTGGCCATGGCTTCTCCGTCGTCGCCACCGAGATCCGCCGTTTGGCAGACCAGACGGCCGTAGCCACCTACGATATCGAGCAGATGGTCAAAGAGATGCAGTCGGCCGTCTCCGCGGGGGTGATGGGGATGGACAAATTCTCCGAAGAAGTACGCCGGGGTAATGAAGAGGTATGCGCCATCACCGCGCAGTTGGTGCAGATCATCCAGCAGGTGCAGGCGCTCACGCCGCGGTTTGAGAGTGTGAACGATGGGATGCAGGCGCAATCCACCGCTGCCGGGCAGATCAGCGATGCGCTCGGCCAGCTCGGCGAGACGGCGCAGCAAAGCGCTCAGACCTTCCGGCAAAACACGCAGGCGATTGACCAGCTCAAGCTCGCCGCACAAGGGCTCAAGGAGGCCGTCTCGCGGTTCAGGGAAGAGGCATGAAGTACCTCCTCTTCCGGGCCGGGGCAGACCATTACGCCGTGTCGTTGGTGGCGGTGGAGGAGGTGCTCCCGCAGGTCGAGCTCAAGAGCACCCCGCTGGCTGCACCCGGGGTGGTGGGGGTGATGGATTGGCATGGGGTCGCTGTGCCGGTAGTCGATCTCTCCCTTATCCTCACCGGGGCCGCCGTGCCCGATCGGCTGGGAAGCCGCATTGTGCGCATTCGCCACGGGTTTGGGCCGGGGGGCGAGCCGCGCTACCTCGGCATCCGGGTGGAGGGGGCTACGGAAGTTGCCTCGTGGGAGGAAAGCGAATTTCAACCCCCTGGCGTCTCCGTGCCCGGGGCACGTTGGCTGGGGCCGGTCGTGCCGACCGAGCGCGGGCTCGTGCAGCGGGTGGACCTCGCCGCGCTTCTGCCCGCCGAAGTGGCCGCCCAGCTTTGGGAGGAAGTATGAATGGCGACCTGGAAGCGCGGCTGGCCCGGGAAGCGGGGCTCGATCTCCGCACCCTTGGGCCCACCGCCATCGCCCGGGCTGTGCAGGGGCGGATGCTCGCCACTGGCGTAGCCTGTCGGGAGGCGTACACCGCCTTGTGGGAGAGCGACCCTGCCGAGCGGCAGGCATTGCTCGGGCAGCTGATTGTCCCCGAAACGTGGTTCTTTCGCGATGGCGAGCCGTTTGCCGCCTTGGCCCGGCACGTGGCGGGGCCGTGGCGGGCCGCCCATGCGGCGGGGGCGTTGCGGGTGTTGAGCATCCCATGCTCCACGGGGGAAGAGCCGTACTCCATTGCCATGGCGCTGGAGGGGGTGGGCTTCCCCGCAGAGCGGCTGGAGCTTTTGGGTGTGGATGTCAGCCCCACCCTTCTTGAGCAGGCGCGCGTGGCCCGCTATGGAGCCCACTCCTTCCGAGGGGTGGGGGAGGCGACGCGGCAGAGCTACTTCACCCCCTGCCCCGGGCGGCCCGGCTGCTGGCAGCTCGGGCAGAGCGTGCGGCAGAATGTACGCTTTGAGCAGGGGGATTTGCTGGCGGCCGACTTTGCCGCCACCCATGGCGTGTGGGATGCCGTCTTTTGCCGCAACCTCCTCATCTACCTCAACGAAGCGGCTCGCGCCCGCGTGCTGGAGACACTGGGGCGGCTCCTTGCGCCGGGGGGGATTGTCTTTGTCGGCCATGCCGAGGCGTACCTGCTCCATAGCGCGGGGTTTGAGCCGTGCGCCACCCCGGCTGCATTTGCCTTTCATAAACCGGGCAGCCGCCCCGTGGCCCCGCCGCCACGCCCGCAGCGGCCTTTTGCCATGCCGCCTCCCAAGCCGCCCCCGCAGGTGGCTCCGCCGCCGCCTCCTCCTCCGGTTCGGGTGGGCGAGTCGTTGCTGGAGGAGGCTACCCGGCTTGCCGATGCCGGGCAGGGAGCCCAAGCCGCCCGCTTGGCCCGCGAGAGCCTCGAGCGCGAGGGGCCCAGCGCGCGTGCCTTTTACCTTCTGGCCGTCTTGAGCGAAGTGGGCGGAGACCCCGAGGCCGCCGCCACCTTTTATCGCAAAGCACTCTACCTTGAGCCGCGCCACCGCGAGGCGCTTGCGCACCTCTCTTTGCTGGCGCGCCGCCGGGGAGACTCCCGCACTGCCGACCGTCTGCGCGAACGGCTCGACCGCATCGAAAAAGAGGGTGAATCGCAAGCGCCCTTTCCTTGAATAAAAACGTAAGAACCGGCATCATGCCCCCCGCTTCCCATGCCGCCCTCCGCTTCTGAGAAAACCCCCCACTTGCTGGACCGCGAGCCACCCCCCGGCTACCGCGAGGAGTGGACTCGCCGGGTCGCCACCGCGCGCCTCCGGCAGGAGGGCGAGCGGCAAGCCGTCATCGCCTTTCGCTGCGGTGCCGAGTGGTTTGCCCTGCCGGTGGTGGCCTTCCGCGAGATCGCCCCGGTGAAGCCAATTCACTCGATCCCCCACCGGCGCAACCGCGTGGTGGAGGGGGTCGTCAACCACCATGGCGAGCTGCTGCTCTGCATTCGGCTTGGCGTCTTGCTCGGAGTGGGCGAAGCTGGGCCGCAGCCGGAGGCCGCGCGCTCCTGGGAGCGGCTGGCCATCGTCGGCCGCGAGCGGCAGCGCGTCGCCTTCCGGGTGGATGAAGTGCGCGCCGGGCTGGAGTATGCGCCTTCCGAGCTGCGGCCCGTGCCGCTCACCGTGGCGCTGGCCTCGGCCCCTTGCACCCTTGGCCTCTGGCTGTGGGAGGGGCGCAGCGTCGGCATGCTCTACGAGCCCCACTTTCTCGAAGCCATCGACCGGAGTCTTGCATGATGGAAAGCAGCGGCGCTGAGTTTTCCCTCGCAGACCTCTTTCGACAGGAGGCCGAGAGCCAGTGCGCCGTGTTGGATGAAGGGCTCCTCGCCCTCGAGCGCAACCCGAGCGATGCCGCTTGCCTGGAGCAGCTCATGCGGGCGGCCCACTCCCTCAAAGGGGCGGCGCGCATCGTGGGGCTCGAGCCGCTGGTGCGCCTCGCCCATGCGATGGAGGATTGCTTTGTCGCCGCCCAGAAAGGTACCGTCCGCCTCGGTGCCGAGGCGGGAGACCTCCTTCTTAAAACCAACGACCTCCTGCGGCGCATGGCGCAGGCCACGGAGGGGGAAGGCTCCTCGCCCCCGGAGCTGGAGGAGACCCTCATTGCCCTCCAACAACTCCTTTCCTCCGAAAGCGCGCCCCCGCCCGGTGCGGAGCCCCCCGCCCCTCCCGAGCCCAGGCCGGAGCCTCGGCCCGCTCCCGAAGAGGCCGAGCGGGTATTGCGGGTCAACGCCCTGCATGTGAACCGCCTGCTTGGGCTGGCGGGTGAGTCGCTCGTGGAAGCGCGCTGGCTCAAGCCGTATGCCGATGCCCTCTTGCGCCTCAAGCGCCAGCAGTGGAGCCTTTCGCGCACGCTGGAAGCCTTGCGTGACAGCGCCCCGGGGCTCGACCCCGCTGCCCGCGAGCGTCTGGCCACGGCCCAGCGGCTGGCGATGGAGTCGCTCCAGGCCATCGGCGAGCGCCATGGTGAGCTGGAGCTGTACGCCCGGCGTGCCACCCACCTTTCCGGGCGTCTTTATCAGGAAGCGCTAGCGAGCCGCATGCGCCCCTTTGCCGATGGGGCGGGTGGCTTCCCCCGGCTCGTGCGCGACCTTGCGCGCTCCCTCGGCCGCGAAGTGCGCCTGGAGATCGCCGGAGAAGGCACGCCGATGGACCGCGAAGTGTTGGAGAAGCTCGAGGCCCCGCTCGCCCATCTTTTGCAAAACGCCGTAGACCATGGCATGGAGCCCCCCCAAGAGCGCGAAGCCATGGGCAAGCCTCGTGAGGGGACGATCCGCCTCGAAGCGCGGCACGTGGCCGGCGCGCTCTCCATCAGCGTGGAGGACGATGGGCGAGGCGTCTCCATGGAGAGCCTTGGGGCCGCCATCGTCCGCCGGGGGCTTGCGACGGAGGAGATGGTCGCCGGGATGAGCACCCCGGAGCGGCTGGAGTTCCTCTTTCTCCCCGGATTCTCGATGCGCGAGGCCGTCACCCAAACCTCGGGGCGCGGCGTCGGGCTGGATGCCGTGAAGGCCGCCATCCGCGCCGTGGGCGGGCAAGTCCGCGTGAGCAGCCGCCCGGGCCGGGGCACCCGCTTCCAGATGCAGCTCCCGCTTACGCTCTCGCTCCTGCGGGTCTTGCTGGTCGAGATCGGTGGCGAAGCCTATGGCCTCCCGTTGGCCCGGGTGGAGGCTGCCGTGCATGCGGCCCCCGAAGAGGTGGAGGCGCTCGAAGGGCGGGAGCACATCCCCCACGGTGGGCGGCGTGTGGGGCTGGTGGCCGCGTGGCAGCTTTTCGGCGGCAGCGCCCCGCCCCCGCAGGCTACCGGGCAGCCCGGAGTCTGCGCTGTCATCCTCGGAGAGCGCAACCACCCCGTCGGCCTTGCCGTGGAGCGGTTTTTGGGCGAGCAGGAAGTCGTCGTCCAGCCGTTGGACTCGCGGCTCGGCAAGATCCGCAACATCAGCGCCGGAGCGTTGATGCGGGATGGCGCGCCTCTCCTCGTCATTGATGTGGATGACCTCCTGCGCTCCATCGAAACCTTGGCGTTTGATGACGGCATCCGCAGTGTCCAGCCCACCACCGGCAACCGTGGCGGCGAGCGGCGCAAGCGCGTTCTGGTCGTGGAAGATTCGCTCACCGTCCGCGAGCTGGAGCGCAAGCTCCTTACCGAAGCCGGGTACGAAGTGGAGGTGGCTGTGGACGGTATGGACGGCTGGAACGCCGTGCGCAACCACGAGTGGGACCTGGTGATCACCGATATCGACATGCCCCGGCTCGACGGCATCGAGCTCGTGCGCCTCATCCGCAACGATGCGAGGGCGCGCACCGTGCCGGTGATGATCGTCTCCTACAAAGACCGGGCAGACGACCGGCGGCGCGGGCTTGAAGCCGGGGCCGACTTTTATCTCACCAAAGGCAGCTTCCACGATGAGACGCTCCTCTCCGCCGTGGGAGATCTCATCGGCCCACCCGCAGAGGAGGCTGCCACCCCGGCGCTATGAGGATCGGCATCGTCCATAGCCTGCCCCTTGCGGTGGAAGCCTTGCGGCGAATGCTCGGGCTCGGGGGGCGGCATGAAGTCCTCTGGTGCGCCTCCAACGGGCGCGAGGCGTTGGAGCAGGCGCGCGTGGTGCGGCCAGACGTCATCCTCATGGATTTGCGGATGCCGGTCATGAACGGCGTGGAGGCCACCCGCCGCATCATGACCGAGGCCCCGTGCCCGATCCTCATCATTACTGGCAGCGTGAGTGCCCATGTGGCGGAAGTCTTCGAAGCCATGGGGGCCGGAGCGCTCGATGTCGTAAGCACCCCGGCCCTGCTGGAAAACCCCGAGCACGCCGGGGCCGCGCTCCTCGCCAAGCTGGAGACGATGAGCCGCCTCGTGGAGAGTAACCGGGGCGAGGGCGGAGGGAGCCCCGTGCCCGCAAGCACCGGCCCGGAGCGAAGGGTGCCCCGGCGGTTGATCGCGATCGGCTCTTCCGCCGGAGGGCCTGCGGCGCTGGCGGCGATTCTTGGGGCGCTGCCGGGTGGGTTGAGGGCGGCTATCGTGGTCGTCCAGCATGTCGATGCCCGCTACGCTCCACCGCTGGCGGTCTGGCTGGCCGGGCAGACAAGCCTCCCCGTACACGGCGTGCAGGGGGGCGAGGCACCGCAGGAGGGGGAGGTGCTCATCGCCGTCAAAGAGGGGCACCTCGTGATGTGCGAGAACGAACGGCTCCTGTACCGGGAGGAAAAGGCCTCGCGCGTCCACACCCCTTCGGTGGATCTTTTTTTCGAAAGCGTGGCCCGGCACTGGAGTGGTGAGGCATGCGGCCTGATCCTCACAGGCATGGGGCGCGACGGGGCTGCGGGCCTTCTTGCCTTGCGCAACGCCGGGGCACGCACCCTTGCGCAGGATGCTGCCACCTCCGCCGTCTATGGCATGCCACGTGCTGCCGCAGAGAGCGGTGCCGCCGCCGAAATTCTTCCATTAGAAAAGATTGCACCCGCGCTGGAACGCTGGTGCTCTAGAACGAGCGCCGCCCCGCCCCCGAAGTCATGACTGAACCTGAGCCGCCACAAGATTTCGCCCTTCCCGATGCCTACCACGCCCTTGTGCTTCTTGTGGATGACCAGGCCTTTGTCTCCGACGCCGTGCGCCGGGCCTTTCTCCAGCAGCGCGATATCGACTACCACTACTGCGCCCAGCCGGAAGAGGCCATCACCCTCGCCAATAACCTGCGGCCCACCGTCATTTTGCTCGATCTGGTGATGCCGCAGATCAGCGGGCTTACGCTCCTGCGCCAGTTTCGCCAAAACCCGGATACCCGGGAGACGCCCATCATCGTCCTTTCCTCTCGCGAAGAGGCGCGCACCAAGAGCGAAGCCTTCGCCTTTGGCGCGAATGACTACCTTGTCAAACTCCCCGAAACGGTGGAACTGCGCGCCCGCGTACGCTACCACTCGCGCGCGCATTTAAACCGCATCCAGCGGGAGGAAGCCTTCCAAGCTCTGCGCGAGAGCCAGCAACAGCTCGTGCGCAAAAATGCCGAGCTTTCGTTGATGAACCAGGATTACGAGCGCGCCCTTGCCGGGCTGCGGCGGTTGGGCCCCTTGCTGCCCGTGTGTGGCAAGTGCGAGAGCTTCCGCAACGATGAGGCTTACCGCCGCGAGGTGGAGGCATTTCTCTGCGAAAACCCGGGCCTCCTTTCCCTCAAGAGCCTTTGCCCTTCGTGCAACGGGCAGGCCCCCACCCAGACGCCCTGATTTCCCAAACGCCCTGATTTCCCGTGCCTGAGACCACCATGAACTGGATGATTGACGAGGAGAGCCCCGCGCTCGTCCTGTTGGTGGATGACCAGGCCCTCGTAGCTGCTGCTTTGCACCGTGCCCTTCAGGGCGAAGAGGGCATCTCCCTCCACTATTGCGCCAACCCTCTGGAAGCCATCGCGCTGGCCGAGCAGGTGAAGCCCACCGTCATCCTTCTCGACCTTGTCATGCCTCAGGCCGATGGGTTGACGATGCTACGCCGCTTTCGCGCCCACCCGGAGACGGCGCATACCCCCATCGTCATCCTCTCGGGCAATGAAGATCCGCAGACCAAGCGCGACCTTTTTGCCGCAGGGGCGAATGACTACCTTGTCAAACTCCCCGACCGGCTTGAGCTGGTGGCCCGCATTCGCTACCACTCGCACGCTTACGCTCACCGCCGCCAGCGCGATGCCGCCTTTGCCGCCCTGCGTCGCAGCCAGCAGCAGCTTATTGAGAGCAACACTGCGTTGATCGCCCTGAACGAAAAGCTCGAGCAGGCCACGCACGCCAAGTCCGAGTTTCTCGCCAACATGAGCCACGAGATCCGCACGCCGATGAACGGCGTCATCGGCATGTCGAGCCTCTTGCTTGATACCTCGCTCACCCGCCAGCAGCGGGACTATGCGCAGACGGTGCGTAGCTGCGCGGAGTCGCTCATCGCCCTTATCAACGACATTCTCGACTTCTCCAAGATTGAAGCCAACAAGCTCACGCTGGAGGTTATTGATTATAACCTCTCCGACGTGGTTGAAGAAACCTTGCGGCTCGTGGCCGAGCATGCCCATTCCAAGCATTTGTTTCTCGAAGGGATCGTCTTCCCTAGCGTCCCCACCCGCCTGCGCGGAGACCCGACCCGCCTGCGCCAGGTGCTTACCAACCTTCTGGGCAACGCCATCAAGTTTACCGAGAAGGGGCAAGTCATCCTCCGCGTGGGGGTGGAGGATGCCGGGCCGCAGCAGCCACGGCTCCTTTTCGAGGTGGAGGATACCGGCATCGGCATCGCCCCCGAGGCGCGGGCCAACCTCTTTACCGCGTTTAGCCAGGCAGATGGCTCCACCACCCGCAAGTATGGCGGCACCGGGCTTGGGCTGGCGATTTGCAAGCAGCTCGTCGGCATCATGGGCGGGGAGATCGGCTTCGAAAGCCTGCCCGGGCGGGGCTCCACCTTCCGCTTTACCCTCCCCGTAGAGACTCGGGGCGGGCGCGAAGCGGTGGATGCGCGGCGCGAGTTGGCAGATGTCCGCATCCTCATCGTAGAGGCCGAGCCGATGCACCGCGCTGTGCTCGAAGAGCAGGCCCACTCGTGGCTCATGCAGAGTGGCTGTGCCTCCGGGCCGCAGGAAGCGCTGCAGCTCCTGCGCGAAGCGGCAGCGCCTTACCAGATCGTCCTCCTCCCCCTGCGCGAGGGGAATGAAGAAGCCATGCTGGAGGCCGTGCGCAACCTCCGGGCCGATGTTACTTTGCCACAACCCCGCATCATCGCGCTGACTCCGCTGGGCTTCCCATGCCGCGCGGAGGCCGTGCTGGCTGCGGGGGTGGATGCCATTTTGGAAACCCCGCTCCGTAAAGCCCAGTTTTTTGAAAGCCTCGCCGCAGCTCCGGCCCTTGCCTTGGAGCCTGCCCCTGCCGCCGTAGCCCCGATGCGCGAGGGAGCCATGGGGAATAGCCCGCGCATCCTCCTCGCGGAGGATAGCCCGGTGAACCAAGCCGTGGCCTCCGCCCAGTTGCACAAGCTCGGGCTCGTCGTGCAGATCGCCAATAACGGGCGCGAAGCCTTCGAGGCCGCCCGCCGGACGCCGTTTGACGTCATCCTCATGGATTGCCAGATGCCCGAGGTAGATGGGTATGAAGCCGTGGAAATGATCCGCCGCTACGAAAAGGAGAACCGCAAACCGCCCGCCTACATCATCGCCATGACGGCGCACGCCCTCCAGGGCGACCGCGAGAAATGCCTCGCCGCGGGGATGGACGATTACCTGAGCAAGCCGGTGCGGGAATCCGAAATCCGCGAGGCGCTCGCCCGCTTCATGGCAAGCCGCCCGGGCTCCTTCAGCCCGCCTTGAATTTCAATGAACTCGGGCGCACAAAACTCCCCGCCTGCGCCGTGCGGTACTCCGTCGGCGTCACCCCGACGGCGGCTTTGAAGTAGCGCCCAAACGCCGTTACCGAAGAAAAGCCCGACTGCTCGGCGACGCGGTGAATCTCAATGGGGGAGTTGATCAGGAGCGACTTTGCCGTATCGATCTGCAGGTTGCGCAAGGCGGTGCGCGGCGTCATGCCCAGCTCCTTGCGGAAGACGCGGCAGAGATGCTCCGCCGTCACCTTCACCGACCAGGCAATGCTCTCGACCCCCGGGTTATGCTGGAGATTGCGTAGCATGTACTCGAGGGCGCTGTTGACTAGCGAGCGCCCCTTGCGTCTTCCGGGGCCGGACTCCTGCGGGCTGGCGTGGGTGAGCACCAGGCGCGCCGTTTCCACGCAAATATCGAGCGTTGCGGTGTAGAGGCGCACGGCCGCCCCGGGGGCGCGGTCATCAAAAGCATGGCGTAGCGCAAGGAGGCGGTGGCGCAGTGGCGCGCTGGCTCCCGCCCCAAAGATGGCGGGCTTGGTGAAAGCTTGTTGGATGAGGTTGCGAAGCTCCCGCTCATGAGGCGCGAGGGTGCGCCCGCCCCGGGGCGGAGTTCGTGCAAAGCTGATGCCGTAGACATGCAGCGGGGCCGCCGCGCCTCCTGAAGAGGAGTAGACCCGTGAGCCATACCCCGGGGAGATCGCCACGCTATCCTCTCCCACGCGCAAGGGGGCCGCTCCGTTGATGCTCAGCAGTGCCTCTCCGGCCAGGAAGCAGAGGATCATCGGGTTGCGGCTCTTGATAACCACGTTCCCCTCAAGCGGAACCCGGGTGATCGATTCCGAAACCGACAGCAACGGCGGGGAGAGGGGGATCTTTTTATGGATGCGGGTGCTCACAGCAGTTTGAATATCAATTGATGTAGAATTCGGTCAATCCAGGTTGTTGCGAAGTCAGGGGCGATCGTGGAAGAATCTCCTACGTGATCCACGGCGTTCATGTTCCCCTTCAGGATTCGGCGCGGTTTCCCCTCCCTCCCGGGGGTTCGCTCCGCCGGGGGTTCACTGCTCTGGAGCTTTTGGTGGCGCTGGTCATTCTGGCCATTCTCTCGCTTTTTGTTTTTGCCGGTGCGCGCCATATCGCCGGAGGCAGTGCGAGCGTGACGTGCATGCACCAACTTCGCCAGCTTGCCAGCGCAGGGTTGGCTTGGGCCCATGATCACCAGGGGCGGCTACCCGACATGGGCGGCTGGTACTCCCGCACCAAGGGAGACCCGCTCAGTCTTTTTAGCTACCTAGGCCTCCCCGACAGCGGGCTTCCCGTGGAGTGGGATGGCGTTTACACCTGCCCGGTTTTCCAAAAACACTACCCCACCTCGGCCAGCCCGCACCGGACTTATGCCATCAACCGTTATGCTGCGGGCTCCCGGGTCAAGGAGAAGGATGATTGGGAAAAAGTGCTCCAGTCGGCCCCGCCCGAGCTGCTTTCGCGGGTTGTAGCCCCGGGGCGAATGGCCTTCTTCATGGATGGTCGGCCCCATACCCTGGCCCCCGCTCCGGACTATGCCTACCGTGCCTATGCCGCCCCGGATAGTATCGGGGCTGAAGCCACCCCCCACTTGCACGGGGGCGGCCTCAATGTCGCCTTTCTCGACGGGCACGCGGCCTGCCTGCCGACCGTGTGGATCGAGCGGGAGCAACTCCGCGTGACGGCAAACCGGGTGCACCCCTTTTGGGGAGCTGGAAAATGAAACGAACGATCCTCCCTTTTGCTCTCGCCCTGCTGGCCTGCCCCCTCTTGGGAGCTTCGCCGTTTGAGCACGAATACTCCCCCGCCTCCGGCCACCTGCCGCAGGAGACGACCGCGGCGTGGAAGGCTCGCCATGGCGGCGGAAGCGTGGAGATCCGCGATGCACGCCTGATTGCAAAGATGCCGGGCGGCGAGCGCCGATTCTTTGCCATGGGAACGCTGGAGGAAAGCGAGAACCCGGACCGGGATGCCGCCTGGAACGGGGTGGGGGGCACGGCTACCGTCGAGTTCCGCGTTCGCTGTGAATCGGACGACCCAAACCTGGAGATCTTTCAGGTGCAGATCAGCACGGGGCATTTGCAATGGAGAATCCGTTTCTTCAACGACAAGCTTTATCCCCGGGCCATCCCCATCGAAGCGCGCGAGGCAGATACTTACCGCGCCGTTCTCAAGGACGGCAAGCTCACCTTGAGCAGCCAGCGGCAGGGCGTGCTTTTTGCAAACCTCCCCGGCAACGAAGCCTATGCCGGGAAGCCGACCCGGAGCAACGCGCTCTGGTTTGGCAGCTTCTCCCGCAATGCCAAGGCCCCCGGTTCCACCGGCCTCTGGGAGCTGGAGTTCATCCGCTGGACCCACCGGGAAGCTTTACCCGACCTTTCCAAAACCCCCGAACCTAAACCTGACCCAAACCCATGAACCACCTCATCCACCGCGCTGCCCTTGGGGCCTGCCTTAGCCTTGCCGGCATGCTCGCGACCACTTCCGCGAGCACCCGTGTCTGGCAAAACGCTGTCGACGGAAACTTCTCCGATGTGACCAAATGGAATGCCCTGCCCGGTACCGGCGATGTCGCCGCGTTTACGGGGAACCCCGCTTACCCGGCTTCTTCGAGTTTTACCGTCACCCTCACCGCCTATGTGACCAACCAATGGATGCGGGTGGATGGCGATGGACCCTTTGCGATGACGCTCAACCTGGCAGGTCGCAACTACACCGCCACGGACTTCACCAGCATTACCGACAGCACCGTCGTTGCGCGTGGCGGTAATGACAACAATACCCTTCGCATCGAGGGTGGCGGCGTCTTTTCCAGCAACGGCTTCAATATCGCCACCAATGCCACGGCGGTGGGGGGAGTCACCGTTACCGGTGTGGGCACGGAGCTTTCCGTCGCGACGAACGACCTCAACATCGGCTCCAGCGGAAGCGGGACGCTTAATCTGACAAACAAGGGGAAGCTGACGACCTCCTCCATCGCCCGGATCGGCCGGGGCAACGGCAGCGTGGGCGCGGTAAATATCTCCGACGCCACCTGGGCGGCGAGCCATGAGGTCCAGTTTGGCTCCTTCAATGCCGGGAGCTCTGGAAGCCTGACTGTGAATAGCGGCGGCAAAGTCTCCCTGACGACGGCGGGGCAGAACGGCTGGCTGAGCTTTGGCGCGCTCGGCTCGGCAAGCGCCGTGATCTCCGGGGTGGGCTCGGAAGTCAGCGCCGCTAGCATCGTGGCCATCGGCGGGCGGGGCAACAGCGTGGGCGGCAATGCGGATGTCGCGGTGGAGAACGGGGGCAAGCTTTCCACGACGGGGGTCCTCCAGCTCTTTTCCACCGGCAGCCTTTCGGTGGAAGACGCGCTGGTTTCCGCCGCCAGCTTGGGCACGGTGTCGACGCTGGCTGCGGGGGAACTTTCGCTCACGCTCTCCGGCACGGGGCCGCTGGTTGATCTCTCCGGGGATGTTTATCTCGATGGCGGAGCCTCCGTGCTGGCTCTCTCCCTCCAGACGGGGGCGAGCTATGCTCTCAATGATGTCATCCACCTCATTGACTATGGCGGCAGCCTTACCGGCACGTTCTCCAACTTCACGGAGGGAGAGCTCTTCGATCTCGGCGATTACCAGTTCCAGTTCAGCTATGAGATGGGGACTGGTGGGGACCATTTCATCGGCCTGACGGTGGTGCCCGAGCCTTCCACAGGGGTGTTTCTGCTCGGAGCTGCCGCCGCCCTTTCCGCCTTTCGCCGTGGCCGCAACCGGATGGCACGATGAAGAACGGCTTTCTACTTTTCCTGCTCGTCGTGGGTGTTTGCGTCCGGGCGGAGAGTCGTGGTGTCGAGCTGGTGAAGGATTCCAGAGCGGTGGGCGTGGTGGTCATCGGGCGGGAGGCTCCGCCGCTCTACCGGAGGCTGGCCACTTCATTTTCCGAGACGGTGGAGCGCTCTACCGGAGCCCGTCTTCCGGTCGTAACCGAGGGGGGAGAGATCCCGCCGGGGGCGGCGCGCTTCTACATCGGCCCGACCGATGCCGCACGGGAAGCGGGTGTGCGGGGCAACGAGCTGGAAGGCGAGGCCTGCCGCATCTTGAGCCGGGGGAGCGACGTTTTTATCTGGGGCCGGGACGCAGTTGAAGGCCATGACCCGGAGGAAGCCACCCGGTGGCGTCGGACCGTGGAAGCCCAGCCCACGCGCTGGGGGATCAACCGGTTGCTGGAGCGCGAGCTGGGCGTCCGCTGGCTCTGGCCGGGGCGGTTGGGCACCTACGTTCCCAAACACCCGGGCTTCGCGATTCCCGAGATGGATCTTCTGGTGGAGCCGAAGTTGCAGGTGCGCCGCCTGGCCCTCGGGGTGCCGGGCCAGCGGCTGGAATTTGCCGACAACCCGGGGCTCAGGCAAACTTACGTGGAGGCCACCGACTGGCTCGCCAACCACCAGGGGAACTACCGCCCGGCCCGAGAGGAGATATCGATCAACCATGCCTTCAACGACTGGTGGACGAGGTTTGGCGCGCGGCATCCGGACTGGTTTGTCCCGCCGCTGCCGGGCCAGCCGTTCTCCACGCGTCCGCACCACCGCAAGCTGCGCTTTACCAATCCGGAGGTGATCGAGCAGATCGCCCGGGACTACCAGGAGGCGGGTGCGCCGAAGTATTGGACGGTTTCGGAGAACGACGGGGCGGGGTTCGACGTCAGCGAAGAGGCGCGCGCGCTCGATCTCCCGCAAGGCCAGCCAATCGAGGAGATCTGGAACTCCCGGGGTAATCTTACCGCCCGCTACGTCACCTACTGGAACCGCATTTCCGAGCGGTTGCGCAAGATCAACCCCGACGTCACGCTCGTGGCGCTCGCCTACTCCTGCTACAATACCCCGCCGCCGCCGGAGCGACCGGTAACGGGGAAGATGGTGATCGGCATGGTGTGCAGCTACACCTCCCAGGAGAGCTGGAGGCAGTGGCGCAAGGCGATCGGCGGTGGGGAGATGGTGCTCCGGCCCAACTGGGGCTGGATCGGCGCGAACGCGCCTCACCTTCCTTTGGAGCAGATCCACTCCTTCCTCCAGTTTGCCTCGCGCAACGGGATGATCGCTTTTCAGATGGACTCGATCCTCGGTTACTGGGGCACCCAAGGGCCCAATTATTATATGATGGCGAGAATGGTCGAGCAGCCCGAGCTAAGCCGCGAAGAGGTTCTCGGGGAGTATGCTTCAGCCTTCGGAAAGGGTGAGGGGAAGGTCCGCGAGTATCTCGACCATTGGCAGCGCTTGGCTAATGAATTTGGCTATAACGTTTCGCGCAATATCATCAAGGACGGGAAGTACAACCAGCTCCTTGAATCCGGGAAGATCGATTCTCACTGGTTTGCCGGGCCGCGTCAGGCGATGATCTATCTTTACGACGACGCGGCGCTCGCCCCCGCGTGGAAGCTGCTCGACGAGGCGGAGGCCCTCATCGGCGATACAGATGCCGAGGCCCGGGAGCGCGTCCACTTTCTCCGTAGTGGCCTGCGTGAGATGAAAGCCACGCGCGACCTCGTTGCCCTCGGCAAAGAGGTGCAGAACGCTCCCACGCGGGAGAATATCCGGCAGCTTGCCCGCGATGCGAAGGCGCTGGATGCCTTGCGCGCGGAGATCAGCCCCGGCCACGCGATCTGGGGCGTGCAGGTGACGGCCCTGGAAAACCAGCGCCGCCTGGCGATCCGCCCCGAGAATATGAAGCTGCCGAAAATCGACGATGGAGAAGACCAATGACGCCCACCACTCTTGATGCCCCCTTGCGGGAAGGTGCCAGCGCCGAAGCCGCGCCACCCGGCCCGGAGGCCTGGTTCTGGGCGGGCTGGGAGCCACGCAGCCACTACCAGCGGCGGGGCGGGAGCCGCGGCACGTTCTACTTCGGCGGTGGCCCATGGGTGGAGGAGTGGGAGCAGCGGCTCTTCTCCGACGATACGATCGACCTGGCTGCGGGGATGGGGGCGACGATCCTCGTTACCCGGTTTTACAAAGGGATGGGAAGGCGGGTGGAAAGCCCCGCATGGCCTGCCCTGCGCGATTTTGCCCGACGCTGCCACCAGCGGGGCTTGAAGGTTTGGGGTTACTGCCAGGGGAGCAGTATTTACCCCGAGTTCATGCTTTCCGAGCGGCCCGATCTCCACGAGTGGGTAGCCAAAGACTACGAGGGTAAGCCCCAATCGTGGAGCGCTTCATACTACCGCCTGGCACCTTGCCTCACCTCGGAGGCTTATCGGGATTATCTGCTCTCCATCGTTCGCGAAGGGGTGGGGTGGGTCGGCCTGGATGGCCTCCATGTCGACAATAGCTACTACCGGCATTGCTGGTGCGAGCGCTGCCAGAGCCGGTTCCGCGATTACCTTGCCCAGCGCGGCGATTTGGAGCAGACCACCGGCATCCCCGAAGCCCGCCACCTCAAGGCGCCTCCGCTGCCCGGGAGTGCGGACCTGATTCAGGACCCCCTCCGGATTCACTGGATGGAGTTTGGCGTGCAGGTTCGCCACGAGTTTTACCGGCAACTGCGCGCCGCTCTCAAGCAGGAGAACCCGCAAGCGTCTGTTTCCGCGAACTCCGCCTTCCCTCGCGCCGACCTGGCGTGCGAGCTCCGGCAGGCATTGAACCCCGCCCGCGAGGGCGAGCTCTTCGATTTCTGCTGCGCGGAGAATGGCGCGCAGCCCCGGTTTGAGAAGGGGGCTGTTATCGGGCAAACCGAGGCGTACCTGTTCGCAGAGGCTGGGGGGTATCGTGTCTGGAGCACGGCATGGCGCTCCGGCGCGTTTGGCAACAGCCCGCCGCCGGGCCCCGCCGCCATCTGGGCGGTGGCGGCGGAGGAGTTTTCCCACGGCACCGCTCTCCTGGGCAACAACTGGGCGCTGCGGCCCGCGGGGGAAGGGGGCAGATTTCTTTGCGAGGCGATCCCCGCCCAGAGCGCTGCTTTTGCCGAGGCGGCCCGCTTTTTCCGCGAAGTCGCCGCCAGGGAAGCGTTGGAGGGGCGGCGCTCATGGGCGGAGGTGGGCATCCTCGTGGATGCGCATTCTTTCTCCATCGCTGGTCTGGCCGACCCACCGGCGTTGCGCCAGCTGATGCAATATTTCTTCCGTGCGAAGATTCCCTTCCAGTTCGTCTTTCCCGGAAAACCGGTGCCAAGCTCCGTGCGCACGCTGGTGGCTTGGGCCAGCAGTTGCCTCTCGCGGGAAACGCTTGAGGCGTTGGCCCACTTTGCCTTGGAGCCGGGCCGGAGAGTCGTCGTTTCAGAGGCGAGCGGGGTTTTCGATTCCTGGCACGTTCCGCATGATTTTGGCTTCCTGCGCGAGTGGCGGCAACGCCCCGGGGTGAGCGTCATCCGTGCAGATGTGGGCCGGGCCGCGCTGCCCAAGAGCGGTGCCCATTTGCACGATGCGGTGGATGGTTTGGACGAGGCAAGCCGCTCGGCGCTGGATGCGTTCTTCCTCGGGGAAGCGTTCCGCCCGCAGATGCGCTTCGAGCTTCCGGAAACCGCCCTCGTCCACCTCGAGCGCTCGCCGGAGGCTGGGCGCTTGGTCCATCTGCGGGAGCAAGCGGGCTCGGGGCAGCCGGTTTGCGGGGCGAAGATCTGGATGGCCGGGAAGGTGGAGGGTGCCGTGCGCTTCCATACCCCGGGGGGGCTTGGCGGGGAGCTGGCAGCCACCCCCGCCGCGCGGGGCGGGTGGGAAGTTCACCTTCCCGAGTTCATGCACTACGGGCTATTGGTCCTGCCGGAGGAGCCGCCCGCCGTCACGCCGTGAGCTTGAGGCCCAGAATCCCTGCGATGATGAGGCCCACACACGCCAGGCGCACTGGCGTGGCCGGGTCGCTGAAAAGCAGGATGCCGAAGATGACGGTGCCGACTGCGCCGATGCCTGTCCAGACAGCGTAAGCGGTGCCGATGGGCAGCTCCTTGGCGGCGACGCCGAGAAGCCCGACGCTGATAACCAGCGCCACGAGCGTGCCCACCGTCGGCCAAAGCCGGGTGAAGCCGTCGGTGTATTTGAGGCCGATGGCCCACGAGATTTCGAAGAGACCGGCGATCACAAGGACCACCCAGGCGAGGGAAGGAGACATGGCGTTGAATGCAAGGAGATCAGGGTCGTCCCTGAAGGGGATGTTTCAAACGCCGGGGTCGTCCCCTGCGCCACTCCCGGAAGGCGAGTGGTCGCTAAAGATAGGAGCCGGGAGTGGTTTGTCAAACCGAAGCCGCTTTGCGCGGTGTGCGCTCCGCGCGGAGCTGGCCGCACCCGGCGGCGACGTCGATGCCCCGGTGCTGGCGCACCGTGCTCGGCAGGCCGCCCGCTTCGCGCAGGATCTGCTGGAAGGTGGCGGCGTCCGACGCGCGGGTGGCCCGGCCCGCAAACCCGGCGGTGGGGTTGAGGGGGATCAAATTCACATGGCCGGGGATGCCGCGCAGCCGCTCGGCGAGGCGCCGGGCGTGGGCAGGGGTGTCGTTGGCCCCGGCAATGAGCGTCCACTCAAAAAAGATGCCGCGCCCGGTGGCTTCGCAGTAGTCGCGGCAGGTGGCGAGCAGCTCCTCCAGCGGCCAGCGGCGGCCGACGGGGACAAGCGCGGTGCGCTCGGCATCGTCCGCCCCGTGGAGGGAGACGGCAAGGTGGTACGGGCGGCGCTCCTGCGCCATGCGGCGGATGCCCGGCACGTAGCCAACGGTGCTGATGGTGATGCGCCCGGGCCCGAGGTTCAGCCCCCGGGTATCGGTAAGGATCTCCATTGCCGTCATCACCGCATCGTAGTTGTGCAGCGGCTCGCCCATGCCCATGAGGACGAGGTTGCGCAGGCCGGAGGGGGTGCGCTGCCCCGGCCCCAGCGCGCGTTGGTGGTGGAGGACCTGGGCCACGATCTCCCCCGCGCGCAGGTGCCGGGTGAAGCCGGATTGCCCGGTGGCGCAGAAGACGCACCCCATGGCGCACCCGGCCTGTGTGCTCAGGCAGGCGGTAAGGCGGTTGGGGTAGCCCATGCGGACGGTCTCGATGGTTTCGCCATCTTCGAGTTGGAGCAGGAGTTTGTGGGTGAGACCATCGGTGCTATGTAACGCGGTTTCCACAGCGGGCAGCGCCGGTTGCCAGCCGCGCAGGGCGGGGTGCACCTCTTCCCACGGGCCGCCCCGGTAGAGGGCGCGCCAGAGCGCACGGGTGTGAAACGGGTTGACCCCCGCCTCGGCGACGCGCGCTTGCAGCGCGGAGAATGTGAGGTCGAAGATCATGTCATTGAAGGCCGGGCTTGCTCCACCCCGGCGCTGCGCTCCAGCTTATCCCACGCGACCCACGCTCCGCGCGCGGCTTTGAGCAGCGAACGCAGGACGACCCAGCTCAGCAGCGGCCGGTAGAAGATGCGCATCGGCAGGATGCGCCACGCTTTGCGCAGCGGCTCGCCATCGAGCACGCAAGCATAGAGGGCGAGGGCAAAGTCGTAGACAAGGAACGCGGCGAGGTACCAGAGCAGCTCCACCGCTTCGCGGGTGAAGACGGCGTGGAGCAAGAGCAGATCGACCATCGGCATCAAGGCAACCAGGAAGATTTGGCAAAACCAGACGCTCGGGAGCGAAAACCAGCCAAGCGCGGGGTAAGCCGAGTTCAACGTAAGGTCGCGGTGTTTGCAGAGGCATTGCAAGGTGCCGAAGGCCCAGCGCAGGCGTTGCCGGGCGAGGGTGGAGAGCGTCTCGGGGGCTTCTGTCCACGCGATGGCGGCGGGGGCCGATTCGATCCGGTAGCCGCGTTTGTGGAGGCAGAGCGTCAGGTCGGTATCTTCGGCAAGGGTATCGACACTGAAGCCGCCCGCCGCATCCAACGCCGCGCGGCGGATGGCGCTTACGGCCCCGGGGACGACGGTGATGCAGTTCCAAAGTGCGTAGGCTCGCCGGTCGAGGTTGAAGCCGCAGGCGTATTCCAACGCCTGGCAGCGGGTGAGGAAGTTCCGAGGGTTGCCGACTTTGACATATCCGGAAACGGCCCCTACCGCAGGGTCGGCCAGCGGCTGGACGAGGTGGGGGAGGGTGTCGGGCTGGAAGTGGGTGTCGGCATCCAGAAAGATGAGCACTTCATGCCGGGCGGCTGCGACGGCGGTGCGCAGGGCGGTGGATTTACCGCCATTGGCCTGCCGGATGAGGCGGATGCGCGGCTCTCCCTCAGCGGCGGTTTCAACGACGCGGGAGGTGGCGTCGGTGGAGCCGTCATCCACGACGACGATCTCCAACTCCCCAGGGTACTCGGTATTGAGGACGGAGCGAAGGGTGGCTCGGAGCACTTTTTCCTCATTATACGCGGCGATCAGAATGCTCGCAGGCGGGTGGTAGGTGGGGGCCGCCCGTTGGTTGGCGCGGTGGTACTCCAGCGAGGCAAGGGTGAGGACGAGGATGCCGCGCGCGACGAGGAGGAAGGTGGTCAGCGAGAGGAGGAACCAGAAGGCGCGGTCTGCAAGCTCCCAGACCGAGCCGCTCCACCCGGCAATAATGCGGGTGAGGCCGGTCGTTTCCGAAGGGGCAAAGAAGCCATGGAGCAGGCACGCCATGGCGAGCCCGCACAATAGGAGGATGACTCGGAGCGCCTGCCGGAAGCGCGCCCAACGCTTTCCCTCCGGGTCATGAAAGACGAAGGGGGTGGGGCGGCTCATGGCGGGGAGAGGCGAAAGAAATCTTCTGCGGTGGCGGTGGTATCGCGGGCAATCTGCTCCAGCGTTTCTCCGCGCAGGGTGGCGATGCGCTCTGCCGTGAGCCGCGTAAAGGCCGGCTCGCACCGTTGGCCCCGGTGGGGGATGGGGGCGAGAAAGGGGCAGTCTGTCTCGACCATGAAGCGGCCTGCCGGGGCGGCAGTGGCGCTTTGGTGGACGTTCTGGGCGTTTTTGAAGGTAACGATGCCGGTGAAGGAGACGAGGTGCCCGAGCTCCAGCCAGGTGGCCATTTCTTCGGGGGTGCCGTTAAAGCAATGAAAGACGGCGCGCAGCCGCCCGGTGTACGGCGCCAATAGGGCGTGTGTCTCGGCGCGGCACTCGCCCCGTTGGTGGATGACGACGTTGAGCCCCGTCTCCACCGCCAGCTCGAGCTGGGCTTTGAACCAATGCTCCTGTGAGGCTTTGATCGGCGCATCCTCTTCGGTGGAGCCGCCTTCAGCGCGTAGCGAGGGGAGGCGGTAATAATCCAACCCGGTCTCGCCGATGGCGGCGACGGCGGGGTGGCGAGCCAGCTCGCGGAGCGTCTGCAAATCTTCCGGCGCGGCTTCTGCGGCGGCGTTGGGGTGGATGCCCACGATGGCGTGGATGACGCCCGGGTGTGCCTCGGCAAGCTCCACGGCGCGCCGCGAGGAGGCGGCATCTGTCCCCACGGTCAGGATGCGGGAGACGCCCGCCTCCCGCGCGCGAGCCACGATGCCCTCTATTTCCCCGGCAAAGTCGGGGAAGTCGAGGTGCGCGTGGGTGTCGATCAGCATGGGTTTATACCAACTCTCAGAAATAAGGGGATTCCAGGACGCAGGGATTTTTGGGCAGGGCAAGGCGGAGGACAGAGGCGCTATCTCTGGATAGCGACTTTGGCCGACAACGCAGCCTTGCCCAAAAAGATCAAGTCATCGGGTCTCATGATTTCTGCGAGTTGGTATTACCACTGGATGACGGAGCTGGCCCAGGTGAGCCCGCCGCCAAAGACAACCAGCAGCACAAAGTCGCCCTCTTTCATCCGCCCGGTACGGCCCGCTTCATCCAGCGCGATGGCCACGGCGGCGGCGCTGGTGTTGCCGTATTTATCAAGGTTGATGTGGAAGTGATCCAACGGGATCTCCAGCCGCTGGGCGATGCTTTCGATAATGCGCAGGTTGGCTTGGTGGGGGATGACGCACGCAAGATCCGATGTCTCCAGGCCCACTTGCTCCAGCACTTTGCACGAGGCGGCAAGCATGGCGCTCACGGCTTGTTTATACACCTCGCGGCCCGCCATCTTGATGGTGTTGAGCCGTTCATCGATGTTCTCTTTAGTGAGCGGTTGGCGGCTGCCCCCGCCGGGCATATGCAAAATGTCGCTGTACTCGGCATCTGCCCCCATGTGGGTGGCGATGATACCGTGCGCCCCGGGGCGGTGGCGTAGGACGGCTGCCCCCGCGCCGTCTCCAAAGAGGACGCAGGTGTTGCGATCGCTCCAGTCGACAATGCCGGAGAGCTTGTCTGCCCCGATGACGAGGATCGTCTGGCAGGTGTGGTTGGCGATAAATTGCTGGGCGATCTCCAGCGCATAGACAAACCCGGCGCATGCGGCCGAGACGTCAAAACACGCGGCGCGCTTGGCTCCAATGTGCTTTTGCACAAAACACGAGGTGGAGGGGAACGCCATGTCGGGGGTGACGGTGGCGACGATGATGAGGTCCACCTCGTCGGCGGTGACGCCCGCCTGCTCCAGTGCGCGGCGCGCGGCGTGGGTGGCCATGTCGCCGGTGGATTCATCCGCCGCGGCGATGCGGCGCTCGCGGATGCCGGTGCGCGTGACGATCCATTCATCCGAAGTATCGACCATCTTCTCCAACTCGGTGTTGGAGAGGATGCGCTCGGGCACATAGCTGCCGGTGCCGATGATCGAGACGGTGCGCCTCGGTTGCTGCGGGCGAGGGCTACGGGGTTGCCGTTTGGGTTGCGAATTGCTCATTATAACGTTGGACTTCCGCGATGATATGGGGGTTTACCTGCGCGCGGATGGAGCGGACAGCCGCGCCAATGGCGTTCTGAACTGCCAGCGGGGAGCTGCCCCCGTGGCCGATGATGCAGACGCCATTGATCCCCAGCAGGGGGGAGCCGCCGTATTCGTCCGAATTCGTCTTGCGACGGATGGACTGGAAGGCTCCTTTGGAAAGCAGCCCGCCGACTTTGCGCAGCGGGTTTTGGTGGATCTCGTGCCGCAGCCAGCGGAAGATGGCGTGGGCAATCGCTTCAGAGGTTTTCAGGACGACGTTGCCGGTAAAGCCATCGGCAACGACGACTTCCACCGGGTTTTCAAACAAATCGTGCCCTTCGACATTGCCGCGAAAGCGCAGGCCACTGTTGCGCAGCAGCTCGAAGGATTCGCGGGTAAAATCGTTCCCCTTTTCGTCTTCGGTGCCGATGGACATCAGGCCCACCGTTGGCTCCGGGTAGCCCAGGACGTGCCGGGAGTAGACGGTGCCCATGATGGCGTTGTGCAGCATCTGGATGGGCGTGGGTGCGGTGTTGGCCCCGGCATCAATGAGGATGAAAAGCTTGGTCTCCGTCGGCATGGTGGCGGCAATGCCTGGCCGCTCGATGCCGGGGAGGGTGCGGAGCTTGATGGTGGTGGCCGCCACAGCTGCTCCGGTGTGCCCTGCGCTGACGACGGCTTCCGCCTCGCCGCTTTTCACAAGATCTACCGCACGGGAGATGGAGGAGTCCTTCTTGCGGCGGACGGCGTCGATGGCGCTATCCCCCATTTCGACGACTTGGGTGCAATGCACGATCTCGATACGCGAGTCGTTACAGCCGATGCGGGCAAGCTCGGCCTCCAGCCGGGGGGTATCGCCGGTTAGGAATAACCGGCGAATGTCGGGCTGCTGCTTGAGGGCAAGGGCGGCTCCCTCGATCAGATTCGGGGGGCCTTCATCGTGCCCCATCGCATCCAGGGCGATTTTCATTCCGGGAAATTGCGGGAGAAAAAACAGCCGTCCCACGCAGTGACGCGAGACGGCTGTTCGAAAAAACCGGCGCGGGTTACGCCGCTTCGATCGTCAGAACCTGCCGCCCACGGTAGTAGCCGCAGGAAGGGCAGGCGGTGTGAGAACGGACAGAGCTGCCGCACTGGCCGCACTTGGCAAGGACGTCTGCACGCCAGCGGAGGCTGGCTTTGCGGGTGCGCAGGCGCATCTTCGAGGTTTTGCGTTTAGGAACTCCCATAAGAAACCTTTCTTAAAATCTTAAAATGTCGTCAATCGTTTGGTTGGTTCAACTGGCTGCTCAGGCGATCCAGCTTGGTCCAGGGGTTGGGTTTCCCCCCTTCATCTGCGGAAGCACTTGGGCTTGGTTCGCTGCGGATCGTCGCGTTTCGCACGCCGGTGCAGACCTTCCCGCCCCCCCAATCGCAATGCGGATGGGGTGGCAGGGCGAGGAGAATATCTTCGCGAACCTGCGGCGTCAAGTCCACCAGTTCGGCTCCGGTCAACTCCGTTTGGAGGGCAAAATCGTCCACCTCGATGGTGTAGGCAAAGGGCTCCAGGCAGGTGACGCACTCCAGCTCAAGATCGACGGCGAGCCACCCGGTGGCAAAAAGCCCCCCTTCAGAGAGGCCGACATCCAAAGAGTAGCGCACGGGCCCGACTTTGAGGACACCCTCATCCTGCAGCTCCAAAATGTTGCCGGGCTCTTCTCCCTCTACATGGAGCCCCTGTACGGGAATCTGTCTGAGATGGATTTTCATAGATCAAAATGCAGAGGTTTCTACGGCAAACCCGCAAAAACCCCGCGATTGTCTCCACGCTAACCCGCCCCCGGTGGAATTGCCAGCGGTGGTTTGTGGTTTTTTTGATCCGGGAGCGCCATGGAGGGCGCCTCTTAAAATTTCAATGCCAGCCCTTGGCGCAGATGCGTACCTCAATTCGGCTGGCTGGGTCGGTCGACTTCCACCCGGTTGCGCCCGCCTCTCTTGGCGCTATAGAGGGCGGCATCAGCCCGGACAAGGAGCTGGTTGAGATCATCTCCCGCGGCATATTCGGTGACCCCGAAGCTGGCCGTCTTGTGCCCTACGGTGGGAATCTCTAAATTTGCGATGGCCGCGCGTAGCCTTTCGGCAAGCTGCCCGGCCTCGGCGGTGCGGGTATGGGGCGCGATAACCATGAACTCTTCGCCTCCCCATCGGCCCACGACATCCCCCTCGCGCGTATTGGCCTTCAATACCTGGGCCACCCGTACCAGCACGTCATCCCCGACCAGATGGCCGTGGGTATCGTTGACTTGTTTGAAATGATCCACATCCAGCAGAGTAACGGCGAACGGCGTCCCATACCGGCTTGCCTGAGAGGTCCCTTCGTCGAGAACCTCTTCGAGGCGGATGCGGTTGGCCAACCGGGTGAGGCGGTCGGTCACCGATAGCTGGGTCACCTCCCGGTGGGAGGCCTCCAGCTCCGAGGTGACGACATCGATAAAGCGCAGGAGCCGGGAGACCACGCGCACATGCTTGTTGGCATAGGGGTCGGAATGCGGAGGCACCGCTTCCTGGTGAACCTCCACGGTGGCGGTTGGCTTCGATGGCTCCTTCCCTCCTTCGCGCAGGCTGACGGCCACCAGAGTCGAATTCAGCAAGGCCAACCGGGAGGAACCGCAAAACTCGCCATAAGTATAGAAACCGAAGGTGGGTGCCAGTGCTTCAAAGGGGCGCGTCTCCAGCTCCGCGTGCTCCTGCATCAGGAAGCGGCGGCAGCCGCAGCTATAGATGAAAATCGCCTCTGGCGAGAAGCGGGCCATGGAGCAGTGGATATCCCGGGAGTCTTCCACAATCAGATCAATATCACCGTAGCCGATGCGAAAGGTCTCCCCTTCGCGGATGTCGGCCACGAATTGGAGCGCGCCGCTTTCGTCGGCCGCCACGGGTACCCTGGCCAATAGCCCGCCCTCGCGTTCAAGAAGGAAGGGAAACTCCAAGGCGTTGAGGAAGAACCCCTCGTCATTGGAGATATTCAGGTAGTGGTGGTAGACCTCGAAGGCGGGTTGGTCATCAATCTGCAAAACGCGCAGCCCCTCGACCTTCGTCACTCGCATCGCCCGGCTCAGCGGTCGCCAGCCGAGGTACACTTTTGGTTCGATGTGAAGATCGCTGCCGGAGAGAACCACCGCCACCGCGCCTTTGTCGAAGAAAGTGCCATTGGCAAACACGAGCGAATTTGCCATTTCCGCATAATCGCCCGCACCCCCGCCGAAAACGGGGCACCCGCCCAGTGCGGCTTCCAACCCCTCAAGCAGTGCCGCTACATTGATGCTCAGGGGAGTCGAAAGCAGCAGCACGCCCGCCCTATCTGTGGAGGCACGGCAGGCGTACCCGCCTAGTTTGGCACCGACCTCCCGTTCATCACCCCCTTTGCAAGCCATCGCGATGGCCTCGAGCCGGGAGGTCGCAAAGAAGGTGAAGCCAATGACTGTTTGCCGCGTCATCAAGCGCCCATGGGCAACCTCGCCCACGGTGGTTGCGCCGACGATCACAGCCCCCGGCAGTTTCTCTGCAATCAGCGACATGATGCCCGCCACGAGGGCCCGGTTCGCTTCCGCGCAGTAGATCTGCACCAGAAGCGCCTGGGCGTTTGCTCCCACACGGGCGACCGCCCCGGTGGAGATTTCCGCCCGCAAGGCTTCCAAATCAGAGTAGACGTGCGTTACATGCTGGATCATAGGCTTCGCCCCCCTTCATTTTCCATGATCTGGCGCGAACTCCGAGATTAAGAACATCGCCTCAAAAAAGGGGGGGCGACGGGGGCGCTTGGGAGCCGATTCTGACGGCAAGGGAGCCGGCTCTCGCTCTCGATTGGAAAAAAGCGGATTGAAGGGGGGCTTTCGCCTTGATATAAAGGCAAAAGCGCTGGAGTTCACATTCTTAAACGCATGGATATCAAAAGTTTAAATGCCCCTCGAGAGGCTGCCCATGCTGAAAAACTGGCGAGGAGGGTCAAGTTTCAACGGGCAGACCCCTGCCTGCCGTTTGCTAAAGGTATGAAAATTTATCGTTCTTTGATAAAGGTAGCCGCAGGAGTGGCTCTTTTACTGGTCGCTCCGTCGATTTTGGCAAACCAAGCTGATTCGGCTCATATGGCGGAGATCCTCAGGGCCTCTTTAACAAAACTTGCTGCAAGCTTGGCTTCGCTCAAGAGCTATGAGGCCGAGGCTACTTTGCGGGTGACAAGCAGCGAAGCGTTTCTTCGAAAATTCGTACCAGAGGAGCAACGAGAAGATGGTAAATCTGGTGTCTACCGCGTGAGCACCCTTGCGGTAAATGACCGGATCATGGTTCGCCGCGATCGACTGGACGCTGACGGTAAGAGCTTAGGTAGTGAAGCTTGTTATATTGGAAGTAAAGGTTTGGTATATAAGACAGTTGATGGTGAGAGCACAGCGGTCTTAAAGCCCTCGGAAAGGGGGGGCAACGATATTGTTCGATACCTTGATTCCGTATTTTTATGCTACGGGTTTCTTAGCGTCGGCGCGGCAGAAGGTCCCGGAGAGGGGTTCGTGCCATTACGGGTATCGACACTCTCCGATGAAACGGTTTGGAACGACATCGCCACCGCCATAAAAACGGTGGGGAGCGAGTCGAACGGGCGAATCTGGGCTGAATTTGAACGAGCCGGCTCTAAAACTATCGTCGATTTCGTGTTTGATCCAGAGCTCAGGGTATACTTGCCCAAGAGGCTAAAGGAATATTCGACGGAAGGCATGCTGCGCTCTCAGGTGGAAGTTGCCGAGTTTAGCGTGAGGGCCGGTTCTATTGCGATTCCAAATCGGGTCAAGCTTGACACCTTTTTTGCGCTGCCGGGTAATAAGGAGCCTCTTCACGTATGTACCTGGGAGTATGAGGTTAAAAAGTTTACAGTAAACCAAGAGATCGATGAGGCCGGATTGGCTTTCGATCCAGTTTCGGTAGACCGGTTGTGGGATGAATCTGCCGGGAAGTGGATTGCTGCGCCTCGCTAACAATGTGCTGAAATTTAAAAAATGCAACAGGAGCGATTGCATCGTTAAAGCGGTATTGCAGATTTTGATCGAGGCTTAGCCACATAGAACGAATGGAAGTATTGCCCTGACTGAGGGGGGCGGAGCGTGACAGCAAGTTACCCAGACATAAGGGAAAATAGCAGGAAGAATCCTGGGAAGTTGGTAAGGGTGAAAGGCCAATCCTCGAAAATGGCGGTGATCAATGCCGAGCGAGGCGCATGGCATCAACGTCTAGCTTGAGATTATGCCTCACCGTCGCCCCCATTGGGCGATGCTGACTTCTCCGCCTGCGAGGGCGTGGGTATGGCCGTCTTCGCTCCGCAGGCGCAGGCTGCCGTCGGCTTCCAGCCCTTCGGCGATGCCGCGCAGGGTGCCGCCGGGGGTGCGGACTTCCACCCATTGGCCGATGAGGAGGCTGCGTGCTTCGGCTTCGGCGAGGAGGGAGGGAAAATCGGCCGTTACGGCTGGGTAGGCGGCTTCCAGCTCGGCAAGGAGGGCCACGGCGACGGCCCGGCGCTCCAGAGGCTCGCCATTGCCTGCGAGCCGTAGGGAGGTGGCGGTGGCGGCAATGTCGGTGGGAAAGTCGCTCTGGTTGACGTTCAGGCCAATGCCTATGACGGCAAACCCTTCGCCACCTGGCTCTGCCGCGCTCTCAATCAGGATGCCTGCGGCTTTGCGCCCGGAAAGGTAGAGGTCGTTAGGCCATTTGATGTGGGCTTTGAGCCCCAGCCGCGCGACTCCGCGCGCGAGCCCCACGGCTGCCCAGGTGGTCAGGCGGGGCCATTCGGCAAGCGGTAGGCGGGGGCGCAGGAGCAGGGAGAACCAGAGCCCGGCGTGGGGGGTAGACTCCCACTTGCGCCCGAGCCGCCCTCGCCCGGCGCTCTGGCGTTCGGCAAAGATGAGGGCTCCCTCCGCAGCTCCGGCGCGGCCGAGCCGGTGGGCGACGTCGTTGGTCGAGGCGGTTTCTTCAAAGACGATGATCTCGCGGGCCAGGGTGCGTACTCCAGCGGCGGAGAGGCTGGCGGTAAGGTCGTCTGCAATGAGCCGGTCGGGCGCGGCGAGGAGCTGGCAGCCGAGGTGGGGGTGCCGGGCGATCTGGTAGCCTGCGGCCTCCAGCTCGGCGAGCCGCTCGGTGGCGGCCTCTGGGGTGAGCCCGGCTTGCGCGGCCAGCTCGGCAAGGGGGAGGGGGGTGCTGCTGCCGCGAAGGGCGAGGAGCAGCCGTGCATCGGGGCTCATGCCTCCAGCTCCAGCGAGAAATCGAGCGCCCGGGCCGAGTGCGTGAGCGCGCCGACGGAGATGTAATCGACCCCCGTTTCGGCAATGGCGGCCACCGTCTCCAAGTTCACGCCGCCGCTGGCTTCAAACGCGATCTCCTGCCCCGGCTCGCGCAGGGCGACGGCTTCGCGAAGCTGCGCGAGGCTCATGTTATCCAGCAAGATCACGGCCACTCCTTCGAGGGTGAGGAAGCCGCGCACCTGCTCCACGGTGTCTGCCTCCAGCTCCACGCGGATCTGCGGGTGCGCCCCCTGGAGCCGCTCGATGGCGCGGCCCAGCGCGGCAAGGTCGCCCCGGGCGGCGAGGTGGTTGTCCTTCACCATGGCCATGTCGAAAAGGCCAAGGCGGTGGTTGGTGCCGCCTCCGGCGCGAACGGCGGCTTTCTCCATGGCGCGCAAGCCAGGGGTGGTCTTGCGGGTATCGAGAATGCGCGCGCCGGTGTGGGCCACGCGGTCTACAAACTTGCGCGTAAGGGTGGCGACGCCCGAGAGCCGCTGGAGGAAGTTGAGCGCCACGCGCTCGGCGGTGAGCAGGGAGCGCACGGAGCCGCTGACACTCAGGACCACATCCCCCGGGGTGACGAGGGTGCCGGAGGCGGGCCCGGGGGCAATCTCCAGGGCCGGGTCTACCTTGGCAAACGCTTCCCGTGCGACTTCCAGGCCCGCGGCTACCCCGGCCTCGCGGGCCACGATGCGGGCCGTGCCACGCTGGGCGGCATCCACAAAGTAGGCGCAGGTGATGTCTCCGGGGCCGATGTCTTCGGCGAGGGCAAGGTCGATAAAGCGGTGCTCCGCTTCAGAAAGGGGGTGGCTCATTACGTCTCTACGGTGTCGCCGATCTCGATGCCGAGGTGCCGGGCGAGGCGGATTTTATCTCTTGGGAGGGATTTCTTATTGGTCGTCACTTTCTCCAGGTCGACCAGTGTGAGCCGCCCCTTCTGCTCGCCCACGAGGGCGTTGCGCTCGCCCTGCAGGAGCGCCAGCACGGCAAACTCGCCCATCTGGCTGGCCAGCAGGCGGTCAAAATTCGAGGGGGAGCCGCCCCGCTGCACGTGGCCGAGCACGGTTTTGCGGATCTCTTGCTTGAGCTGGTCGCCCCCGGCTTCTTCCATGCGGGAGATGAAGGTCTCCGCATCGCACACGCCCTCGGCGAGGATGATGATCGAATCGTTCAACCGGTTGCGGTACCGGGAGTTCATAATGTCGATGATCCGCTGCATGTTGTAGCGAAACTCGGGGATGACGGCCACCTCCGCGCCGGAGGTGATGGCGGTCGTCAGCGCAAGGTAGCCGGAGTTGCGCCCCATAACTTCGATGAGAAAGCAGCGCCGGTGGGAGCGGGCGGTGTCTTTGATCTTGTCGATCATCTCCAGAATGGTGTTGGAGGTGGTGTCGACGCCGATGCCCGTTTCCGTGCCGTAGATGTCGTTATCAATGGTGCCGGGTAGACCGATAACGGGGATGCCAAGCTTGTTTAACTCAAACGCGCCGCGCAGGGAGCCATCTCCACCAATGACGACGACGGCATCAATGCGGTGGTCGGCCAGTTTGCGGATGGCGGTGGCGCGGCCTTCGTCGGTAAAAAAGGCGCGGCAGCGGCTGGATTGGAGGAAGGTGCCCCCACGGTCCAGCATTCCCGCCAGAGAGCGCTGGGTGAGCTCCATGAGGTCGTCATCCAGAATTCCCTGGTAGCCGTTTAAAAATCCGAAAACGCGAACCCCCTTGCGGATGGCGGTGCGTGCGATCGCACGGACGGCCGGGTTCATGCCGGGGGAATCTCCCCCGCTGGTAAGCACTGCAATGGTTTTGACCATACGCGGCGGAGGCTATCATCCCCCCGGAGCGAAGGCCGGGAAATTTTTTGGATTTTTTTTGAACGTCTCCGGGGGTGCCCTGTCAAAGGTGTCGTTAGGGGGTTGGCCCGGGGTCAGCGCACGGTGGTGTTGTTCGTTGGTTGAATGAAGGGGTTCCT
>JBBCKB010000026.1:0-181230 GCA_037189965.1 Chthoniobacteraceae bacterium | reverse complement strand
GCTCATCCAAAGAAGAGCCTACGGCTTTCGAAACTTTGAGAACTACCGCCTGCGAGTGATCGCTCACTGCGGGTGAACTTCAAATCCAACCTAACCACCTCAACACCAAACGATTAACCCTCTCCATGTCCCCATTCTTTGAGGGAGAGCCGAAAAACGATGCACTGGCGGAGAGGGGGGGATTCGAACCCCCGGTACCCTTTTGAGGTACGGCGCTTTAGCAAAGCGCTGCTTTCGACCACTCAGCCACCTCTCCAGTGTCAGTCGAAATTGAAGTGCGGGTATTTCACCCGGTTTGCGGCCTGTGGCAAGACTCTTTTCGCTCTCTTCGAAAAAACAGCGCCAAAGACCCGCCACCGAACACGAAATCTGGTACCAGGGGGGAGAATTGAACTCCCGACCAAGGGCTTATGAGTCCCCTGCTCTACCTCTGAGCTACCCTGGCTTGAAGGGGCGAGAATCTAAAAGATGCGCTCGCCGGGTTCAAGCGATTTTTCCATCTTCCACTGTTTTCAAGGACGTTTCTCCGATCTCCAGTAGTCGCCCTGCGGTGCGCTGCGCAGCTCCCCGGTGGGTTTTGAGAAGCGCTTGCCCTGCGGCGACTTGGGCGGCGCGAAGGGCGGGGGCTTCCAGCAATGCGGCGGCGGCAGGTGCAAGCGCGGTTTCTTCACCGACCTGCGTGGCGCCACCCGCTTCCAGAAGCTGCCGCACCAATGGGGCGAAGTTCTCCATATGGGGCCCGAGGATGATGGGGCGGCCGACCAAGAGCGGCTCGGCGGGGTTTTGCCCACCGTGGGCAGTGAGGCTTTTACCAATGAAGCAGACGGTGGCGAGGCGGTACCAATCGCGAAGCTCTCCGGTGGTGTTGACGATCAAGACATCGACCTCTGCGGCGGGAGAGCCGGTCGTGGCTTCGGTGCGCAAGGCTACGCGCAACCCCACTTCCTCCAGATCGGCCTGCGCTTGGGCGCTCCGCTCGACATGCCGGGGGACGACGATGAGCCGCAACCCGGGGTAAGCCTCGCGCAGCCTCAGGCAGGTGCGACCCAGTGCGGCTTCTTCGCCGGGAAAGGTGCTGCCCCCAAGGAGGATAGGCTCGCTCTCGGCCCAGCCGAGCTGCCTCAATATGGTGCGCAAGGTTTCTTCTCTGCCGGGGCCGGTGGGGGGGGCGTAATCAAACTTCAAGCTCCCAACGCACTCCAGCGCTTCTTCGCGGACGCCAAGGGCATGCCACCGGGCGATCTCTTCGGGCTCCTGGACGTAAACACGCTCGAGCAACCCGAAGAAGGGCCCCACCCACCGCCGCGCTTTGCGGAAGCGCCGCTCGGAGCGCGGAGAGAGCCGGGCGTTGACGATGCAGACGGGCACCCGCTGTGCCCAAGCTTGCGCGAGCAGGTTGGGCCAGAGCTCTTTATCTACCAGAATGATCTGCCGCGGCTTTACTAGGGCAAAGACGCGGCGGACGATGCCTCGCAGATCCAGCGGGTAGTAGATGAGGACGGTGGGTGCAGCGGCCCCAGGCTCCAGTGCAGGCCCCAGCTCTTTGAGCGCGAGGGCGTGGCCGGTGCTGGTGGTGGTGGAGAAGACAATGGGCAGCCCGGGCTGCCGCGCTCTTAGCTCGGTAACCAGCCGCAGGGCCATGACCATCTCGCCGACGCTTACGGCGTGGACCCAGTACGCGCCCTGCGCGGCTTCAAGCGCGCGGCGCTGCTCGGGGCTAAACCGCCCAAAGCGCTCCAGAAACCCGGGCCCGTACCCACCCCGCCGCAGCATCCGCGCGAGGTAGCCAGGCAGCAGGCAGCCAAAGACGAGAGGGAAGAGCGCGCGGTAGAGCCGCAACGGCAGGCGAGCCTCCGGCGGCAGGGCGCGGGGAACCATCAGCTTATCAAGCGTGGACCTAGCCGTTTACGGCTTGGCCTCCCAGTTGCCGATATCATCCGCAGCGTCCAGCTTGTTGGTGCCGATGGAGTAAACATCAAACGAATGCGGGTTGTGCTTGCCGGGGGCCTCGTAGCGATAAGCATTCCCCCACGGGTCTTCGGGCATTTTCTCGAAGAACTGCCGCCATTGCTTGGGCTTGGGCTCGGTGGTGGGCGGGGAGATGAGGGCGGCGAGCCCCTGCTCGGTGGTGGGTAGGAAGCCGTTGGTGGCTTGGTAGAGCTTGAGCTGGGTGGAGATGGCCTGCAAATCGGTACGCACGCGGGTGTCTTGGGCAACACCGACGTTCCCCCCCATATAGTAAATAGCCGCGCCCCCCAGCAGGGCGATGATCATGACCACCAGCATGATCTCCAGAAGCGTGAAGCCACCGGAGCGGCGGCGGCGGCGGGCAGCGAAAGAAGGCGTTATCATTGAGGTATGAGGGTGTATTCCAGCTTTTGCCAAGGATGCTTTAATTGCAACTCCACATTGCGCACCCCGACCGTGCCCGCCCCGGGGGGCAGGCGCAGGGAGAGGCGGTTTTCTCCGGCGCGCAGGAGCCGCCCGGGGATGGCGACTTGCCCGCGCAGCCACCCCGCGTGGCGAAAGCGCATTTTCTCCCGAGGCCGAGCCACCCCAAGGTAGCCGGGGTCGGCAAGGTCGGGCCACTGCACGGCGGCGGCACCCACAGGCTCGCCATTGATCCACGCCAGCGGCGGGGCCACCGGGTCGGCATTGCGCAGCTCCAAAGTGATGAGCGCCAGGAGCGGCTCGGCCCCCAGCTCAAAGACGAAGTGGACGGTATCGAGCTCCCCCTCGCCGGGGGCATCCAACGGCAAAGGGCCGGGCTCCAGCAAAGCACGGATGCGGCCAAAGAGGTACGTATCCTGAGCCTCCGTGCCCTCGGCAGGGGCCACCGGGGAGATGGGGTTTCCGAAGGGATCGAGCACATCGGCTGCGGGGGTAAAGTCGAGCGCGGCGGCTACTTCGCGCGTCCCCAGCGCGGCGAGAAGCGCCTGCCGGAGGTTGCCGCCATCTCCCGGCACGCGGATCTCCAGATAATCCGCCCCGGCTACCGGGATGGCGACGCTCTCCGAAGCCGGAAGCTCCAGCCCCTCGCCGAGCACGCCGGAGTCGTACCGGAGTTCGCCCGTCTCCGTCCACGCGGTGATGGTCGGGCGTGCTTCGGCACGGTCATCAAAGATCAACCTTACGAAAAGCCGCTCGTAGAGCCCCTCCATGGGGCGCAGGCGGATGCGGATAACCGTCTGCGGTTGCTCGGCAATGCCGGGGGCCGTGGGTTCGAGCTGCACGCTCTCCAGCCAAATGGGGAGCGCCTTTTGCGGCAGCGCAGCAGCTGCCGGGTGGCGCAGAGCTGCAAAATCGACCACGGCGGTAAACGGCGTCGGCTCGATCTGGAGCCCTCCCACCTCTTCCTGCGCTGCCGCCAACGGGCCAAGGGCCGCCCAAAGGGCAAGCCCAAGGCTCAGGCTCTGCTTGCGAAGGAAACTCGGCATCGGGGCCCTCTATTCAAAATTACCTACGCGCCCACTTCGGCCCGCGCCTCGGCGGCCAGCGGGGTGGAGAGGTAGCGCTCTCCGGTGGAGCAGGCGACGGTAACGATCAGCTTCCCCTTATTTTCCGGGCGCTTGGCAACCTCGATCGCTGCCCAAACGTTGGCTCCGGTGGAGATCCCGACGAGAATCCCCTCCTCCTTGGCAAGCCGGCGTGCCATGGCAAAGGCGTCGTCATTGCTCACCGAGATCACCTCGTCCACGGCGGGGAGATGCAGGTTGCCGGGGATAAAGCCAGCCCCCGTACCCTGGATCTTGTGCGGCCCGGGGCGCAGCGGCTCTCCGCTGAGTTTCTGCTGGATGACCGGGGAATCTCTCGGCTCCACGGCAATGGCCTTGAACTCCGGCTTGCGCGCTTTGATGACTTCGGAAACCCCCGAGATCGTCCCCCCCGTGCCGACGGCGGAGACGAGCACATCGACTTTGCCCTCCGTATCGTCCCAAATCTCCTCGGCCGTTGTAGCGGCATGGACGGCGGGGTTCGCCGGGTTGTTGAACTGCTGGGGCATCCAAGCGCCGGGCGTTTCTTTTACAATTTCTTCAGCCTTGTTGATCGCCCCTTTCATCCCCTCGGTACCAGGGGTGAGCACCAGCTTGGCCCCCAGCATGGCGAGCAAGGTGCGGCGCTCCAGAGACATTGTCTCCGGCATGGTGAGAATGAGCTTGTACCCTTTGGCTGCCGCCACAAAGGCAAGCGCAATGCCGGTGTTGCCACTCGTGGGCTCCACGATAACGGCACCGGGCTTGAGCCGCCCTTCCTTCTCCGCGGCCTCCACCATGGCCATGCCGATGCGGTCTTTGACGCTCCCAAGCGGGTTGAAGAACTCGCACTTGAGTGCGATCGTCGCCTCCAGCCCCTCGGTCACACGGTTCAAGCGGACGAGCGGGGTGCGCCCAATGGTTTCGATGATGCTGTTGTAGAATTTGCCCATAGCGTAAAAGAGAAGAAGCGCAACGATGCCTTGGCTCTGAAAAAAAGGTCTGCCGTTTTCTACACCCGGGGGCGCACCCGTATCAAGGGCGTTATCTCCCTGGGGCCTCCGCCACCTTGCCATCTTCGAGAACCTGAAACCTGGGCCGGAAGCCAAATGCTTCGCCTTCGCTCAAGTCCACATTCGGCTTGGCCGCCCACGAAGTGACGGGAAAGAGCC
Organism: Chthoniobacteraceae bacterium; assembly: GCA_037189965.1. GTDB lineage: Bacteria > Verrucomicrobiota > Verrucomicrobiia > Chthoniobacterales > Chthoniobacteraceae > DATMFV01. Next base: position 176,585 of record JBBCKB010000026.1, on the reverse strand, counting down.
CGTACTCCGCCACCGGGTGGTTGAGCGCGCACCCGATCGCCTGCGCCGTGTCTTCATGCACGGCAAAAATGCTCCGCCCCAACTCCGAAGCCAGCCACTCCGGCTCGCGCACCAAATGGAGCGGGTAGGGCTGGCCGATCCGCAAACAGATGACCGACATCCCCAACGTCTTGGAAAAAACATACCCGAGCTGCTCGCCCGCAAGCTTGGTGACGGCATACACATTGCGCGAGGCGGGCACGGGCTTGGCCGGGAGGGGCCACCCCCCTTCGCCCAGCACCGTCGTCAGGCTGCTGATAAAAACGACCCGCCGGATGCCCAGCCGTCGTGCGGCTTCGTAGATATTGTAGGTCCCCCCGATGTTTACGCTGAAGGAGGCGTGGTCAAACTCCAGCTTCCCTTCCTGCGGGTGGAAGCGCTCATCCTCAATCCCAAACGCCCGGCTGGAGGCAATGGCTGAGTGGACAATGGCGTCCACCCCCTTGCAGGCTTCAAACACCTGGTCGAAATCGGCAATATCGAGCTGCACATAGGGCCCAGCTCCTTCCGGTTTGGGGCCAATGTCCGCGCTCACGACCTCGTAGCCCGCCGCCTCAAGCAGCGGGATGACGCGCCGCCCGAGCCGCCCTCCCGAACCGGTAAATAGGATCTTCTTCGGGGTGGGCACCGGAGCGGCAGCAGCGTCTGTCATTTGGGAGGAAAGCGATGCCGCATTGTGGAGGCAGCGTCAATCCCCCTTTTTCACCAATAAGGCTGTGGCCCCGCCCGCAGGGTGGTTCCCTCATTCCATTGGGGGTCGAGCAGCACGGTCTTGCGGTAGCGGGGCAGGCCGCGTTCGTTGGCGTGGAGTTGGAGGGCGATCAAATCCACCGCAGCTTCGCCGATGCCTTCGTAGTTTTTGAGCCACCCTGAAATCTCCGGCCTCCCGGAGGAGCTCCCCAGAAGCAGGAACCCCCTCCCCTCCGGGATGTGCCCGCCTGCCGCCTGCACCCAGTCGAAATGCTCGGAGGCGCTGCCAATCACACAATCGGGCTTCCACCGCCGCAGCCACCGGCGCAGCTCCGGCTCGCCTTGGGGACCGTGAAGCAGGGTAGGCACTTCGTTGCCCGTGCGCTGCTGGTGGAAGAGGAAGGCCGAGCTCCAATACCGCCCCATGCCTTGCAGGTAGCCGTTGGGAATGACAACCCCGATGCGCCGGTAGCCGCGCAGCTCCGCCGTGAGGTAGGCACGCGAGGCCAGCTCCCACTGGTTGGTGGCCACCCGGTGGACGGCGGGCCGCACCAGCGAAAAGCCACATGCCGCACACGGAAACCCCGAGGGGTCCAGCTCCAGCTCGGCGTGCTCCCGGTCCAACGGCCCAAAGATCAACCCCTCGATCCCCCGTGAACGAAACGTGCGGGCAAAGGAGCGCGGATCGATCGGCTCATCCACCAACGAGTGGATAAACACCTCATACCCCTTGGCCAAGGCCCGCACCCGCGCCCCCTCGGCAATGCGTCGCGCCACCTCGTACTCCAGCATCGCCGCTCGCGGCATGGAAACGAAGAAGAGGATGCCCGCGTTTGTCTCGCTCACGCGGCGCTGCCGGGTCGAGGCCATCAACGTGGAGATGAGCGGGTTGGGCCGGTAGCCAAGCGCCTCCACGGCCGCCAGCACCCGTTGGCGCGTCGCTTCGGAAACGCGCTCGGGGTGCCGCAGCACGCGGGAGACGGTCATCCGCGACACGCAGGCCGCACGCGCCACGTCGGCAAGCGTGCGAGCCGCAACTGGTACAGGGGGGAGCATTTGGCAGGGCGGTATGTTACGGATAACAATCTGCGCCATTGCGGACCCATTCTCCAGAATTATCTTCACAGGCATGAACTCTCCCCTCTCCCACAAAACGCGCAGCCGGGTGCGCAAATCCTTGGCGGCTAGTCTGGTTGCGCTGGTTGCCACCGCACCGTGGGCCTCTGCGGCGGTCCTTTGGTCCACCACCTTCACCGAGCCCCCCTACACGGTGGGAGAAACGGTGGTGGGCAAACAAGGGTGGGTGCTCACCAACAGCACCACGGGCGACGCGCAGGATGCCTCGCTCGTCAGCCACGCCAACGCCGCAAACGGCACGGCGTTGCAGATCCGCTCCTCAGCCACCAGCGGATCCATCCGCCGCACGTGGATCTCCAACACCTTTGAGAAGGTGGCGGGCAACCAGGTCGCCGTCACCCTCAGCGCGGCGTACCAATGGACAGGCAGCAGCGTCAATGGCGTGGGGATCTCCTTTACCGAAGACGATAGCAACAGCCCGGTCATCCTCAACTTCACCGCCACCGAGGGGCTTTCCTTCAACGGCACTTATGCGGACCTCGCCAGCAACGTCATCCTCCCCGTGGCGCAGATGGTGCAAAACCAATTCTACACCTTCAAGTTCGTCTTCGATTTTGAAGAGCACACCTTCTCGCTCACCGTGGAAGGAGCCGCCACCCCCTTTTCCGTCGAGGGCGTCGGCTTCCGCAATGGCAAAGCGCAAACCATGACGGGGATCGAAACCCTCAAGTTCAATAACAACCGGGGAGACTATATCCAATACTACGTCGATAGTGTCTCCGTAACGGCGGTGCCCGAAGCCTCCTCCCTTGCAATGCTCGGTGTTGGCGGCATCTTCCTGCTCGGAGGCGTTCTTCGCCACCAGCGGCGGCACGGGTGCCAGCAAGGGTAGCCTCTCCAACTTCACCCCCAATGCGTCTCCGAGCCAACCGCGCCTTCACGCTGAGCGAGCTGGTCATCCTGCTCGGGATTGTGATTTTGCTCGCGGCGCTCTCCCTCGCCGGGCTTGGGTACGCCCGCAAGAGCAGCCTTAATGTCCGCTGCACCGCGCAACTGCGCACCATCCACCTTGGGCTGGCGCACTTCCTCAACGACCGGGGCTACTACCCCGGCATGAGGGTGACTACCCGCCCGACAACCTGGCACCACGCGCTGGAGCCGTACATCACCGGCCAACCGATCCCGGACTCCGCAGCTCCCGCCTCTCCGTGGGCTCGCTGCCCGGGCCTGGCCCCGAGCGACTCCGGGCCGCTCGGCTACGGCTACAACCAGTTCTTCGGCAACATCCCCCCCAACGCCAGCGACAACACGGGCAACTCCGCCTTCAATGCGTACTGGCAGATCCGCCCCGTGCAAGTCATCGCCCCGGCGAGCAAGATCGTCATCGGCGACGGGCGCGATGACGGCGTTACCAGCAGCTACTCGCGCAACGCCCTGCGCAATTCCACCAACCCGCAAGACACGCTCCACCCCCGCCGACACTTCGGTGGTGGCCACTTCCTTTTTGCCGATGGGCATGTGGAGCGGCTCACGCCCGAGGAGTTTACGACCCGCGTGCGGACGACCGACATCCTTAAGCCATTTTAAATCCCCCCCATGCCGCGCACCCTGATGCTCCTGCTCTGCCTCTTTGTCCACGCCGCCGGGGCCGAGCCGCTCCGCTTGGTCGAAGAAGGCGAGCCGCGAGCCAGCATCCACCTGCGCGCCGGAGCCAGCCCGGTAGAAGCGTATGCCGCCGAGGAGCTGCAAACGCATCTCCACAAAATCTCGGGGGCCAACGTCCCCATTCAAACCGGGCGGGAGGAAAAAGGGGCCGCTATCCTCATCGCCGCGCTGGAGGAGGACGCCGCGCTAGCCGACCGGCTGGGGATTGACCCCACCGCGCTCGGCGAAGAAGAAACCCTCATTCGCCGCGAGGGCGAGAGCCTTTACCTCGTGGGTCGCACACCCCGCGCCGCGCTCTACGCCACCTATACCTTCCTGCAAGACCACCTCGGTTGCCGCTGGTTTTGGCCCGGCCCAGAGGGCGAGTACCTCCCCTCGCTCCGCACCATCGAGATCGGCGCGCTCAATGAACGCCAGCGCCCCGGCCTTGCAGTGCGCAGCTTCGGCATCAACCACCCGCACTACGATGAAGCCACCGACATCTGGATGGCTCGCCAACGCCTCAACGTAAGGCACCTGCAAAGCAGATTCCCAAAAGACGCCCCCGAGCAACTCCACCGCAGAGGGTTCCGCGTCGCCATTGCGGGGCACAACCTCACCCTGCCGCAGCGGGAGCTTGAGGCGCACCCACAATGGGCGGCAGAGATCGCCGGGAAACGCTCGGCAGCCCGTGTCGGCAGGCGGCAGCCACACCTTTGCTGGTCGAACCCCGGCGTCCAGCAAGCGCTCGTAGCGCAGCTTTCACAATGGCTGGCCGAGCACCCCCAAGTCGATACCCTCTCCCTGAGCGCCACTGACCATACCCTCTTTTGCGAATGTGCCGAGTGCCGCTCCATGGCGGCAGATGTCAGTACCCGGTGGCAGGAGCTGTGCGCCCTATTGATCGCCAGGATCAAGCCCTCGCACCCCCGTGTCAGCTTCTGGGCGCTGGCCTACCAGGCGTACCGGGATGTACCGCACCGCGCCGCGCCGCTCGATTATGTCGGCTACTGCGCCTACAATGCCGACTACCTGCGCCCCCTGCTCCAGAGCCCCGAGGCCAACGCCGCCCTCAAGCAAGACTTGCTTGCGTGGAAAGCGCGGGGCCTCCCCGTTGGCCTGCGCGGGTATGAGCTGATCGCCTTTGCCGAGCCGATGTGGACACCGCTGCTGCGCTACACCGTGGAGGAGAAACAATGGCTCCACGCCCACGGGCTGGCCGGCTCCTATTCGGAGGTCGCTCCCTACGGACATCCTCTTGATAAGCCCGCCGAGCAACAAGGCTGGGTGGCCAACCGGCTCACAATCTACGCCGCCGCACAAGCCCTCTGGAACCCCACCCTCCCCCCCGAGGCCATCCTCACCGACTGGATGCAGACCCTCTACGGCCCCGCAGCCGAGCCGATGCTCGCACACTACCGGCTGCTGGAAAGCGCCTGGCTCGGGCTGGAGCAACCGCTGACTTACTTCCTCCACCCGCCCGTCGCATTTGCAGGGAAGTTCCTCACCCCCGAGCGGATCTCCACCGCCAGCGAGCACCTGCAAATCGCGCGCAAGCTCGCGCAGGGCGAGCCAAGGCGGCTGGCGCAGATCGAGCTGGAGGCCCGCCTCTTTGCCCGGTGGCAAAGCGCCTACCTTTACCACGAAGGGCGCAAGCACCACGGCGAAGCGTGGGCGCTGCGCCTGCCGGAGCCCGCAGCCTCCTTCCCCGCAGAGACTGCGTGGGCCGAGGCCCCGGCGCTCCCGGCGTTTGAAGACCGTACCGGAGCCCTCGCTGCCGAACCCACCGAAGTCCGCCTCCTCTGGGATGCCCAAGCTCTCTACCTGCGCATCCGCTGTGCCGACTCCGCCCCCGAGCAACTCGTCGCCAAATACTCCGGGCATGATGAAAACCTCTTTGGCGACGACTCCGTGGAGCTCTTTCTGCAACCCGACGAAACACCCGGCTACGCCCACCTCGGCTTCAATTTTGTAGGCGCGCGCTACGATGCCCGCCACCTCCCCGGCAGCGGCCCCGACCCGGCGTGGAACCCCCACTGGAGCGTCGCCACCCGGCGCACCGCCACCGGGTGGGAAGCCGATGTCACCCTCCCCTTCCAAAGCTTCGGGGGCACGCCACCCGCCGAGAATGGCTTGCTCCGGCTCGCCCTCAAGCGCTCGCGCCCGGCCACCCGGCGGCAGGCCAACCCCGCTTTGCTCAACACCGGCTGGCCCGATGCCTCCTACCACAACGCACACGCCCTGGGCCGCGTCTCCCTTTTGCACACAGCGCCAAAGCGCCACGAAGTCGTTGTCTACCACGGCGGCGCACCTGCGGTAAACCTGGTCGGCGAGCTGGTGCGGCGCGACTTCACCGTCACCTCCGTAGAGACCGGCGAAGCCGCCCTTGCGGAAGCTCTGGAGCGAAAACCCGCGATGATCCTGATCCGCTGCACCCGGCAAACCGGCCTCTCCGCCGAATGGCTGCATGACCATCTTCGCGCCTACCTTGAGGCCGGGGGCATTGCCGTGCTTTCCGCCGCAGGCCCTCTCCCACTGGAGCGGTGGCTGGGCGACCCCGGCCTCGCCGTGGCATGGAGCGGCTGGGGGGTGGACCGTCGCCGCCGCACCCACTTTGTCGCCCAAGGGGCATGGACCGCCGAGCCGCACGACCTCCGGCCCGCCTTCCAACGGCGCGTTTCCCCCGCCTCCGGCTACCTCCCGGCAGAGCCCGGGCGGTGGCAAGTCCTTGCCGCCTCGCGGTTGGAAGACGAGCGCGAGTGCCCCTACCTCCTCGCCACACCGATCGGCTCCGGCATGCTCTACCTCACCAGCTCAAATATGGGCTACAGCGGTGGGGGCGAAATCTTCGGGCGGCACCACCCAGGTAACGCCGCCGCGCTACTGGGCAACCTCCTTAACGCCCGCCGCCGCTGATGCACGCTCCCGCCCTTGCCACCTCGCGAACCTTCACTCTGCTGCAACGCTGGGTGCGCTTTGCCCGGGGGCATCTACACCCTTCGCCCGACAACCCCGCCTGGTGCTACTACGGCAGCGGCGAATCGGGCTGGGGAATGCAGACCGTCCAAAAAGCGCTCCTGGCCTTCAGCGTCGTCGCCACCGATCCTGGGCTTGATCCCCGCCTCACCGGGGCCAGCCGCGAAGCCCTCCTTGCCGATGCCCTTGCCCTGCTGCGCTACTCGCTGGCCACCCACCGCTCGGGCCCTGCCACGTGTGTGGACCTCGCACAGTGGGGGCAGACGTGGATCAGCGCGCTTGGGCTGGAGCGTTCTTTCCCCGCCTTCCGCCTGCTGGAGCCGTGGCTCACCACGCAAGACCGCGCCCGCATCCGCGAAGTACTCCTCTCCGAAGCCGCCTGGCTCCTGCGCGACTACCCCGTCCGCGCCGGGCTTCTCCGGAACAACCACCCCGAGGCCAACCTCTGGAATGCCGCGCTGCTCTGGAAGATCGGCGCGCTCTACCCCGGAGATCTGGAGCCCATGGCCCTCCGCGCCAAGGTGGACGCTCTGGTACGCCACAGCATCTCCACCCCGGCAGACCTCGCCCGGCGCACGCCCGCACAGCTCGCTGCCGACGGCCCGGAGCTGGAGGCCAACTTCTTCGAAAGCCTCGCCCTTCACCACCACCGCTACCTCAACACCGGGTACATGGCCATCTGCCTCTCGCAGCTCGCCTTCCTCCACTACGATTGCCAAGAGCTGGGCCTCCCTGAGCCCGAGGGGTGGTGGCAAAACAGCCGCGAGCTTTGGCAGCTCCTGCGCGATATGACGCTGCCCGATGGCCGCCTCATCCGCATCGGGGGGGATACACGAGTGCGCTACTGCTACTGCCAGGACTACCATACCCTTCTCTGGCATCTCGCGGCCGACCGTTGGGGCGATGCCGCTACCGCCTCCGGCTTTCTCCAAGGCTGGCTCGGCGTACTGGAGCGGGAGTGCGAAGCCAATGGCGATGGCTCCTTCCTCTCCGAACGGTGCCACGGGCTGCGCGAAGTCTCACCCCTCTACTATCACCGGCTGGAGAGCGACCGCGCCGCCTCGCTCGCCTTCTCCCACCATTGGAAACGCACCGGCCTGAGCTGCCTGCGCGAAGCCCCCTCGGCACCCCCGCCCGCCGCCCCGGTTCGGCAATGGGCAGATACCCACCACGGAGCGCACCTCCTGCGCACGCCCGGGGGGGTCTTCTCGTGGGTCTGGCGCGCTGCGGAGCCGGTGCAGGGCCTCATTGTCCCGAGCCGGCGCAGCGACCTTGCCGAGTGGCGTATGAACCTCGGCGGCGAAATCTCCGGCACCGGGCGCCGCAATGCGCAGGAGGTCGAGCTCTTCCACAGCGCCACGTGGGAGGGAGGCTTCGCCACCGCCGGGAGCGTGGTGCACATTTCCGACGGGTGGCTCGCCGAAGGGCAGCTCCCCGCGCGGCTGGCGCGGCAGATCAACGCCTGCATCGTCTGGGAGGAAACGCTTTTTCTCTTCCAATACTGCACGGCGCTGCGGCGCGGCACGCTCCAGAGCCTCAAGGGGCTCCACCTCAATGTGCCCAACGACGTCTTCAACCACGGCACCCGCACCTACCGCAGCGGCAACGCCGTATTTGAGAGCCGCCTCGGCGAGCGCGCTCCCGAGAGCGTCACCCTCCCCGGGCAGGTGCTTACGATTGACGACGCCCTCACCCTCCAGCTCCTGCATGGCGGCCCCGGCTTCGCCCTGCACCGCCCTCGGGAACGCAACCTCAACGCCAAGCGCTACGCCGAGCGCGACTACCCGGCCAACCCCGGCACGCTTTGGAGCGAGCTGGTCTGCGCCCCGCTCCGGCTTGGGCCACTGGAAGTCGAAAAAGGCGAGGTGCTCTACGATCTTTCCTGCCGGCTCAACCTCGGGCCCGAGCCCGTACCCGGCGAAACGGTGGAGGCAATTGGCAACCTCCCCGCGCAAGTCCGCGGCATCCGCCTAGAGCGGCAAGGCCGTGTGACGCTGGAGATCTACCTGAACATCGGCCCCTCCCCTATTGATCTCCCCTTCACACTAAGACAACCGCTGGCTCTGCTAGCCACTGAAGCGGCTCCCGCAGGAGGCACCCGCCTTGGCGCGCTGGGCTTGGCCATCGGCGCAAGCTCGGAGAAGGATCACTCCTCCCGCAAGTAGAGCGCCGCATTCCACGCTTCCCGCGTGGCGAGCCGGGCCACGGTGCCATCTCCAAAGAGCAGGTTTGCGCCACCCCGGTGGCGGCTGCTAATGCGCTCGGGGGCGTTCTTCGAAGTCACGGCCAGTGGGTAGCGTACAATCAATTTGGGCTCCTCCCCATGAGTCAGCGCGTCGGCAAAGAGGACCTTGCGCCGCACCCGCTCCAGCGGGATCGGCTGCCGCCCGTGCGCGGGGGCTCCATCCACAAATGCCATCAGGATCTCCGCATTCCATGTATAGCTATAGTAGTAGCGATAGTCTGTCACCGGAGGCCCCGTCGGGTCGCTCGGGCAGCGAAGCAGCGGGGCCACCGCCTCGACACTCCCCCCTCCATACTGCAAGAGCCACGAGAGCCCGCTGAGCTTAAACCACTCTTTGCCATCCTCATTCCCCGGCGGCAGCGTCATCCGGTGGTCTGCCGCATAGCCAAACACCGCCAGACCCAGCCCGCGCAAGTGGTTCACACAAGCCACCTCGCGAGCCCGCTGGCCGACTTGCCGTAGCACCCCCACCAGCAGGAGAGCCACCACAGCCACGCACACCATGGCCAGCATCAGCTCCGCAACCGAAAAGGCCGCGCGAGGAAGGGGGGAGCGGTTCATGGGAGGAAGGGGGAAAAAAGGCAGCTCCGCTACCGCCGGGCACTTTTTCGCAAACCATAGGCTCCAAGGAGCAACACGCCCCCCATCGCCATCCCGACCGAACCGGGCTCGGGGATCACCGCCACATTATCGAGGCTAAACTGGAAGGCATCGCCATTCGCATCGCTAACCATTCGAAACTGGAGGAACGACGCCGTTGCCGCCGTGCTGCTGGTGCGAAAGCCAAACAGCGCGTCGCCATTAGCCTCGCTTGCGCGGTAGGTTACACCGCCGGTCGTCACCGTAAGGTCAAAGGCGTTTTGCAGCGGGTCCATATAAACGGTGATGGAGTAGATCTGCCCCACCGTCAACCCCGTCAATCCAAGAGAAGTCAGATTTGTGGTCTGCAAGGTGCCAGTCCCATTGCCGCTGAAGATGTTCCACCCGGTATCCGCGCGGATCTGGATCGCCCAAGGCGTATCCGCTACGGGGGAGCCAATCGTCGCCGATTGCTCGGAGCTGAAGACGATTTGATCGGTCGCAGCACTCCAGCCTGTCAGCAGATCGGGCCGGAAATCAAACGAGATGGTGTACGGCTTGGTCGTATCGATCGAACCGGGGCCTACCCGTGCAAACTCACGCGCCACACCGGCCCGGTTGGTAGCGGTGGGGGTGGCGTTGCGAATATAGTGGAGCTGGAGGTAGTTGCCCATCCCCTCGCCAAAGGGAGTGGTGCTTTGCACACCAATCGTTGTGACTCCATTGGAGCCGTTACGGCTGCTCCACGGCGTCGCCCAGCCATCTCCGGCGATGCCTTTGTATTGGTCTACCGAGGCGGTACCATCGCCCCCGGTAAACTGGGCAACGACCGCTGCCTGCCCGGTCTGGGAGATCAGGATGAGCGCGATGGAGAAAACCGATGTTTTGAGTGCAAGGGGGAGGTTCATGGATAAGGAGGAGGTTGGTTGTTGACGAAGTTAAGCCGCACTCCGAGATGCCCCGCAATGGCAGAGCATCCCGGTTTATTGATATAAATCTCGATTTACTGACATTCCGGCACCACCACGCAGGCGTAGTGGGCAAACCGGGGGAGAAGGAGCCGCCCTTCCGCGCCACTCGCGGCAAGGTTGCGGCCCGGTTCCCACGCAAGCGCGTACCCGGCCGCACTGCCACCAGCCCCATGCACCCGCACGGCCCCGGCCTCGAGCCCCGATGCCGCTTCGCGGACATCGCGCAGGTGAAGGAGCAGCGAGCCATCCGCCGCCGTCTCCACATTGAGGAGCACCCCTTCCGGAGCCTCCACCCGCAGGCGTAAACGAGGGGCCAGTGCCGCGAGCACCTCGCCAAACGCTGCTGCGCCTTCCTGACTAAAATGCGGAGACTCCCCACGGAAGTACTTGGCATCCCCCGCCCCGGTGCCGACCCAGCGCCCCTCCGGCCCGGCAAACCGGCGTACACCCGGGAGCTGCTCAAGCCGCTCACGGTGGGTGCGGTTGCGGGGCACGGCCCATTCATCCAGCGTGCCGCACGTGCCCACCAACCACACCTCGCCCCCGCGCCCGGAAAGCTCTGCCGAAAGCCGCTCCAGCTCCACCGCGCGCAGCGCCCTCTGGCCAACGATCAGCACTGTCTGGACCTCTACGGGCACCGGCTGGTTTTGGAAAAGCAGGCGCAGGGGGGTGCGCTCCAGCAGCAGCTTCTGAAGCGCCGCCTGTGCCGCAAAGGCATCTGCACCGGGGCTGATCGAGAGCGCCTCGGTATCCATATAAAGCGCCACCTCTCCCCATTGGCTGCGCCCCGCGCCAAGCCGTCCTTCCAAGTCGCGGAAGAACGTCTCCGCCCGGCGAAACTCCGCCCACACTCCCGCTTCGTGCTCCAGCAGGAGGGCGGGGCCATCGCTCCCCGCGCGCAGCGCCCAGTTATTCCCCAACGCCACGCGGTGGAAGGAGAACTCCTCGGCCATCGTCGCCCAGATCATCTGCGCATCGTGCGGCGCGCCATGCCCGTCGCCCGCGCTGCTGCCCGCCGCCCACCCGGTGACCCAACTCTTGAGCCCCACCGCCTCGGCCGCCAGCAGCTTGTCGGCCTGCGTGTAGAGCACCCCGTCGCGGTAGCGGGGGCGGTTCCCATTCTCGATGCAAACCCCATCGCAGGCTTGCGCCTCCCGCGCGGCATCCAGCGCGTGGGAGAGGCGCGAGGCAAACGTGCGCAGGTATGCCGGGTTGCCCGTGAGCACTGCGCTTGGCTTCTCCGCCTTTACCCGCGCGCGGATGGCTCGCATAAACTCCAGGCGTTGCTGCACGCCAAACTCAATCCAGAGCAGCGCCAGAGGGTCCGAAACCAACTCGACCTGCGGGAACAGCGCCGGGGGTTCCACATAGTCCGGCTGTACGATGCCCGTGCGCTCTTCGAGATCCCCCCGCTCCCCCAGCCACTGGCGGAAGCGCGCCTTGCAGCCCGCACAATAGCAGTGCTTGTAGTAGTTGTTATCCATGTGCAGACCGTCGAGCCCCACGGTGCGCAACCCCTCACTTGCGATCTCCTCCATCATCTGCCGGTACCCGGCATTAGCCAAACACGGCGCAAAGCGGTTGTACGCGCCGCCCCAGGTATCGAGGGTTCCATCATACCTCCGAGCCACCCACTCCACGGCTTCGGGCCGCTCGTTGAAGAGGAACTCTCCAAAAAGGCTCTGGCCTTGAAAGTAACCAAGCACTTTGATGCCCGCCTCATGAGCCCGCTCCACATAGCCGCGCAGCGTCTCCCAATCTGCCCGCTCCACCTCGGGGCCAAAGCCTTTATAGAAGCGGCTCATCACCACCGTACCGCCCGCAGCGCGCACGGCCTCAAGCGCCTCCGCGCTCTCCAGCCGCTCGCGCCATTGCGGCACCCACTCGCCGTTTCCAAAAAACTCCGTCGCCCGCGCGCCGATGCGGCGGTAGTAGCGGTCGGGCTCCCACCCGGCCCAAAACCAGCATTCGCGCTGGGTGGAAAAGGGGGCGTCGGACTTGGCGGCGGCGGGTGTCGATCGGGTCGTTTGCATAGCTTTAAAAATCTTCATCCCCCGTGGCGGTGGTGAACGAGAGGTTGCGCGGGCGCAGTTTGTATTTAATGCGGTCTTCCATCCGCGTGGCCACGGTGGCCCAGATGGCATGGATGGTATTGAGCTTCTCGCGCAGTGCGTCGTGCTCTGCTGCCAGCTTTTTGAGCGCTTTGAGCTGAGCCGGGTCCCGGCTTTTCTCCACCGCCTTGCCGAGGACGATACAATCCCGCGTAAGCCGCAGCTCCTCGAGCCCGCCGCGCAGGAAGGCCACACGCGCCGTTGCCTCGGCATCCGAGTCGCCAATGGCGGCCTCCGCCGCATCGAGCAGCGCAAACGCCGGGGCCAGCGTGGCATCGGTGTAGATAGAGGGGATCGCGTCGCGCGGGCCGATCAACGGGTTATCGCGCACCTTGCCTTCGCGGATGAGCGCGTCATACGGCCCTTCCGGCACTTTGTGAACCTTGTGCCCATGAGCCCACTCGGTGCTCACCCGGTCCCAATAGCGCAGGTAGTCGCGCACGTGCGGGGCGCCTTTTCCAAATGCGGCACAATACTCGGAGAGCACCTCTTCCACGGAAAGCTGCGGCTCATTCATCAACCGCGCCATGAGGTAGTAGTTGATGCCTTGCGTACCCCAGAAGCCGAGGATCGAGTCGAGGCTGAAGCCGACCATTCCATTCTCCGCCGCATAGCGCATATAGGCCGCATACTCCCCCAGCGGGGTATATGGCCCGTTGGCACCGTACCAACCCCAATTAGGCCGCAAGATCAGCTCATCGCTATACCGCGCCCACCCAGCCCAGACATGGTAGGCCCGGAGGCTCGGCACCACCCCGATGAGCGTCTTCGCACTTAATGGCCGCTCTTGGGGTGGCGGCATCCGGTAGGCAGAGTAAGCCATCGTTGCCAACCGTACCTGCGGGTTTTCTTTGGCCAGGCGAGCGTAAATGCGGTTCCACCACTCCACGTAGCGCGCCGTCAGGTTGGTCTGCCCGTTCCAGATCTCCATCACCGGCTGGTTTGCAGGGATGTCCCACGAACGCGCCGTCTCCGACACATCAAAGCCTGCTCCATCGTTAGGTGTAACACTCCAATAGTGTGGCCGCCCGGCCTCCACATACTCTGCGGCGATCTGCTCCAGCACCGCCGCGCTGCCCATCGCCAGCTTCACCCGACCCGGCTCGCGCTGCTTCTGCCCGGCGGGCGGCGTGGCAAAGTACTCGGGGTGCGCCTCATGGTACTTCTCCCACCAATGGTTAAAGCCGTGGCCGAGCGGAATATCGCCCCGCTCTCCTCCTTGGTGGTTAGCGATCCACTCGTAGGCCGCAGCGCGCAACGGCGCATCCTTGGGCGCACGCATCGTCGCCACCCCAAGCCGCCGCATCCGCAACGCAGGCTGGTGGGCGACTTCCTCTGCGGGCAGGGAAACATCATTCGTCTTTGGCACATACGTCCCCAATTCGCCCGGCCAAAGCCAGCGCACCCCCACCTCGCGTTCGAGAATGCGATTGAGCGCCCAGCGCAATGGCTCGGAAACATACCACGGGTCGATCTTGCTCCCCCGCTTCATCGTCCACGCCGAAGCCGTGCCGAGCACATAGACCGCCCGACCGCGCGGGACGATCCGGTACGTCTCTTCCGGCAACTCCGCGACGGAGAACCCGGCAGCGCGTGTCTGCGCGCAGTCTCCAAGGTAGAGCGTCGTCTGCCCTTCCGGAAGCGGCTCATCATCGCGCAGCAGCGGCACTTCCGCACCGGTGGCCCGCCGCAATGTGGCGATAAACCCTTCCGCCCGCTGCCGCAGTGGGTCCTGCGCTTCGCGGGGAATCACCACCACCGCCTTCGCCTTGCCGCCTTGCACCAAAGGCAAGCGTTCTTGCGCCCGGGAAAGCGGCAGCCCAGCCAATAGCGAACCAAACAACAGGAGGGGGAAAACCAATTGCATACGCCATCTATCCTGCGCCAAGCCCGGAGTCCCGCAATGGCTAATGATCTCCATTTCTTGCTTTTAATCACGATTTTGTGATCTCTTCCCCATGGCCCACTATTTCGCCGTTCAGGACACCTTACGGTTCCCCTTCCACTCCGTGCGGGAGATCAAGATGGTCATCTCCGGCGGGCGGGAGCGGCGGCAGGCCAGTCGCTTCCCCAAGCTGCTCTACGTGCTGGATGGCACCTGCCGCGTACGCATGGCCGATGGCTTTGCCGCCGTGCTCAACGCGGGCGATCTCTTCCTCGTCCCCAAGCCGTGCCACCACTACTACTCTGCCGCCCCGGAAGCGCCAGATGCCGAGCTTCACGCCTTTGCCATCTTCACGGAGCCGGGCGCGCTCATCGGGCGGCGTCGGCCCCCGTGCGACACCGAGGCACACCGGCTCCTGTGCGAAATCATGCCCCACACCCGGCACCTGCCCGGGCTGCTTACACCGGGCATGCAATCGCTCATCCACCAGTTTCGCGAAGAGAACCACTCCGCAAGGCCCGGCACGCTCAACCGGCAAGACGCCCTCGCCCGCGAGTTGCTCGTAGAAACCGCACGGCGGCTGGCCGACCCCGGGCTCCTCCCCCAGCGCCCCGCCGTGCGCGCGCGCTCGCAAGCCTATATCGCCAATGAAGTGCGCGAATACCTCGGCAAGACGATCCACCGCCGCCACACGCTCGCCGAGATCGCGTGGCGCTTCCACCTCAGCGGCGAGCACCTCGCCCGCCTTTTCAAGAAAGAGATGGGCCTGGGGGTCATGCAGTTTCTACGCGACATCCGGGTGGATACCGGGCGCAACATGCTCCTCTCCACAAACCACCCCATCGCCGTGCTTGCCTCCATGCTCGGCTTCAGCTCCAGCAACCACTTCTGCCGCGCCTTCACCCAGCTTACCGGCATGACCCCCACAGTCTACCGCCGCCAATACGCTGGCGTGATCGACCCCGCCGCCGCCTCCCCCCCGGGCCGCAAAAAAACCTCCCCGCAGCCTCCTTTTAGGCATTGACGCAAGCGCGGTATACCCCCCCAATACGAAGCATCATTCAAGGCTTCGGTCCACCTGGCCCGCCGGAACGTCGCTACGCCTTTTTTAGCGTGCGGCACATGTTCCCTCCGGCCAGAGCCCGTTGCCGCCCCAACCTTCAAAAGACTTCCTCGTAAGTTTCCCTTAGCGTATGGCTCAGAAAACCATGACGCATGGCCGTGCCTTGGCCGTGCGTCCTGCGAAGCCTGCCCTCAAACCAGCCCGCCTCTCGGCGAGCCAGAAGGCAGCCCGCCCCGTAAAGAAAACCACCGCCCCGGCGCGTGGCTCCAAATCCAAGCCCAGCCCGTACGTCTACCGCTTTGGCGATGGCCGGGCAGATGGCTCCGGCTCCATGAAGGCGCTCCTGGGCGGCAAAGGGGCCAACCTCGCAGAGATGACCCGCATCGGCCTCCCGGTCCCCCCGGGCTTCACCCTCACCACCGAGGTCTGTAGCTACTACTACGCGCATGGCCACACCTACCCACCCGAGCTGGAGGCACAGGTAGCCGCGGGCATCCGCGCCATGGAGAAGAGCCTCGGCATCCGCTTTGGCGACACCAGCGCCCTCCCCCTGCTCGTCGCCGTGCGCTCCGGCGCGCGCGACTCCATGCCGGGTATGATGGATACGATCCTCAACCTCGGCCTCAACGACGCCTCCGTGGAGGCGCTCGCCCAAGCCACCGGCAACGCCCGCTTCGCGTGGGATTGCTACCGCCGCTTCATCCAGATGTATGGCGATGTCGTCCTCGGCGTCCAGAAGGCTCCGGGCGAAGACCACGAGCCGTTTGAAACCGTGCTCGAAGCCCTCAAGCACGAGCGCTATGGCGACGCCACTCGCTCCGACGCAGAGCTGGCGGAAGAAGACTTCCGTGAGCTGGCCGCCCGCTTCAAAGCCCTCGTGCGCGAGCGCACCGGCACCTCCTTCCCCGAAGACCCATGGGCCCAGCTTCGCGGAGCCATCGGCGCCGTCTTCGGCTCGTGGATGAACGACCGCGCCGTCGTCTACCGGCGCAAATACGGCATCCCGCACGAGTGGGGCACCGCCGTCAACGTCCAGGCCATGGTCTTTGGCAACACGGGGCCCAAATCCGGCTCCGGCGTCGCCTTCACCCGCGACCCAGCTACCGGCGAAAACGTCTTCTACGGCGAGTTCCTCATCAACGCCCAGGGCGAAGATGTCGTCGCCGGGGTCCGCACCCCGGAGCCCGTGCGCGCCCTCAAGCGCAAGCTCCCCAAAGCCTTCACCGAGCTCGAGCAGATCCGCCGTACGCTGGAGAAACATTTCCGCGACGTGCAAGACTTCGAGTTCACCATTCAAGACGGGCGCGTCTTCATGCTGCAAACCCGTTCCGGCAAGCGCACCGGCATCGCCGCCGTCCGCTTCGCCATGGAGATGGTGCAGGAGCGCCTTATTGATTGGAAGACCGCCATCCTCCGTGTCCCCGCCGGGCAGCTCGACCAGGTGCTCGCCCCCGTCTTCGACCGCGAAGCGCTGGCCAAGACCGCCCCCATCGCCACCGGCCTCCCTGCCGGGCCGGGCGCGGCCACCGGCAAAGTCTACTTCAACGCCGACCGCGCCGCTGCCGCCGCCGCCAAGGGCGAGAAAGTGCTCCTCGTCCGAATCGAAACCTCGCCCGAAGACCTGCGCGGCATGATCGCCGCCGAAGGCATCCTCACCGCCCGGGGTGGCGTCTCCTCGCACGCCGCACTTGTGGCCCGGCAGATGGGCAAAGTCTGCATCTGCGGCGCAGGCGCGTTGCAAATCCACTATGCCACCCGCACCATGACGATCGGCGACCTCTGCCTGCGGGAGGGCGAAGACTCGCTCTCCATCGACGGCACCACGGGCCACGTCTACCCGGGTGAGCTGCGCACCGCGCCCTCCGAAGTCATCCAAGCCCTCATCCACCGCACCCCTGCCGCCCGGCGCAGCAAGACGTACCGTTACTTCGCGCAGCTTAT
This sequence comes from Chthoniobacteraceae bacterium, assembly GCA_037189965.1. Classification (GTDB taxonomy): domain Bacteria; phylum Verrucomicrobiota; class Verrucomicrobiia; order Chthoniobacterales; family Chthoniobacteraceae; genus DATMFV01. Next base: position 159,364 of record JBBCKB010000026.1, on the reverse strand, counting down.
GGAGTGGTGCGAAAAAGTCTCGCGCCTCACCGTGCGCACCAACGCCGACACCGCCGCGCAGGTGGAAGCCGCCGTCGCCTTTGGCGCGGCGGGCGTCGGCCTTGCGCGTACCGAGCATATGTTCTTCGAGGGCGAGCGCATCGACATCGTCCGCGAGATGATTCTCGCCGAGAAACGCGAAGACCGGCTCGCCGCCATCGAGCGGCTTCTCCCCGTACAGCGGGGCGATTTTGCCGCCATCTTCCGAGCCCTCAAAGGCCGGCCCGCCACCATCCGCCTGCTCGACCCACCGCTGCACGAGTTTCTCCCGCACGACCACTCTGCCCAGAGCGCCCTTGCCGAAAAGCTTGGCATCTCTGCCGAAAAAGTGGCCCGGCGCGTCCACGCCCTGCGCGAGCAGAACCCGATGCTCGGCCACCGTGGCTGTCGGCTCGGCATCTCGTACCCGGAGATCACCGAAATGCAGGCACGCGCCCTCTTTGAAGCCGCAGCGGAAGTCCAACAAAGCGGCACCCCCGTCCACCCGGAAGTGATGATCCCGCTCGTCGGCTTCAAGCGAGAGCTCGACCTGCAAGCCGCCATCGTCCACCGCGTCGCGGCGGAAGTGCGCAAAGAAACGGGCTTGAAAGTCAAATACCTCGTCGGCACCATGATCGAAGTCCCCCGGGGCGCCCTCACCGCCGACGCCATTGCCGAAACTGCGGAGTTCTTCTCCTTCGGCACAAACTACCTCACCCAAAGCGTCCTCGCCATGAGCCGGGATGATGCCGGCTCCTTCCTCCCGCACTACGCGGAGCTGGAGATCACCCCGCGCAACCCGTTTGCCACGTTGGATACCGAAGGCGTCGGCGAGCTGATGCGCGTCGCCACTGTTAAAGGCCGAGCCGCGCGCCCTGGCATCAAGCTCGGCATCTGCGGAGAGCACGGCGGCGACCCGGACTCCATCCACTTCTGCCACCGGCTCGGGTTGGACTACGTGAGCTGCTCGCCCTACCGCGTCGCCGTGGCAAGGCTAGCCGCCGCCCAAGCCGCCCTGCAGGAGTAGCGCCCCCGCCCCTTTGGGGTCAGTCCTTGTTTTTTACAATAAGGGCTGCCCCCGAAAGGGGCCTATCGGTGCTTTACCCCATCAACTCGTCCCAAGGGCACCCCAGCGCTGCCCGGAGCCGAGCCAGCGTGGTAGCCAATACATTGAGGCTGCCGGCTTCGATCTTCTGAACCGTTCGAGGGTTCAGCTCCGCGAGTTCAGCAAGCTTCTCTTGCGTTAAACCGCGAGCCGAGCGAGCCCGCCGAAGATTTGCGCCGAGGGTTTGGAGGAAGACAGAAGGTGAAGACGCTGGAGGCACGCCCTATTGGGGCGTCTTTTGGTTTTGACAAACACGGCGTATCAGGGCGTAAATTGATCTCATGCAGGCCCTCTTGCAAATCCCGGATAAGCCACACGGCTTCTCCTTTCGCGCTTTTGAAGGCAGAGTGACCGTGCAGGCCTCTGCCCTTGGGGCGTTTCTCCATGCGCGGGAATGTGAGGAACTCAGCCACCGGGCGGGAAGTCGTGGGGCTGTGTTGCGAATCATCCTTTCTGTAGAAGAGGTGGCACAAATAGTGGAGGCAGCGCTTGCTTCGGGAGGATTGCGCATCGCAGTGGCTCCGCCCGGAGCATCGCAAGCCGACGAACAGAGTCGATAAAGGCACCCCGGCTTGGAGTTGAAATGACCTTCTTTAACCGCGTGTAAAATTGTAAAATAAGCCTCCCCGGGTGACAGCAGGCCGCCTAAAGAACCATGAGCACTACTCCCCCTAATTGCGCGACGGTTACGAATTCCCTCCTTCGTTGCACCCGCTCCGACGATGCAGCCACCCCCGTGTTTGAGCGGGTTCGCGAAGACCTCGACCTATACGTGCTGGAGCTTGTTGCCTGCCCCGGCGAAGTTTGGGCTTCTCAGGTTGAATCGATCATCCACCAACTAGAGCGCAACCGCCCCCTCCTTTCCTCCCTTTCCAAAGACAGCGGGGAATTCACGCTGCACCTCGCTGCCGCGACAAATGAGTTCACTCCCTTGCACATCCCGGTTCGCTTGTCCCGCCTCGCTGCTGAATGCGGATTCACCATCGAAATCTCAATCGACAATTGGTGGGACGAAGAGAAGTAGAGCCCACCACCTCCAGCTGGGGTCGGTAGGGGTCATCAAACCATTGCTCTTGATATCGAATCGAAAACCATGCGCGCATTCCTTCTCACTTTGATACTAGCGATGCCTCCTGCCCTACCCGGTAACCCGCTCGAAGCCCTACCCTCGCCCCCTTTTGATGCCAAAGCTGGCCAAAGTCTGCATGGAGTCGAAATTGGCCTCTGGAGCCAGAAGAAGCAGTACAAAGACAATGAGATCAGAAACATTTGGATATTTGCCCGGAAGAAAGATCATTCCGGGGTAACCATTGGCGTTGGAGGAGACCTCTTCCGCAGGTCAATCGTCTACGTCACCCGTGTGAACGGAGATACGAAAAAAATCCCTATAGACGGAGGAATTGATGGCATGAAAAACCCTTCCGAGTACTACGGATGCATAGCCAACTCGCTTAAGGCGCTCCCTAGGGGAACCTACAGTCTGGTTTGGAAGACCGATCAGTTCGAATCCAATCGTCTCAACATCTCCATCCAGTAGTCCCGAGGGGGCGTTTCGGATACCCCCTCTCGCAGGGGGCAACCCTTGTTTTCAATCAAGAGCCCATATCCCGCAGGATCAGGCCTTGGTACTTGAATGCCTACTTCTGCTGCTCTGGCTCCAATCCGCCTCGAGAATTTCAAGGTCTGCCCCCGGCGATGCCCTTGGCGAATAACGGAGAACTACGCCTCCTTTTCCCAAGGCCCGACGACCCCGCCGGCATAGAGCGGGTTTCGAGCTTGACGATGGGGGGATGGTCTTTAAAGTGCGCGCTACCAAGAGCGGCGCAGGGCGCTCCCGGGTTCGCGGAAAGGACTTATGTCCACCTGCTTGTTTGATTCACCGCGGTTTTAACCTTTGTTGCCGCCTGCTTTTGCGAACCGACAGGCGTTTTTTTTGCAATGGAGGTTTCTATGTTTCGTACTCTTTCTTCCCGGCCAGACCTGGAACAGTATAAACGACAGGCCAAGGCGCTTTTGCGCGGATGGCGCACCGGGGAAGCTGCCGCACTGGAGCGGCACGCCCGGCTTCACCCCGCGGCGGCGGAGCACCCGCCTGGCCGTTGCCGCCTGCATGACGCCCAGTGGGTGCTGGCGCGGGAGCACGGCTTCCCAAGCTGGCGGGCCTTCAAGGCGCGGGTGGAGGCGCTCAATGATGTGGCCAATGCGGAAGCCTTTCTTCGCGCGGTAGTCTGGAGTGGCGCGGGGGGGAACGCCGACAAGGCGTGGGAAATGCTGGCGCTACGCCCGGCTCTGGCGGGGGCGGATTTCTGGTGCGCCTGCGTGACGGGGAATGCCCAAGCGGTCGAAGCAGCGCTGGGGGAGGACGCGACGCTAGCCACCCGCAAAGGCGGGGCGCTGGAGTGGGAGCCGCTTCTTTACGTCTGTTTTTCTTCGATTCTCCATGCGGAAAGCCGCCGGGGGGAGGGAGAGCGGTTTGTGTGCATCGCCCGGCTTTTGCTGGAACGCGGGGCGGATGCGAATGCCTTTTTTACCGGCCCGGACCACTTCGGGAACGCTCGGGAAACAGTGCTCTATGGTGCCAGCGGCATTGCCAACCACCCAGCGCTCACGGAGTTGCTCCTGGAGGCAGGGGCAGACCCGAACGATGGCCAACCGGAGAGCGGCGGACCGGAGACGGTTTACCATACTGCGGAGTTTGCAGACCTGCGATGCATGAAGCTCCTCTTCGCCCATGGCGTCTCCCAGCCCGCGCGGAACTACTGCCTCTACCGACAGCTTGATTTTGAGCACCCGGAGGGAACGCTCCTTTTTCTGAAGAACGGAGCGAACCCGAATGGTAAGGCCGGCCCGTTGGGGACGGCGCTTCACCATGCCATCCGGCGGGGGCGCAGCGAACGGGTGATCCGGCACTTGCTGGAGCACGGCGCGGACGCCCGGCTGACGGATGGCAACGAGGTAACGCCCTACCGGTTGGCCGCGCGGCTGGGCCGAGAGGAGGTGTGTGCCGCGCTGGCGGAGTTTGGCGGAAAGGAGCCGCTATCGGCGGCAGACCGCTTTCTGGCCGCGTGCGCGAAGGAAGACGCGGGGGCGGTGGCGCGCTCCCTGGAGGAAATGCCGGGGTTGGCCACGACGTTGACCACGGAGGAGCGGGGCGTATTTCTGGTAGCCGTGCAGCAGAACCGCGTCGAAACGGCGCGCCTGCTGCTGGAAGCCGGATTTGACCCACAGGGGGATGAGCCGAAGATGCGTCCTTTGCATTGGGCGGCTTGGTTTGGCCACGTAGAGATGGTGGATCTCCTGTTGCAGTACGGGCCGGACATTGAGGCCATCAACCAATATGGGGGCACTCCGCTGGGGGTGGCGGTCTATGCCTCGCGGCATTGCCAGGAGGCCGACAGCGAGAAGAAAAACGGGCGCACGTTATCCCGTGCGGAGCGGGAACGCGCTTACCTGCGCGTCGTGCGCCTCCTCCTCAAAGCCGGGGCCACGCCGAAGACGGATATGCTCGGCAACGGAATCACCCCGGTGGATAGCGAAATCCGCAAAGCGCTCAAAGCCCTCTCAGGGCGCGCCGAGAAGCAATAGCCCGAGACGGCGAACGAGGGGGCAGAGAGCCCAACGGGGGTCAGTCCTTGTTTTTTACAATCAAGGGCTGCCCCCGGAAAGGACGTCTCCCAAAAATCGATTCGGGCGTTAAACCTCGAGATGAGCGTTCCCAGCGGAGGATTGAATCCTTCTCGCTGCCGCGATGAATGAGTTTACCCCGTTAAAGATTCAGGCTCGCTTATCTTGGCTAGCCTCTGAATGCGGATTCACAATCGAAATTTATCTTGTTCAATAAGCCAGAGATTCATTTCCGCCGCCTCACCAAGTAGCCAACCAAGCCCGCAAACCCTAACAGCATGTAAACCGACGGCTCGGGGACAGCATCAAACTGAACGAAGCCGCTATTGCTCCACATCGGTGTAAGGCTAGTGATCGGCAGGGAGGCTCCATTGCTGAAGCCGGTAAAGCGATAAGTGAGGCTGGTGTTAAAATCGGTGAGCCTTGTAGCGCCCTCAGCATCGCTCTCATTAAGCGGCGGACCCATGGTTGCCCAGAACCCGGCGAGCACGACACCGCCATCGACCAACAAGCTATGGCTTTCACTCCAGATATTGAGCTGAGTCGGCGCATGGTAGCCGGGGGTGGAAGGGAGGGCGGAGATCGTCAGGGTAAATTCCCCGAGGAACTCAAGGTTCCCCTCCGCGAAGTTGGCTTCCATCCAGAGCCGGGTATTCAAGCCGGGGTCCAGCGTAACGCCTCCCACTGTCAGCGGTAGAGTGGTTTGATTGCTCGCAGGTAGGGTATCCAGCAGGTTAGCGGGATAGTTGAGACCCGCTACCCCCAGGCTGGGGTCTGCCCCTGTCGTTGTCCAAGCATAGGTGACTCCCGGGACGTACGAGGTAATCGCCGAGACAGTGATCGTGATGTCAAACTGCGTCCCGAGCGAAGGCGGCGGAGTTCCAAAAAAGAGTCCATAGGGAACGACGACATCCCCGCCCTCGGGCGTCATACCCGAGTAATCCGCATTTTCAGGTAGGCTGAGATAGGTGGACGACTGCGCAAGGGCCGCCCCCGCCCCGAGGATAACAAGGAGAGCCGCGACCGTACCGAGAGAGGCATGAAGGAGCGATTTCATCTTCCCTCCTATCGCAGCAAACGATCTGGAAAGAGGGAGCCCGACTCCGGAATGGGGGGAATCCCACCCGAAGGCTCAGCCGCGTAGTTCGGAAGGCTTGGGGGAGCTGCCCCCAAGGCCTTCTCAAACGGATTTTTTTACCCCACCTCCCGCAGCGCGGCGTCGATCATCGCTTGCTGCCCGGCGGGGTCGGCCCAGCGGGCTTGCACTTCAGGGGCAAGGGTATGGAGTGGGTCGAAGTAGAGGAACCGCACGCCGGGCTTCACGCTCGGGCTGGTGAAGACGGCCACCCCGGTGTCGCGGTGGTAGACTTCATAGGAATGCCCATCGCGCTTGCCACCACCGCCCATGGTATCCACCACAAAGGCCGGGGTGTTAAACCCGGCGGTGGAGCCGCGCACAAATTTCTCGATCTCCAGCCCGCGCGCCAGCGTCGTCCGCAGATCCTCCACGCCCGGCACAAGGTCGTGGAAGTAGACGTAGTACGGGTGGATGTTTACATAGCTGAGCCGCCGCACCAAAAGCTGCATGGTCTCCGGGATAGCGTTCACACCCTGCTGCATCACCGTCTGGCAACGCACGAAGATGCCGCGCTCGGTCAGCCGCGCCATGGCGCGCTGCGTGGTGGCGGTGATTTCGTTGGGGTGGTTAAAATGCGTGTGCAACGCTACATCCTTGTGCAGCGCCCGGCCCAGCTCCACGACTCGGGTCAGCGCATCTACCCATGCGTTATCGGAAAGGATTTTCTGCGGCATCACCGCAAGCCCTTTGGTGGCATAGCGGATACGCCGGATGTTGGGCAGACGCAAAAGCCGCTCGCCAATCAGCGCAAGGTGGTCCGGCTTGAGGTTGTAGGTATCGCCCCCGCTGATCACGATATCTTCCAGCTCGGGCCGGGTGGCGATATAGGCAAACATAGCCTCCCACCGTGCAAGGTTTGCATGAAGCTTGAGCTTCTCAACGCCCTCGGTGTCCGAGCCGACGGCGTAGCTGCGCGTGCAGAAGCGGCAGTAAACGGGGCACGAGTCGATCGCCAGAAAGAGCGCCTTGTCGCGGTAGCGATGGACGAGCCCGGAGACGGGCGAATCTTCCTGCTCGTGCAGGGAGTCGAGCCGGAGCATCGGGTGGTCTGGCTTCTGCTGCGAAGCGAGGGGGAGGAACTGGGTGCGAATCGGGTCGCTAAATGGGTCGCTCCAGTCGATCAAACTCAGCAAGTAAGGCGAGATGCGCAGCGCCATTGGCGCGCGGCGGATACCCTCGGCCAAGTCTTCAAAGAAAAACTCCGGTGCCGCGTTGCCGATGGTTTCGCGGAGCTGCCGGAGGTTGGTTACAGAGTGGCGGGCTTGAAACAGATGCGTCTGGAACTCCTCCGCCGAGACCGAGGCAAACCCCGGTAAGGCGCGCCAGAACTCATCCTCCCGCAAGTTGCGGTGCTCCGGGCTGGCGGCAACCGCCGGGGCCAGGCCGGAGCGTGGGGAGTCTTCGGGGTCTTCGACTGGAGGGTCGACGTGTTGTTTATCGAGCGAGGCGTCGGGCGCGAGCACGGTTCTCATTATGTGTACGGGTCGGTAGTTGGATACGAACGGGAAGGGCGGCCCGGTCCTGCCAATCAACACAGGCCCGGGCCGCGAAAGCGAAGCGTTACGGTTTGCCGCCGAAAGAGGCGTAGTCGTCGAGATCGAGCAGGTCAAACCACGTGCCGATATCGGCCCGGGCGGGAGCCAGCTCGGCGTGGATTTTGTGGAAGAACCCGCGGCTATCTACATCCGAGGGAGCACGCGCCTCCTGCAAGGCAGACCATGCGGCGATCTCCACCTCCGAAGGGCGGTTGGCCGCGTTTTTGCCGACCCACTCAAGGATCTCGGTGTCGCTCTTGCCTGAGGCCAGCTCGGCCTTGAGCGCCTCGGCATCCACCCCGGCAAAGGTGAGGAAGCGCTGGTCGAGCGGGCAGCCGAAGTTGTACTCCCCATTCGTCCCGGCAAGGGCGGCGCGCCCTTTATCGAGAATACGGGGAAGGATGACATAGCCGCCCAAGCGCACACGGGCGCTGCGAGGCGGGTTTTGGGTGAGGTCTGGTTTGTTCAGGTTGGCCATAGGAAAAAAGATCAAACCGCTGCGGCGGCATCCACGCCCAGCAGCCCCAGCGCGCCGGCTTTAAGCGCCCGGATCGGCTCAAGGCTATTTTCAATGCGTGCCTGCGCAAGGGTTCCTTCGTAAAAGGCAAAGAGGGTGCGTGCCGTAGCGCCGGGGTCTACCGAGCGAATGACTCCTTCGGCCGCCGCATCCGCCACAGCTTGCTCAAACCAAGCGCGGTTACGCGCAAGCAGCTCGCACACCTTGGCCCCGATGGCTGGATCTTGCGTGCTGATCTCACACCCGATGCTCATGAGCGGGCAGCCGAGGACTCGGCCACGCTCCCGCAAAAGCGCGGCCTGCTTCTCCAGCACATGGTCAAAATACCGCTCCAAGCGCTCCAGCGGCGGGGTATCAGCGGCAAAAAGCTCCTCCATCTTCGGGCGGCGCTGCTCCCACTGCGCCTCCAGCGCGGCCACCGCAAGATCGGCCTTGGAGGTAAAGAAGTGGTAGAAGCTCCCTTTCTTGACGCAGGCGCGCTCGCAGATCGCATCCACCGAGGTAGCCCGGTAGCTGCACTCCCAGATCAGGGAAAGGGCGGCCTCGATCAGCCGCTCTTTGGTGGTACACGCGCGCGACACGCCGGAACGCTCGCGCGTCTTGACCGGGCAGTCAACTCTGATTTTCCTCCCCGGCACTGCTTTTACCTGGAATGCGAAGCCCGACCTACAATCCCTTTCCAAAGTCGTTTGACGAATTGTAGGCCGTTTCGGTGAAACGGCAGCCCAACCCCACGGCGTCTCCCAGAGGCGCCCTATAAATTTCCTCCTCCTTGCCGTTCGGCCTCCGGCCCGCCGTTATGGGGTCTTCTTCTCCGTGCGCGCCTTGAAGTCGGCTTGGATCTCCCCCGGGAGGTTAATGGCCGGGGGCCGGTGAAACTCATACACCCGCGTCTCACTCCCCTTGCGCAGGACGACCGGGAAGCGAGTACGCAAATCCACATAAGCCGTCATCTGTTCCCCCTCCCCGGAGCGCCGGTACATGATGCACTCGCGCCCCAACACTTTATGGATGCCCGCGTAGTCTTCCTTCTTGATCCACTCAAACCCGGGGAAGTCGGTTTGGGAAAGGTCCGTGTAAAAGAACGGGTCCACCTGCCCCGGAGGGAAGGAGCCTAGGGAATACGGAACGTATTTCCTTTTTACCGGATGCATGGAGTATTGCCACTGGCCCACCATCCACCGGTCCTTCACTGGCTTGCCGGAAATGGCCGTTTGCTCTAACATCACTTCCTTCTGTTTGGTGTAGACCACTCGTTTGGTCCCCTTCGGAGCTGCGCCCGAGCTATCCTCTCCTTCCCCCACTCCACCTTTTTGCGGGTTGTAAGCAATAATCCAACGGGAGCTTTCCGGCGCACGGAGCTGGACAAGCGGCCCGGGAGGAAGTGGCGGCAAATTTTCCCCCGCTTGCTGGGCCAGCACGCAGGTTACCGAAGTCGCCATTACGGCGAGTAGAGAGAAAAGAAGCTTCATTATTCTTTAACGATTTCGATGGTTTGGTCGATCACCTTCCCGGTATACCGATCAATAGCGATGTGGACCCAGTAGCGTTGCTCCCCATCTACCATGAAAGCATTGAGGTCATCACGATTCGAGAACCGGCCCGACTGGGCAATGACATCAATAAACAAATTCCAAACACGTGTCTGCCCCACTGCGGCCAATGCGCGCACAGCCCCTTCCCTCTGCCGAGTCGTGTTTCCCAAGCTATTCCCGATGATGCGGGTCCAACCGTCGTACCCGCTCCCGGATTTGTCACCCACGATCTCACGCACTGAAGTAAGCTGATTAGTACTTGTGTAGCTAATAAAGCCGCCAGCCAGAGTATCGGCATCCGTCGCCGCGATCAGATTTGCACCCTCAATCTTGGCACCAGCCAAAATGGCTTTGAGAACATCCTTCTGTCGCGTATTCAGATTAACCTTTCCGGCAACAAGCCCCTCCTCGTTTGGCAGCTCATTCATGGTAAATGCATCGAGAATCCCTGCAAACCCACTCTCAGGGAAAGAGAGGTCCAGATTCCGCCATGGTATTCCAGAGAAAACATACCCCAGTTCCCCGACAGACTGGAAAGGCCGGTTAAGAACCACCGGGCGGTTTGGCCCAGCCGAAGCCAGAGGCGAGCTGCCCGTTTCCCCCATGGCCGGGCGTATCACATTATCGGCATCGGGGTAATGGGTAGTACCACCATCCTTGTTGATGGCGATCGAGTTGGGATCTAGTGAGCTTACGCCCACCCAGCCCAGCTCAGTGGTCGGTATACCGGAGCCACCGGCCGAGATGGTCGTACCTGTCGTTCCCGCAGTAGGGGCGGCTGTCCCCGCAGCGTCATTCACCCCAGGCACCCCAAAGCGGGTGGTCCGCGGGTCGTAGGCCGTTATCCAGTTACGAATGTCGGTAATAAGCCCCACATCATCCGAAGAGCCCGTGTCGCTCCACCGCACTTCCTGCCCCCAGGGGGCGATGCTATACTTCTCGTCATACACAATCCACTCCGTCCCCACCTTGTATTCCAGACGATAGGTGAAGCCATTATTATTGCCGACATAGACTGGAATATAGTCTTTCGCGGTATGGATGTTGTCGTTTCCATCGCCATCTTCGGTGATCCAGCGCATCGGAGCGTCGGCCACATGAACCCCTATGAAGGAGCCACTGATGGAAACGGACCCAACCGGCCCCGCCTGCGTGTCACCGCTAACAATCCCGGCAGCATCGCTATCACTGGGAATGCCCGGTTTGTTAACAATGAGCGGATCGCGGAATAAAGCCCCTCCATTGTCTCGGAAAACGACGGATGTCGCTACCTGGTTAGCAGGAAGATGGGTGAAATAATTGGCGAGATTCTTTGCCCCTGATGAATAGATGCCATCTTTGTCACGCACGTTAAAAGTGCTGATCTCGCTGGGCGACCCAGAGGTACGACTATTGTCGCGATCCACCGTGAAGCGGAACTCAGACGGACGCTTAGCGGCGTTAATGTTGCTATCTGTATGGGGATTCCAAATCTCGGGCTGAAGAAGAGCAACCACCCTGCCCCCGTTGGTGAGGGTCGCGCCGGAGACCTTCGCGCCATCGGCCGGCGCAGGCGGATCGGCAAGTACGTTCTTCACGAGGCTCTGCCGTACGCGGTAGAGATAAGGCAGATCCTCCACCCCACGAACGGTCGACCCACCGAAATCGATTGTGCTCGGGAAGCTATCGTCATCGTACTGGTCGAGAATGTTGGCGGCAATCTGGATGATCGCCCGGTCGAGCTGCTTATCGCGTGCGTTGTAGTAGCTCTCATAGGGTGTGCCCGACGCAGAGGTGGATGCCCGGGTGGCAGCCCCGGGATCAATGATCCCTTTGAGGAGCTCAATCATATTCGGCTCGCGCTGCGGGTTGAGCGCCGAGATCTGCGTCAAGGTCTTGATGGCACTCTTCCCATTTTCCGTATCTTCATATTCATACTGATTAGAATTGGTCCGTTTGAGACCGAAATATTCGATCGTCGTTGATTCACTTAAAGTACCCGAAAGAAGGAGGCCGATGCGGCTCAATGGAAAGCGACGCACCAGCGGTTGCCCGGCTTTCGCCGTCGTGCCGTCATTCCGAGTAAAGCCGGCTGCCGCCACCTTCAAGCGTGCAAACCCCGGCACAATATCGCCCACGTTACCCGCGCCACCAAGGTCACTGCGGTCCGAATTGATGGTGGGCAGCGTGCCCTTGGGCATGTAGGAGACATAGTTCCAATCGCGGCTATGGGTGCCAAAGTACTGGAGCGTGTCGAGCGGCAGCCCCGCCTTCCTCCAAAATTGGATAAGCGCCTGCCGACTGCTAAAGCGTTGGTCATTCTTCGAGGATTTTGTAGCAGGGGCGATGTACCCCTTCTCATCATCCCGGACGTATTCAAAGTAATCCGCCACATTGGGGACGAAGTTACCAAGGCTTTCACCCGTGGTGCCCAAGGTCGCCTGGTTTCTCCAAGCCACGAGTTGATTAAGGCTTGTGCCTGTCAACGCCGATGTGGAGGTAAGCTGGGCAAGGTCCGCATAGGCAACACTTAGTTTGGTGGCAATGTTGGCCACCGTATCCCCGGGGTGCCCGGCGACGTTTGCATCGAGCAAACCGCCTTCATCATAGATGGCAAACGCATACCGCCCGGTAATGCGCTTGGCCTCCGGAGAGGTGCCACTCGTGATCAGCAGCGGACCAGTGCTAGTTGTGGTACCGCCAACTACATAGACCCAATGCGGAGGGGTGAAGGAGGTCGTCGTCGACCCACTTTCCAGTGGCAACAGGTAGTGTTTGTTCCACTGGTCGCGGCTGATGCTCCGCAGGTTAAGAGACTTGGCGTCGGAGCTTGCATTCGATGCGCGGGTCGATACAGCAGGAGCATTCAAGGTGCTCGTGCTGCTGGTACGAATCAGGTTATATAGAGACCCGGTGATCAAAGGATCCCGCAGCGGCATTACGGCAGTAGTACCCGATTTGGGTAGGTAAATCGTGCCGGAACCCACCAAGGGGGTCGTGCCAGTGGAGGCGGCGACCAGCTCATCCCGCAAGTCGCCAACGATGATATTGAGCGCGCTCCGTGCAATCATGTCGGCCTTGACGGCACTGACCGAGCTGTTGGCAACCTGTTGGTTGGTAAGGCTACGCGAAAGAAAGGCAACCACCAACCCAGTCAGCAGGACGACAAACGAAAGAACGATGATAATGGCCACACCCGAATCTCTCCGGTGCGGGCTCAAGGCAATTTTACGGTTTGATGTAGTCACGGATAGCCTTTTGGTAAAAGTTTACGGGAGATAGAAGTAACGTTGGTAAACGCGAATGGCTCGAGCAGCGTTTGCCGGGATACCCCCATCGGAGACAACCTGCTCGATGCCACCGGTGCTATTGAGCTTGCTTTGCCAGACATTCAGCGGAAGCTGGTCGTTGGTGACGTCGGCAAACACCAAGGGGGCCGTAAGGGAAGAATCCTTCCATGCGAGGTCGCCGCCAGAAGCCATTGCGCGGGCCTGCCCATCCAACACGCCGATGCCTACGACAATCGCAGCCGCATCTTTAATGCTGGCCGTGGGGGAGATGGTGCCGTCTTTCTGCAAGAGCGTATATTCCATGCGGAAGACGAGATTGCCCGCAGTGGAAACACTGGTGGCGCTGGTTGGCAGCGTAATCGTACCACTGGTAATGGCAGGCAACCACTTCTGAGCCTCGGCGGTGCGGTTGAGCACCGAGCCGGGGAAGAACGCATTATCCCCTGCAACCTGATACCCCACAATCGAATAAGGCGAGAGCTGGCCTGTCGTGGCGTTCTGGGGGGGATAACCATTGGCCTCCGCATAGAAGGCGAAGGCATCATTCCCAGGAAGCTTCTGGAATGCGCTGTAGTTGAGGTCCGGCCGCCGAATCATCCGGCTAAAGTCAATCGCCATGCGGTTGAAAACAGAGCGCGCCTCGTTGTCCGACTCGATCCTCCTGCCCCCGCCAGAGATCGTTCGGGTGGCGTTATTGGTAATACTGGAGACTAGCGACACCAACAAAATCAATACCGTCATGGAAACAAGCACCTCTACCAGAGTAAAGGCAGCCCGTTGCTGGGATGTGGCGTGGTATTTCATGGGGTGTAATTTCTATCAAGAGCGATGGGGACGCGTAGAGCCCCCTGCGCATTGGCTGAAGGACGTGTAGCGGGCCAACTAATGCAGAGCTCCCCCACGGTAGCCAGAGCACTAGTAGTTGAGGGACGCCGCAAATAGATTTCAGCCCGATAGCGGTGCTTAACTGAATCCAGCGTCGTGGCAGCCACGCCCGCTTCATCAAAATATAGGGTGTTTAGCGTTCCCCCGGTTACGGGAATCGAAATCTTGAAGATTTGGCTGGTCACCGCCGTCCCTGAAGGGGGGGTATTTTGCAAATCGGAAGCAATCGCCGTAGCAAGGTCTGCTGCCATCGTTTGCTCGCCAGAGGAGTAAGTGGCATTCATCCCTACCGGCATGAGCCCAAAGACCGCAAGGAGAGTGAAGGCCGCAATGCCCAGTGCGAGAGTCACCTCGACCAACGAGAAGCCACCATGCCAAGAGATGCCTGAGGAAGAAGTTTTCATGGTTTGAAGATGTGGACGCGCCCAGTAAGCCCTTCAATGAAGATATTAGGGGCGGGTTTTGCCTCTGGTATATTGCCATTGGCTCGCTGAAGACCAATGCCGACCCACTGCAACGGAGGCTCGCCGGGAACTGCCCGGTCCAATGTATTGACCTCTCCCAGAGGGTTAAACTCAAGGATCTTCGCAAAGGTATAGTTTGGCGTGGTAGCAAGTAGCGGATACACCGCCTTGGGCAAGCTGCCAGTCCCGGTGGAGACCACCTCCACCCCGTTGGTGTTGGCAATAATCAGCGGTCCAAGCATTGAAGCCGGTGCAATGGTTCGATTTGCCGCAGTGGTGACAAGGTGCATCCCTTCAAAGAGACGAATCTTCCCCACCACTGCAAGGTTGCCCACCGACCCGGAAAGCTGCGTGGGAACGGGGGTAACTCCGGGCGTATAGCGCAACCCGTCCTTGGCGGTAAAGATGCAGGCGACCACTCGCCCCGTGCCAGAAGTCGCCGCAACGTTGCCTCTGACGGCTGGCTTCACGCCATCTTCCTCAAAAAAGCCGACCCACGTGTACGTGTTGTTGGCCATGGCGAAGGTGCGCGCCTGCTCTAGAATGCCACCAATCTCATAAGCCGAGTCAATCGTATCCCGGCTTCCCTTAAGCCCCCTGATCACCGGGCCGACAAAGGCCATCATCAACACCATCATGCCAACGACAGCCAGCAACTCCGCCATGGTAAACCCACCACAGCTTCTTAAAAACCGGGAGGGCCCCTCCTTGCGGGGCAAGCGGAAAAAAACACGCCGGTGTGCAAAGGCGCACCCGGGAGGTGTGGAGCGTTCATGCCGGAACATAAGCGGTAAGCGAACGGGGGGGTTAGGGCTTCGGATGAAGATTTACTTTGTGATTACACCGTCATGCCAATGCAGTCAAATGGAATTTACTTTGAGAGCCACCCCCACCGGGGTGGTTTTTGGTGGAGAGAGGCCCCATTTTGGCGGTAGGCTCGGCGGTTGCCATGCTAAAGCGCTTTCTCTTGTGCCTCGGGCTTTTATGCACCCCGCTGCTCGCGGCGGAGAACCCGGCCACCCCCGCTCCCACTCCGGTGCCGCTGGCCGAAGTTGCCCCGCAGCTTGAGCAGGCACAGGAGGCCTTGCGCCGGTTGGAGGCGACGCTTCAGGCCCCGGCCTCCGAGGCGACGCCGGAGGCCGAAGCCCCCGCGCGCCTCGCCGCCGCCGATAAGCTGGCGCTGGAAGGGCCGATCTCGCTGGAGGAGCTTTCCGCCCTCGAAGCCACTTGGGAAAAGCGGGCCCGCCAGGCCGCCGCCAACCGCGCCGCGCTCGACCAACGGCTCGATGCGCTGGAGGCCGCGCTCGCCGAGGCCGCGCTCCTCTCCGACCGCTGGAAACAGACGCTGCAAGCCGGAGCCGAGCTCCCGCCAGAGGTCCGCAAAGCCGTGGAGGCCCTCCTTGCCGAGCTGGGCAAACGCCGCGAGGTCCTCCAGCTCGAACGGCGGCGCACCCTCTCCCTGCAAAACCGCGCCACCAAGGAAGCCACCCCGGTGCAGGAGATGGTAGCCGCCCTCAAAGCCAGCCGCGACCAAGCCGTGGGCCGCCTCCTCGTCAAAGACCGGCCCGCCCTCTGGAGCCCCGCCGCGTGGAGCCCTCAGCCCGAGGCAGGCACGGTCGTCGCCGACCAATGGGCCGCGCTGCGCGCCTACCTGGCCCAGCACCCGGGGCGCGCCGCCCTTCAGGCGGCCCTCTTTCTCTCGCTGGTGCTCGCCCTGCGCTGGCTGCGCCCGTGGCTTGCAAGGGTGAGCGACCAACGCGCGCTGGAGGGCACCGAGCCGCTCGTGGAGATGCCTGCGAGCACCGCGCTCCTCATCGCCCTGGCCGCGAGCCATTGGTTTTATCCCGACCCTCCGCGCCTCTTCTGGGTGGGGTGGAGCGTGCTGCTCCTCATCCCCGCCGTGCTCCTGCTGCGGCGGCTCGTGCCACCTCAGATCGCTCCGTGGCTTCAGGCGCTCGTCGTCTTCCAGCTTCTCGACCAGGTGCGGCGCTTCCTCCCTGCGGGCACCTTGGCCGGGCGGCTCTTTTTCCTCGGCGAGCTGCTGCTGGCCGCCGGGTGCATTGCGGGGCTGCTCCGCTCTGGCGGCCTGCGCGAAGTGCTCGACCCCGCTCGCCCGCTGGGCCGGGTGGTGCGCGCCTTCTTTCTCGCCGCGCTGGGGGGGCTGCTCGTTGCAGCGGGGGCGTATGCTGGCGGGTATATCGGCCTTGGCACCCTGCTGGGGGAAGGGGTGCTCGCCAGCGCCTACCTCGGCGCGATCTGCTACGCCTTGCTGGCTGTGGCGGAGGGGGCCGTCATGATTGCCCTGCAAGTCCCACCGCTCGGGCGGCTGGCGATGGTACGCCACCACCGCACCCTGCTTTGGCAACGGGTGCGGCGCGGGTTGCGCTGGGTGGCGCTATTCTTGTGGGCCTCGGCAACCGTCTCCTTCCTCTCCCTGCACGGCTTTGTGGCGGAGAAAGGGGCTGCCCTGCTGGCCACCCGGCTTTCGCTCGGCTCGCTGAGCCTCAGCGTGGGCAACCTGCTGGCCTGCGGGCTGACGATCTGGGCCACCTTCCTGCTCTCGCGCTTCGTGCGCTTTGTGCTGGAGGAGGAGGTGTACGGGCGCTTGCGGCTGCCGCGCGGCATCCCGTTTGCCATCTCCCGCGTCGTCCACTACCTCCTGCTGGTGGCGGGGTTTACCCTCGCCCTTGGCGCGCTGGGGGTGGATGCCACCAAGTTCACCATCCTTGCCGGAGCCGTGGGCGTTGGCATCGGCTTCGGGCTCCAGAATATCGTCAATAACTTCGTCTCCGGGCTCATCCTCCTCTTCGAGCGCCCGCTGAAGGTGGGCGATGTGTTGCAGGTTGATAACCTGGAGGGCACCGTCACCCACATCGGTATCCGCGCCAGCATCCTGCGCATGGAGAGCGGCTCGGAGGTGATCCTCCCCAACGGCAAGCTGATCTCCGACAAAGTGACGAACTGGACGCTCTCCAACTCCCTGCGCGGGGTGGAGATCCCCGTCAGCGTGCCGCGCGCGGCAGACGCGCGGGTCGTCATCCCTCTCCTGCTCGCCGCCGCCGAGGGCCACCCCAAAGCCCTCAAAAACCCGAAGCCCGAGGCGCTCCTGCTCACCATCGGCCCGGCCAACTGCGACTACCAGCTCCGCCTCTGGACCCTGCACCAAAACGAGTGGCACCAGATCCGCAGCGAAGTCACCCTCGCCCTGCACGCGGCGCTGCGCGAAGCAGGGGTGCTATAAGGCTCGAAACGGTAGCGCCCTCTCTGGGGCGCCACCGCAAAAACCGCCCCACCCCTACACCGACCAGGTGATCAGCCGCAGCTCGTGTGCCTGAGTCAGGTTCGGGTGGTGCGGAAGCACGCGGACGTTAAACCCATACGTGCCGCTCTCCGGCGCGGAGATCGTGCCCTTGTAAAGGTGGCAGCCATCTTCAGCCTGCCCGGTGTGCTCAAGCTCCACGCCTTTGGGGTGGATGAGGCGGGCATCATCCGTCTCGCCCACATACGCCTGCACGCAGACATGCTCGGGCTCCACCTCACCCAAATGGACGCGCGCCTCCACCTCCAGTGCCTCGCCCACGCGCAGGGCCACCGGGTTGGCATTGAGGATGCGTACATCGCCCACCCGCACCTGCGGCCAGAGCTGGCGCATCCGGTTCTTCCATTTCGAGACTTCGCGAGCCTTCGCCGCCTTGTCTTTCTCCAGCCGGGTGTGGGCAAGAGCAGCGGGCTCGTAGAGCTTCTCCGAGTACTCCTGCACCATCCGCTGCGTGTTGTAGACGGGGGTGACGGAGCGGATCGAATCCCGCATGAGCTGGAGCCACGCCGTGGGGAGCACGCCGTCGGGCTTGGCGTAGTAGAGCGGGGCGATCTGCGTTTCCAGAATGTGGTACAAACTCGCGGCATCCACCTCGTTCTGGAATTCGGGCTCCCCTTCCGTAATCTCCGCGCCGATGGCCCAGCCGTTCTTGCCGTTGTACCCCTCGCACCACCAGCCATCGAGCACGCTGAGGTTGAGCCCGCCATTGGGCGGCAGCTTCATGCCGCTGGTGCCGCTGGCCTCCAGCGGGCGGAGCGGGTTGTTCAACCAAAGGTCCACCCCTTGCGTCAGGCGGCGGCCGATGTAGATGTCGTAATCTTCCACAAAGACGATCCGGTGCTCCAGCCCCTCTTCGCGCGACCACCGTACCACTTCCTGAATGAGGCGCTTGCCCCCATCATCCTGCGGGTGGGATTTCCCGGCAAAGATGACCTGCACGGGCCGCTCCGGGTTATTGAGCAGCCGCTTGAGCCGCCCAAGGTCCGAGAACAGCAGCGCCCCCCGCTTGTAAGTGGCAAAGCGCCGGGCAAAACCGATCGTCAAGATCTCCGGATCGAGGAGTTGGTTCACCTCGCGCTGCTTCTCCGGCGCGAGGCCGTGGCGCTCGCGCTGGAGGCGCACCCGCTCGCGCACAAACTCCACGAGTCGCGATTTGAGGAGCAAGTGCGTCTCCCAAAGCGCCTTGTCGGGGATGTCGATCACCCCGCGCCAGTAGCCACGGTCGGTGAGTTTTTCCCGCCAATCCGGCAAGTACCGGGCATAAAGCTCCGAGAACTCGGGCGAAAGCCACGTCTTGGTATGGATGCCGTTGGTAATCGCCGTGATCGGCACCTCATCCTCCGGCACCCCCGCCCAGACATCCTTCCAAAGGTAGCGGCTCACCTCCCCGTGGAGCTTGCTCACCCCGTTGGCATGGCGGCTCGTGCGCAGGGCGAGGATCGTCATGGAAAACGCCTCCACCTTGTTTCGTGTAGCTTGGCCAAAGGAGAAAAACTCCTCAAACGGGATGCCAACCGCCGCCGGGTACTCGCCAAAGTAGCGCTGCATGAGCTCCTTGGTGAAGGCATCATTCCCCGCAGGCACCGGCGTGTGGGTGGTAAAGACGTTGGCCGCCGCCACGAGCTGGAGGGCGCTCTTGAAGTCGAGCCCCTTCTCCTGCACGCCCCGGCGGATCAGCTCCAGCGAGAGGAACGCCGAGTGCCCCTCGTTCATATGGTAGACGCGCGGCTTGAGCCCCATCGCATTCAGGGCATGGATGCCGCCAATCCCGAGCACGATCTCCTGCTTGATGCGCATCTCCAGATCGCCGCCGTAGAGCTGCGCGGTGATCAGCCGGTCCTCTGGGCTATTCTCAACAATATCGGTATCGAGCAGGTAAAGCACCACGCGGCCCACCTTCATCTCCCACACCTTGGCAAAAACGGTGCGCCCCCGGATATCCACCCCCACACGCAGCGGCTCCTCCCCGGAGCGGACCTCCTGCATCGGCAGGTGGTGGAAGTTCTGGTTCAGGCTCACACTCTCCTGCCACCCCTCTTTATTGATCTGCTGCTTAAAGTAGCCGTGCCGGTAAAGCAGGGTGACCCCCACAAAGTTGAGCCCCAAATCGCTCGCCGCCTTGCAATGGTCCCCCGAAAGGATGCCGAGGCCGCCCGAATAAATCGGGATCGACTCATGGAAGCCAAACTCCGCCGAGAAATAGGCGATCAACTCATTGCGCCGGAAGCTCCCATACGTATCCTGCCGCTCCATATAGGTACGGAAGGCGGCGTACACCGTATCGAGATCGCGCAGAAACGCCTCATCCTCCGCCAGCTCATCGAGCCGGGCCTGCCGGGTAAGCTGGAGCATCCGCACCGGGTTGTGGTTCACCTTCGTCCAGAGCGCGGTATCGAGGTGCCGGTAGAGGCGGCGGGCCGAGGGCTCCCAAGTCCACCAAAGGTTAAAGACCATCTCCCGCAGCGGCTCCAGCCGGGCCGGGAGTTTCGGGACGACGTTAAAGGTAAAAAGCGGCTGCATACTCGGGTAAGCGTCTTCGGGTTGAATTAGGTTTACGAGGCACGGCGTCCTGCGGGGCGCCAAACCTTATCGGCCCTCCCTGCCGAGGCAAACCCAAAAAAAACCGCCCCTCGCCCCCTCTCCATCGTGCAACGCAGGGGCGCTTCCCTTGTTGAAGGGGCGGCAAAGAGTGTTTTTTTGCGTTTGACGACCGCGCTTTTCCCTAGGAGACTCTCCGGCCTTTCCCGTCATGCGTCATACTCTTTCGGTCCTCGTTGAAAACCGGTTCGGCGTGCTTACCCGCATCGCCGGCATGTTCAGCGGTCGTGGCTACAATATCGACAGCCTCAACGTCGGCCCCACGCTCGACCCGACTCGCTCGCGGATGACCATCGTCGTCCGGGGGGATGATGCGGTGCTCGAGCAAGTCACCAAGCAGCTCTCCAAGCTGATCGACGTCATCGAAGTCCAGGACTTCCGGGAAGACGAGTATGTCGACCGCGAGCTGGTGCTCCTGCGCGTCAATGTCGATGCCGCCGCCCGCGCCGAAGTCATGCAGATTTGCAGCATCTTCCGCGCAAAGATCATCGATGTGCAGCACAGCAATGTGGCCATCGAAGTCACCGGCAACGAAGGCAAAATCCAGAAATTTCTCCTCCTGATGGAACGCTTCGGCATCGCCGAGCTGACCCGCACCGGCACCGTTGCCGTTGCCCGCCGCCAGTAACCCCTTTTTAACCCAACCCATTTTACCCAACCTGTTATGCCAGCCAAAATCTACACCGACAAAGACGCCAATCTTGAACTCCTCAATGGCAAAACCGTGGCCGTCATCGGCTTCGGCTCCCAGGGGCACGCACACGCCCTCAACCTGAAGGACTCCGGCGTCAACGTCATCGTCGGCCTCTACCCCACCAGCAAATCCCGCCAGGTGGCCAAAGAGAAAGGCTTCAAAGTTTATGATACCGCCGAAGCGGTGAAGAAGGCCGACATCATCTTCGTCGCCGTGCCCGACACGAAGATCCCCACCGTCTACAACAAAGACATCGCGCCGAACCTCAAGGCCGGGCAGACGCTCCTCTTCTCCCACGGCTTCGCGATCCACTTCAAGACGATCGAAGTGCCCAAGGATGTGGACGTTATCCTCGTCGCCCCCAAGGGCCCCGGCCACATCGTGCGCCGTCAGTTCACCGAAGGCAAAGGCGTCCCCTCGCTCATCGCCGTCTACCAGAACCCGAGCAAGCAGGCCAAGAAGATCGCCCTCGCATGGGCCAAGGGCATCGGCGGCACCCGCGCCGGCACCTTCGAGACCACCTTTAAGGAAGAGACCGAGACCGACCTCTTTGGCGAGCAGGTCGTCCTCTGCGGCGGCGCCAGCGCGCTGGTGCAGGCGGGCTACGAAGTCCTCGTCGAAGCCGGGTACGCCCCGGAGATGGCCTACTTCGAGTGCCTCCACGAGCTCAAGCTCATCGTCGACCTCATGAACGAAGCCGGCATCGCCGGGATGCGCTTCTCCATCTCGGAGACCGCCAAGTGGGGCGACATCACCATCGGGCCCCGCATCATTGATGCCGGCGTGAAGAAGAAGATGCAGCGCGTGCTCAAGGAGATCCAGACCGGCAAGTTTGCCAAAGACTGGGTGGCCGAGTACGAAGGCGGCTACAAGACCTACAACGCCCTCCTCAAAGCGGGTGAGAAGCACCCGATCGAGAAGGTCGGCCAGCGCCTCCGCTCCACCATGCCGTGGATCCAGAAGCGCAACCTCAAGGGCGCTCAGGCCAGCTACGCGTAAGCCTTAGCAACCTCGAAAATTCAGGGCCGACGGGAGGGCAACCCTCCTGTCGGCCCGTTTTCTTTCTACAGGGCACCTCTGGAAACCGAAGGCACGCCATCCCCTTTGTCTTTTTGCGCCATTTTCCATCGATTTTTGGGTCAAGATTCCCAATATTGCCCCAAAAATCGCCGCAAAATGGCATCAAAAATCCTTCGTGCCTGTCATGCCTCGGTTTCCAGAGGCACCCTACAATGAGCGTCCTCGAAACCCTCCTGCCCGTTGGCCTCATGGTCGCGCTCGGCTACGGGCTGGGGCGCATCGGCTTCCTCAAAGAAGTCGCCGTGCATGAGCTGACAAGGCTGGTCTTTTGGGTGGCGCTGCCGGTGCTCGTCTTCCAGAGCGTGGCCGGGGTGAAGCTCTCGCTCGGGTTGGTCGTGCGGCCGCTGGGCATCCTCCTCGCCGCCTCGGTGCTGGTGCTCGGGATCGGGTGGGTCGTCGCCCGGCTGCGCGGCAGCCCGCCCGCCGTCGTCGGCAGCATGGTGCAAAACAGCTTCCGGGGGAACCTCGCCTTCGTCGGCCTGCCCGTGCTCACCTACTCCGTGGCCACCCTCCCGCCCGAAGCGCAGGCACGGGAGCTGGGGCTGGCCCTCCTTGTGCTTGGACCGATGATGGTCTTCTTCAACCTCGCTGCCATCTTTGTCCTACTCGGCTCGCAACACCGCATCGGCATTCAGGGGGTACGGCTCATGGGGCGCGCACTGGTGACCAACCCGCTCATCCTTGCCGCATTGGCCGGGGCGGTGGCTGCCTCTTTGCATCTCTCGCTGCCAACCTCCCTCGACCGCTTCCTTTCCGCCCTGAGCGGCATCGTCGTCCCGCTCGCGCTCATAGCCATCGGCGCTTCGTTCGTCTCGATTCGCCTCACCGGGCGGCGCACCGCGCTCTGGCTTGGCGTGGGCCTCAAGCTTGCGCTGCTCCCCCTGCTGGCCGCCCTCTTTTGCCACTGGTGCGGCAGCACCGGCATGGAGCGGCGCATCATCCTCATCTACGCCGCCTGCCCCACTGCCGCAGCCAGCTTCATCATGGCCCGGCACATGGGGGCCGATGCCGATCTGGCCGCCTCCGGCATCGCCCTTTCCACAGCACTCTCTTTTATCCCGCTTTCCATCGTCCTCTATTTCTTTTAAACTTCGGCCCTTCCTTATGCGCTCTTCTCCTTCGCGAAACGCCTTCACCCTTTTGGAGCTGATGGCCGTGCTGGCCATCATGGCCACCCTCTGCGTCGTCGTCTTCGGCGTCTCGCGGCGGCTACGCGCCTCGCAGCAACAAACGACCTGCCTCTCCAACCTCCGGCAGATCGGCCTTGGCATCACCCTCTACGTACAGGACAACCAGTATCGCCTCCCCGGCCCGCTCTGGCGCGGCCAAAGCCCCCTCTACCAGGCCGACGCCGAAGGCCAGTTTGATACGGCCAGCGGCAATCTCTCCTCCTTCCTCGCCCCATACCTTCATTTTGAAACGTTGACGCCCGGCTCCTCCGCGCTGGCCGCCCTCTTCACCTGCCCCGCCTGGCACCGCTCCGCCGCCGGGCAAACCATTTGCTACTACTCCGCCGGAGAGCTGACACTCCCCAATGCCGAGGCCGAGGAAGAGGCGGAGCCGATTTTCCCCTTTGGCCGCAGCGGTGGCGACCCCGTGGAGCCCTCGCGCCTCAACGCCCTGCCCCACCTTGCCAACACCCCCGCTTTTTGGGAGTTCGACAGGCGGCTCGCCACCGAGGGCTTCTACATTACGGACCCGCGCGTCCCCAGCACCCCCGTCCACCAAAGCGTGCGCAACATCCTTTACTTTGATGGCCACGTGGTCCCCTCCGAAGCCGGGCCGCTGTAAAAACACGCACTTACCGCTCCTTCGGGGGGCGTATCAGCTTGTGGTATGAATAAACTCATCCTCACAGGCATTGTCCTCCTCGTTCTGGGCGTCGTCGCACTGGTTACGCCCGCCCTGCGCTACACCGAGCGGGAGGAGGTTCTCAAAATCGGCCCCATCGAGGCCACTGCCGAAACGCAGAAGCGCCTCCCCATCCCCTCGGCGGTAGGGTGGGTGCTCGTCGTAGCTGGCATCGGCTGCGCTGCCGCAGGGGTGGCCAACCGGAAGTAATACCATTTCTCTGAAATAGGGAGACTTTAAGGCGCAGGGATTTTTGAGCTAGTGTCGTGTTAGGTTAGTTCCTTGAAAAAGTCCGCGGTGATTTTTCGCATTCTCCACGGCGCGAGCAAGGGCGGTATCTGAAGATACCGACCGCTGTGAGCAACGCCGGAGAATCGGAAAAGCACCCGGCAATTTGAAAAGGAAATAGGCTAACACGACACTAGGCAAGGCGGAGGGCGGAGGCGCTATCTCTGATAGCGACTCTGGCCGACAACGCCGCCTCGCTCAAAAAGAACCAGCTTAAAAGTCTCCTTATTGATGAGAGATGGTATAACACCCCTACCGGTACTCGCTCCCCCGGATCACATAGACCTCTTTGGCCGTTTTGAAGGGGGAGAGCCCGGCATTCACCGCCTTGGCAAAGACCACCGCCAGCGGCGCGCTCCCGCTGTAAACCAGCGAGTGCCGCCCCGGTTTGAGGTGGATCTCTCCACTGCGAGGCTCCCCATCCACCACGCAGGAGACAGGCCCCTCCGGCGAAACCACCCGGTATGAGGCATCGTGCGTTACCTCGAAGGATTGTGCCTCCTGCGATTTAGCCTCGCCCAGCATGGCCCCGGCTACCCATACCCGCCGCGCCACCTCTACATACTCCCGCGAGATCCACCCCCTGAGGTGCCGCTTGGGCATCCGGTTGTAGACGAGCACGCACGCATTCTTGGAGTGGCAGGATTCGTGGATCGTATCCTTGAGCAAGCCGTCGTGGATGCGCCGGTTCGTCACCCCCTCCAGCACGAAATAGATCGGCCGGTGGCGAAAGATCGTTTCGCCCTTCCCATCCATCACCAAATCTTCCGGGCCGGAGATTTTGAGCAACATCGCCAACCCCTGGCTGAAGTGGCCCATCTCGTTTGCCCGCACCGTCTTTTCCTTCACCACCAGCAGCATCGCCACCGCCGCGCACCCCAGCGGCACCGCCCAGCGGGCCACCTCCCGCCAGCGCGGGGCCGAGAGGCGCTCCACCCAGCCGAGCACGGGGGGGATCAGCATCCCCAAAATCAACGGAGCCACGGGGAGGTAATCCTGCCGCGTCACCAAGGGCCAGAACCCCCAGAGAAGGGCGAGGTAGATTCCCCCCGTCCCCAAAAACAACGCGCGCCGCACCCCCAGCCGCCGTGTCTCCGAGCGGCTGCAAAGCAACCACATGAAAAGCGCTGTAGCCCCCAGCGTCGCCGCAAAGGCCCCATAGGCCCGGCGCGAAAACCCGGGGACAACGTTATGCTCGATAATGCAATAGCGCATCTCCGCAAGCGCTCCTTGCGCCGTAAAGTAAGCAAGCACCGCCACAGGCACCACCAGCAGTCCTAGGATAAAGGGCAACACCCCTTTGGCGCTCCCCTTCATGAAGCCAAACCCCTCTCGCCACCCGAGCCAGAGCAGCAACGGCACCGCCGCCAGCACAAGCGAAGCCAGCAGGAGCGAGGTCTTCATGGAGGAAGCAAACGTCAACCCCAGCAGCAACCCCACCGCCCCCCAGCGCCGCCAGGTGAGCGGGCCGCCAAAGAGCACCGCCAGCGTGGCAAACCACGCCGCCATCCAAAGCGCATCGGTACGGAACTCGGTGGAGGTGAGCATGAACCCCGGCCAAAGCCCGATAAGCACCGTGCTCCAAAGCGCCGCCCGCCGCGAGTAAGCCCCCCGCACGAGCAGGTAGATGCATGCCAGGCTCCCGAAATAGAACGGCAACATCGCCCCCCGCAGGTAGTACATTACATCGCCCCGCTCCCCAAGCCACGCGAGGAGCGGGCTCATCAGCATATGGAAGACCGGGGTGTGGTTATCAAAGAAATCGCGGTATTGCACCATCCCTTGAGTCCACGCCCAGACGACATGGGCATGCTGCGCCTCGTCCGAATCGACCCGGTAGCGCATGAGGCTCATCCCCTTGGCCACCAGCAGGGCAACCACCGCAGCCCAAAAGGCAACCCCCTCCCATCGTGTAAACACTCGTTTACGAGCCACATGCGGAGCGGAAGGATCATCGAGAACTGCCATAGAAAAAGATCAAGCCAAGTCGGTCGGCCTCAAATCTGGCCTAAACCGCGCCCCAATTCGAGCGAATTCTCCCGAGAACCCCTTTGGGCATTGTCACAACCCGCGTGGTGGACTAAGACCTCTACCCTACCATGTCCACACCGGAAGTTTTTACCCTTGGCCACTCCCCCGACCCTGATGACGCCTTCATGTTCTACGCGATGGCGAAAGAAAAGATCGACCTCGGCGGGCACCGGTTTGAGCACATTTTGCAGGATATCCAGACCCTTAACGAACGCGCCACGCGCGGCGAGCTGCATATCTCGGCCATCTCCATCCACGCCTACGCCCACGTGCTCGATAAGTACGCCCTGCTCCCCTGCGGCGCCAGCATGGGCGACGGCTACGGCCCGATGCTCATCGCCATTGGCCGCGAAGGGCTTGCCGAGGGGGCTTCGGATGACGAAATCCGCGCCTGGCTCAAAGGCAAGCGGATCGCCGTGCCGGGGAAGATGACGAGCGCCTTCCTCGCCCTGGGGCTCTACCTCGGGCTCAAACCGCACGAGTATGAGACGGTAGTGGTGCCGTTTGACGAAATCTTCGCCCACGTGCGCGCAGGCGAGAGCCCGGTGGGGCTCATCATCCACGAAGGCCAGGTCACCTATGCGCGCGATGGCTTTACCAAAATCCGCGACCTTGGCGAGTGGTGGAAGCAGGAGACCGGCCTGCCGCTGCCGCTCGGGGGCAATGTGATTCGCAAAGACATCCCCCCCGCGCTCCGCTCGGAGCTCAACACCATCCTCCACGAGAGCATCCGCTACGGGCTAGAGCACCGGCAAGACGGCGTGGCCCACGCCATGCCGCTGGCGCGGGATATGAACACCGAGCTGGCAGACCGCTTTATCGGCATGTACGTCAATGAGTACACGCTCGACTACGGCGAAAGCGGCCGCGAAGCGATCCGCCTCTTCCTGCGCCGCGGGGCCGAGGCCGGGCTGATCCCAGCGCCCGTGGAGCTGGAGTTTGTGGAGTAGATTTTACCGGCGGATCTTGCCGCTGGCCGTCTGCGGCAGCGCTTCGTGGAAGGTGAAGGCGACGGGGACCTTATACCCGGCCAACGCCGCGCGGCAGTGCGCCACTAGCGAAGGGATGGAAGGGGCCGCCCCCTCGGGCACGACCTCCGCCACCGGCACAGTGCCAAACCGCTCGTGCGCGCGCCCCACCACGCGCACGGCGCGCACCCCGGGGTGGCCGAGAAGCACGGCCTCGATCTCCTCGGGGAAGCACTTCATGCCGCCGACGTTGATTACTGTCTTCACCCGGCCCATGAGGAAGAAATCGCCCTCGGCATCGCACCGCGCGAGATCACCCGTGGGGAAGTACCCCTCCGGGGTGAGCAACCCGGCGCGCGGTTGCCAAGGGTCCAAATAGGCATCGAAGAGGCCGCCGCCCCGCAGATGCAACTCCCCCACCTCGCCCTCGGCTACCAGGCCGCCGGTAAAAGGGTCGCGCAACACCACCTCCAGCCCCTCGCCGGGGCGGCCTACGGAGGTCGGCTTCTCACGCGCCGAGGCGGTGTTGAGCAGCGGCAGCCCGGCCTCAATCATCCCCAGCGCCTGCGTGAGCGGCACGCCGTAGCGGGCTGCGAAGGCGCGCGCGGTGCTTTCGGGCAACGTCGCCGCCGTGGAGATGGCGAGCCGCAGCGTGGGCCATGCCTCGCCCGAGGGCTCCGCCGCCAGCAGCGCGTGGTGAAAGGGGGCACCATAGAGCACCGTCCCCCCCCAAGCCCGGCCCATGGCGAGCACCTCCTCGCCCAAGTGCGAGGGGGCGATGCCCGTCGCCGCGCCATGGAGCAGGTAGAGCATAATGGAGACGGCAAAGTGATGCGCCATCGAGAGAATCCACACCACGCAATCAGCCTCCGAAATCTGTAACCGCCGGTTGGCCACACCAATGCGTTCGTAGAGGCTCTGGTGCGAGAGGATGACCCCCTTGGCCCGCCCCGTGGTGCCGGAGCTGAAGCGGATAAACGCGGGGTCCACCCCCGCAAGCGCCTCCTCCTCAAAAGCCGGGGGCGCTTGAGGCAAAGGCAGCAGGGCAAACCGCGCGCAAACCCCGGGGAGCCGCTCCCCCCCTTCCCGCCCGGGCCAAGGGAAGGCGTCGGCCACCACCAGCGCATCCACCGCCACGGTGCGCAAGACCGCTTCGCGCTCAGGCAAGGCCAGCTCGCCCGCCACCGGTACGAGGCACGCCCCGGCTTTGAGAATAGCCAGCGCCAGCACCACATGCTCCGCGCTATTGGGGCACGCCAGCGCCACACGCGGCACACGCCCGGCCGTGCGCCGGGGGAGCCCCGCCTGGTGCAATGCAGCCGCCGTTTGCGAGACGGCGTGCTCCAGCTCGCCGTACGTCCACACCCCCTCGGGGCTCACCAAAGCGCGGCAAGCCCGGCGTTGCGGGGTGAAAATGAGATCGACGAGGTTCATCGCGGGGGCACCCCAGTATCGCACACCGCGCGCACGGCGGCGGCAGAAGAATCGCTCCCCAGCGCCTGCAATGCCGCCGCCGTACCCGCCGCCTGCCCGGTGGCAAGGCAGGTACCAATGACGCGCACCGCCGCCTGCGCCTCGTGCGAAGCCGCAATGCAGCGCCCCGCAGCCAGCAAATTACCCCACCCACGCGCACGCAGGGCACGCAGCGGAATCTCGCACGGCCGCCCTCCTTCGGGGAAGCGGAGGCGCGGCCCGGTGGCGCTCTCGCGCAGTTCGATCGGCCAGGTGGAAAGCGCCACCGCGTCGGCAACCTGCGCGCCGCAAAGAACATCCGCCGCCTCTACCCGCGCCTCACCCACAATGCGGCGGCTCTCCCGCACCCCCACGCGCGCGGGCAGCGCCGCGAGGTACACCCCCGGCCATGCCTCGCTTAAAAACCGGACAAGCCCCTGCGCTAGCTCGCGCCCATGGCGCTCCAGCGCGGTGAGCGAGCGCGGGCAAAGCGGGGCAAACACCGGGCCGCCGGGGGGATCATCCAAATCCACCGTCACAAACGCCTCACCCCCACGCGCCGTGGCGCGGAAGTGCGCACCCAACGCCCCGGAGGGGAGCCCCCCTTCGCGCACCGCCGCCACCAGCCGCCGCGCCAGCCGCAGCCGCGCCTCCTCCTCCAGCGCCCCTGGCGGCACCCCACCCAAAGCAAAGACGTACGCAGGCCGTTGCAGACGCTCGGCCACCTCACACTCCGCACCAGCCATGGCGGCGAGCGCGGCATCCCCCGTGGCATCGATAAATACCGCCCCCTCCACCCGCTCGCGGTGGCCCCGGCAAAGAAGCTCCACCGAGCGGATGGCGCGCCCTTGCGTCTCCACCGCCGCCAGCTCGGTATGGAAGCGGACCTCCAGCCCTGGCTGCCCAAAGGCCAGCTCGTCCGCCACCCGGGCAAAGGCAGCGGGCTGGTGCAATAAAAGATCGACCCTCCCAAAACGGTGCGGCCCCGTCGCCCCGCCGCTGGCCAATAGCCGCTCAGCCACTTCGGCAGGCAACCCACCATGGGCCATGCGCGCCTCGGGCTCTTCACGCAGGTGGTACAAACCGCAGATGGAGTGGACCAGCGCCGCCGTGGCCATGCCTCCCAACACACCGTGACGCTCCACCAGCAGCGTGGGCGCCCCGGCTCGCGCGGCGGCCACGGCTGCCGCCAGCCCGGCGGCCCCGCCTCCGATAACGACAACCCGCTTCATACCCCTCCGGTGGCCCGCTGTGCCAGCCGCTCGTGCAGCAGCCGCGAGAGGTTGGCCACGTTACAAAAATTGCGCCGCGAGACATCCGCCTCGGGGATGAGGATGCCAAAACGGTCTTCCACCAGCAAAAGCAGCTGCATGATGCCCATGGAATCGAGGCCCGCGTCGTAAAGATTCGTCTCCGGGGCAAAACTCTCCGGCAGCTCAAGGAGCCGCTCGCGGATGAGGGCGGTAAGTTCGCACTCCAAAGTGGAAAGAGCCGGTAGAGACATGGGAAGAGGGGGCCTAGGTAGCAGCGTTTCGGGAGCGCAGGAACTGGAAAAACTCCATCCCCTCGCGCCAGCGACGCTTCATGACATCCCTGTCCTGAAGCATTTCCCAAACCATCCGCCCGATGGGCCGGGGTCGGAAATAAAAGGTTTTGTAGAATTTTTCCACATATTTGAAGATTTCCTCCCGCGCGAGCCCCTCGTACTCCAGCACGGCGCTCTGCTGGCCGTGGGCATCGGTGAGGGAAAGATCGCGGCTCAGCCACCCATTCTCCACCGCCTGCCGGTAAAGCTCCGTCCCCGGGTAAGGGGCAGCGAGGCTGACCTGGATCGAAAACGGGTCCAGCTCCTTGGCGTACTCGATCGTCTGGCGCACCGTCTCGTGCGTCTCCCCCGGCAGCCCGAGGATGAAGGTGCCGTGGATGGCGATGCCAAGCTCCTTGCAGTGCCGGGTAAACTGCCGCGCCTGCTCGATGCGCACCCCCTTGCGGATGCGGTCGAGAATCCCCTGGTTGCCACTTTCGTACCCCACCAGCAGGAGGCGCAAGCCGTTGTCCCGCATCACCTTGAGCGTCTCGTAGCTGACATTGGCCCGCGCGTTGCAGCTCCACGTGAGGCCGAGCTTGCCGAGCCCCTTGGCCACCTCGCGAGCCCGGGGGGCGAGCGCGGTGAAGGTGTCGTCATCAAAGAAAAACTCTTTAACCTGCGGGAAGAGCCGCTGCGCCTCGGCCATCTCGCGCACCACCCCTTCGGGCGAGCGGGCGCGGTAGCGATGCCCCCCCACCGTCTGCGGCCAGAGGCAGAAGGTACACTGCGCCGGGCACCCCCGCCCGGTGTAGTGCGAGAGGTACGGGTACTTCAAATACCCAATCGCGTAGTTCTCCACCGTGAGGTCGCGCTTGTAGACCTCCATGACGCTGGGCAACTCATCAAAATCATGGATCAACGCGCGCTCGGGGTTGTGGACGATGTTTCCTTCATGCCGGTACGAAACCCCATCCACCTCCCGCAACGGACGGCCCGAGGCGATCTCGCGGCACGTCGGGTCAAACTCCCGGCGGCACACAAAATCAATCGCCTCGCTGGCTTGCAGCGTCTCTTCGGGCAATACAGCGGCCTGCGCCCCCACAAGGCCAACGCGGACATCGCGGTTGCGGCTCTTGAGCGCCTCGGCCAACGCGGCATCGCCCCGCAGGGTGGGGCTACTGGTGTGGATAAAGACCAGCTCATACCCGCGCGCGATCTCCAGCACCGCCTCCTGGTCGAGCCCGTCGGGCGGCGCATCCACCAGGCGGCTGCCGGGCACCATGGCAGCGGGCTGGGCCAGCCACGTCGGGTACCAGAACGAGCGGACCTCGCGCCGGGCCTGGTAACGGGCCCCGGCGCCACCGTCGAACCCCTGCCACGAGGGCGGGTTCAAAAAGAGAGTCTTGGCGAAGTCCACAGCTTTGGTTTTCCTGTGCGGGTGCATCCCGGTCAAGCCGCTTTCCCGCCATCGTTCCTCCAGAAGATCGCCCACTGGGTGCTCGTGGCCGTACTTTTCCCATGGGGAGCGCTGGCGCAGCCCGACTTCAACCCCCGCCAAGACGCCTTCTCTTTTGCCAATGACACCGTGCGCGAGTACCTCCCCGATGCCGGGGGCAACATCGTCTCGCGCGACCGGGAGGAGCCGGCAGACTTTGCCCACTCGTGCTTTTTGTTGAGCCGGGCCGTCATCCAGTTCCACAAATTTGCACGGTTCGAGCCAGGGGCTCCGAAGCTCTCGCAGGATGAGTACCGCAAGCGGCTGCGGCGGCTCTTCCGCATCCCGTGCTGGTTTGGGCCGCAGCGGCAGGAGGTCGTCCGCTTCCCCGGGTATGCGGATTTGTGGGATTTTTCGGCAGACCACAAAGCCCTCCTGCAAGCCAACCTCGGCTCGTGGCGGCTCTCGTACTTCCGCGTGGGCAACTTCCGCATGGGCTTCCCCCACCCCCGGGCGGGCCAGGCACTCGCCGCCAGGCAGCTCGTGCGCAAGCTCGACCGTGGGGAGCTGGAGGCCGTCTACCTCACCCGGTTCCCCAAGATGAACCACTGCATCGTCCTCTACCACTACCGGCAGCTCGGCGGGGGCGACCTGGAGTTTCTCGCCTACGACCCCAACTACCCGGGCCGGGGCACCTGGCTGCGCTACCATGCCAAGGAGCGCTACTTTGAGCTGGAGGAGCGGTGGTACTTCAATACCGGGCGTGTCAACCTGATGCGCGTCTTCCTCTCCCCTTTCCATTGACCCCCGCGCGCCCGGCGTCTTAAATACCGGGCGAGCCATGCCCCCCTTCCCAGCGCTTTTCCGCACCGCCGCCCTTGCCGGGTGGCTGGGAGTCACCACGGCTCTCGCCGCGCCCGCCCTCTACGCCGAGGAAACGCCGGTGGCCGAAGCAGCCGCCACCCCGAGCCGCCGCGCCATCCCGTACCGGAGCATCATTGATACCGTCTCCCCCGATGGCACCTACATCACCATCGGCAGCAAGATCGTGCGCACCCTGCGCATCACCGAAGCCACGCGCATTTATAAAGGCGATGGGGCGGAGGAAGAATTTGCCGCCCTCTACCCCGGGCTGGAGGTACGCGGCGCGTACCGCAAGCTGGAGGGGGGCGTGCTCGAGGCCATCACCATCCGCATCGGCCCGAAGCCCAGCCGGTAACCAAACTTTTATGCCCACAACCAAAACCAAACGAATTTCCACCCCCGGCCTCCTTGAGACGATGACGGTGAGCGACGTACGCGCTTTCCAGCCGGAAGTGATCGTCCTCCCCCTCGGCTCCACCGAGCCGCACGGCCCCCACCTCCCGTATGGGACGGATACGTTTCTCGGAGACGCCGTCACCGCAGAAGCCGTCCTCCAAGCCAACCGGGAGGATGCCCGCATCCTGCGCCTGCCGCCGCTCCCGTATGGCAATAACGTCAACTTCAAAGAGCTCCCCTTTGCCTGCCGCCTGCGGGTCGAGACGCTGCTCGCCGTCATTGGCGACCTCGTTGCCTTCTCGCTCGAAGAGGGGGTGCGCAAGTTTGTCCTCGTCAATGCCCATGGGGGCAATGATGGCGCGGTGAAGGCCGGGCTGCGGCAGTTGGTAGACCGGCATGGAGAAGAAGCCTTTGTCTGCGCATGCGGGCCGTGCCACTTCAATGGCGGGCTCTACGCCTCGTTCTTCCAGGACCACTCGCCCCATGCGGGCGATTATGAAACGAGCCTGATCATGCACATCGCCCCCGGGCTCGTCGTCGAGTCGGCCCGCAAGCCCGAGCCGCTGCGCCAACCCACCGTGCCTGCCCTGCGCCCCGGCGGCGGGGTGGATTGGGTGCGCCAATGGCACCGCCTCATGCCCGAGAGCTACGCCGGCACGCCCGACACCGCCTCTGCCGAAAAGGGCAAGGAGTGCTTTGACCGCTCCGTCCTCGGCCTCGCCCGTTTCCTGGTGGATCTGAGCCGCGAGCCGTGGCGCCCCGGCTTCCCCTTCCCCGAAGAGGAAGAGTAGCCGCCACCCAGCAAATCTCGATTTCCCCCCGCCCACAAGGGCGGGGGTTTTCGTTTATTCGCAAAGTGCCTACCCTCATCGGCAACACCTTCTCGCCGAGACTCCAAAAACCGTGTTCCAAAGACGCGCACGCCCGGTTGTTCCGTTGACAATAATTGACGCATCGGGCATGACAGCATTTTCAGAAAAACAGCACCTTAACCTACCCCTCCCAGATCATGCAAAACCGCCCCCTTTCCCGGTTCATTAAATCCCCATTCGGCCTCCGTAAATTGGGCTTTTCGGCCTTGGCTGCGCTCTCTCTCGGATGCCTACCAACCGCGCAGGCCGATTTCTCGATAACCGGCTTCAGGGTTATCGATAGCTCCGGCTATTCAAACCTCCTCTTCCGTACGATGAATAACGACGGCGTGGCCGTTGGTCGTGTGCCTGATTACCCCACTGACACCGCCTATACTTATTCTTACGCAACCAACAGCATTGAGGCTTTGTCCATGCCAGAGGGTACGGGAGCCGATGCTATGGACATCAATAGCTCCGGTACGATTGTCGGGTACGCAAGAGAAGAGGAGAGTATGAATATGTACGCCTTTTCATATTCAAACGGAGTATTCACCAATCTCGCCCCGACGGAGAACCCCCTTGATTTCAGCAAAGCCGTGGCGGTCAATGATTCAGGCATTGCCGTGGGAGAAGTAACCTTGGGCTCTGGATTAAATAAAGCCGCTATCTTCAATAACGGGGGCGGATTTACGCTAATCTCCACGCCATCGGAATACACCAACACCAGATCCTACGCGAACGACATTAATAACTCCGGGATCGTCGTTGGGCTCGTCGAAACCGACGTCTTTTCTACTAGCAGCGAAGCTTTTGTCGATACCGGGTCTGGAATGACGATACTCTCCCGAGTTGAAGGCTCTTTGGGCGCCACAGCCCTTTTTATCAATGATAACCTTATTGTTGGCCACTACTCCGTACTTGATGAACACATCGGCATACCCGGGATGAAAACAACCCGTGGCTTTACGATGGAGATGGATGGCCCAGACGCTTGGGTAATGAAAGCCCTCGACATCATTGAAGACGAGACCCGAATGACCGTTACGGGGCTCAATTCCCATGGCGATATTGTAGGGTTCTCATTCACGACCGACCCTATGGAGGTAATCCCCTTTCTTTACCGGGATGGCCAGACCTATAATCTGAATGAACTGGCCGCAAATATGGGGCTGTTCACTGGTTCGCTCACGACAGAGGGGTTCGTGCGGTTCGAGGGTTTGACTAGCATCAATGATGCGGGACAGATCATGGGTTATGGGCGCTACTACGTTGGCGATGGCTCCCCGATGACCAATCGCTACTTCATCATGAACACCGCAGTCCCCGAGCCTTCCACGTGGGCTCTCTTGGGAACGAGCGCCGCATTCCTCGGCTTCGTCGTTTTGAAGCGCCGCAGGCAGGCTATTACCGCCCAAGCAGCCTAGTGTCCTGTCAGACAAGTAATTGAAATAATTCCCGGATGATTTTTTGAATCTCCAAGGCGCGAGTAAGGGCGGTATCCGAAGATACCGACCGCACGAG
This sequence comes from Chthoniobacteraceae bacterium, assembly GCA_037189965.1. Taxonomy (GTDB): domain Bacteria; phylum Verrucomicrobiota; class Verrucomicrobiia; order Chthoniobacterales; family Chthoniobacteraceae; genus DATMFV01. The sequence goes on along the minus strand of JBBCKB010000026.1, from coordinate 124,395 downwards.
CAACGCTGGAGATTCGGAAAAGCATCAGGAATTATGAAAAGTAATTAGCTGACAGGACACTAGTATTACGACATTAGGGTCAGCATGAGGGCTCGAGATTTTAGGGCGTTTCTGCGAAACGCCATGGGGTTGGACCGCCGTCTCACAGAGACGGCCTACCATTCACGTTTCGCAGGCGTCTTACCGGGATCGGCTTAACCTACCAATACCGACTCCCTTCCTTGAGGCTGTCGGTAAAGCCTCCAGGGCTTTTAGCAGCGGGGAGCCAGGGCGGGGGGGCTGTTTTTTCCTTGAGATAGGCCCCCACAATAAGGGATTCTGCCGCGCCGAATCTCCGGTACCGCCCACCCGATGCGCGCCTCTTCTCTCTCCCTCCCCCCGCTTCGGCGGGCTGGCATGGCTCTTCTTACGCTGGGAAGCCTGCTTCTACCCACTCTCCCGGCAAACGCCCAGACCGCCACGACGTGGATCATCCCCGCAGACGACGCCAAGTGGTGGCAAGACAGCTCCGCCTGGAGCAATGGCGTGCCCGATGGCGGCAAAGACGCCTTCATCACCAATAGCGGCAACGTCCTGGTGGATACCACCACTGGCCACGGCAGCTACAACACCCTCACGATCGGCTACTTCGCCCCGGGGAACCTCTACCTCTTTAACTCCGGCCAGCTCTCCGGCGTTCATGCCTTCCTCGGCGTCAACGACCCCTCCCCCAACTCCGGCTACGCTTCGGTAACTTCCGGAGCGCGGTGGGTCAACTCCGGGACGATGAGTGTTGGCTACTACGGAAGCGGCAACCTGACGCTCACCGGGGGTACGATTTCCAACGGTTTTACCGTCATTGGTGACAACCAAAAGGGCACCGTCTCCATTGAGGACCGGGCCGGGCGGCTCACCTCGGGCACCCTCATCATCGGGCAGATGGCGCAGGGGGAGCTGAACCTCTCCGCCGGTCTGGCCGAGGCCGGGCTAGTGAGCATTGGCAACGGGCCCGGCTCCATCATGGGAGGCGGCAGCCGCGCCATCGTTACCGGGGGCTCCCTGCAATCCACCGGCAACCTTTATGTCGGCAACCGGGGCCACGGGGTGCTCGAAATCAACGGCGGCCTGGTCACCAACCAGAACGGCTATATCGCCCGCATGGCCAACGACGGGCCGATGGGGGCGCTGCCGGTTGGCGTGGCCACCATTACCAGCGGCACTTGGCACAATAGCCAGAACCTCTACGTCGGCTACCTCGGCTCCGGTACGCTCAATATCCAGGGCGGTACCGTGGCCAACACCAACGCCTACGTCGGCGGGCAATTGCCCGGCCTTGCCTACACGGCTCTTGTCTCCGGAAGCGGCCTCTGGACCACCAGCGGCACGCTCACCATCGGCTCGGGCGGGCGGGGCGAATTGGGCCTCTCGGGCGGCACGATTGAAAGCGCCCAAGCGGTTTTGGGAGCTTTCCACCCCGACCAGCCGGGCATCCCCGGCACCGGGGTGGCCACCATCTCCGGAGGCCAATGGGTCAACTCAGGCACCCTCTACATCGGCCAAATGGGCATCGGCTCGGGGACGATGACGATCTCGGGCGGCAGCGTCTCCACGGGGCAGACAGAGCTTCAAAACGGCAGCCTCATCGTCACCGGGGGAACATTCCAGAACACCACCGGCCTCAACGGCTTGATCGCCAACGTTGCCGTAAGCGGCGGGCTCTTGAAGACCGGCTCGGCCTCCTTCGGCATGTTTGGGGGCGCGCCAGAGATCGCCATCACCGGTGGCACCCTGCAAGTAGGGCACCTGATGCTCACTGGCTCCACCAAGCTGGAGATCGACGGCGGCACCCTCGCTTCGGGCACCGCATTTCTGGCCGGCCCCACCACGATCAAAACGGGCACTCTCTCTGCCTCACGGTTGGTGACCGGGGGCACCGGTGCGCACCGCCTTACCATACAGGGCGGGCAGTTGGAGAGCGAATTTCTCGATATCACTGGGGAGGTGGAGATCTCCGGCGGGCAGACGTCTATCACCCACTTGGGCCTCTCTGGCGGAGGCGGCGTACCGGCGCAGCTCAACCTCAACGGCGGGCAGCTCAACACCGATGGCACCACCATCGGTAGCTCTGGCGAAGCGGTCGCCACCGTCTCCGGCGGCACTTGGGCGACGGGGAACCTCGGCATCGGCGGCGCGGGGCATGGCACGCTCAACCTCATTGAGGGCGGCAGCATCTCCGTGGCCGAAGGGGGCACCACCCGGATCGGCTTCGTCACCGGCCCCGGCGGTACGCTTAATATCGGCACCGGCGGCGCGGCAGGCCAGCTCCAGGCAGATACGATCCTCGGAGCAGAGGCCGGGTACAACCTCGTCCGCTTCAACCACACCGGCAACGCTGCCCTTGGGGCTTCGTTGCTAGGCAACCTCCACGTCCTCAAAGAAGGCAGCGGCAACGCCACCCTTACCGGCACCGCCAGCACCTACACCGGGGCCACCACCGTCAACTCCGGCACCCTCATCGTCACCGGCGAGAGCCTTGGGCAGACCTCCGGCATCCATATCAGCCAAGAAACCGGCCAAACCGGAGCGCTCCGGTATGTGAGCGGAGCCTTCTCGATTGAAAGCCTCGATGTCGGCGCGGCGGCAGGAAGCCGGGCCATCCTCGATGTCGCAGGCGGCCACTTTGCCTCGCAAACCACCGTCCTTGGCAACGGGGCCACCACCCGGGGCGACGCCACTGTCACCAGCGGCACTTGGAGCCAAGGCAAGAGCCTCACCCTCGGCCTCTCGGGCACTGGGTTCCTCACCGTCAATGGCGGGGTCGTCTCCAGCGCCACCAGCACCATCGGGCGCGAGGCGGGCAGCTACGCCGTCGCCTATGTGCAAAGCGGCACGTGGAACACCACCTCCCGGCTCGCCATCTCGCAGAAAGCGGGCAGCGCCGGCGCGCTAGTGCAAACAGGCGGCTACACCTCTGCCGGAACGATGGAGCTGGGGGTCGAGGCCGGGGCCAACGGCAACGTCACCCTCAACAGCGGCACCCTCCACCTTGCCAACGATCTGGTAATAGGCGGCTTCGGCACAGGGAATTTCCAGGCCAACGGGGGCACCGTGACCACCGGGTCGCACGTCATCCTCGGCCGGGAGCTGGGGAGCACCGCCTCCCTCTACTCCGGCGCGGTGTGGAACGTGGGGGGCGACGTCACCGTCGGCGAGTGGGGTACGGCAGATGTCGGTATCTTTGGCGGCTCCTTCACCCACCAAAACGGCATCCTCGGCCTGCAAACCACCTACCACGGTCCCGGCAACACCACCCCCGCCGTGGGCACGGTGCGTGTGAGCAATAACGGCCTCTGGCACAGCACCGGGAGCCTCATCGTGGGAGACAACGCCAAGGGCACGCTTACCGTCACCAACGGCGGCATTGTCCGTGTCGCCAACGGCACCGGCACCCTCGTGCTTGCCAACAAGGTGGGCAGCGTCGGCATCCTCAACCTCGGCGAAGGCGGGCGCGCCGGCACCGTGGAAGCCGCCGAGATCACCCGCGGGGCAACCGGTTTTACCTCCGGCACCGCGCAGGTCGTCATCAACAACACCGACTCCTTTACCCTCGCCCCGCGCCTCTCGGGCTCGCTGGTGCTGCACAAGTATGGCAGCGGAGAGGCGATCCTCACCGGGTCGAGCACGCACACGGAAGACACCTTCGTGCATAATGGCACGCTCCATATCAACGGGGGTGCGATTGACGATGTGAACGGCCAGATCACCGTCGGCACGGTGGATCGCGGAAGCTTCGTCATCACCCAAGGCTTCGTGCGCAATAACGGCACTTTCCTCGGCGAAGCCATCGGAGCCCACGGCAGCGCCGTGCTCAACAGCGGTACCTGGAGCCAAACCGGGGTCTTCTACATCGGCAGCGTAGCGAGCGGCTCCTTTACGCAACATGGCGGGCTCCTCTCCGCCCACACCGCAACCGTAGGCGCGCAAGGGAGCGGCACCGCCGTCATCCACAGCGGCACGTGGCACAACACCAACGCCCTCGTCGTCGGCAGCTACGCAGAAGGCAAGCTCACGCAAAATGGGGGGGTGCTCTCGGGGAGCACCGCCATCATCGGCAACTCCAGCTTTGGCGGCACCGGCAGCGTGAGGATTAACGACGGCGAATTCCGGTTCGACACCGTGCAAGTGGCCAACTCAGGCACCGGCACGCTCGTCGTCGCGGGGGGGCTCCTCAAAGCCACCACCCTCTGGGTCGGCTACAGCGGAGGGCGCGGAGAGATCACCCTCTCCGGCAATGAGGAAAACCGCGGCATGCTGGAAGTGGCCAACCTCACCCGGATCGGCACCGGCTCGTTGAGCTTTGACGGCGGCGGCGTACGCGCCACCGGCAACACCGCCAACTGGCTCTCGGCCTTCGCCACCGCCAACGTCGGCTCCGGCGGTGCGGTCTTCGACACCAACGGCTACAACGCCTCGCTCGGCACCGTGCTCATGGGGAGCGGCGGACTTCTCAAACAAGGCGCGGGCACCCTGACGCTCGGCGCGGCCAACGCCCTTGAGGGAGCCTCCACCATCCAAAGCGGCACGTTAGCCGTGGCTCACCGGCTGGCTTTGGGCGATGGCGGCGTGCGCGTGGAGAGCGGCGGCACCCTGCGGGTAGAGAGCGGCATCTCCATCGACAACCAAGTCACCCTCGCGGGCGGCACCCTTGCCAAAGCGCTTGGCAATGGCGAGAGCCTTGCCGGAGCCTTGAGCGCGCGCAGCGGCCTCGACCCCGAGCGCCCCACCACCACGGTGGCCTTGCTCGCCGGAGCCGTCTCCTCCCAAACGACGCTGCTGGCCCGGTTTACCGCACCGCAGGAGGCCGAAGCCGACGCAGTGCTCGGCTACGTTCTCAACCTCAGCGGCGTACCCACGGTGGGCCCGGGGCAGACGGATCTCTTCGTCCTCTCGCTGGAGCTGGAGGCGACCTTCCCCCAAGGCTACCTCGGCTGGCGCAACGCGCAGGGCGAGTGGGTCAACTCCGTGGAGGGGAACATTGGCAACAACGCCCAGCTCGCCCAACAAGGGTACGAAGGAACCTTCGAAGCCTTCCGCCACACCTATGGCGGCACGCTGGCCAACTACATTGGCGCGTGGGGCTTTACGGAAACGGGCGTCTGGGCCGTGCTCAACCACAACCGCGAGTTTGCCGTGGTGCCCGAGCCTTCTCTGGCGTGGCTCGTGGCGCTGGGGCTGCTCGGCGGGGCGCTTGCCCGGCGGCGCGGGCGGCAGTAGCAGGCCTTGCCTCGCGGGCGCGGGCGGGGTTCAATGCTCCCCTTTGTCGATACACCGATTTGCGACCCGAGCATGAGCACCTACCTCCACGAGCGACTGACGCGCACCTTGCTGGAGGAGATGGCCAGCGGCTCGTGGCGCGATGGGCAGCGCTTCCTTTCCGTGCGCGACATCACCCGGCGCTGGCACGTTTCGCAGCCGACCGTGCGCTCCAGCCTGCGCACCCTGGAGGGGCTGGGGCTGCTGGCGGCCACCCCACGCAGCGGCACCTTTCTCCAGCGCGACTTCCAGCAAAAAGCACAAGTCCTCCTGCGGCGCAACCGCACCCCCTCCGTACGCCCGCCGCTACATCTGGAGCAAAAGGCGCGCCTCCTCAAAGGCGTGCGCGGCGGGAAGATTGCCCTCCTGCTGGAGACCAAATCCTCCCCCGCGCAAGAGGAGTACACCGAGCTGCCCTCCGGGCTTGGCACCTCCGTGCGCGAGTGCGCCGAAGCGTTTGTCGAAGAAGGGCGCAAGCACCACTTCAAGGTCCATTTCTTCCTCTACGACGGTAGCGAACCCAATGGCGCATGGGTGCGCCAGCGGCTGGAGGCAGGCAAGTACGAGGGGGCCGCCGTTTTCTGCCGCTCCAGCCACCGGGTGGTGCGGCCGATCCTTGAGCCGCTCATGCAGCGCCACCTCCCCATCGTCATTATGTATGACGATTGCCAGGGGCTGCCGGTCCACTCCGTCAACCTCAACAACGTCGGGGTCGGCTACGACGCCATTCGCCAGCTCTACGAGATGGGGCACCGCAAGATCACCGTCCTCGTGCGCAAAGCCCCGCTCAAGCTCCACAAGGCCCGCCTGAAAGGGAGCCTGCTGGCCGAGGCCGAAGGGAGCTGCCCCGGCCTGCGCCTCACAGTGCTGCCTCTTGCTTTCAGAACGCCCCCCACCCGGTTGGTGCGCCGCCATTTTGCAAGCCGAGCCACCCGGCCCACCGCGGTGTTTGCGTGTGAATCGGGCCTCGCCGAACAGCTCGGCCCCTTCTGGCGGCAGGCGGGCCTCGCCATCCCCAAAGATCTCTCGCTCATCCTCTGCAGCAGCAAGACGGGCCTGCCGGGGTTTGAGCCCCTGCTCGATACGATGGTACTGAAAATGGGCCGCCGCATTGGCCGCACCGCCGCCCGGCAGCTTCAGCGGATACAGGCGGGCGAGCCGTTGGAGAAAACGGTACTCCTCGATGTCCGCTATGTGAGCCGAGGCTCCACACGCACGCTGAAGACAACGTAACCTCGCCTCCCCCTACTCCGAACGCGGCACCCAGTAACGGTTAGTATTCGATAACGTCGCGCCATTGAGCGACTCCACATGGCCATCGAGGAAGACAACGTTCGCCTTCCCAAAATGCTGTGCCCCAGGCAGGCTTTCCAAATTGAAAGGGTGGATGATCGGGTCATCCGGGGTTTTGGGGTCATTCCGAACTGCAGGGTCTTCCCTGCTATCTTTCCGCTTATCCCCCACGATGATCACGCCTGCGGGGTTTGCGAGATTGCGCAACGTCACGTAGGCGGCCTTAGCCGCTTCGCTCTTCTGCCCCCACCAGCTATTGGACGTGGTAAAGTAGTAGTAATTATATCCATAGCTAGTGAGTGCATGCGCTCTCTCGCCATTGGCCAGCGGTTGGTAGAGGCGTTGTTTGGGCCAGCGCTTAACGAGCTCATCTGCCGGACAGGCAAAGACGGGAGACATCTGCCCTTCGGCCTTCGGGTCACCAAGGTAAGGCGCGAGGTGTGACATCCAAAGCCAACGGGCTTTACGGACCCGCTCCGCCCCGTTGGTCTCAAAGAACGCATAATTGGTGTGAGGCACGCCGTAACCCCGGTTATCCGTCATATAGTCGCGCATGGCCAAGCCCAAGATCCGCAAGTTGGAGACACAGTTGGCCGCGCGCCCAGAATCACCCACCTTCTGTACCGCCACCATCAGCAAAAACGCCAGGACGGCGAGAACGCCAATGGAGAAGAGCACCTCCACCAATGTAAAGGCATCGGCGCGCCGAGTGGGCTGCATCTTGTCTGTCCGGAAGGGGTTCACAAGGGGGAGGGTCGATGGCTCGGGTCTGCAAGCCACCCCTATCCTTTACTCCATCCTGGCCCAAACCGAAATGGACGAACCGGTTGAAAACATGGATTCACGGGACAAGGGGCACTCCCACCCCGGCGCATCTACCCCCGCAGCGCGGCCGCCGCCGCTTGCACGCTGGCGGCATCGCTCACGCTGAGGATGGGGGTACCCTTGCGGGTGCGGTTGAGCAACCCGGCAAGCACGCCCCCGGGGCCAAACTCGATAAACTGCTCCACCCCGCCGTGGTCGATGAGCCACTCCATCGTCTCGGTCCACCGGACGGTGCCGGTCACCTGCTCCCGAAGCGAGTCGCGAATGGCCTCCGGCTTGGAGACGGGCTGCGCATCCACATTGCACACGACGGTGAAGGCGGGGGTGTGCAGCTCCGTGCGCGCGAGCACTTCGCCGAGCTTGAGGTAGGCAGAGTCCATCAACCGCGAGTGGTACGCCCCGGCGACGTTGAGCATCGTGGCGCGGCGGATGCCGTGCTCCTTGGCGAGCGAGACGGCGAGGGCCACCTTGGCGCTCTCGCCGGAGATAACGACCTGCCCGGGCGAGTTGAGGTTGGCGACATCGACATCCGTCTCGGCAGCAAGGTCGCGCACGGTATTTTCTTCCGCACCGATCATCGCGGCCATGGCGCCCTGCGTGTTGTCGCACGCTTCCTGCATGAAGCGGGCGCGCTGGGCGACCAGGGAGAGGCCGGTTTCGAAATCGAACGTCCCCGCTGCGGCATGCGCCGTAAACTCGCCGAGCGAGAGCCCCGCCGCCGCCACGGGCTGGAAGCCGATGCCCATTTCCTCCTGCAGGGCGGCCAGCGCCGCAAGCCCGTGGACGAAGAGAGCCGGCTGGCAATGCACCGTTTTGGTAAGCTCCTCTTCGGGCCCTTCAAAAGCGAGCTGGCTCAAGGACCAGCCGAGCAACCCGTCTGCCCGGGCAAAGAGCTGGGCCGCCACCGGGTAGTGGGCGGCGAGGTCTTTGCCCATGCCAACAGCCTGGGCCCCCTGGCCGGAGAAGAGGAATGCGATGCGTTTGCTCATAAAATGTGGGTAAAAAGGATACGGGGCGAACCGGCTGGGAGTCTGGACCAAAAACGCCCCGGCAGGAAAGCAAAAGGTGGGCTTGCGCTCCCGATGCCGAGGCGGGAAGATGCCCGCCCCTGCCATGACACCCCCTACCCCGCCCCGCCTCCCGCCTTTTAATGCCGAGCAACAAGCGCTGCTGGCGTTGATGAATTTTGACGAAAGCCTTACCCCGCCCCTGCACCTCCCGCCGGTGCTGGTTTGCGAAGATGGCACCCGCATCGAGAACGTGGAGCAGTGGCGCACCCGGCGCCGCCCCGAGCTACTGGAGCTTTTTGCCCGGTACATCTACGGGCGGCCGCTGCCGCCGCTGCCGGTCGAGGCGCGCGTGGTGGAGGAGGCGGCAGGCGCGCTCGGAGGCCGCGCCACCCGGCGGCAGGTGGAGCTGAGCTTCCCCGGCCACCCGGGCCGGGTGCTCCACCTTGCGCTCTACCTTCCCGAGGGGGTGGAGAGCCCGGTGCCCTGCTTTCTGGGGCTCAACTTTTTTGGCAACCACGCCGCATTTGCAGACCCGGCGATCCGCCTCTCCACCGCGTGGATTCGCCCGGATGGCGAGGGCGTGGTGGAGAACCGCGCCACCAAAGCCTCACGCGGCGCGGAGGTGGGCCGCTGGCCGGTGGAGCGGATCATCGAGCGTGGCTACGGCCTCGCCACCCTCTACTACGGCGACCTCGAGCCCGACCACCCCGACGCCTTTGCCGAAAGCGTGCGCGCCTTGTTTTACGACCCCGCCGCCCCGCGCCAACCGCAAGACCCCGGGGCCATCTGCGCGTGGGCCTGGGGCCTTTCGCGAGCGATGGATTATTTGGAGACGGAGCCCCGGGTAGACTCCCGGCGCGTGGCCCTCACCGGGCACTCCCGGCTTGGCAAGGCGGCGCTCTGGGCAGCTGCGGGGGATGAGCGCTTTGCCCTCACCATCTCCAACAACTCGGGCTGCGGCGGAGCTTCGCTCAACCGGCGGGGCTTCGGCGAGACGCTCCATATCCTGAGCAATGTGCGCCCCCACTGGTTTAGCGAAGCGTGCCGCCACGGGGCCGAGCCGCCCGAGCGCCTCCCCGTAGACCAGCACCACCTCCTCGCGCTGCTGGCCCCGCGCCCGGTGCTCGTCTCCAGCGCGGAGGCCGACCCGGGGGCAGACCCTCGGGGCGAGCAACTCGGCGCGCACCATGCCGGAGCCGCCTACCGCCTTTTCGGGCTGGAGGGGGTACCCGCAGAGATGCCGCCGCTCGATGAGCCAGTGCTCAACCCGCTCGGCTACTTCATCCGCCCGGGGGAGCACGCCATCACTTCCCACGATTGGGAGGCTCACCTCGCCTTTGCCGACTGCCACCTCCGGGAAGGCCCGGCTTGCTCCGACGCAGGAATCGCGTAGCTTTCCCCAATCTATGGCCGAGAACATGCCCCCCCGCTGGCCCGCCGTGGCCGGTGCGCTCCTCCTCGCACTCGGGGGTGCCTCCGCACAGGCAGAAGCTCCACCCCCGGGGGGAGGGACAGACCCGCGCATCATCGAGCGCTACCGCCAGATGCTGGCCGATAACCCCGTGGAGGGGACGGCTCTGGAGCGGCTCTGGAAGATCGCGGAGAAAGAGGGGTTTATCTCCCGGCTGCTCACCGATGCCCGGCAGGCTGCCAAGAAGAGCAAGGGCGGCTTTCGCGAGGAGATGGTGCTGGGCCTGTTGCTCCAGCGCTCGGGCAAAACCGAGTCTGCCCAGGAAGCATTTGCCCGCGCGGCGGTTGCAGACCCAAAAAGCCCTTTGCCGCATTTGGCCTTGGCGCGCCTCCTGCCGCCCGAGAAGCAGGCGGCAGAGCTGGAGGCCGCCGCCGCCCTGCTCCCGGCAGACTCGCCTCAGCGGGCCGAGCTCTGGCAAAAACTCGGGGAGGCCCACCTCGCCGCAGGGGAGCTTGAGAAGGCCGCCCAGGCATGGGAAGCGTGGGTCGCCGAGGCTCCGGGCCAGCCCGAGCTCCGCCAACGGCTTGCCCGCCTCTATGTAGAGCATGGCCTGCCCGAGCGGGCGCTGGCGCACTACGCGGTTTTGGAAAAGGAGGGGGAAGCGCCCCTGCGGGTGGAGGCGCTGCGCGGCAGTGCCACCATCCACTCCGCCGCGGGGCGCTACCCGGAAGCGCTGGAGGCGCTCTCGCGAGCCAGCTCGCAAGTGGCCCCGGGGCATTGGCTGCGGGCCGAGCTGGCCACCGAGATGGTGCGCATCGCGCAGCAGGGCGGGCTCCTACCCGAGCTGGAGCACCGCTGGCAGGCCGAGGCCGCTGCCCACCCACGCGAAGCCACCCCATGGCTCCAGCTTGCCGATCTTTACGCCGCCCAGGAGAAGCCGGAGGAGGAAGCCGCCGCGCTGGAGCGGGCCCTCGCGCTGGAGCCCGCCGCCACCGCCGCACTGGCGCGGCTGGCCCGCTTGCTGAGCCGGCAGGAGAAGCTGGAGGAAGCCGCCGCTGTCTACGCCCGGCTCCCCGCCGGGCCCGAAGGGGCAGACCTTGCCTTTGAGCGCGCCGCTCTCGACATCCGCCTCGGGCGGCTGGAGGAAGCCGCCGCCCGCCTGCGCGAAGCCGCTGTTGCCGCGCCGGAAGATGTCGCCCTGCGCACGCGGGTGACCTCCTTCATGCGCGAACACCGGATGCACGCCGCGCTGGAAGAGTGGCTTCGCTCGCCCGAGGGGAGCGACCCCGAGGCGCTTGCCGAATTCCTCTTTGCCCAGCGCCGCCCGGAGGCCGCGCGAGAGGTGCTGCGCGCCATCGTACGCAATGAAGACCCGCCCGAACGCCGCGCCGAGATCCACCGCCGCGCCGCCGAGATCTACCGGCAAGCGGGAGATGCCACCAGCGCCATCGAGGAGTACCGCGCGGCAGCCGTGACAACGCCGGACTCTGCCTCCGCGTGGATGGCTCTCGGAGATTTCCTCCTTTCCCGCCCCGGGAGCGGCCCTGAGGCAGCCAAAGCCTTCAGCCGGGCCTATGGAGCCGCCAAGGGGGAGCAACGTGAAGAGGCCGACCAACGCATCTTCCGCGCTTTGGAGATGGAGGCCACCCCCGCCACCGCGCAAACGCCCGCCCGGGGGGGCTCGGAGGCGCAGCGCATTGCCGAGACTCTCCTCTCCGCCCCCGTGCGGGATCTCTTTATCTTCCGCGCGCCCGAGCGCGGGCCGGGGCTGGCGCTGGCCCAACAGATCACCCGGCTCCAGAAGGAGGCCGAGGCGACGGAACGCCCCACCGCCTGGCTGCGGCTGGCGCGGTGGCAGTTCTGGAGCGGCTCGCTGGATGCCGCGCGCGAAGCTGCCGAGAAGGCCGAGGAGCTGGAGCCCACCCTGCTTGCCGCCAGCAAGCTGCGCGTCGCCATCGCCCTTGCCGCGGGGGATCGCGCGGGCGCGCTCGCGCTGCTCGAAAAGATCGCCGAAGCCCACCCCAAGCGCCTTGCCGAGTGGCGCAAGCAGATGGTGCAAGTCTACTTCCAAATGGGCCAGCCCGACGAGGCGCTCGCCATTTTGCAGGAGCTGGCGGCCTCGGGCGAACCAGCCGCGCTGGCCGACCTTGCCCACGGCCAGCAACAGGCCGACCGTTGGTACGATGCCCTTGCCACCTGGGAGCAGCTCTACCGCCGGGCCGATGGGGCGCGCCGGGCCGAGTGCATCGCGCCGATGGTGCGCGCCATGCAGCGGCTGGAGATGAACCGGCGCGTTGCCGAGTTCCTCTGGGAGGCCATTCGCGAAACGCCCGACGAAGGGCTGCGGGCTCCGTTGCTTAATGACCTGATCCAACATTGCCGCGCCAAGGGGATGACGCGCTGGCTCATTGAGACGCTGGAGACCCAGGCCGCCGCCACCGGGGCCGCCGCCGACCAGCGCGCGCTGGCGCAAGTCCTCAAAGCCACCGGGCGGCAGCAGGAAGCCTTTGGGCAGCTCCTTAAAGCGGCCCAAAGCGCCAAAGACCGCGCCGCCGCCGAGGAAGAACTGGTACGCCAGGCCGAGGAAATGCGCGACCTTGCCGCCGCCGCCGAGCACCAGGCCACCCGCATCCGCGTGCTCCCCGGAGGGGCCGCTCCGGAAGAGTGGGAAAAGCTCGCCCGGCTCCAGGAAGCCGCTTTGCGCTACCGCGAAGCCGGGGCCACGCGCGCGGAGATGGTGCGGCGCTTCCCGCGCGATGTCGCGGCACTTCTGCGGCACGCCCGCTTTTTCAACAAATGGGGCGAGAACGCCCAAGCCCTCGAGATGCTGCGCAAGGCCCGGCAGATCGATGCGACGCAGCCCGAAGTCGCCGTGAGCCTGCTGCGCCAGCCCGGGGCGAGCGAGGCCGAGCGCGTGGCCGCCGCGCGGGCCGTGCTCGCAGCACCTCCGCCGCAAGGGCCGCAGCCGCTACGCCTGCCGCCCGAGAGCGAGCCGATGGGCAACCGCGTGCGCGCCTGCTTTGCCCTCTTCGCCTCCGGCCCCCGGCGCGATGGGGCAGAGGAAGTCCTGCTTTGGGATGAGAACCAACCCGCAGCCACCGAGGCCGAGTGGCGGTTGGAGGCGATCGCGTACCTTGCCCGGCGCATCACCCCGCTGGAGCGGCCGGCCTGGGTCGCGCGCTGGCTCGTGGCCGGGGGGCCTCCTTCCGAAGCGCTCTGGGCGCTCTCGGGAGCCGGGGCCGGACGCGAAGTCTTTACCTTTCTGCAAAAGCGGCTGGAGGCCGCACCCGGAGAGCGCCCGCTGGCCGGTGCCCTTATCTGGAGCGGCTTGCGCCTCGGCCTTTGGGAGCCGCTGGGCCAGTGGGTCTGGGCCCCCCAGCGCACCCCGGAGGAGATGGAGATCTTCCGCACCCTGCTCGCCGAGTGGGCCGGGGCAGGGCGTCCGCTGGAGCCCGCCCTTTTTGCTGCCGCCACTCCCGCGCAAGTGTGGAGCTATGCCGAGGTGCTTGCCTCCCGCAGGCGGCACACCGAGGCCGCGCAGTTTGGCCAACGGCTCTACGATGCCATGCCCGGGCCGCGCAGCGCCATCGGCTACCCGCTGGCCACGTGGCTTTTGGAGGCAGGGCAGACGGCGGCGGCCATCGAGATCCTCCGGCAGATCGCCCCGGAGCCCGCCAACGCGCTGGATGCCGCGCCTTACGCCGCCCAGCGCCTCCTTTACCGGCTGCTACCCGAGGGGGAGCGCGAAGTCTGGGCCGCGCGCCTGCGCGATGCGCTGCAAACCCGCCCGGCCAATGGCGGCGGCTCGCCGTTGCACACCCTCCTCTCCAACGCCCTGCTGCAAAGCCTCGCGGGGAAGGAGGCCGCGCCCGAGTGGGCCCGCGTGGCCCGTCTACGCGCCGCCGATGTGGATGAGGAAACACCCGCCACCGACCGCGCTTGGCAGTTCCTGCTCGGCACGGGCGTGCAGCTCCAGCACTGGGGGTTGCGGCCTGCCGCCGCCGCGTTATGGAAGCAGGCCGTGGCAGACCCGGCGGCGATCCGCCTCCAGGGCGAGCGCGCCACCGCCTATGCGGAGGAGATCCACGCCCGCCTCCTGGCCGGGCGGCTGGTGCAGGCAGGTTCCCGGCACCCGGTGCTGCCGCTCCTGCAAGAAGCCGCGCGCAAGGGCGAGCCCGCTTCGCTCAACGCCGTGGCCATGGTGCTCGATACCGAGGGGTACAAAGCGCTCGCCGCCGAAGTGCTCGACTTTATCCACCAAGCCGAGCCCGGCTCGCCTGTCCTGCGGCTGCTGGCTGCCTGCAAAGCCGCAAACGACCCCGAGCGCGCCCGTGCCGTCGTCAAGCGCTGGCTCGCGGCCCCGGGGGAAGACTCCGTCTCCACCCCCGCCGCGCTCGATTTTCTGGCGTCGGACGACCCCGCCCTTGCCCGACAAACCGCCGAAGCGCTCGCCGCCACCGGCCCGGGAGACCAACGGGTACTGGAGCGCCTGGCCCGATACCGGCTTGCCGCCAAAGAATGGGAGCTTGCGGCCCAGAGCTACCGGCAACTCCTCCCGCTGCAACCGGGGAATGCCAGCTTCCGCATCGGCCTCTTGCAAGCGCTCGCCGGGCCTGGCACCCCTGCGGCGGCCGAAGTGGCTCTTGAAGAGTTGCGCGCCGGAGGCGGAGGCACCCCCGCGCTGGAGGCCCTGCGGGTAGAGCTGCTTTTGCAGGCAGGCCGGGGGGAAGAAGCGCGCACCGCCGCAGCCTCCCTCCTGCGTGGAGGCCCGCCCCAGTTCCTCCGGCAAGCCGCCGAGGCGCTGGCCAAAGGCGGGCGCAGGGAAGACGCCCTCGCCCTCATCTCCGCCGCCGTAGACGACGCCGCCGCCGCGGGCAAACCTCGTGCCGCGTTCGACCTCCAGTTCGAGGGGCTGCGCCTCCTCACCGCTGCGGACACCGAGCTGCGCCCCCGCTGGCAAACCCGCCTGCGCACCTTGGCCGGGAGCTACCCGGACCTCCTCTCCCGCTACTTCGAGTGGGTCTGGCGCGAGACCCCCGCCCCCGACCGCCACCGCGATTTCGAAGCCGTGTGGGACGATGGGCACGGCCCCTTCATCGCCGGAGCTTGGTATTTTTCCTCCCTCCTGGAGACTTCGCCCGATGCCGCCCCCGCCCTCCTGGGCCCCTTGCTGGAGCGCCCGGATGCGCTCGCCCCCATCGCCATCTGGCTGGAGCAACGGTGCCGCTCGGCGGGCCGGTACGACCTTGCGGCCACCCTTGGCGAGTGGGTGCTCGGGCGGATGCCCGACGAAGCTCCCTCGCTCCTCAACCGCGTGCGCTCTCTCCAGGCCCTTGGGCAAAAGGAGGCGGCGGCCGCCCTGTTGGAGAGCGCCAGCCCGCGCATCGCCCTGCACCCCGAGCTGGCGGGCGACCTTGCCCTTGCCGCACAGGAGCTGGGCCGGGCAGACCTCGCCCGCCCGTTCTTCATCACCGCCGTGGAGGCCGACCCCGCTGCGCTTCGCTACCAAGTCCACCTCGGGTACGCCCGGCTGCTGCTGGAGGAGGGCGACTTCCCCGCCGCTCGGCGCGCCCTGCGCCGCGCCTTCCGCAACCCCGCCAACCGGGAAGTCGGGGCCGTTGTCGACTACCTGCGCCGCACCGGCCGCCCAGCAGAGGAAGTGGCGGCAGACCTTGGCCTCCCCCCCGCCCTCGCGACAGAGGTGGCACGCCCCCCGCAATAGGAAACAACCTTCCCTGCCAGCAATATTGCTGTATATTAACCCATACCGCGATGAAAACGACCCTTGATCTTCCGGATGACCTGCTGGCCGAAGCGAAAATCGTCGCGGCACAGCGGCGCACCACCCTCAAAGCCATGGTCGAGCACGCCCTTCGCCGCGAGATCACCACACCCCCGGGTTTGCAAAACAGCCGCTACGCGCGGAACGAGCTCGGCTTCCTCGTGCTACGCAAGGGAACCACACTCACCCCCCATGAGAAGATTCGCAAACTTCAGGAAGCGGTGGATAAGGAGGATCTCCAACGAGCCCTCAAGGGAGGTTCCTGATGGTTTTGCTTGATGTAAATGTCCTGATCGCGCTTCTGGACGAAGGCCATGAAAACCACCTCGCGGCTATCGCCTTCTTCAAAGAGCACTTCGTAAAGGGGTGGGCCACCTGCCCGATTACCGAAAACGGGTGTTTGCGCATTTTGGGGCACACCGGATACCCCAATGGGCCCGGCTCGCCCAGCGAAGCCCAAATCCTACTTTCAAGCCTTACCGCGATGCCCGGCCACCAATTTTGGCCTGATGAACTTTCCCTGCTCCAAGAAGGGTGGCCCCTCCCCTCGTCCCGGCATTTGACCGACTTTTACCTTCTGGCTCTCGCGGTGCGCCACAAAGCACGGTTTGCCACTTTCGACCATGACATTGATGCCGCCCCCCTCCCCGGCGGAGCCGGTGCTCTCTGGATTCTCGGCTAGGGAAAATGACGCATTGAGCGCCCTACAAGGTACCAAGCTTGCCAAGGGGATCAGGGTCTGCCAAGGTAGGGAGATGCGGTTTCCCCCGATGCTCCTCCTTGCCGCGCTTGCATGTAGCGGCGCGCTTACTTCTGCCCTGGCCCAAGAGCAGGAGCGCAAGCTCATGGACCGCATTGACAATCCAGACCGCAACCAGAGCTTCGACGCTTACAACAAAGGCTTCAATGGGGGCAAAGCCTTCTCGGGCGGCGGCACGGCGACTGTCAAAGACTACAGCCTGCTCAAAAACTTCCGCTCCAAAGACTACCTCACCGGGGCCTATAGCGGAGATAAAGGGTTCTGGATGGGCGACTTCAAATACGCCACCCGCGAGGCCGATACCGAAGGGCGCGGGGCTGCCGCACGGGCGCGCAAGCAAGAGTTCTCCACCAAAGCCATGCCGGTGAAGGATCTGCACGATGGCAGCAAAACGTACGCCTCCCGCACCGTGGCCACCAAGGCGGTGGAGTGGCGGGGCCGCTCGCAAGATAAGATGGATGTGCAGGGCCCTGAAGCGCAAAACACCATTCGCGACGGCACCTTCACCGAGCTCAAGACGATCGACGACGTTCGCGATCTTCTGAACAAGAATTGACCGTATCAGACGGCAATACCACTTCCGCAAGACCCCGGAGGGGGTGCTCATCTGGGATATCCACCGCCTCGTGGAGCTGGCCCGGGGGCTTCCCGTAGAGGAGGTGCCGCTGGCGGAAATCGCCGAGCTGGATGAAGCGTTCTGGTTTGCCTCCGGGGCTGGGGAAGAGCCGCCCACCTGCCGCGCCGTCGCCCGGCATGCCGCCCTCATCGCAGAGACGGACTTGCGCTACCCGATCCTCCTCTGCGCCAATGGCCGCGTGATGGATGGGATGCACCGCGTCTGCAAGGCGCTGCTGGAGGGCCGGGCCACGATCCGCGCCATCCGCTTCCCCACCGATCCGGAGCCCGACTATCGCGACCTCCCCGCCGACGCGCTACCGTACGATAATCCGCCTTGGTGACTACCCCAAGCGGGACAGGGCTCGGCGGGCGATTTCCTGGCCGATCGCCAAGCAGGCCGTGGCGGCTGGCGACGGCGCATTGCAAACGTGGATGGCGCAACGGCTTTCACGGAGGAGAAAATCATCCACCAATGTACCGTCGGTCGCGAGCGCCTGAGCGCGGACTCCGGCGGGAGCGGGATCCAGATGCTCGGAGCGAATCTCGGGCAACAGCTTCTGCAGGGCTTTGACAAACGCCGCCTTGCTGAATGAACGTACGTACTCGCCCAGCCCCATTCTCCAATGCTTCATCGCCAGCTTGATGAAAGCGGGGTTGCCCAATGTCCCCAAAAGCTCGCCGGGGTGGATGTCGCTCTTCCGGTACCCTTCACGGGCGAAGGCGAGAACGGCGTTTGGCCCGCACTCGATGGCCCCGCTAATGCGCCGGGTAAAATGCACCCCAAGGAACGGGAATGAAGGGTCCGGCACGGGGTAGATGAGGTTCCGGACGAGGTGGCGGCTCTCCTCCTTGAGCAAGTAGTACTCGCCCCGGAAAGGGACGATGCTACAGCCGGGGTCGAGATCCATGGCGGCGACTTTATCCGAGTATAGCCCGGCGCAGTTGATCACGAGCCGGGAGGCGTGCGTCGCCTTGCCGGTGGAGACGTGCATCAGTGGCCCGGCTTCCGCCAGCGCGTGCACCTCCTCGCCGTAGCGGACCTCCCCGCCCAGCTCGCGGATCTCGCGCAGCAACGTTTGGCAAACACCCGGGAAATCGACAATCCCAGCGTCTTCCACCCACACCCCACCAATTCCGGCGCAGTGTGGCTCGACCTCCCGCAGCTCACCCGCACTCATCTCGCGGCAGCGTACGCCATTGGCCTGGCCCCGCGCATGGAGCGCCGCAAGCCGGGGCAGCTCGGCCTCGGTCGTTGCGACGATGATCTTGCCGCATAGCTCAAACGCGATGCCGTACTCGCGGCAGAAATCAACCAGCGCCAGCCGCCCTTGCATGCAGTTCCTCGCCTTGAGCGAACCGGGCGCGTAATAGATGCCGGAGTGGATCACGCCGGAATTGTGCCCGCTCTGGTGGCGCGCGGGGCCTTCCTCTTTGTCCAGAAGCATGAGGGGCAGACCAGGCCGAGCCTTGAGCAGGCTCCATGCGGTAGCAAGGCCGACGATGCCACTACCGATGATGACGATGGGGTGAGAATCCATAGGTAAATGTCTAGGCTTGCCCCAAAACCGTAAGCAGCAGGCCTGAGAAAATCAGGATCGTGCTGGCGACTTTGGCGCGGGTCGCCTTTTCGTTAAGGATGACGATGCCGAGCGTGACTCCGATGAGAATGCTGACCTGTCGGAAGGCAACTACATAGCTGACGTTGGAGGCAAACTGCATCGCCAGCAAAACCAACGTATACGCTGCGGTCGAGGCGGGGCCGGCAAGGAGAGGGTAGCGAAGCGACCCTTTGCGGATGAGGTGGAAGTGGGAGATTTCCTGCCGTGAAAAGAGGATATAGAGGCAAAGAAAACCAAGGATCGCCACGTTTTCAAACGCGATGTAGAAGAGCGCGATCTCAAGGATCGAAAGCGGATTCTCCCCAGTCTTCATTACCTCCAGCCCGATGCTATCGATGATGGAGTAGCCGGTAACACCAATGGCCGCGCACAAGACGAAGAGAAACGGGGTTTGCAGGTAGCTTCTCAGCACCGTCAGGCTCAAAGTTCTGAGCGGCATCACTACGCACCCGCCGACGATCATCGCCATCCCGGCGAGCGAAAGGCCGGAGAGTGGCTTGCCGTAGCCCGCGAGATAACAGACCAGCGGCACCATCAAGACAGGGAGCGAGCGGGCCACCGGGTACGCTAGTGAAATGTCGTTGAGGCGGTAGGCATTCCCAAGACTGATGTAGTAGAACGCCTGGAAAAACCCCGTCGCCAACAAGAAACCCCAGACCGGCGCCGGGACGGCCTCAAGCCGCGGCACGAAGTAGAAGTAGAGCGGCAGCATCAGCACGATCGAACTGCTGGTGGAGAGCAGAAAGAACGCCGCCGACGGGGTCCTGGCCTTGCATGCCAGATTCCACCCGGCATGCATGAAGCAGGAGACCAAGATGAGGATCATGCCAAACGCCGTCATGGAGATGAGAGCAACCCCGACTACCCAAAAGCTTCCTCGACCACCCGGCCTTCCCACTGGTCGCTCATCGGCAGGCCGAGGAGGTGGGCCAGCGTAACGCAGGTATCGTAGATGCGCACCGGCTCGCAGAGTTCATGCCCGCGCCGAATGCCCGGCCCGTGCAGAATCCACGGGATCGTCATATCTTCCTCCATTGCGGTGCCGTGGGTGCGTTCATGACCGCCATGGTCGCTCAGCACCAGCGTGTGCATCTCCTCGCGCTTGCCAAGCGCCTCCAGCTTGTCGAGAACCCTGCCAAGGCAACGATCAGCCCGGGTGATGGACTCCAGATACTCGTCGCTCATCCAGCCGAAGGTATGCCCGGCGGCATCTGTGCCTCCGAGGTAAAGGAAGAGGACATTAAGATCCATCGTCTCCAGAAGCGCACAGAGATGCTCCATCTGCTCCGGCTCGCTATTCTGGTAGCTGTCGGCTTTGTTGCGTACGTAGTTGGGGAGTTTGTAGAGAAAGGCGAGGTTGAGGCTGCCGGGGTCCGCCACGTCTCGCAGCGGCTCCCAGTTGTAGCAAAAGCCGGTGCTGAACCCATTGTGGTGAGCCACCTCCAAAAGACTGGGAACAGGGCGCACCAACGGGTGGAACTGGTTGGTGGTGATGCCGTGCCGGGCGGTATCGACCCCGCGCAGCATGGAGGTGTGGCACGTCAACGTGCTGGAAGGCATCACCGTTCGCGCCCTCCACGTACTGGCTCCTTCTTTGACAAGACGGTCGAGCGTAGGGGTATCGGTCTGTTGGATAGCATCGGGCCGCACCCCATCCAGCGAACAGAGCAGGACTCTTTTGGTCGTCATGATGCCGTTTTAAGGTTGGAAAGCGGGAGGTCAATCGCTATCTAGTGTCGGGAAATTTCGACAATGAGCACCCTTTTGGAGCAACTTCAGGAATTTGGGTTCAACGGGAAAAAGGCGCTCCTCTACAGCACCCTGCTGCGGACGCGCGCAGGCTCCGCGGCCGAGCTTGCGCGGGAGGCAGGCATCAAGCGCACCACGGTTTACGATCTTCTCGAAGAGCTTGTCGGCGAAGGGTTGGCGGTGGTCAGCTTCTCGGGGCGCAAGCGAGTCTACACAGCAAGCCAGCCGAGCAATCTGGAGCTCCAGCTCCAGCGCAAACGAGGGCTCCTCGATGACCTGCTGCCGAGGCTCAATGTGCTCTTCAACCACACCTCTCCCCAGCCCAAGGTGCGGCTCTACGATGGGCCGAAAGGGGTGCGCCAGTACCATGATGAGCTGCTGCAAACCCGCTCGGGAGACTACCACTACTTCGGCTCGATGGATGGGCTCAGCAGCGTGCTGGGGCGGCGCTATCTCCGAAGCTTTGTGCGCAGGCGTGTGGAGAAGAAGATCTGGGCCTATGGGATCCGCATCAGAGAGCAGGAGATCGATGAGCCGCTACTGCTTCCCAGCGAGGAGAACTACCGCCAGGTGCGCTACATCTCCCTCCCCGCGAATGAACGCTTCGGCAGCATGACGCTCTTTGACGATAAAGTCGCCATTGTCGCCAGCGCGGGGGAAAACTACGTCCTCATGATCGAAAGCCACGAGCTATTTACCCTGCTCAAGGTCATCTGGAACTATCTTTGGGAGAGTGCGGAAAAATAGCAGGTACTTTGTCGGAAAATCCGGACAAAATTTTTTGAGCATTTCTTCCGCTTTGATGGTTTCGCGGCCGGTGGGGTGGTTTTTTTTCTTTCATTGATTCAACATTCGTAGAATTATAGAACCAATGAACGAAGCCGATGCCCTCTCCGCCCTCTCCGCGCTCGCCCACCCGCAGCGGCTGCGCCTCTTTCGTCTGTTGGTGGTTGCGGGCGCGGGCGGGCTGCAGCCCAGCACGTTGGCCGAGCGGTTGGGGGTTGCCCGCAACACCCTTTCCTTCCACCTCAAGGAGCTGGCACATGCCCGCCTCGTCACCTCGGAGCAGCAGGGCCGGTCTTTGATCTACCGTGCCGCCTACGCGCAGATGAACGGGCTGCTCGCCTACCTGACCGAACATTGTTGCGAGGGCGAGCCGTGCGGCCTCTCCCCCAAAGCCGCTTGTTAAATCTTATGAACCCGATGAATGTTCTCTTTATCTGCACGGGCAATACCGCCCGCTCCATCCTCGCAGAGGCGCTGCTCAACCACCTTGCGGGTGGGCGGCTTCGCGCTTTCTCAGCAGGGAGCCAGCCCAAGGGCTTCGTCCACCCGCTCGCCCTGGAGACGCTGGAGCGCCTGCAAATCCCCGCGAACGGCTGCCGCAGCAAGAGCTGGCTGGAGTTCACCACTTCGGAGGCTCCCCGGCTCGACTTCATCTTCACCGTGTGCGACAGCGCGGCGGGCGAAGCGTGCCCGCTCTGGCCGGGCCACCCGGTGACGGCTCACTGGGGAGTGCCCGACCCCGCCGCTGAGAAAGAGGCCGCCCGGCAGCCGCAGGCGTTCCTTGCCGCTGCCGTGGCGTTGCGCCGCCGGGTCGAGCTGTTTCTCGCGCTCCCGCTGGAGCGGATGGAGGCGATCTCGCTTTCAAATCAACTGCGGGAGATCGGGCGTTGCTAAACACCCCCGAGGAGCAGCCGATGAATGCCTTTGAACGCTACCTGACACTCTGGGTCCTCCTCTGCATCAGCGTGGGTATCGCGCTTGGGCAGCTTGCCCCGGCCATTTTCCAAACGATCGGGCGCATGGAGGTGGCTCATGCCAATCTGCCAGTGGCGGCCCTTATCTGGGTGATGGTGGTCCCGATGCTGCTCAAGGTCGATTTCTCAGCTTTGGGCGAGGTGCGCCGCTATTGGCGAGGGGTGGGAGTCACGCTCTTTGTCAACTGGGCGGTAAAGCCCTTCTCCATGGCCCTGCTGGGGTGGCTGTTCATTCGCCATGTGTTCGCAAGTTGGCTCCCCGCAGATCAGCACGATAGCTACATTGCCGGGTTGATCCTGCTGGCAGCGGCCCCGTGTACGGCCATGGTGTTTGTGTGGAGCCGGCTCACGGGGGGCAACCCGGCGTTTACCCTCTCGCAAGTGGCGTTGAACGACACTCTTATGGTCTTTGCCTTTGCGCCGGTGGTCGGCCTGCTGCTGGGGATCTCGGCGATCACCATCCCGTGGGCGACGCTCGGGGTTTCCGTCGTCCTTTACATTGTACTACCGCTGGCCCTCGCACAGGTGTGGCGCAGGGCATTGCTTCGAAAAGGGCAAGCCGCTTTCGACCGAGCCGTGGATCGGTTGGGCCCGTTCTCCACGGCAGCTCTCCTGGTAACGCTGGTGCTGCTCTTTGCCTTTCAGGGGCCGGCGATCCTCGGGCAGCCCCTGATCATCGCCATGCTGGCGGTGCCGATCGTCATCCAAGTTCTCTTCAACTCCGGGTTGGCGTACTGGCTCAACCGGCGGCTCGGCGAGCGGCATGAGGTGGCCTGCCCTTCGGCGTTGATCGGGGCTTCCAACTTCTTTGAGCTGGCGGTGGCGGCGGCGATCAGCCTCTTCGGGTTCCACTCGGGGGCGGCGTTGGCCACGGTGGTGGGGGTGCTGGTGGAAGTCCCGCTGATGCTGCTGGTGGTGCGCATCGTCAACCGCACCCGGCGCTGGTACGAAGCCGCGTAGACCGCCTATGCGGGGACGACTTCTGCCGGGTTGCTGGCGGCATTATCCCCCCCGGGCATCCAGCGGGAGAGGGAGCTCCACGCCACGTAGCCAAACCCGGCCTGGAAAAGGAGCAGAAACGGGAGGGAGAACCAGTTCCCCGCCCGCACGGCATCGATAACCAGCCAGGTGAAGTAGAGGGCAAACCCTGTCTCCACCAGCGGCAGGAGCGATTTTAGCGGGCTGTAGCGGGCCGCGCTCCACTTCTGGCGGCGGTGCTCAATGCCATACTTGGGCGTGCGGGTAAACTCGCTCTGGTGGTTGAAGAGCGCCTCCAGCACGGCGCGCGCGTTGTTGATGGACATGCCGATGCCCAGCGCCAGCAGGAGCGGCAAGTAAGCCACCTCCCGCCACCAGGTGCGCGGCGCGGCTTCGTACCGCGCCACGAGGTAAAAGAGGGCGGTGGAGACGGAGGCGAGCAGGAAGACCGGGAGATCAAACAACAACAAGCGCCCCACCCCGGTGCCAAAGAGCCCGGAGATGCCCGCCGCCTGGTGGAGCAGGATGCAGAGGAGCAGGAGGAGGAGGTAGGCAAAGTTGGCCGTGAGGTGCGCGCTGGCCTCCAGCTTCACCCACCACGGCTGGGGGCTGCGCCAGATGGTGCCAAGCAGTTTGCGGCAGGTCTGGATGGAGCCTTTCGTCCACCGGTGTTGCTGGCTGCGGAAGCCATTCATATCCACCGGCAGCTCGGCGGGAGTGACGAGGTCTTTGAGGAAGACAAACCGCCACCCGGCAAGCTGGGCGCGGTAGCTTAAGTCCATGTCTTCGGTAAGGGTATCGTGCTGCCACCCCCCGGCCTCCTCGATGCAACTGCGCCGCCAAAGCCCTGCGGTGCCGTTGAAGGTGAAGAAGCGCCCGCTGCGGCACCGGGCCGTTTGCTCCAGGATGAGGTGGCCATCCAGAAACATGGCCTGAATGCGGGTGAGCAGGGAGTAGTCGGCATTCAGGTGGCCCCAGCGGCTCTGCACCATGCCGATTTTGGGGTTGGTGAAGAAATGCACCGTTTCGTGCAATAAACGGGGGCCGGGGATGAAGTCGGCATCCAAAATGAGGATGTACTCTCCCTTGGCCGAGGCGAGCCCGTGCTCGAGCGCTCCGGCTTTGAAGCCGGTGCGGTCTGCCCGGTGGAGCCACCGGGCATCAAACCCCTGGGCTTTGAGACGCTCGACGCCGGCGCGGGCGAGGTCCGCCGTTTCGTCGGTGGAGTCGTCCAACACCTGGATGTCGAGCAGCTCTTGCGGGTACTCCAGCCGGGCCACGGCCTCAAGGAGCCGCTCGATGACGTAAAGCTCGTTGTAGACCGGGAGCTGGATGGTGACGCGCGGCAGCTCCTTGAACCGCCCGGCAGGCCGGGGCACCTCTTTGCGGTGCTTGAGGTAGAGGTAAATAATGCTGTAGCGATGGAGGCCGTAGAGCGATAGCCCCGCGACGACCAGCAGATAGCAGATGGCCAGGATGATTGCGCTCAGGTCGCCTTGCATGCAGAAAAGGATCGGGGACTAACTTACGGCTCTGCTGCGGGCGGCGGGGGTACGCCGTTAAACGGGCCGCCAGCACGCGGATTTCTCCGCGCCTGAAGGAAAAGGGGGATGATGGGGCTTTCCTCCCAAGGGTCAAGCCGTTTTGGAACCTCCCCCGGGAGGGGCCCTAATCCGGGCGGATGTAATACCCGGCCGCGCGCCATTGGCCGTCCTTCTCCTTTTCGAAGGTGACGGTTTCGCGGGCACGCTTGAGGTTCTGGTAGGAACTCTCAAACTGGAAGATGGCAAAATCGCCGTCCTGCATTTTTCCGCTGGGGGTGGGGACTTGCCGCTGGTGCAGGAAGGAGGGGGCCTCTCGCCCTTCGCATTTGCCGAGCGGCGTGCGCACCCCGCCGAGCGCGGCGATCCATTGCGCCTCTGTCACCGCAGCGCGGAAGCTGGAGGAGGCCGCCTTCCAGCTTTCGGCGTAGTGCCCTTCGTCGATGGTTTTGAGCCACGACGCCATGGCGGCAAGGGCTTCGCTCTTGGCCGTCTCTTCGGCAGCGGCCATGGGGGATTCAGCATGGGCCGGGCGCAATAGGGTACCGGCTAACAAGGGGGCGCAGAGGGCAAGGGCGAGCAACAGGTGCTCCCGACGGGTGGGGTGGTTCTGGATCATGAGGATGCGTTGTTTGATGCGGTGGAACGATTCGCCAATGGCCAGCGCCCCGGCGGGGGCCGGGAGCGATGGCCGGGTGTGGGTGTGGCGGAGCACAGAGAGAAGGGTTTTCGGGTAAATGGCCGGGTTGGCCTCCAACCAGCCGAGGGCGGTGGCATCTGCCGCCTCTTCGCGGAACCGGCACCAGCCGAAGAATGCAGCGTAGGCAAGTGGGTTAAACCAGTGGACCACCCGCACAGCGGTGAAGAGCCAACCCGCCGGGATATCCCACGAGCGAAAATGCGCCAGCTCATGCAGGAAAACGGCTCGCAGCTGCTCCGGAGGCAGCGTTTGCACAAGGTGGGCGGGCAGCAGGATGCGCGGGCGCAGCCACCCAAGCAGCGCGGGAGAAGAGAGCCCCTCGGCTACAACCACGCCGATCGGCGCGGTGACGCCGGCGCGCTCCTTGCACGCCTCCAAAAGCGAGAGGAGGCCGCTATCGGTCGAAAGGCGGTGGGCCGCCCAATGGCGGGAAACGCGGAGACTCTGCCCTACGGCATGGAGTAGAAACGCCGCCGCCCCCGTACCCCAAAGCAGCATCCAGAGCGGCCAGCGAGGTTGCGCAGCCCCAATCGCCGGGGCGACTTGGGGAGAAGCGGGCGCCCCCGGCGCGGTGAGGGCCACCGACGGCGTGCCCGGCTCTACCGCGCGAGGCGGGAGAAGCGGCAAGCGCAGCGGGCAAAGAAACGCCAGCGGGATGATGAGCCACCAGAGCCGCCGCCAACGTGGCAGCACCCGGCGCGAAAATGCCGCGTCCAGCGCCCAAACCACGCCGCAGGCCACCGATCCGCAGACCGTCAGCTCCAGCACCGTTTTCATGGCTTTTTGCGCTGCTCGCGCACCAGCGCCTCCAGCTCAGCCAGCTCGGCGTCGCTGAGCTGCCGGGAGCGGATGAAGTGAGCCAACATCGGCGAGAGCGCGCCATTGAAGAAGCGGGCCAGAAACGTCTCCCCTCCCGAGCGGCGGCACGCCTCCTCCGTGAAGGCCGCGCGGTAGCGGTAAGCCTTTCCCTCCTTTTCGTAAAGGAGCGCGCCTTTATTGAGGAGCCGGTTGAGCAGCGTGCGGATGGTGGCGGGGCTCCACGAGACGGTCTGCGCCAGGCGCTCGATGACTTCCTGCGCTGTGCTCTCCGGGTGCTGCCAAAGCACTTGCATGACCAGCCACTCGGCGTCGGAAATAGAGGGAGGCTCTTTCATTTACATTTGTAATCGCAACTCGATTTACAAATGTAAATGGAAAAATCATCCGGCGGCGGAGCGGTACCCTTCGGGGTCGATCTCCACGGCGGTGTAGCCGATGGCTTGGAGCCCCCCTTCGAGCCGCTCTTGCACGGTGGGAAGGGCGCCCATCTCCTCCGGGGCGATCTGCACGCGCGCGCGCGGCCCTTCGGCAAGGTGGCGGACGCGGAAGATGCGGAAGCCGAGGCTGCGCACCCACTCCTCCCCCTGCTCGACCATGGCGAGGGCTTCGAGGGTGACGCGCGTGCCATGCGGGATGCGCGAAGCAAGGCACGGCTGCGCGGGGGCCTCGGCGGTGGGAAGGGCCAGCGCGCGGGAAAGGGTGCGGATCTCCGCTTTCGTCAACCCCGCCGCTTTCAACGGGGCGAGGACGGCGAACTCCCTCGCGGCTTGCGAGCCGGGGCGAAGGTGCGCGGGGTCATCCGCATTTTCACCATAAGCGAGGGCGGCAAAGCCGCGTTGCGCGGCGATCTCATCCATTGCGCGGAAGAGCTCGGCTTTGCAGAAGTAGCAGCGGTTCAGGGGGTTGGAGGCGTACTCCGTATTCTCCATCTCGCGGGTGCCCACGACCTCCAGCCGCGCGCCGATGCGCCCGGCGACAGCGCGCGCCTCTTCCAGCGCGCGGCGCGGGAGGCTGGGGCTATCGGCAATGATGCCGAGGACATCGGCCCCCAAAGCGCGGTGGGCAAGGGCGAGGAGGCAGGTGGAATCGACCCCGCCCGAGTAGGCGACGAGGAGGGGCCGGTGCGCGGCAAGCTGCGCCTCCAGGGCAGCGACTTTGGTGGCAAGCGCGGGGGTAAGGGCGGCAAGGAGGTCCCCCTCCTCCGAAATAGCGGCGGGCATGGCGGCTACTGGCCCTCCAGGGCCGCCCGGGCAGCAGCGAGGTCCGGAAACAGGCGGAAGACTTGGTCCAACCGGGCGATTTGCAGGATGTTCAGGACGGTGGGCTGCACGCCGAAGAGCGCAAGGGTGCCGCCACCCGGGTGGAGCTTCTGCATCGCTTCAATCAACGCAGCCAGCCCCGAGCTATCCATATAGGAGACACCCGAGAGGTCGACATAGAGGTGCCGGGGCTTCTCCGCCAGCAAGCGGCGAAACGCCTCTTTGACGGCGGGAGACTGGGCGAGATCAATCTCGCCCTCCAGCACCAGCAGGTTGGGCTCGGGTGAGGAGAGGTTGGCCATAAAGGAAAGAGTGTTTGCGAGTGCCCAGAGGTTCCCACAAACCCTCCGGCGGCGCAACCCACGAGATTTACGGAATGAGCCACTCAGGGGGCATTGGCCACCGAGTAGATCCCGTACCCGAGCACCACGGCCATCAAAAAACTGTAGGAGAGGAGGTGCGCCTTCCAGGAGAAGCGCTTCAGGGTGGAAGGCTCCTCCCCCTTCCACAGAAACCGCAAGACCCACCGCTCTATATAGACCGACACGAAGAAGAACGGCACGAGCAACACCATCGCCGCAGTGGGGATCATCCAGTAAAGATGTTCTTCATAAGGGATCAACCAAGCGGCTTGCAGGGTGACAGCGAGCAACCGGCCCAAGGGAGAATCGAGCCCGTGCGCGCCACCTCCCCCGGCGATCATTTGCAAAACCACAAGCACCCCCCACGCGATCGGCCAGCCCAGAAAGGTGGAAACGAGGTTGGCTATCGTGATCCCCAGCCACTTTTGCCTCGGGGTTGGGGCTTTAAGATCTCTGCCCGCCAGAAACTCAAGGACGATCACCGGGAAGATCAGCCACATCATCGCAGGCAGCGTGATGAAGATCATCGGCACCCCGATGTTGGCGAGGGGCGGCGTCATCAATGCGCTAAATCCACGTGCCGCTGGGGATGACGGCTCCTTTGGGGATGATGACGATGCCGTCGCGCACAAAGAAGTTGGGCCCGTCAAAATGCTCGGGCTTGCCTTCGGGGGTGATGACGACGTTATCCCCAATACGGGTGTTTTTATCGATAATGGCGTGGTCGATCACGCAGTTGCGACCGATGCCGATGGGGGTGCCGCCGTCTTCGCGGTTGGCAAGGTCGGTGTCGTAAAAATCAGCCCCCATGAGGATGGAGTGGCGGATGGTGGTGCCGCTATCCACAAAAGAGCGGATGCCGATGACGGAGCGCTCGATCACCGAATCCGAAATAATACACCCGTCGGAAACGACGGCTTGCTTGATCGTGGCCCCGTTGATCTTGCTGCCGGGCAGGAAGCGGGCGTGCGTGTAGATCGGGTGGGTGGTGTCGAAGAAGGAGAAGGGCGGCAGGGAGTTGGTGAGGGCGAGGTTGGCCTCAAAAAAGGCGCGGATGGTGCCGATATCCTCCCAATACCCCTGGAAGATGGAGCAGTTGACCTTGCGCGTCTCGATCGACCGGGGGATGACGTGTTTGCCAAAATCGACAAAGTCGTTATCCAGCGCATCGATGAGGGCCTGCCGGTTGAAGAGGTAGATGCCCATGGAGGCCTGGTAAAGCTCCTCGTCTGGCTCGCGCCCCATGCCAGAGAGGAGGGGCGCGGGGATTTTGAGCTCATCGAGCAACGCCGGGTCCTGCGGCTTTTCCACAAACCGGGTGATGCGCTTCTCCGAATCGCTCTCCATAATACCGAAGTCTCCCGCTTGGTCGCGCGGGACGGGGATGGTGGCAAGCGTGATGTCGGCCTTGGTGTTGATATGCTCGCGCAGAAGGATGCGGAAATCCATCCGGTAGAGCTGGTCGCCGCTCAAGATCAGGTAATACTTGTAGGGGCGGCTCAGGAAATTGCCGAGGTTTTGCCGGACGGCGTCTGCCGTGCCTTGGTACCAGTGCGAGCCGCTGGGGGTCTGCTGGGCGGCGAGGATTTCGACAAACGAACGGGAGAAACGGTCAAAATTATACGTGCTGGCGATGTGCCTGTGGAGGGAGGTGCTGTTAAACTGAGTGAGGACGTAGATGTGCCGCAAATCCGAGCTAAGGCAGTTGGAGAGCGGGATATCGACGATCCGGTACTTGCCCGCCAGCGGCACGGCAGGCTTGGAGCGGTCTTTGGTGAGGGGGAAGAGGCGGGTGCCCGCGCCCCCTCCCATGATGATCGCAAGGGTCGAGCTGGTGGCCGTGGAGAGGGAGGCAAAATTAGTGGCGTTCATAAAATCCTTGCAGTGGGCTTGAAGCGACCCTCATGTTGCCCTTCTTTCACACCCTTGTCAGTATTCAAAAGTTATGTGCGGCATCATTGGCTACATTGGTAAATCGGCAGCGGCCCCCATCCTGCTCGACGGTCTTCGGCGGCTTGAGTACCGGGGGTACGACTCTGCCGGGCTGGCCACGTGGGATGGCTCTGAGCTGACGGTACGCAAAACCATCGGCCGCATCTCCAACTTGGCCGACCTCCTTCGCCGCGAGCCGGTGGCGGGCAGCGAGGGAATCTCCCACACCCGCTGGGCCACCCACGGCGGGGTGACTGATGAGAATGCCCACCCGCATGCGGACCAATCCGGCCACCTCGTCCTGGTGCACAACGGGGTGATCGAAAATTACCAGACTCTCAAAGAAGAGCTTGCCCGGCAGGGGCACACGTTTGTTTCGCAGACCGACTCGGAGGTGCTCGCCCACCTCATCGGCCACCACTACGATACGCTGGGCGGTGAGCCCTCGCGCGAGCGGCTCCTCGAGGCGCTGCGCAAGGCGCTCAAAGAGGTGATCGGCACTTACGGCATCGCCCTCATGCACCGGGAGGTGCCCGGCGTACTCATCGGCGCGCGCCGCGGCAGCCCGCTGGTGCTCGGCATCGGCAAGGGGGAGCATTTCCTGGCCAGCGACGTAAGCGCCATCGTCACCCACACGCGCGAGGCCGTCTATTTGCAGGACTTCGACATCGCGGTGGTGGACCGGGAGGAATTCGCAGTCACCTCGCTCGATGGTGGGGCCTCGGGGTTTGAGGTCAGCACGGTCGATTTCAGCGCAGAGGAAGTCGGCAAGGGGGACTACCCGCACTTCATGCTCAAAGAGATCTTTGAGCAGCCCGACACCATCCACGACGCCATGCGCGGCCGCCTTTCGCGGCAGGAGGCCACGGCCAAGCTCGGCGGTTTGAACATGAGCCCCAAGGAGCTGCGCGAGGTGGAGCGCATCGTCCTCACCGGCTGCGGCACCGCCTGCCACGCCGCCAAGGTGGGCGAGTATTTGCTGGAGAGCCTCGCGCATTTGCCCACCGAGGTGGAGTTTGCCAGCGAATTCCGCTACCGCAACCTGCCGATGGCGAAAGACTCGCTCGTCTTCGCCATCAGCCAGAGCGGTGAGACGGCCGACACCCTCGCCGCCCTGCGTGAGAGCCAGCGCAAGGGGCACCGCACACTTGGCATTTGCAACAACGTCGCCTCCACCATCGCCCGGGAGAGTGATGGCGGGGTGTACATGCACGCCGGGCCGGAGATCGGCGTCGCCGCGACAAAATCGTTTACCTCTCAAGTGACGGTGCTGACGCTGCTGGGGCTGCTGCTGGGGCGCATCCGCCATTTATCCACCTCAGAGGGCATCCGCATTATCGAAGAGTTGGAGGCGATCCCCGACAAAGTACGCTCCATCCTCCGGCAGGACGCGCACATCAAAGCCATCGCCGAGAAATACGCAAACGCCGAGGCGATGATGTTCCTTGGCCGCCAGTTTAACTACCCGGTGGCGCTGGAGGGGGCGCTCAAGATGAAGGAGATCAGCTACATCCACGCCGAGGGCCACCCGAGCGCAGAGCTCAAGCACGGCGTGATCGCGTTGATCAGCCCCGAGCTACCCAGCGTCTTTATCGCCCCGGACGACTCGGTGTTTGAGAAGAACCTCTCCAACATCGAGGAGGTAAAGGCGCGCAAAGGCCCCGTCATCGCCATCGGCACCGAGGGGCACACCGCCGCGCTGGAGAAAGTGGCCGACGATGTCATCGCCATCCCCCCCTGCCCGGATTACCTCTCGCCGTTGCTCACCGTCATCCCCCTGCAACTGTTGGCGTACCACTTTGCCGTCCGCCGCGGGTGCGATGTCGATAAACCGCGCAACCTCGCCAAGAGCGTGACGGTGGAGTAGCCTCCCTCTGCATCAAGAGCTGGAAAAAACGGAGGCTCGGAGCGTAGGGTGTTGTGAGAGACGTCTATTTCACCATTGACGCCGTCAAACCAAACCCCATTGGGGAACCGCCGGAACAGACACAAGCCATGGAATTCTGGATCTGGGGCGTGCTCCCCGCAGTCGCAGCCCTTATCGGGTGGGGCTATTCACTCTATTTTGCGATTCGGGCACGTTCAGCCTTTCATATCCTTTCAGCGGGGTTGGTCTCGGTGGCTTCCCTTTGGTCGCTGTTGGTTCTTCATGCCATTTTTATCAAACGGGCGTGGCCGACCATCCTGTCACATCTGTGCATTGGCGCCATTATCGTCCTCGTACTGCTGCAATATGGATGGTTTAGGCTAAAGAAAAGGGTGGCGTAGCCCCTTGATGCTACGCTCAAGACTTCAAGGTTGTCTTTCCCAATCCGCTGCGCTCAAACTGGTGGGACGCTCTCTTTCCTGCCATGGCCAAGCCGTACTACATCACCACCGCGATTGACTACACCAACGCCGCGCCGCATATCGGCCACGCGTACGAGAAGATTCTTGCTGACGTACTGGCTCGCTACCACCGGCAGAAGGAGGAGGAGGTCTTCTACCTCACCGGGGTAGACCAACACGGGCAGAAGGTGCAGCAGGCGGCGCAGAAGGAGGGGCTTGCCCCGGCCGATTTTGCCGCGCGGGAGACGGAGAAATTCCTCGCGCTTTGGCGCAAGCTCGGACTTTCCAACGATGGCTGGGCGGCGACGACGAGCCCCCGCCACCACGCGGTGGTGCAGGCCATTCTCGCCCGGCTCCACGAGGCGGGGGCGATTTACAAGGCCTCCTACGCCGGCTTCTACAGCGTGCGGCAGGAGCAGTTCCTCACCGACAAGGAGCGCAACGAGGCGGGGGAGTTTGGGCCGGAGTGGGGCGAAGTCGTGGAGCTGACGGAGGAGAACTACTACTTCCGCCTCGCCCCATACCGCGAGTGGCTCCTCAATTTTCTCGATGCGCACCCGCAGTTTGTGACGCCCGCCTTCCGCCAGGTGGAGCTGCGCAACGCGGTGGAGCGGATCTCGGGGGATCTCTGCATCTCGCGCCCGAAATCGCGGCTGGAGTGGGGCATCGGCCTACCGTTTGATGCGGAGTACGTCACCTACGTGTGGTTTGATGCGCTCATCAACTACCTGAGCTTTGCCGGGTATGGGGACGACCCGGCGGTGTTTGCAGCGCGCTGGCCCGCGGTGCATGTGATCGGCAAGGACATTCTGGTGCCTGCGCACGGGGTCTACTGGCCGATCATGCTGCATGCGCTCGGCTTCAAGGACGAGGAGCTCCCCTCGCTGCTGGTGCACGGGTATGTGAATATCGCGGGCTCGAAGATGAGCAAGAGCCTCGGCAATATTGTGGACCCGAGCGCGCTTGCCGACCAGTACGGCCCCGAGGCGCTCCGCTACTACCTGATGCGCGAGGCGGCCACCGGGCAGGACATGGATTTTTCGCAGGAGCGCCTCATCCAACGCTACAACACCGAGCTGGCGAACGACTTGGGCAACCTCCTCAACCGTTCGCTCAATATGGCGCACCGCTACCGCGAAGGGGTGCTGGCCCGCCCTGCCGAAGGGGAGACGCCCTTCCTGGCCGAAGCCCGGGCGCTCACCGCCACCTATGTGCGACAGATGGATGAGTACCAAGTCCACGCCGGGCTGGAGAGCGCGGGCAAGCTCGCCTCGCTCTGCAATGCGCGCATCGAGACAGAGGCGCCGTGGAAGCTCGCCAAAGACCCCGAGCAGGCCGCGCGGCTGGATGCGGTGCTCTACGAGCTTGCGGAGTCGCTCCGCATTCTTTGCGCGCTGATCGCCCCCGTGCTGCCGCAGGCGGCGGGGCAGATGGCGGCGCAGCTTGGGCTCCCCGGGGTACCGAGCCTGCCCGCCGTGCTCGACGCGGGGCGCGCTTTGGCCAACGGGCACCGGCTGGAGAAACCGGCCCCGCTCTTCCCGCGCATCGAGCCCCCGGCGACAGAGTAGGGGCATCACCCCGCCAACCGGGGTGCCAGCAAGCGGGCGGCGGCCTCCCTGGCGTAAAGAATGAAGGCCGCGGTGGCTGCCGGAGGGAGCCGGGCGGGGCGGCCTTCGCGGTAGGCATCCCGGGCTTCCTCCAGAAGCGGGCGGTGCACGGGAGGAAGGTGCGGTAGCAGAGAGTCGGCAGCGGTGTCTTTGGGTATGAGCTTGGCCGTGGCCGCGCTGTGCCAGATCCGGGCGAGGGTGAGGACGACGTTACGCTCGTCGCCCGCCCAATCAGCCGGGTGGCTCCAAAGCGGCAAGGTCTCGGCCAGCGCGCGGAAGAAATGCCCGGGGGGAATCGGCTCGAAGAGCGTTTTTGCCGCAGGCCCCACTAAAGCGAGGCTTTGCTCAAGCGCTTGCGCCAGAAGAAGGGTGAGGTCGATATCGGGCCCCGGCGCTTCAAACCGGCCCGCTTGCAGCTCCCCCCGCAGCCATTCCCCAAACTGAAACTCCCGCCGCGCCGGGTATCGCCAGGGGCACACCTCCCCCCGGGCCACGGCGGTGACTTCCAGCGCCCGCCGCCCCCTGCCCTCGCCGGGCGGCGCGGAGACTTCCAGCAGGGCTTGCAACACCGCCCGGCGCGCACCCTCGGTGGGTGCGGTTTCGAGCATCACCAGAAGATCCAGGTCGCTCGTGGGGCGCAGCCCCCCGTTCAAGGCCGACCCATAGAGGTGGACGGCCACGACCGCCGCGCCCAAGTGCCGCCGCAGCACCGCGCAGGCTTGGGCAAGCTGGTCGTTTACTTCAGGGGCGAGGGCGGGGTGATTGGGCATAAAAGCGAGCGAGGGGCGACCTTATGGGGGAGCCCAGATTTCAGGTTGAACCCGATGGCGGCCCCGTTCAATACTCAAGCCCATAGTGAGAACACTTCGGGAGCAGTATTACGACATCGAGCGCATTATCGAATTTGACTTCGTGCGCGCTACAGAACATGCCGCGCTCAACGCCATCCAATGGCTGGGCCGTGGCGATAAGGAGGCCGCGGATGCCGCCGCGTGCGATGCCATTCGCGGGATGTTTGACTTGATGAACATCTGCGGTGAAGTCGTCATCGGCGAGGGCATCAAAGACAACGCACCGGGCATCTTCAAGGGCGAGCACCTTGGCACTTGGGCCCCCGGCACCTTGCGCTTTGACCTTGCGCTCGACCCCATCGACGGCACGACCAACATCGCCAAAGGCTCGCCCAACTCCATCGCCTGTCTCGTCGGCGCGAGCCCGGAGGAAGGGGTGCGCCAGGCGCTGCGCGACATCCCTGCGTTTTACATGATGAAGCTGGCCTACGGGCCCAAGGTCGTCCGCTACATGGAGCGAGCGGGCGGCGGTACCGTGCATGTGAAGAATGCGGTGGATGAGACAATCATCTCCGTCGCCCGGGCCCTGCGCAAGCGGGTGCAGGACGTGGTGGTGCTCGTGCTCGACCGGCCCCGGCATGAGCGCCTGATCGAAGCCGTGCGCGCCACCGGCGCGGCGCTGCGGATGATCTCGGACGGCGACATCGCCGCAGCGATCGCCCCCTCCATTTTCGATAGCGGGGTCGATCTCTACATGGGCATCGGCGGAGCGCCCGAGGCCGTGTTGGCGGCAGCCGCCTTGAAGTGCCTTGGGGGCGACATCCAGGCCGTTGTCTGGCCGAGGGATGAGGCCGAGCGCCAAAGCCTCATCGGCTCCGGCTACGGGGACGATATGGGGCGCATTTTCTATGCAGACGACCTTGCCCACGGCCAAAACATCATCTTTTGCGCCACCGGCATCTCCGATAGCCCGCTGCTCAAAGGGGTGCAGATCCGCAACCATACGGCGCTTACCCACTCGGTTTTGATGCGCGCGAAGAGCAAAACCGTTAGACAAATCACCACTTACCACGATCTTCGTTCAAAGACCATCCACCTCCGCTCTCTGAACCGGGAGCACCGGTTATAAGCCACCCCATCTTTGCGATGTGAAGACTGCCTCCCCGGTTCCAGCCCGGTTTGTTTACCCACCACCCGCCGCCATGAGAAGAAAGCCACCCCTTCCCCCCCCGGCGGATGAAGCGGTGCGGGCGCTCGGCTCCTTGAGCCACGAGCTACGTGGGCCGCTCAATGGCATCGTCGGCGGGCTGGAGTTGCTACGCGACACCGAGCTGAGCGCCGAGCAACGCCGCTATGTGGAGCTGATCTCCTCGGGCTCTGAAGCCCTTTTGGAGCTGGCCGCGCGCCTGCCCGAGCTGGCGACCCGCGCGCCGGTGGAGCCACCCCAAACGCCACCCACCCCGGGCATCGTGGGCAACCGCGTCCTCGTGGCGGAGGAGAGCCGGGTCAACCAGATGATCGCCGTGGAGCAGCTTGGGCGGCTCGGGCTGGAGGCAGACGCCGTGGGAAGCGTAGCCGAGATGGTCGGCAAGCTCGCCCAGGGAAAATACGCTGCGGTTATGGTCGATTGCCGCTTGCCGGATGCCGACCCCTGCCTGACGGTCCTCACCCTCCGCCGCGCGGAGGAAAAAGGGCGGCGGGTGCGCATTATCGGCGTAGCCCCGGAAGACCGCCCCGGCGAGCGGGAGCGCTGCCTCGCCGCAGGCATGGATGGCTACATTGCCAAGCCGCTGCGGCTGGAAGATTTGCGCGCCCTCTTTGCCCTGGGCAGCAGCACGGCTGCCGCTACACCTACGCCTCAAGCGCCCGAGCCGGAAGCCCCCGCTGTGGATGCCGGGCAAATCGAGTCGCTCCGCGCGGAAGCCCCCGGGCTGCTGGAACGGCTTGTCGAGCTGTTTGCCGAGTCGGCCACCAAAACCTTGCAGGAGATGCGGGATGCGCTGGCGCGTAATGACCGCCGCTCCCTCGCTGCTGCAGCCCACATGCTCAAAGGGAGCTCCTCCAACTTCGGTGCCCACCGGATGATGGAAGCTTGCCAGGCGCTTGAAGACGCCATATCCACCCGGGTAAACCGGTTGGAAACCCATCTTGATACCCTCGTTGCCGAGTACCGTTTGGTAGACCGGGCGCTGCGCGCCTGTACCCCCGGCAGCTCTGCCTGAAGAAAAAGACCGCATTTCCCCGCCACCGCCCCCCTCCCCTATGAAAATCATCGTTGCCGAAGATGACCTCGTTTCCCGCGAACGGCTCACCCACGCCCTCTCCCGGCTGGGTCACGAGGTGCACGCTTTCGTCAATGGCCGCGAGGCTTGGGAGGCGTATTGTAGTGGCAACGCGCGCGTCATCATCAGCGACTGGATGATGCCGGAGATGGATGGCCTCGAGTTTTGCCGCGCCGTGCGCAAGGAGAAGAACAAGGACTATGTTTACTTCATCCTCGTCACCGCGCTGCGCACCGATAGCACGGACTACGACCGCGCCGTGGAAGCCGGGGTGGATGACTTCCTGGTCAAACCGCTCGATGCCGACTCCATCTGGCGGCGGCTCTTTGTCGCCGAGCGGATTCTCAACTACACCGTGCAGATCAAGCAGCTCAAGGATTTGATCCCCATCTGCATGTATTGCAAAAAGATCCGCGACGATAGCGACTACTGGCAGAGCATTGAGAACTACATCCACGAGCATACCGGCAGCGATTTTTCCCACGGTATCTGCCCGGATTGCTACGACCAGTTCTCCACCGAGCAGGGGTAGGTTTAGAAAACCTTGCTCCACCCGCTCCCTGCTTTCTATGGCTGATCGCTCAAAGACAACCGTAGCGGCAACCGAAAAGCTCTGTTTCGCAGCGGTACGTAAACAACTCGGCAAGCTCTCCAGTAGCGAACTACCCCACCTTGCGATGTTCGCACTGGAGGCGGGCCTCGATAGCCCAAGCCTCCGCGAGCTGGCAGGTGAGCTTCACCCGACATGGGCAGACTCAGGCCCAATATTTGAACGCATTCTGCGTGATTTTGGTATTACCCAGTCTTCGAAACCGCAGAGTATCAATGCCCTCGCTCGGTATTATGCTGAGCAGATTCTATCGGGTGCCATATCACCCTACGAAGGAGCACTCCGCATCTGGCAAGAAGTGGCCAATGAACTTTGGGGCGACCGGGAACTTTGGCAAAAATATTCTATCTTCGTAGGCCTTGCGAGTGAGTGGGAGGATTACCCCCCCGGTCGGCCTGACTATGAACGGCAAATTCGTGATGAGGCCCAAGTGATCCTTTCTCACACCCTTTGATACAAGCTTTGGTGGGATTCCAGTCCACATTCCAAAGTTTAAAAAACCTCTGCCCGTAGCCCCGTGGCTTCGCGGATGCGGCGGGCTATTTGAGAAAGCCCCGCCAGCGGCAGGTGCGCGCACCCGGGCCGCGCCGGAGCACGCGAGACGGAGTAGACCTGTACCAGCGCAATCTGCGCGCCCGCGTGCTTGAGCTCGCCGAGCCTCGCCACGTAAGCCTCCAGCTCGGCCTCGGCCGGGGGCTCCCCCTCCATCAAGCAAAAGAGACTTTGGATCACAACCGGGCGTAGTGCCCCCACCAGCCGGATATTGCGCAGCACCCGCTGGAGCGGCGCGGGGCTACCGGAAGGGATGCCGTTGATACGCCGCATGCCTCCTTCCGTCCCCGCATCGAGCTTTACCCAAACTTCATCCTCCGGGCCGAAGCGGGCGATGCTTTCGAGCACCTCGGGCCGGTGCAACCCCGTGCCGTTGGTAATGAGCACCAGCTTGAAGGGGAAGAGGGCGCGCCGCAGCTCCAGCACTTCGGAGACGATGCCGCCGAAGCCGCGTGCCAGCGTCGGCTCGCCATCGCCGCTCAAGGCCACCTCCCTTAGCTCCAGGAGCTCGGCGGGCACGCGGGCAAAGGCGGGCACGGCCTCGCGCAGCTTCCCCTGCCGGGCGAGCCGGAGCATCCCCCCCAGCTCGCGCCGCAGCGTGGGAAGGCTTACGGCCACGCGCCGCCGGGGCGCGGAGCGGCGGACTTCGCAGTACGGACAATCAAAGTTGCACCGTTGGTCCGGATTCATATTCACCCCCACCGAGAGGCCCCGGGCACGGCTCGTGATCACGGCATACACGTAACGGTTTGCCGAAAATTCACGGGATTGGCCGCGCTGGACGGGAGGCATGGTGGAGCACTTTAGCCTCCCCCGCCCGCCCAAACTACCCCCCGCTTGGCCAACACCTCCCCCATTTTGGCCACCCAAATGCCAAAAGATGCAAAGTTTCGGCCAAGCCACGTGGAGCGGGCAGGAAAAAGGAACGCTAATATTGGCCCCATGAACGTCATCCTGCTCACCGCCCTCATCGGGCTCGTGCTGGTGGCGTTCTTCATCGCTTTCTTCCTCCACCAAAACGCGGGCCAGAGCGGCAGCGAGCGCGACGCCCTGCTCCCGCTGGATGAAGAAGGCACCGCCGCCGAAGACCAACGCGGCTCGCAACACCAACCCTGACTTCCATGAGTTCCTCGGAAACCACCGCCACCCTCTCTGCCCCGCCACCTGCCGGAAGGAGGGAGAAGATCGAGTTTGACGACAAGATCGTCCGCCAGTTCATGCTCGCCTCCCTCGGCTGGGGGCTCGTAGGGATGCTGGTGGGGGTCTACATCGCCTTCCAGCTTGCGTGGTGGCGGCTCAACTTCGACATCCCGTGGTTAAACTTCGGCCGCTTGCGCCCGCTGCATACCAATGCGGTGATCTTTGCGTTCGTGGGCAACATGATGTTTGCGGGCATCTATTACTCCACGCAGCGCCTCGTCAAAGCCCGGCTCGCGAGCGACTTCCTCTCCAAGCTCCACTTCTGGGGGTGGCAGGCGATCATCGCGGCGGCGGCGATCACGCTGCCGCTGGGCCTCACGCGGGGCAAGGAGTATGCGGAGCTGATCTGGCCGCTCAACATCGCGGTGGCGGCGATCTGGGTTGTCTTCGCCATCAACTTTTTCTGGACGCTCGCACGGCGCAACGAGAAGCACCTCTACGTCGCCGTCTGGTTTTATATCGGCACGATTGTCACGGTGGCGCTGCTCTACATTGTCAACCACCTCTCCATCCCCACCAGCTGGAAGCATTCGTACCCGGTCTTTGGCGGCGTGCAGGATTCGCTGGTGCAATGGTGGTACGGGCACAACGCCGTGGCGTTCTTTTTAACGACGCCGATCCTCGGCATCATGTACTACTTCCTGCCCAAGGCGGCGGAGCGGCCCGTCTACTCCTACCGGCTCTCGGTGGTGCACTTCTGGTCGCTCGTCTTCATCTACATCTGGGCGGGGCCGCACCATTTGCTCAATACGGCGCTGCCGGAGTGGGTGCAATCCGTCGGCATGCTCTTTAGCCTCATGCTCTGGGCCCCTTCGTGGGGGGGCATGCTCAACGGCCTGCTCACCCTGCGCGGGGCATGGCACAAGCTGCGCGAAGATCCGGTGCTCAAGTTCTTCGCGGCGGGCGTCACCTTCTACGGCATGGCCACGTTTGAAGGGCCGCTGCTGGCGATCAAGTCCGTCAACGCCCTCTCGCACTACACCGACTGGACGATCGGCCACGTCCACAGCGGCACCCTGGGGTGGAATGGCTTCATGGCCGCGGGCATGTTCTACTACCTCGCCCCGCGCCTTTGGAATACGAAGCTCTACTCGCGCTCGCTGGCCAACATGCACTTCTGGCTCGGGCTCGTCGGCATCCTCCTCTACATCGCGGCGATGTGGGTGGCGGGCATCACCCAAGGGCTGATGCTCAACGGCACCAAGGAAGGCGGCACCGTACTGGCCTACCCGAACTTCATCGACTCGGTGCTTGCCACGTGGTCGATGCTCGTCATGCGTGCCGTGGGCGGCACCTTCTATCTCGTCGGCTTCTTCATGCTCGGCTGGAACCTTTGGAAGACGGCCCGCAGCGGCCGCCCCGTGAATGGGACGATGGAGGTCTACATCGCCCCCAAGCCAGCCAAGAAAGAGTTCTCGATGGTGGAGGCGTTCTTCAATGCGCCGGTCATCTACTCGTTCCTCGCCGTCGTCTTCCTTGCCGGGTGGGGCTTTGGCGGCGACATGGGGAGCTTTGTTTCGATGATCGGCCTCATCGTCACCTGCGTGTGCGCCTTCATGCACCGCGAGCTGCGCGAAGAGTCGTGGGGCGTCTGGTACGACAAACTGCTGGCACACACCTTCCCCTTCACGGTGCTCACCATCATCGCCGTGCTCATCGGCGGCATGGTGCAGATCATCCCGACCGTCATGTTCAACCGCGCCAAAAATGTGGAAGATGTGATCCAGATCCCGTACACCCCGCTGGAGCTGGCGGGCCGCGAGATCTACGTGCGCGAAGGGTGCTACAACTGCCACTCGCAAATGATCCGCACGCTGGTGAGCGATGTGCTCCGCTACGGAGCCTACTCGCGCCTGGGAGATTCGATCTATGACTACCCCGCGCAGTGGGGCTCCAAGCGGACCGGCCCGGACCTCGCGCGGCAGGGCGGCAAGTACCCGAACCTCTGGCACTACGAGCATATGAAAGACCCGCGCTCCACCTCGCCCGGCTCCATCATGCCCGCCTACACCTGGCTCTATAAGCAGGAGATCGATGTGGCTGCGCTCCCCAGCATGCTGCGTGTGCAGCGGGTGCTCGGCGTCCCGTACCGGGAGCAAACGCCCGGGGAGATCCGCACCGAAGTGGAGGCCCAGGCCGACACCATCGTCGCAGACCTTGCCAAAAACGGAGCGCATGTGGAGCGCGACCGCGAAATCGTCGCCCTCATCGCCTACCTCCAGAAGCTCGGCAAGACCGAGAAAGTGAGCAAACCCACCGAACGCTAACCATGTTCAAACGCATCGAACTCGAAGCCTGGCTCCAGATGCTCCCGCAGATCGGCCTCTGGATTTTTATCGGCGTCTTTCTGCTCGTGGTCATCCGCATCCTGTGCAAACCCCGCAACGAAGTGCGCCATATGGCCAACCTCCCCCTCGACCCGGAGAAACCGACTGATGAAAAGTAGCCCCACTGCCCCGCCGCCCTCGGAGGAAGACCGCGTGCGCGAGCACGTCTTCGACGGTATTGAAGAGTACGACAAACGCCTGCCCAACTGGTGGCTTTGGACCCTCTTCGGCGCGATCGCCTTCTCCGTCGTCTACTGGGTCTACTACCACTACCCGCGCCAGCGCTTCTCCGACGGCGAGCAGGTGGACCGCGAGATGGCCCGCATCGCCCTCGCCGCGCAGAACGCCGGGGCGGCGCTCACCGACGAACAGCTCTGGACGATGAGCCGGGATGCCGGGATCATCGCCTCCGGCAAGGCCACCTTTGCCTCCACGTGCGCCTCGTGCCATGGCGAAAACCTCGAAGGCAAGATCGGCCCGAACCTCGTCGACAACAAGTGGCGGCACGGCGGCAAGCCGGTGGAGGTCTTCAAGGTCGTCAACCAGGGCGCGTTGGAAAAAGGGATGCCCGCCTGGGGCCCCGTGCTCGGAGGGGCCAAGGTGGCGGAGGTCACCGCGTTCCTCATGAGCTTCCACGAGGCGGATGCGCCGGTGGAAAAAGAGGAGGTGCAATAGCCCGCACCATGGCCCGCCTCGAACCGTCGCGCGAAAGCGTCACCACCATCAACACCGATGGCTCGCGCCGCTTTATCCACACGGCAGATGTGGCGGGGCCGTGGACGCGGGCTCGGCAGTGGGTGGGGTGGCTCCTCATCGCCATTTATGCGGCCCTCCCGTGGGTCCACATCAATGGCAACCCGGCGGTCTTCTTCGACGTGGCCAACCGCCAGATGCACCTCTTCGGGCTCACCTTTGTGCCGCAGGATTTCTGGCTTGCGTTCTTCTTCATCACCGGGCTCGGGTTTTCGCTCTTTTACATCAATGCGCTGTTTGGCCGCGTCTGGTGCGGGTGGACTTGCCCGCAGACGGTCTTCATCGAGCAGGTGTTCCGCCGCATCGAGCGCCTCTTTGAGGGAGACGCCACCTCGCGCCGCCGGCTCGATGCCGCGCCATGGACGGGGGAGAAGCTCTTCAAGCGGGGTGGCAAGTGGGCGCTCTTTGGCGTGCTATCGCTAGTCATCGCCCACCTCTTTCTTTCCTACTTCGTCTCACTGCCGCGCTTGTATGGGATGATGACAACCTCGCCATTGGAGCACTGGGGTTCTTTCCTCTTCGTCTTTGCGCTGGCGGGAGCGCTCTTCTTTGATTTCGTCTGGTTTCGCGAGCAATTCTGCATCGTCATGTGCCCCTACGGGCGGCTCCAGTCGGTGCTCATTGATGACGACACCATCGCCATCGGCTACGACCACAAGCGCGGCGAGCCACGCGGTAAGGCGTCGCTGGCCGGGGTGGGCGATTGTGTGGACTGCCTGCGCTGCGTGCAGGTCTGCCCCACGGGTATCGACATCCGCCAAGGCGTACAGATCGAGTGTCTGCACTGTGCCAATTGCATCGACGCCTGCGACCAGGTGATGACGCGGCTCGACCGCCCGAAGGGTCTCATCCGCTACGACTCCACACGCGGCCTGGAGGGAGAGAAGACGCGCCTTGTCCGCCCGCGCACGCTCCTCTACACGGCACTGCTGCTTATCGGCGCGGGGGTGATGGCCGTAGCGCTCACGGGCCTCAAACCAGCCACCGTTACCCTCCTGCGCATGCCCGGTGCGCCGTACTACCAAGCAAGCGGCGTGGTGCGCAACCAGTTCCTGCTGCGGATTGATAACAAGCGAAACAAGGCCGTCCGCTTCACCGTGGCGCTGCGCAATGCGCAACCGGGCATTGCCCTCTCGGGGGCGGAAGCCGGGGTGGAAGTCGGGCCGCACGGGCAACAAATGCGCCCCGTGGTCGTCACGATCCCGGAGGGGGCCTACCGTGGCGGCTTCCCGGTGGAGCTGGAGATTACCGCAGACGATGGGTTGGCCATCCGCAAGGAAGCGCCCTTCCTCGGCCCCGACCGCAAGCCAACGCCATGAAAGCACTCTACAACTTCCTGGCCGACCGGCCATGGATCTGGATCACCATCGGCTTCGTAACCATGCTCTGCGGGCTGGCCACGGTGGTCGTCATTGCCGAGAAGAATAAACCGGCCCCCGTGCCGCTGGAGGCCCCTCGCTAGCCAACACTATGGACGCCACCTCCTTTGCCACCCCGCTCGCCGCCTTTGTGGCCGGGCTTGTAACCAGCGTGCACTGCGCCGGGATGTGCGGGCCACTCACCTGCGCGGCCTTTGGCCAATGCGGCTCGGTGCGCCCGCCGCTGGCCTACCATGCGGCACGCACGGCGGCGTACGCACTGGCAGGCGGCCTGCTCGCCAGCGTGGGAGGAGGAGCAGCGGCCCTTTTCGCTGGAAGCCCGACGCGGTGGTTGCCATGGGCCTTTGCCG
The DNA here is from genome assembly GCA_037189965.1 of Chthoniobacteraceae bacterium. GTDB lineage: Bacteria > Verrucomicrobiota > Verrucomicrobiia > Chthoniobacterales > Chthoniobacteraceae > DATMFV01. The sequence goes on along the minus strand of JBBCKB010000026.1, from coordinate 80,506 downwards.
TGCTGTTTTTACTCGTCGCCTTTGGTTTGGAGAAGCGTATCCCTGCACCCGCCTTCCTCTCGCGGCTTCTGCTTCGCTGGCGCTTGAAGGCGGCAGGCGGGGGTGGGGCGGCATTGCTTGGCGTCCTCACCCCCTTTCTCCCCTGCGGGCCGCTCTATCTCGCGCTTGGGGTAGCCTTACTGGCGGGAAGCTTTGCAAATGGCGCGATGCTCATGGGGGCCTTTGCAATTGGCACCATACCGCTTCTTTTTGTGGCGCAGACGCAGTTTCACCGCATCCCCCTTTCTCCGCGAAATCTCCAGCGCTTGCGCCGGGGGCTCGCCTTTGCCTCGGCCATGCTGCTGCTCTGGCGCGGCTGGGCCGGGGGCAGCGGGCTGGAAACCGGAGGGTGCCCGCTATGTCACTAGCCAAGCGCACCGCCGCCCCCAAAGCCGAGCCGTGCCGCCACTGTGGAGAGCCCGTCCCCACCGGGGCGGCGCACCCGGGCTTTTGCTGCGCGGGGTGCCAGTTTGTGCATGGGCTCATTGCCGAGCAGGGGTTGGAGAAGTTCTACGACCTTCAGAATGCCCCGCTCCCCCCCGCACAAGCCTTTGTCTTCCAAAAGCGCGACTATGCATGGCTCGCGGCGCAGTCGGCGCTTGCCGAAGCCTCTGCGCAAAACGGCGAAGCCTCGCTGGCGCTGGATCTCCAGGGTATCTCGTGCCTCGGGTGTGTCTGGCTGGTGGAGCGGCTCTTTCGCCAGCGGCCTGGCGCGCTCGCAGTGGAGGTAGCCCCCGCGCTGGGCCGGGTGGAGCTACGCTGGCAACCCGGCGTGTGCGACCTCGTGGCCTTTGCGGCAGAAGTGCAGCGCTTCGGGTACCTGCTTGGGCCCGTGGATGAACCGGGTGGCACACGCACAACCCGCAAGGGCGCTGGCACGCTCGTCAAGCGAATGGGCCTCTGCGGCGCGTTTGCCATGAATGCGATGCTCTTTACCGTCCCGCTCTACTTCGGCATGACGGCGCAGACCGACCGGCTTTACACCGTCTTCGTACGCCTCGCCTTCCTCTTCGCCACACTCGCTTTTGTAAGCGGCGGGAGCTACTTCTTCAAACGCGCATGGCGGGGCCTTCGCGAGGGGGTGTTGCATCTGGATCTCCCCATCGCCCTCGGCTTGGTCGCCGCCTACACCGGCTCGCTCTACGCATGGCGGGTCGGCGAGGCGGCGTTTCTTTACTTCGACTTTATCGCCACCTTCACGTTTCTCATGCTCGTGGGGCGGTGGGCGCAAGAGAGCGCCGTGGAGAAAAACCGCAACCGCCTCCTCGCCCGGCAGGCGGGGCCGGGGGAAGTCACGCTCCTGCCTCGCGACGGCGCGCCCACCCGCCACGCGGCGACAGCCCTCATCCGGGGCGACCGCTATACCGTCGCCCCCGGTGGGCTCGTACCCGTGCGCTCGCGCCTTCGATCCAGCGCGGCCACGCTCGGGCTGGCCTGGATCAACGGCGAAAGCGCACCCCACGCCGCCGGGGCGGGCCAGATCATTCCGTCGGGAGCCATCAGCGCCTCCCAGGAGCCCGTGGAACTCGAGGCGCTGGAGCCGTGGCAAAGCTCGCTTCTCTGCGCGCTCATGAAGATCCACCCACGCATGGAGCGCCACTTGGGCATGGAGCGCTTCCTGCGTGGCTACATCCTCACCGTCCTGATCGTCGCCGCGCTTGGAGCCGCCGGGTGGTGGGCGGCCACGGGCGAGGTGGTGCGCGCGCTGCAAGTGCTCACCTCAGTGCTCGTTGTCTCGTGCCCGTGCGCGGTGGGCATCGCCCTGCCGCTCGCCGACGCCGTGGCAGCCGGGCGGCTGCGCGGCGCGGGCGTCTTCATTCGCGAGCCCGGGCTTTGGCAGCGCATTCTCTCGGTGCGCAAAGTCGTGTTCGACAAAACCGGCACGCTCACGCTCGAGACGGTGGCGCTCCGCAATCCCGAAACGCTCAACGCGCTCTCGCCGCTCGACCGCATCACCCTTCTCGCCCTCGTGAGCGAAAACCCGCACCCCGTCAGCGCCGCATTGCGCAACGCCTTGCTCGCCTCCGGCGTGCGCCTTGGCGAAGGGCAGCCTCCGCTCCCTCACGAAGTCGTGGGCCACGGGCTGGAGCTCGCGCACGCGGGCGCGCTCTGGCGACTCGGGCGACCCGGCTGGCATACCCCCACCCCGGCAGCGGGTGTGGCTGGGCATGATGCGGCCTTCTCCCGCAATGGAGTCATCCTCGCCACCTTCCACTTCGCCGAAGCCCCGCGCCCCGATGCCGCGCACGAGGTCGCCGCATTGCGGCAAGCCGGTTGCAGCATCCACCTCCTCAGTGGCGACCGCCCCGAAAAAGCCGTCGCCATGGCCAAGGCTCTAGGCATCCCCGATGCCCACGGTGGCCTCACGCCCGAGCAGAAAGCCAGCTGGCTAACCACCCACGACCGGCACGACACGCTCTTCATCGGCGACGGTGCGAACGATTCCCTAGCCTTCGACCGCGCCCACTGCACCGGCACCCCCACCATCGAGCACGGCCTACTGGAGCACAAGGCCGACTTCTATTTCCTCGGGCGCGGCCTCTCCGGCGTGCGCCGCCTCATGTCCGTGGCCCGGATGCGGCGGCGCACTGTCCGCCGCGTGGTTGCCTTCTCCATCACCTACAACACGGTAGCCGTGGGCCTATCGTTGGCAGGATGGATGAACCCGCTCCTTGCGGCCATCCTCATGCCGATCAGCTCGCTCATCTCACTAGGCATCGTCTTCGGAACGGCCAAAGGGAAGTAGACCAAGCTACTTCTCGGTTCGAGAATAGCAGAAGATGCACTTGAGGGGACCACACTTAGGCCGCTTCGAAAGGTTCCCCACCCGGTAGCTGAACTTGTACTCCGCCTCGGGGCGCGAACCCCCGCGATTTTCAAACTTCATCACTTTGATCTCGAAGGCGTCCCCCTCAAACCCACCCATTTCAAAGTCCAGGAACGACTCCTCGCTAGCCGCTGCCGATGGAGTTTGATAGATGAGATCCGCTCCCTCGTTTGTAATGCGGAAGATCGCCACCGTAGACATCACCCCCATCCGCATCCGGTCATGAAGGGCGAGGAACTCCCCTCCTTCCGAGGCCTTCGCCTCTACGATCCCCCAGAACGAAAGCCAAATCTTCTCCTTTAGCCCGCTCTTTTCATTCAAAAAGAGGACCTCATGCGTCCCCTCTCCGTTACGCTTGACCTCGACGAGAGCTGGCTGTTCAGAAGCATAGCGCTCTGCTGAATGAAGCTGACTAAGCCCGCACCATAAAATCAAACCTACAATGATCTGCCTTTTCATAATATGCCTTTCTACTTCTGTATCAGCATATCCTATCAGCGCACCTAAAAGGCATCTACACCTCTACCGAATCGCAACCTGATTAGCGCAAAAGGTTGTTCAACTTTCACGGGAGCACTACACGTTTTCCGTAGAATCTTGAATATCTACAAAGAAGAGCCGCGGACACTCAAGTCCGCGGCTCCGGTATGAAACGACTCTGTAAGCAGGGCTTACTCTTCCGTCGCGGCTGCGGCGGTTTCTTCACCGTCCAACGATTCACCAACGGCGTAGCGTACGAAACGGCGGATGACGATGTTTTCGCCCAGCTCGGCGATCTTGCTCTTCACGTACTCCTGGATGGTGATGTCCGGGTTTTTGATGAAGGACTGCTCCAGCAGGGCGCTGGCGGCGTAGAATTTGTCGAGCTTCCCGTCGACGATCTTCTCGACGATGTTCTCGGGCTTGCCTTTGACCTGGTCGCGGGCGATCTCGCGCTCACGCTCGACGAGGCGGGCGGGGACTTCTTCACGGGTCAGGCAGACAGGGCTGGCCGCCGCGATGTGCAGGGTGAGGTCTTTAACAAAGTCGCGGAAGGCTTCGTTCTTGGCAACGAAGTCGGTCTCGCAGTTGACTTCGATGAGGACGCCCACGCGGCCTTGCATGTGGATGTAGGAGGCGATGATGCCTTCTTTAGCGGCGCGCGAGGCTTTCTTGCCAGCGCTGGCGATGCCCTTCTTGCGAAGGAGGTCTTCGGCTTTTTCAAGGTCGCCACCAGCTTCGGAGAGGGCGCGCTTGCAGTCCATCATGCCCGCGTTGGTTTTTTCGCGGAGGGTCTTGACGAGTTGCGGAGTGATTTCGCTCATAATGCGTTCAAATATTGGGATGAATGGTTAAAAAAGCGCAGCCGAAGGGGTGCTTCGGCTGCGCGAGGTTCAAAGATAAAACAAGAGGTGTTTTACTCGGCAACCGCAGAGAGGGCGGCCTGCTCGTCAGCGGCGGATGCAGCGGGGTGCCCGCCACCGGAGACCAGCGCGTCCACCAGCTTCTGCAGGATGATGCGGATGGCGCGGATGGCGTCGTCATTCCCGGCGATCGGGTAATCAATGAGATCCGGGTTGGCGTTGGTGTCGACAATGGCGACGACCGGGATGCCAAGGCGCTTGGCTTCCGCCACGGCGATGGCTTCGCGCTGGGTATCAATGATGATGAGCGCGTCCGGGTTCTTCTCCATGTCGCGGATGCCTTCGAGGTTGCGGAAGAGCTTGGCGCCTTCACGCTTGACGGCGGCGATCTCCTGCTTGCCCATCTTGCTGTACTCGGGCTGCTTCTCGAGCTGCTCGATGTACTTGAGGCGGCCAATGCTCTTGCGGATGGTGGCAAGGTTGGTGAGCGTACCACCTAGCCAACGCTGGTTAACATAGAAGTGGCCGCAAGCCTGGGCGGCTTCGCGGACGGCTTCCTGCGCCTGCTTTTTGCAGCCGACGAAAAGGACTTTGCCATTGCGCGCGGCGATCCCCGCGAGGAAATCGGTGGCGCTCTGGAGCTGCTTGACGGTCTCGCCAAGGTTGATGATGTAGATGGCGTTGCGCTTCTCGAAGATAAACGGCTTCATCTTCGGGTTCCAGCGTTTGGTCTGGTGGCCGAAGTGAACGCCTGCCTCGAGGAGTTCCGTCATGAGTTCGGTGGACATAGGGAGCTTTACTTCTAAGTTATCGAAAAAGGGCGCGTAGTATCTCTTCGCCCTGCTTTGAACGCAAGGGGTTTTTCCGGGGGTGCCCCGGGTCCCTTCACGTTACGGTGGGTTTTCGGTTGTTGGTTTCTTGGTTTTCTACGGGAACCGCTGCGGGTTGCGGCGGCTCATTGCGCGTCTCGATCCACCTTGCCCAGAGCCAGCAAAGGTCGGAAAGGCGGTTGAGGTAGCGCAAAATTTCGGGGTTAAACTCGGGGTCTCCGGCATCGCGGACGACGACGGTCTCCCGCTCGGCGCGGCGGCAGACGGTGCGCGCGAGGTCGAGCGCGGCGCTGGCCGGGGTTTCGCCCGGGGTGGCCCAGTGGCGAAAGCTGATGCGGTGGTTCTTTTCGAGGTCGGTAATGGCGGCCGTCAGCCGGTCCACAGCCTCGGGGGTGATCTTGCCAAACCCGGCCTGCCCGTGCCGATCCCGGTCTTCGGGGTTGACGGCGATCTCGCCCATCAAGGTAACCAGCTCTTTCTGGATGGCAAAGAGCTGGGCGGTGATGAATGGGTCTCCCTCGCTTCCCTTCAACGACGCCCGGGCGAGGCCCAGCGCGGCGTTCAGCTCATCCACGGCGCCATTGGCAAAGATGCGCGCGTCGGTCTTCGGGACACGCCGCCCGAAAAGAAGGGCGGTGGTACCGTTATCACCGGTTTGCGTGGCAATAGACATGTGTGGAGCGAAAGAGCCCCGGGGGCGGCGCGGTGGCGCACCCCCGGGGCCAAGGGAGGTTTCGTTAGGCAAGGGCCGCGGGCTGGTCGTCCGACGGAGCGGGCGGCAGCTCGGGCTCGGGGAAGGCTTCGCCCGTGGGGATGATGCGGATATCCCGGTGGGTTTGGAAGCCCGTCCCCGCAGGGATGAGGTGACCCATGATGACGTTTTCCTTGAAGCCGCGGAGCTGGTCCACGCGGCCAAGGGTGGCCGCTTCGGTGAGAACGCGCGTGGTGTCCTGGAAGGAGGCGGCGGAGATGAACGAGTCCGTCTCCAAGGAGGCTTTGGTGATCCCCAGCAGAACAGGGCTCGCCTCGGCCGGTTTGCCACCCTTCTCGATGACTTTGCGGTTCTCTTCCTCGAACTCGAGCTTGTCTACCTGGTCGCCCCAGAGGAGCGGGGTATCGCCCGGGTCGGTGATCTTCACCTTGCGCAGCATCTGGCGGATGATGATCTCGATGTGTTTGTCAGAGATCTCCACCCCCTGCAAGCGGTAGACTTCCTGCACTTCGTTGACGAGGTGCTCCTGAAGCTCCTGCGGCCCGCAGACATCGAGGATCTCGTGCGGGACGACGGGCCCTTCGGTCAGCTGGCTGCCTTTCTTCACAAAGTCGCCCTTGAAGACGATGATGTGCTTGTTGAGCGGAATGAGGTGCTCCTCCTCGACACCCGTCTGCGGGTCTTTGAGGACGAGGCGGCGTTTGCCACGGACGGAACCACCGATTTCGACGATACCGTCGATCTTGGCGATCTCGGCAGCGTCTTTCGGGCGGCGGGCTTCGAAGAGCTCGGCCACACGCGGCAGACCGCCGGTGATGTCCTTGGTCTTGGCGATCTTACGCGGGGTCTTGGCCAGAAGCTGGCCGGCCTGCGCTTTCTTGCCTTCGGAGACGGTGATGTGCGCGCCCGCCGGGATGGAGTAGCTGGCAAGGACGTCGCCCTTGTCGTCCACGATGACGATCTGCGGGTGCAGGTCTTCCTTGTGTTCGATCACGACGGTACCCATGACGCCGGTGGCTTCGTCGACCTCGCGCTTGACGGTGACGCCCGAGATCATGTCGCGGAACTCGATCTTGCCGGTCTTCTCGGTCAAAATCGGGACGTTGTACGGATCCCACTGGACGAAGGTCTGCCCCTTCTTGACGTGCTCGCCTTCAGCCAAGGCGATGACGGAGCCGATGACGATGTTGTGCCGCTCGAGCTCAAGACCATCCTTGCTGTGGATGGTAACGCTGCCGTTCTTGTTAAGAACGATCCACGTGCCATCCAGCGCCTGCACGGTGCGCAGGTCGTTGAAGCGAAGCTCGCCTTCGTTTTTGGCCTTGATGATCGGCTGCTTGAAGGTCTGCGACGCCGTACCACCGATGTGGAAGGTACGCATGGTGAGCTGGGTGCCGGGCTCGCCGATCGACTGTGCGGCGATGATGCCCACGGCCTCACCGAGCTTGACGGCCAAGCCGGTGGCAAGGTTGCGCCCGTAGCATTTGACGCAGACGCCACGCTTGGATTCGCAAGTGAGCACGGAGCGGATTTTGAGCTGCTCGACGCCGATCTTGACGACCTGCGCGGCGTTCACTTCATCAATAATCTCGCCCGGGGTTACCAGCTTGATCTGCGTAACCGGGTCAACCACGGTTTCGCAGCTGACGCGACCGACGATGCGCTGGCCGAGGTCCACCACTTCTTCGTCGCCCTCGTAGATGGAGCGGACAAGGATGCCATTGACGGTGCCGCAATCGTCTTCGGTGATGATGACGTCTTGCGCGCAATCCACCAATTTACGAGTGAGGTAACCGGAGTCCGCGGTTTTGAGCGCGGTATCCGCCAAGCCCTTACGAGCGCCGTGGGTGGAGATGAAGTACTCCAATACGGTGAGGCCCTCGCGGAAGTTCGAGGTGATCGGCTGCTCGATGATCTCGCCCGAAGGCTTGGCCATCAAGCCGCGCATACCGGCGAGCTGTTTGACCTGCTGGCGGTTACCACGCGCCCCAGAGTCCACCATGACGTAGACGGGGTTGAGCTCTTTACGCCCTTCGTTATGCTCCAGGGTGCGGAACATGACGTTGGAGATTTCCTCACCTGCGTGGGTCCAGATGTCGATGATTTTGTTGTAGCGCTCGCCGTCGGTGATGATACCGCTGCGGTACTGCTTCTCGACCTGGTTGATCTCTTTGTACGCGCGCTCCAGCTCCACCTTCTTCTCACCGGGGATGATCATGTCGGTGATGCCGATGGAGATACCGGCGCGGGTCGCCCACTGGAAGCCAAGCTCTTTGAGCTTGTCGAGCGTTTCGACGGCGCGAGCCTGCCCGCCGACCTGGTAGCAACGCCAGATGATGTCGGAGAGCTGCTTTTTGCCAGCGGCTTTGTTGAAGAAGCCCATCCCCTCCGGCCAAATGGCGTTGAAGATGACGCGGCCCGGCGTGGTCTCGATGATCTTGGCCTCGGCATTGCCGTAGTGGGTCTGCTGGCCCAAGTCCGGGTTGACGTAGCGGATGCGGTCGGCAATGGCGATCTTGCGCTCCGCAAAGGCGAACTCGACTTCGGCGAGGTTTGCAAACAGCGGGAGACGCTCCGGCTCCTTGCTCTGCCGACGCGGGTTCTGCGTGAGGTAGTAGCACCCGAGGGTGATGTCCTGCGAAGGCGTGGTGATCGGCTTTCCGCTGGAAGGCGAGAAGATGTTGTTGGGCGCAAGCATGAGCATGCGCGTTTCCATCTGTGCCTCAATGGAGAGCGGGACGTGGACGGCCATCTGGTCACCATCGAAGTCGGCGTTGTACGCCGTGCAGACGAGCGGGTGGACGCGAATGGCTTCGCCCTCGATGAGCTGCGGCTCAAAGGCCTGGATGGAGAGGCGGTGAAGCGTGGGCGCGCGGTTCAGGAGAACCGGGTGGCCTTTGGTCACTTCCTCGAGAATATCCCAGACCTCCGGGGTCTGCCGCTCGATCATTTTCTTGGCGGAGCGGACGGTGTGGACATACCCCAGCTCCTTGAGCCGGCGGATGATGAACGGCTCGAAAAGGACGAGCGCCATCTTCTTGGGCAGGCCGCACTGGTTGAGCTTGAGCTCCGGCCCGATGACGATGACGGAACGGCCCGAGTAATCGACGCGCTTGCCGAGCAAGTTTTGGCGGAAACGCCCGCCCTTGCCCTTGAGCATGTCGGAGAGGCTCTTCAACGGGCGGTTGCCCGCACCGGTGACGGCGCGGCCATGGCGGCCGTTGTCGAAGAGAGCGTCCACCGCTTCCTGGAGCATCCGCTTTTCGTTGCGGATAATGACCTCCGGGGTCTTGAGCTGGAGGAGGTTCTTCAACCGGTTGTTGCGGTTGATGACGCGGCGGTAAAGGTCGTTCAAGTCCGACGTGGCGAAGCGCCCGCCTTCAAGCGGGACGAGGGGCCGCAGGTCGGGCGGGATGACGGGGAGGACATCCAGGATCATCCACTCAGGCCGGCTGCGCGAGGTGATGAACCCCTGCACGAGCTTGAGCCGCTTGGCGAGCTTCTTGCGGATCTGCTTGGAACGGGTAACGCCCATCTGCTCTTCGAGCTCTTTGTTGAGCTCGGCCAAGTCCACCTGCGCGAGGAGCATGCGGATACCTTCCGCGCCCATGGAGGCCTGGAAGCTGCCGTCACCATACTGGTCGAGGGCTTCGCGGTACTCGTTCTCGGTGAGGAGCTGGCAGCGCTGGAGCGGGGTGTTGCCCGCGTCGATGACGATGTAGTCCTCGTAGTAGATGACGCGCTCGAGCTGGCGGCTCGACATATCGAGCATCAGGCCGATGCGCGAGGGCATGCACTTGTAGAACCAGATGTGCGAGACGGGGACGGCAAGCTCGATGTGGCCCATCCGCTCGCGACGAACGCGCGAGAGGGTGACTTCAACGCCGCAACGGTCGCAAATGACGCCCTTGTGTTTGATGCGCTTGTACTTGCCGCAGGAGCACTCCCAATCCCGCGTGGGACCGAAAATGCGCTCGCAGAAGAGGCCGCCCTTCTCTGGTTTGAAGGTACGGTAGTTGATCGTCTCCGGGTTCTTGACTTCGCCGCTGCTCCACTGGCGAATGATGTCGGGCGAGGCGACGGCGATGGCCACCTGGTCGAAAGAGGCGGCGCGCTCCGGCGCGAAGAGGTCACGAAAGTTGGGATCGCTCATACTTGGAAGTTGGGTGGTAATGAGGTTTGGCTGGCTTAGTAGGCGGTATGGCGTTTAGACCAGACCTTCAGGCAGAACCGGCGCATGGGACCCGGCCCGTACGTCGAGACAGAGGCTCTGCATTTCCTTGATAAGAACGTTGAAGGATTCGGGCGTCCCCGCTTCGAGCGAGTTATCGCCTTTGACGATGGACTCGTAGATGCGTGTGCGGCCCTGCACGTCGTCGGACTTGACGGTGAGCAACTCCTGCAAGGTGTAGGCGGCGCCGTAAGCTTCCAGCGCCCAGACCTCCATCTCACCGAAGCGCTGGCCACCGTACTGCGCCTTACCACCCAGCGGCTGCTGGGTAACCAGGGAGTAGGGCCCCACGGCGCGGGCGTGGATCTTGTCGGCAACCAAGTGGCCGAGCTTGAGCATGTAGATGTAGCCAACCACCACGCTCTGGTCGAAGGCATCGCCTGTGCGGCCATCAAAGAGCTGGGCTTTGCCGTTGGGCTCCACCCAGGTAAAGCCGTCCACCTTTTTGGCGTCGGAGAGGTAGTTGAAGATTTTCTCTTCCTTAATACCGTCAAACACCGGGCTGGCGACCTTGAAGCCGAGTGCCTTGGCGGCGACGCCAAGGTGGGTCTCCAAGACCTGCCCCACGTTCATACGGGAAGGCACGCCGAGCGGGTTGAGAACGATCTCAACCGGGGTACCATCGGCGAGGAAGGGCATGTCTTCTTCGGGGACGATGCGTGCGACGACGCCTTTGTTCCCGTGGCGACCGGCCATTTTATCACCCACGGAGAGCTTCCGCTTGCTGGCGATGTAGACCTTCACCTGCTTGATGATGCCGGGGTCGATCTCGTCGCCCGCTTCAATCCGGTCCATCGAGCGCTCGCCTTCGAGCTCCAGCTCCTGGAAGCGGTTCTCAAACTGGGCGATGATCTCGCGGATCTTGTTGCGGATCGGGCTCGGGTCGATCTCGACGTGGTCGTAAACGCTGGCCAGCTTGCGCAGCAGCGTTTTGGTGATCTTGCGGTTCGCGGGGATGATGATCTCGCCGGTCTGCGCGTTCACCACATCGAGCGGGATCTTTTCGCCCAGCAGGATGTTGGAAAGCGCCTCGGTGAGCTGTTCGTGGAGCTCTTCGCGGCGGCGGGTGATGTCCTCGGTGGCGGCCTTCATCTGCCGCTTGGTCTCCGCCGGGGTGAGCTTGGATTTGGCAATCTCCTTGCGGGAGGAGACCTTCACATCCATGACGATGCCGTAGGTGCCCGAAGGAACGGTGAGCGAAGTGTCCTTCACGTCTGCCGCTTTCTCACCGAAGATGGCGCGCAGGAGGCGCTCTTCAGGAGCCAGCTCGGTCTCGCTCTTCGGGGTGATCTTACCGACGAGGATGTCGCCGGGCTTCACTTCCGCACCGATGCGGATCACGCCGTCGGGCCCGAGGTTGCGCAGCGCCTCTTCGGAGACGTTGGGGATGTCGCGGGTGATCTCTTCCGGCCCGAGCTTGGTGTCGCGAGCGCCGATCTCGAACTCGTCAATATGGATGGAGGTATAAATGTCCTCCTTAACGATCTTCTCGGAGATGAGGATGGCGTCCTCGAAGTTGTAGCCGTTCCACGGGGTGAAGGCGACGAGCACGTTGCGCCCGAGCGCCAGCTCGCCCTTCTCGGTGTTGGGGCCGTCGGCGATGACGTCGCCCTTCTTGATTTTCTGCCCCTTGGCAATGATCGGCTTCTGGTTGACGCAGGTGCCCGCGTTGGAGCGCATGAACTTGCGCAGCTCATACACGTAGACGCCTTCCTGCACGTCGGTCTTGATCTTCTTTTTGCCCTCGGGGAGCGCACCATTTTTGGTGATGATGATCTGCTCGGCAGTCACCGAAGCGGCCACGCCGTCGGCCTCGGCCACGATGACGGCCTTGGAGTCGCGAGCGACTTTCCCTTCCATGCCGGTGCCGACGAGCGGCGACTCGGAGACGAGAAGCGGCACGCCCTGGCGCTGCATGTTCGAGCCCATGAGTGCGCGGTTGGCGTCGTCATGCTCGAGGAAGGGGATCAACCCCGCAGCCACGGAGACGAGCTGCTTGGGCGAGATGTCCATGTAGTGGACTTTGTCTGCGGTGACTTCAAGGAAGTCTCCGCGGTAACGGATGGCGATCTTCTCGGTAAGGAAGTTCCCCTTTTCGTCCACGGGGACGTTGGCCTGCGCGACGAGGAAGTTCTCTTCGCGGTCGGCGGTGAGGAAGTCGATCTTGTCGGTCACACGGCCATCTTCCACGCGGCGATACGGGGTTTCGATAAACCCGAAGTCGTTGATCCGCGCAAAGGTGGACATGGAGCTGATGAGGCCGATGTTCGGCCCTTCCGGCGTCTCAATGGGGCAGATACGCCCGTAGTGGGAAGGGTGAACGTCACGCACTTCAAACCCGGCGCGGTCGCGCGAGAGACCGCCTGGCCCGAGGGCCGAGAGACGCCGCTTGTGCGTCAGCTCGGCGAGCGGGTTGGTCTGGTCCATGAACTGCGAGAGCTGCGAACGCCCGAAGAAGTCGCGAATGACGGCGGAGAGCGCCTTCGGGTTGATGAGCTTCTGCGGGGTCATCCCCTCGATGTTGACGTCGAAGAGGGTCATCCGCTCTTTGACGAGGCGCTCGGTACGCGCCAGGCCGACGCGGCACTGGTTGGCGAGCAGCTCACCCACGGTCCGCACGCGGCGGCTGCCGAGGTGGTCAATATCATCGAGCGTGCCTTCGCCGCGGCGCAGGCTGATCAAGTACTTCATCGCCCCGATGAAGTCTTCCTTCGTCATCGTGCGCTCGTTAAGGTCAACCTCAAGGCTCAGCTTCTGGTTGATCTTGTAGCGGCCCACGCGGCCAAGGTCGTACTTTTTGGGGTCAAAGAAGAGACGCTTGAGGAGGCCACGAGCGTTCGGCACGGTGGGCGGGTCTCCAGGGCGGAGGCGGCGGTAGATATCCTTGAGGGCCTCTTCCTCATCATGCGCGGGGTCTTTCTTGAGCGCTTTGATGATGGTGTCGTCATTCTTCGTATCGACGACCTGAACGTCATTGATGCCGAGCGTGAGGATCTGCCGCACGGTCGCTTTCGTCAGCGGCTCGAAGGCGCGGGCCACGGTGATCTCGCCGTCGCGAATGTCGGCGATCAGCACCTTGCTGCTGATCTCTTCTTCTTCAAGCTTCTCGGAGAGCTTGAGCTTCTCGATCGTGTAGAAAAGCTTGATGATCTCTTCATCCGACCCGTAGCCGATGGCGCGCAGGAACGTGGTGGCCAGGAACTTGCGGCGGCGTTTGCGGCGGTCGAGGTAGATGTAAAGGAGGTCGTTGGTGTCAAACTGCACCTCCAACCACGACCCACGGTCCGGGATGATGCGGAAGCTGAAGAGCACCTTGCCGTTGAGGTGGATGGACGACTCAAAGGCAATACCGGGCGACCGGTGGAGCTGGGAGACGACCACCCGCTCGGCCCCGTTGATAACGAAGGTACCCTGCGGCGTCATGAGCGGGATCTCGCCCATGTAGACTTTCTCCTCCTTGGTCCCCTTTTCATCCGTGAGGCGGAAGGTGATGTGCAGCGGGGCGCTGAAGGTCTGCCCCTCGCGCTGGCACTCAAGGGCGCTCAGCTTCGGGTCGCCGATCTCATAAGAGACAAAGTCGAGCGTGACCTTTTCGTCGTAGCTCTGGATCGGGAAGACTTCACGGAAAACAGCCTGGAGACCAACCTCCTTGCGCTTGCTCGGCGTGATGTCCTTTTGCAGAAACTCGATATAGGAGTTAACCTGTACCTCGATCAGGTTGGGCGGTTCACTGACTTCCTTCAGTTTGCCAAAATAAATACGCTCGGACATAGATGGTGCGGTTTGGGTGGATGGAACCTTGGGTTACTTGGAACGCAAAGCCGCAGACGCCAAGCCAGGAAGGCCATGCGTTGCGGCAGGGAGGATGAACCGTGGAGATAATGCAGCCTCCAGCCTCTGTAAACCCTTCCAGAAGAGGGGCCCACAAACGCTGGCAGCGCGGGAAACAGAAATAGGCTGAAAGTCGCGGGCCGTCAAACAGCCCGCGACTTTCAACCTCTGAATCTGGGATCGGTGAAAGGCTGAGTTCAGAATACGCCGGTTCCGGGAAAAGTCGAAATGGGCTCGGACCCTACGATACGAATTGGCGTGCGGCAAGCGTTTTTTCGCGCTCACCGCACGCGCAAATCGATAAAAGGCGAACCTTTTTCGGGGTAACGAGGGCGAAATTACTTGATTTCGACCTTGGCGCCCGCCGCTTCGATCTTCTTCTTGATCTCTTCGGCTTCTTCCTTCGTCACGCCTTCTTTGATTGCCTTGGGGGCGCCTTCGACAAGGGCCTTGGCTTCGGCGAGGCCGAGACCGGCCACGGCGCCACGGACTTCCTTAATCACGCCAATCTTGTTGCCACCCACTTCAGTGAGGATGACGTCAAAGGAGGTCTTTTCCTCGACGGCAGCAGCGGCACCACCAGCAGGAGCGGCGGCAACGGCAACCGGAGCAGCGGCGCTGACGCCCCACTTCTCTTCGAGGTTTTTGATGAGATCAGCCACTTCGAGGACGGTGAGCCCGCTGAGCTGATCAACGATGGTTTGGATATCGGCCATAGGTTTGTGCGGTATCGTCGCATCCGGGGGCACCCGGGCAATTAAGACGGCAAGCCAGACGCCCGACGAGGAACCATTTTTTTAGGTTTCTTTGGGTTTTCGCCGGGAGGCGCGGGCTTTTGGCCCGCTCCCCCGACAAAAGGGTTCTCGGTTTTGGAGAGGCGGGTGCCTTAGGCGGCCGCTTCGGATTTCTCCGACTTGGCTTTGAGGACGCGGGCGAGAGCGGAGGCCGGCTCGTTGAGCAGGCGCACCAGCGTGGCTGCGGGCGACTGCAACGTCCCCAGCAACTGCCCCAGAAGCACGTCGCGGCTCGGCAGGTCGGCGATGGCGGCGATCTGCGTGGAATCCACCAGCGCGTTGTCGATGACACCGACGCGGACGGTCAGCTTCTTGAACTCGGCCGTAAAGGTCTTGAGCACCTTGGCAGCGGCGGCAACGTCGCTCTCACCGGTGACAACGGCGGTCTGCCCTTTGAGGTCGGAGCTGATGTCAGGCAGCCCGGCGTCACCCAGCGCGCGGCGGATGAAGGTGTTTTTGACGACACGCACTTCCGCACCGGCATCAGCCAGGCGGTTACGAAGGGTGGTAAACTCGTCCACGCGGAGGCCGGCGTAGTCGGTAACCAGCACGAAGGGCGAGGCGTTCAGCTTGCTCTGAAGCGCTTCAACAATGGAAACTTTCTCGGGTCTCATGGCGGTCGTTAGTTCTTGAGGTAGGGCGCGGTATCCAACCGGAGGCCGGGGAGCATGGTGGCGCTCAGGGTGATGTTTTCGACAAATTTGCCCTTCGCGGAGGAGGGGCGGGCTTTGACGATGGCTTCGATCACCGTGGAGCTGTTTTCCTCAAGCGCTTGCTCGCTGAAGGAGAATTTGCCAACCGGGACGGCGATGTTGCCGTTCTTGTCGAGCTTGAACTCGACGCGGCCAGCCTTGACTTCCTTGATGGCCTTGGCGGTGTCGTCCGTCACAGTGCCGGTCTTGGGGTTGGGCATCAGGCCACGGGGCCCGAGGACCTTGCCGAGCTTACGGACTTCCGTCATCGCGGCCGGGGTGGCAATGGCGACGTCGAAGTCCTGGAAACCGTCCTTCACTTTGGAGAGGAGGTCTTCGTAGCCGACGAACTCGGCTCCGGCTTCGCGGGCGGCGTCTGCGGCCTGCCCCTGAGCGAAAACGAGGACGCGGACGCTCTTGCCGCTGCCATTAGGGAGCGGGGTGGTGCCACGGACCATCTGGTCCGACTGGCGGGGGTCCACTCCAAGGCGGAAGGAGAGGGTGACCGTCTGGTCAAACTTCGGAGCGGGCAGCGTCTTGATGAGGCTGATCGCTTCGGTTAGGGAGTATGCTTTCTCGGCCTCCACCTTGTCGGCGGCGGCACGGTAGCGCTTGCTGCGTTTGTTGGCCATGTTGGTTTGCAGTTCAAACGAGGCACCGGGGTCTCCGGGGGCTCTCCTGCGGTTTGGGGTTAGATAGAGGAAATCAGGCTTCGATCTCGATGCCCATCTGGCGCGCGGTACCCGCGATGATGCGGAACCCAGCCTCTTCGTTGCGGGCATTGAGGTCTTTACCCTTGAGCTTCACGATGTCGAGCACTTGCTTCTTGGTGAGCTTGGCGACTTTGGTCTTGTTGGGCTCTTTGGAGCCAGCGGCAATACCAGCGGCCTTCTTGAGCAAAATCGCCGCGGGGGGCGACTTGGTGATGAAGGTGAAGGATTTGTCCTTATAGACGGTGATGACGACCGGCAGGATGTCTCCGGCCTGCTTCTGCGTGGCGGCGTTGAACTCCTTGCAGAAGGCCATGATGTTGACGCCCTGCTGACCGAGTGCAGGCCCGATCGGGGGCGCCGGGTTGGCCTGACCGGCCGGGATTTGCAATTTGATACTACCGGTGACTTCTTTAGCCATAAAAAGGGGTGTGGATTAAGCGGTGGGTGTTACGGGTGGAGCAAGGCTTTGGAAGGCGGGGTCTAGCCACGCTCGACCTGCCAGTATTCAAGTTCAACCGGGGTGGAACGACCGAAGATGGAGACCGATACGCGCAGCTTGCCGCGCTCGGGGTCGATCTCTTCGACGACACCGCTCTGGTTCTGGAAGGGGCCGTCGGCAACCTTGACGGTCTCGCCCACTTCGAAGCTGACCTTTGGCTTGACCTTGTCTTCCCGCTCGGCCATCTGCGCGAGCATGGTCTGCACTTCCTGGTCTTTCATCGGGATCGGCCGGTCCTTGGTGCCGGCAAAACCGATGACACCTGGGGTCTCCCGGATGAAGTACCAGGTCCGCTCTACGAGTTGTGCGTTCTCGTCGAGCAGGCGCATGTTGATGATGAGGTATCCGGGGAGGAGTTTGCGGATGGTTTCCGTCCGCTTGCCACGCTTGATCTCGGAGACGCGCTCGGTGGGGATGAGGACCTCGAAAATAAGGTCCGACATCTCCTCGGTCTTGATCCGCTTGACGATGTTGTCATGCACTTTCTGTTCCTGCCCTGCAAGAACGTGCACTGCGAACCATTGATTGCCTGTGGTTTGTGCCATGAGGTAAAGCTGCGGTTTGGGCCTTAGTGCCACCCTCCGCCGTTGAGGACGCCCACCAGATTGACGAAAACGAGATCCCAGAAGGCCACGTAGCCACTCAAAAGCAGCATGCCAATGACGACGACAATGGTCGAATCAATCAGCTCTTTGTACTTGCGGTACCCTTTTTCCTTCGGGTCCCACGGCCAGCTTGCCTTGTACAACTCGCCTTTGACTTCTCCAATGTACTTCCGGATGCGCGTGAACATGTTGAAATTCTAAAAAAGAACAGGCCAGGAGGGACTCGAACCCCCAACCCTCGGTTTTGGAGACCGGTACTCTACCAATTGAGCTACTGACCTATTTTTCTTTTGTCGGCACCGGCCGGTCGGGAGGGTTTCCCTTCCCGAGCCGGCCGGAACCGGTAAACTTACAAAACGCCCGAGGTTCTTTAGAGAATCTCCGAGACGCGGCCCGCGCCGACGGTCTTGCCGCCTTCACGAATTGCGAAACGGATGGTCTTCTCCATGGCGATCGGGGTGACGAGCTCCACTTCGATGGAGACGTTATCACCAGGCATCACCATTTCAACCCCTTCCGGCAGGGTCACACTTCCGGTCACGTCGGTGGTGCGGAAGTAGAACTGCGGACGGTAGTTGTTGAAGAACGGGGTGTGGCGGCCACCTTCGTCCTTGCTCAGGACGTAGATCTCAGCCTTGAACTTCTTGTGCGGGGTGATCGTGCCGGGCTTGGCGATGACCTGACCGCGCTGAATGTCTTCCTTCTTGATGCCGCGCAGCAGGATGCCGACGTTATCACCCGCGCGGGCTTCGTCGAGCAGCTTGCGGAACATTTCGATGTCGGTCGCGGTGGTCTTCTGCGTGTCACGCAGACCGACGATCTCGACTTCCTCCATCTTCTTGAGGATGCCGCGCTCGGCACGACCGGTGGCGACGGTGCCACGGCCTTCAATGTTGAAGACGTCTTCAACCGGCATGAGGAAGGGCTGATCCACCGGACGCTCAGGCACGGGGATGTATTCGTCCACCGCGTCAACGAGGGCCTGGATCTGCTTCTCGTACTCAGCGTCGCCCTCAAGGCTCTTGAGCGCGGAACCCTTGACGATCGGGATCGAGTCGCCGGGGAAATCGTACTGGCTGAGGAGGTCGCGAACTTCCATCTCGACGAGGTCGAGGAGCTCGGGGTCGTCCACCATGTCCACCTTGTTGAGGAAGACCACCATGGAGGGCACGCCGACCTGACGGGCGAGCAGGATGTGCTCACGGGTCTGAGGCATGGGGCCGTCGGCCGCGGAAACGACGAGGATGGCGCCGTCCATCTGGGCTGCGCCGGTGATCATGTTCTTGACGTAGTCGGCGTGGCCGGGGCAGTCGACGTGCGCGTAGTGGCGCTTGTCGCTCTGGTACTCGACGTGGGCGGTGTTGATCGTGATGCCGCGCTCCTTTTCTTCGGGAGCCGCGTCAATCTCGTCATACTTGCGGGCCTGCGCGTAACCCTGCTTGGCGAGGTACGAGGTGATCGCCGCCGTCAGCGTGGTCTTGCCGTGGTCAACGTGACCGATGGTGCCAATGTTAACGTGCGGCTTGTCGCGCTTGAAAGATTCCTTAGCCATTTTCTGGTCTCCTCTGTGGGATCTGTTGGTGGTTTGGTGGTTGGTTGAACTTGTCTTAAAATGGTTCCGGCAATTGTTCGGTGGTGCGGCAATTGGTGGGAGCCTCTTTCCTCCGCCGGGAAAAGGTGGAGCCCATGACCGGGCTTGAACCGGTGACCTCGTCCTTACCAAGGACGTGCTCTGCCAACTGAGCTACATGGGCGTCTCTCTTTTTCCCTTCCGTTAACCCTTTTGTTAACTATAGGCGGAGTCAGGCTCTTCACCTCGCCGGAGGGGCTGCAGCCTCCCCCTGCCGCTCGCCACCTTCTATTACAGAAGGCCACTCGCAACCGGGAAAGCTCGCCAGACCGTCGGGGCGCTTTGCCGTTCTCTGCCGCTCACCCTCAGGGACCGGAGGCGAAAAGCCCCCGTGCCGAACCTGCCCGGATGCTGAGTCTCAGCGCTCCGTGGGCTTGCTCGAACCAGGGTTTTTCCACTCTTGGCTCCTAAAAGCGAGCGGTGAAAGTAGCAAATAGGCCCCGAGTGTCAAAAGATTTTCTCAGTCATTTTCACTCTTTCGCCCGGCGAGCGGCATTTCGCGGCAATTTTTCCTCGCCAGCCGCTCCTTGGGAGCCTAAAACCGCCACTCTTTTAAATGAGCCAGCCGATTTTGAGAATCGGGTTGCCCTCGGGCAGCCTACAGGAACCGACCCTCGCCCTCTTTGCCAAGGCGGGGTTCCATATCACGGTGCCCCGGCGCTCCTATAAGCCGACGGTGGACGACCCGCAACTGGAAATCCGCCTGCTGCGGGCGCAGGAGATCAGCCGTTATGTAGAGAGCGGGTATCTGGATTGTGGGCTCACCGGCAAAGATTGGGTGGAGGAGAATGCCTCGGATGTCGAGGTGCTCTCGGAGATGACCTTCTCTAAAGTGAGCAGCTCCCCCACGCGCTGGGTGCTGGTGGTGCCGGAAGATTCGCCCGTGCGCCGGGTGGAAGATCTGGAAGGCAAGACGATCGCCACCGAGGCGCTCCAGATGACGCGCCGCTTCCTCGAAAGCCGGGGAGTGAAGGCGGAAGTTGAATTTTCATGGGGAGCGACGGAAGTCAAAGTCCCCGACCTGGTGGATGCCATTGTAGACGTCACCGAGACGGGCTCCTCCCTGCGCGCCAACAAGCTGCGCATCGTGGAGACACTGATGGAATCCTCCCCTCAAGTCATCGCCAACAAAGCGGCATGGGCCGATGAATGGAAGCGCGGCAAGATGGAGCGGCTCATCCTCCTCCTGCAAGGTGCGCATAACGCCCGTGACAAAGTGGGGCTGAAAATGAATATTGAACAGGCTCGGCTTGCCAACCTGCTTGCCGACCTCCCCTCGCTTCGCAACCCCACGATCGCCCCCCTCGCCACGGAAGGGTGGGTCGCCGTGGAAACAGTGATTGACGAAAAGATCGTCCGGGAGATTATTCCCCGGCTCAAGGCGCTCGGCGCCGAAGGGATTATCGAGTACCCCTTGAATAAACTCGTTTACTGACCGGCCCTCCTTTTTCCAAAGGAAGCCGGGCATTGAAAACCAAGAACAAAGCAACCGCAGCCAAAGCCACGTATGGGTTCACTAAAGAAACGGCGTAAAGCCAAAATTGCCAAACACAAACGCCGCAAGCGGATGAAAGAAAACCGCCACAAGAAGCGTTTGCGTTACAAGAGCTAAACGCTGCCGGGATTGCTTTAAGCACGCGGGCCACCACCGGGGCCGGAGCCTTGCTCCCCACCCCGGCGGCCCGCAGTTGCTTGCTTTCATTGGCGGTTGCTCTAGAATTGCCGCATGATACCGCCGGGACCCCCCACCTCTCTGCGAAAGGGGTCTTTGCGGCCCACAGCACCCCGTGCCGGGGCAACCCGGCTACGGGGGTTCTGTGTTTACCTCGTTCTCCCCCCTCTTTTAGCCGGGCTGCTTCTGACGCCCGCCGAAGCGCAGGGCCCTCGCTCTGCCCGGAAACCGAGCACCGTGCTCGCCGATACCCTCCCTCGAGCCGTCGGCACCCCCTCGGAAGATCTTCACCTCCAAAAACAGGGCGAGAAAATGGCCGAAGCCCTCGCCACCTTTGCCGACGGGCTCGCCGCAGAGGATAATGCCGATACCGACCGCGCGCTGGAAGCCTTTCGCCGCACCCTGGAGTTGGACCCCTCGAACACCGAGCTGGCCGTCAAAGTCGCCTTCGAGCTGGCGCGCCGGGGCGAAGTGGCGGAGGGGATCAGTCTGCTCAAAGATGCCGCCAAGGCGCTCCCCAAAGATCCGCTCCCGCCGTTGTGCCTCTCGCAGCTTTACGGCAAATTTCTCCGCAAGCCGGACCTTGCCGAGCGCTACGGCCTGAGCGCGCTCGCCCTTGCTCCGGAGAATTTCTCCCCCTACCTCGCGCTTTACGACCTTTACTCCACCGAGGGAGACAACAAAAAGGCCGCCGCCGTGTTAGAACGCGCCGCCCGTGCCAATAGTACCGACCCGTACTTCTGGCTCCAACTTGGCGATTTGGAGGCGCGCGTCGCCATGCGGGGCAAAAATCTCCCGGCTTCCGCATTGAAGAAGCTCAATGCACTTTTTGAAAAGGCGCTCTCCTACGCAGGAGAAGATGAAGAGGCCCTCTCCCAAGTGGCGGATTATTACACCCTCACCCGGCAGTTGGAGAAGGCCGTCCCGCTTTATGAGAAGGCGATCTCCGCGAGCGGGGCACCGGCCTCGGAGCCGATCATCGCCATTCGCAGCAAGCTGGCGGACGCCTACCTCACTCTTGGGCGGCGGGAAGACGCCATCCGGCTCCTGCAGGGGCTCGTCAAAGACGCCCCCACCCGCTACGAAACGTACGAAAAGCTCGGGGAGATCCACGCGCTCGCGGGGGAGCTCCCCCAAGCTATCGCCAACTACCAGCAGGCGCTGCTGATTGACTCGACCCAGCCGCGCCACTACCTGCGCATCGCCCGGCTCCAGCTCCTTGCGCGCAAGCCGAAGGAAGCCGTAAAAACCCTCACCGAAGCAGCCACCCGCTTCCCCGGGCTGCCGCTTATCTCGGCCCAGTTGGGGGCCTCCCTCACCGAAGCTGGCGAGCCCAAAAAAGCGCTCCACTACTTCGAGCAAGCCCTGCGCGAGGCCGACACCAGCAGCGAGCCCGTGCTCGATAGCGCCTTCTACTTCCAGTACGGCGCCGCCGCCGAACGCTCCGGCAACCTCGAAAAGGCCGCCGAAATGCTGCGCAAAAGCATTGAGCTGGACCCTTCCAATGCCGCCAACGCCTACAACTACCTCGGCTACATGTGGGCAGACTACGGTATCCACCTTCCCGAAGCGATGGAACTGATCAAACGCGCCCTGGAGCTGGACCCCGAAAACGCCGCCTACCTCGATTCCCTCGGCTGGGTCTACTACCGAATGGGCGACTTCCCGCAGGCGCTCCTCTACCTCCAGCGCTCCGCCGAGCGCCTCCAACCTGAAGACCCCGTGGTGATGGACCACCTTGGTGACGCGCACCACGCCCTCGGCAACCAGGAAGCCGCGCTCGACTATTGGAAAAAGGCGCTCGCACTCGATCCGGAAAACAAAGCGCTCTCCGAGAAGATTGCCGCTGGCAAGCCGAAGAACCAGCCCACCCCTGCCCCCGCCCCACCGACGGCCCCACCGCCACCCGAAGCGCCCCCTGCCCCGTGATTGTCATTGGCCCCGGTTTCTGCTAGCTTCTCTCACGGTCATGAACATTGTGGTTCGCCATGCGTTGGTCCAGATCCCCGCGAATCTCGCGCGCGTGCCGCTGGGTGCAAGCCGCCACACGCTGGCCAAAAACCGTTGGCGCGGCGTGGCGGCCAATGGGCGTTCCTTCACCTTTGAGCTGGAGGAGCCGCTCGTCCATGGGGCCATCTTCCATGCGGATGAAACGGCCTTTTACGTCCTCCTGCAAGATCCCGAGAAAATCCTCGAAATCCCGCTCGGCAGCCCCACCGCCACCGCGCGGCTGGCTTGGATGATCGGCCACCACCACTTCCCCGTCCAGATCAAGGGAAGCACCTTGCGGCTGGCAGACCAGCCCGCCGCGCGCCGCCTCTTTGCGTTGGAGCACGTCTGCTTCCGCGAGCGTAAATCCGTCTTCCAGCCGTTCCGCCCCGGCTACCCGCATTAAAAAAACGGGGCGTTTCTTTGACGCACGTCAAACCTTCCCGCGCCATGGCTTGCGGGCACAGGGCACAATATCGTGTGGTGCTTTTGCGCAAACACCACAAGATATGGACACTTCCCCCTCCCCTCGCACCCTGGTCGATGTCGCCACCTCCATCGACGAATACCTCACCCGGCAAGATTGGCGCGTCGCCGCGAATGCCAACCAGGGGTACAGCCTCGGCGGGCTGATCCTCAACCTCTCCGGGAAAGTCACCGCCAACTACTGGCTCAACCACCTTTACCCGCCCGAAGTCGGCGCAGCCCACCGCGAGGCCGACCTCCACCTGCACGATCTCGACATGCTCTCGGGGTATTGCGCCGGGTGGTCGCTGCGCACCCTGCTGGCCGAGGGCTTCAACGGCGTGCCGGGCAAGGTGGAGGCCGGGCCCCCGCGCCACCTGCACTCCGCCATTGGCCAGATCGTCAACTTCCTGGGCACCCTGCAAAACGAATGGGCCGGGGCGCAGGCCTTCTCCTCGTTCGATACGTACCTCGCCCCTTTCATCCGCCGCGACGGGCTGGGGTTCAAGGAAGTCCGCCAGGCGATACAGGAGCTGGTCTTCAACCTCAACGTCCCCTCGCGCTGGGGCACGCAGACGCCGTTTACCAACCTTACGTTTGACTGGACCTGCCCCGAAGACCTTCGCACGCAGGTGCCGATCATCGCCGGGGAGGAGCAGCCCTTCACCTACGGCGAGCTGGAGGCCGAGATGGCGCTCATCAACCACGCCTATATCGACGTGATGACGGAGGGCGACGCCATGGGGCGCGTCTTCACCTTCCCGATCCCCACCTACAACATCACTCCCGATTTCCCGTGGGAGAGCGAGAACGCCCGCCGCCTCTTTGCCATGACGGCCAAGTACGGGCTGCCGTATTTCCAGAACTTCATCAACTCGGAGCTCAAGCCCAACCAGATCCGCTCCATGTGCTGCCGCCTCCAGCTCGACTTGCGCGAGCTGCTCAAACGCGGCAACGGCCTCTTCGGCTCGGCGGAGCAGACGGGCTCGCTCGGGGTCGTCACGATCAACTGCGCGCGGCTCGGCTACCTCCACGCGGGGGATGAGGCGGCGCTCTTTGCCCGGGTGGATGCGCTCGCCGAGCTGGCGCGCGAGAGCCTTGAGATCAAACGCCGCGTGGTGCAGCGCTTTATCGACCAGGGGTTATACCCCTTTACCAAGCGCTACCTCGGCACGCTGCGCAACCACTTCTCGACGATCGGCGTGAACGGCGTCAATGAAATGATCCGCAACTTCACCAGCGACCGCGAAACGATCACCACCCCGTGGGGCAAAGCCTTCGCCCTGCGCCTGCTCGACCACCTGCGCGCCCGCCTCGTGCACTACCAGGAAGAGAGCGGCCACCTCTACAACCTGGAGGCCACCCCCGCCGAGGGCACCACCTACCGCTTTGCCAAGGAAGACCGCCGTCGCTGGCCCGACATCCTGCAAGCCGGCACCGACGAGAACCCGTACTATACCAACTCCACCCAGCTTCCCGCCGGGTTTACCGACGACCCGTTTGAAGCGCTGGAGCACCAGGACGCCCTGCAAACCCGCTACACCGGCGGCACCGTCCTGCACCTCTACATGGCACAACGCATCTCCACGCCCAAGGCATGCGCCAAGCTGGTGCGCCGCGCGCTGGAGCGCTTTTCGCTTCCGTACATTACCATTACCCCCACCTTCTCCATCTGCCCAACGCATGGCTACCTGGCGGGCGAACACCCGTTCTGCCCCCGGTGTGATGAAGAGATCCTCGCCCGCAAGCAGGCCGAGTGTGCCTAGTCATTGCCTAGTCTTTATGAAAACCAAACCACCCCTCGAAGACCACGAACGCCAACCCTGTGAAGTCTGGACCCGTGTGATGGGCTACCACCGCCCGGTCTCCAGCTTTAATACCGGCAAAAAGGGAGAGCACCGCGAGCGGCGCTTCTTCCGCGAAGAACGCTGCCGCAAGGTGGCGTGAACACGGCACGCCCCGGCGGTACGACAGGCGCTCCGGCTCCGCTCCACATCGGCGGGCTGGAGCGCCTCTCCCTGGTCGATTGGCCGGGCGAGCTGGCCGCCGTCGTCTTCTGCCAAGGGTGCCCGTGGGCCTGCCACTACTGCCACAACCCGCACCTCATCCCCTTCGGCCAGGGCGAAGGCCCCGAGTGGCCCGAAGTGCTGGGGTGGCTGGAGCGGCGGCGCGGTTTGCTCGACGCCGTGGTCTTCAGCGGCGGCGAGGCGACGGTGCAGCCCGCGCTCCTGCCCGCCGTGCAAGCGGTGCGGGCGCTCGGTTTCAAAACGGGGCTGCATACCGGGGGGCCGCACCCCGGGCGGCTAGCCGCACTG
Organism: Chthoniobacteraceae bacterium; assembly: GCA_037189965.1. GTDB lineage: Bacteria > Verrucomicrobiota > Verrucomicrobiia > Chthoniobacterales > Chthoniobacteraceae > DATMFV01. The sequence goes on along the minus strand of JBBCKB010000026.1, from coordinate 55,319 downwards.
CTCCCATGGCTCGATTGGGTGGGCTTCGACTTCAAAGCGCCCTTTGACGCCTATGCCCCGGTGACACAGACCCACCACGGACACCGCGCGCGGGAGAGCATGCGCCTCCTGCTTGCCTCGGGCACCCCCTACGAAATACGCACCACCTGGCACCCTGCGCTCCTGCCCGAAGCGGCGCTGCATACCATGGCGCGCACACTGCGTGAAGCCGGATGCAGCCGCTGGGTGCTCCAGCGCTTCCGGGCCGATGGCTGCGCAAGCGAGCGGCTGCGCAATCTCCCCGTGGGCGAGCCACCGCTGGAGGCGCTACGGGCTGAAGCCGGGCTGGAGATTATTGTTCGATAATTACTCAATCCCCGCGAAACAAAGACCAAAGCGGATCCAGTACGGGATGGTAAAGAGCGCGAGCGCCGCAGGTAGGTTAGGGGTGAGTCAACAACTTCTAATAAATCTGATCCACTCCTCGAAAATCAACAGCTCCTCCCTTTTCATACATCTCCACATCGCCTCCTTTCGAACCCCGTTTGCGAAGCTCGTTTGTCAAATACGGGGGCGGCCTCCCGCTCAACTTGACCGGCTTCAAAAACAACCCTTTATCGCAAAAAACTTCAAAAGTCTTGAGGGACTTGGAGAATGCACGATTTTCCATCTTGTCAGGAGCATCATTTTTCGACAGCCTACCGCCGATGGAAGTAAAGGCCCTTATTACAATTTGGATTCGAATTGTCTCTTTGATTGGCGTTGTATCGGGCGTTCTCTACTTTCTTCATATCTTTCTAGAAAACAGTTTGGCTTGGAAAGAGGGATCCCAAACCCCCTTTCGCTTTTTCCGGGGAATCGATGATCCATATGCTTTAAGCCAACCTTCAAGCGTCTTGGTTGTATGGCTTTTAATTTTCATTTTCAGTGGCCGATTAGCAGACTTAATTTGCCGACGGCATGTCTGATTTGAACGAGGAGGCCTGATGAGGGGGGCAATCCCTAGGATTTACAATGCCCATTTTGCTATTCAGTGATATAGCATGTTTGCAAGATGGGTCCACATTCCTATGTGTAGCTCTTCCGCAATCCCCCGGTTCATCACGTGGCAAATCGCCCACTCGTATTCGATTCGTGGGTGCCATCCACCTTGAGAGTCTTTCGAACCCTAGCCTCCGTCAATTGTAAACACTAGTGACCGACCCGAATGGCATTAAGTTAAGGGGGTTCAGAGTAAATCGCCTGCATTTTTGCTTCTTTGAACCCGCTTCGGCACGTCGAACGAACTACTTTTGATGGCTGAGCGGATCGTTCACGACTTTCAGGTATCGATAGGATGCTCAAAAAACGCTAAGGGTGGCTTCGAAACCCCTGTAAACATCCTAAATGGGCCTTAACTTAATGCCATTCGTGATCGTCCCCTCCTGCTTCTACAGGCGGGCTGCAGATTACAGTTCGCTAGTCACTCAATCCCCGCGAAACGAAGACCAAAGCGGATCCAGTACGGGATGGTAAAGAGCGCGAGCGCTGTCGTTACGATCACAATCTGCACGGCCATGGCCGTATCGCCCTTGTGGTGCTTGGTAAGGACAATGGGGAGCATCGCACATGGCATGGCCGACTGCACCACCAACACCTGCTTGAGCGCCAACGGGCACGGCAGCCACCTCGCCAGCGCCAGAAAGACAAACGGCAAGATCGCCAGCCGCAGCACCGTGGCCCCAAGCGTAGCCCGCACCCCCTGCCGCGTGGGGCGGGCTTCGCGGGCAAAGTCGCACAGCGTGGCCCCGGTGAGCAGGAGCGCCATCGGGATCGCCGAGGCTCCCACCATCGCCATGGCATTGAAGATCCAACGAGGCAGCCACTCCCCCGCCCCGGCGAGGTTGAGCAACATGGCCACCACGATCGCCACCACCGGCGGGTTGCAAAGCGAACGCCACACCGGCTCGCTCTTGCCGCCCGACTGGCGCGCGAGGATCAAGCTCGCCCCGACCCAAAACACAACCTCCACCCCGAGATTGTGCATGAAGAGCACGCCGAGCGCCTTCTGCCCAAAGAGCTGCTCCACCAGCGGGATCGCCGTGTAGCCGTAGTTATAAATCGCGGCGACATAGACAAACGTGCGCACCTCGCGCCCGCTCGGCAGCCGCAGCAGCCGCGCCACGCCAAAAGCCGCCACATACCCGACCGCCACGGTAAACGCCCCCGCCAGCGGCGGCAGCCAGAGGTTGACCCGCTCGCGCAAGAGCGCGTTGCCCACGATGGTGGAGCCGATGAGGCACGGGTAAAGAAGGTTCACACAGATCCGCAGAAGCGTGGCATCGGCCTCGGCGGTAAGCACCCGCATCCGCCGCATCAGAAATCCGATGGCGATGATGACAAAGACCGGCGCTACGGCGGCGAGGATCACGATGCAAGCAGTTCGTACCCGAGGACGCTCAGGCAGTAAAGCGCCGCCGTCTCCGTGCGCAGGATGATCGGCCCGAGCGTGATCGGGAGGCAGCCGTTCCCCAGGGCGAGCGATATCTCCGCCGGGGTAAAGTCTCCCTCTGGGCCGACAAGCACCAGCGCGCTCGTAGGCCGCCTCCCCAGCGTGGCCTCGGCCTCGGCAAGCACGGCTTTAGGATGCCGCGCCCCGGGCTGGAGCGAGGCGATGAGCACCACCTCGTACCCCGCCGCGCTTTCCAGAAATGCCTTCGGAGTCTGCGGAGCCGCTACGGTGGGCAGCCAGTTTTGGCCACACTGTTTGGCGGCCTCAATCGCAATGGCCTGCCACTTCTCCTGCTTGCGGGCGGCCTCGGCGGGGTCAAGCCGGATGATGGTGCGCTCGCTCAAGAGCGGCACAACCTCAGCCGCGCCCAGCTCCGTCGCTTTTTGCACGATGAGGTCCATATTCTTCCCCTTGGGGATCGCCTGCGCGAGCGTGATGCGCGCGGGCAGCGGCGCGCTCTGCGCCCGGTGCAAGGGGCGCAGCGTCAGCTCGCGCTTGCCGACAGAGGCCACCTCCACCGTCACCTCCTCGCCCTCGCCATTGAACACCACCGCCCGCGCCCCGGGCTGGAGCCGCACGACATCGAGCGCGTGGTGCGTCTCGGCGGCATCGAGCGCGGGGGCCTCCGGGTTCCAACGAGCGGGCGGGATGTAGAAGCGGTGCATGGCGGGAATGATCCTCCTGCCCCGGCGGGTCCAAGTTCAAGGGGAAAAATGGACGCGCATCCCTAAATCCCGCGACAGTGAGCGGATAAACCCTCCTGCCTACTTCTCTGAAGGGACGACAATGCCTCTGAGGATAATATTTTGGCAGAAGACGAAGACCAGCAGAGTGGGGATCGCCGTTAGAATCAATGAAGCGTAGACCACGGGCGAGTCGGCAAGCTGCCTGAGCTGATAGATATAGACCATGATGGTCCACATCTCCGGATCGGGCGCGAGGATGAGGGCGTAGAAGAACATTCCATAAGCTCCCACAAACGCGGCGAGCGCCTTGACGGCAAGGATCGGCCGCGAAAGGTTCATGGCGATGTGCCAAAACATCGTCCACTCACTGGCGCCATCGATCTCTGCCGCTTCATAAAGCTCCTGAGGCAGGCTGTCGAAAAAGCCTTTGAGCAGAAAGATGGAGAAGCCATTGGCCAACCCTGGAATGACTAATGCGCCAAAAGTATTGAGAAGGTGAAGTTCCTTCATCTGAAGGAAGACGGGGATCATGGTGACTTCGGCAGGAAACGCGATCGTTGCCAGGCAAAAGATGAGGATGTGGTACGTCTTCCGCATCTTGAAGCGCGAGAGCGCGTAAGCCGCAAGAGGGTTTACGATCAGCGTACCGCAGACGACGAGGGTCACCAGAATGAGGGTATTCATCAAGGCTCGCCCTTGGGCAAAGACTTCATCAAATACGGCAAGGTAGTTCTGCACCAGAAACTGCCGCTTCCAGAAACCTGACTCCGCTTCAAATTCCGCCCAATCAAGCGCTCGCTGAGGGATGCGCGCCCTCGAAATTCCCATGCGATCCTCAGCCCACTGCGCGAAGATGCAATCGAGGCTGGAAACGCGAAGATCTCCCTCCTGAGCTTTTAGGTTGATGAACTCCATCTTACCTAGGCCCGTCTCCCGCTGGCGCTGACGACCCGCTTCGGTCAGCTCCACAAAGTCTGGCCGCAGCTCCCGGGAAACGAACAGAAACCAGAGATCGCTCCCCTCCTCCGGCTGCACCGTGGGGAAGGGAACCTCACGATAGCTCGCGTGGGAGGTGCCGTACTTCTGGTTGTACGCGGAAACATCCGGCCCCAGAAGCCGTGGGAGAAAGACCGCCCGGTAGTAGCCCCCGGCATCCCACGCAAACTTCCGACTGGCAGGCACGGTGGCTGCAAACGAGTAGAATGCTTCCACAAGAGGCGTCTGCCGAACCGAAGCACCGTTAATGTTAACGATGGGGACGGTGATGGCCGATGGCACGGAAAACCGCGTCTGCAGGCTTTGATTGAGCCGCCCCAAGTCGCCATCATACTGCTTTAACAAGTGCAGCCGAAACTCCCGTCCATAATAGGAGGGCAGCCGGTTTCCATTCCGGATGAAGCCGATACTTTGGAGCGGCTCTCGAAATGAAACCTCCTTTGTAAAGGCTTCCCATGTTGCCGTCTCCTCCAGAGCATGCGGAGGAAGCTCCTCTTCGAGGTAGTTTGCCCCGGAGTCGCCCCATGCCATGCGCAGCAAGCTTGGGTTCCCCTGGTACTTTGCTTCGAGGAAGCGGCGCCAGAGGGCCGTCCGATCCGTCGTGTAACGGGGGAAGGCCACTGAATCAACAAACTGCGACGAAGACTCCACGGAGCCTGCAATCATGATGACGAAAGGAATCACCATCGTCACCGCACCTAGGGAGAGGAGAATATAGATCGAAAGATAGAGCATTCTTACCCGAAGAGAACGCTCGGAAGTAGGAGAGAAAAACATGGTCTATTTCGCAGTCTTGAATTCCATTTGGCTGAGCCGCTTAAGCTGAATCACCGTGAAGCCGACCAACATGCTGCCCAGAATCCACGCCATGGCCGTGGCCGGGCCGAAGCGCAGCCGGGTAAACGCCTCAAAAAAGATAAGCAAAGAGGCGACTTCGGTAATCCCATTGGGCCCGCCTCCGGTCATAATGAGGATATTGGTAGCACCATGGAATGCCGCCGATACCGCCCCGATAAAGTTAATGAAGATCAATGCCTTAAGGCTTGGGAGGACGATGAGACGTGTCTTTTGCCAGAAGCCCGCACCGTCGATCTCGGCAGCCTCAAACTGCTCTCCCGGGATGGTTTTGAGAGCGGCGAGGTAAATGAGACACCCCGGCCCGGCACCAGCCCAAACGCCGGGAATCACACACGTTAGCATGGCTAGGTAAGGGTCTTCCGTCCAAGCGCGCCGCCCTTCAAACCCAAGCATTCTGATAAGCTGGTTCATAATGCCTTCCAGACCGAAAAGCTCTCTCCAAAGGAAGAAGACGGCGGTAGAGCTGATTACCGCGGGGAGGTAGTAAAGAACCCGGAAAAAGATCTTGTGCTTGGGAATCAGATGCAGACCGTAAGCAAGGAGAATGGGAGTGGCAAAGCCGAGCGTCAAAGTCCACAGCGCAAAGTGTACGGTGGCCAACATCCCATTCCAGAAGGTCCGGTCGAAAAGGACGTTTGCAAAGTTATCCAAACCCACGAAGGTCGACTTCAGGACAATATGGTAATCGAGAAACGCCATCACCGTCCCCCGGGCCACTGGCACATATTGCCAGACAAAGATGAGCAAGAGGGCCGGGGCCAGGCAAAGCCAGGGGATGATCGTACGCCCATTGACCGGGCGATTGAGCATGGCCGCGCTCCGGCTAAAGATCCGGGAGACATACCAGCCGATCCACGTAAATGACGCGATGATCAACACCACCACGACACTCGCCACCTTCCGGCGCAACGACAGGTTCTCCGGAGAAACGTACCCAATCATCCGTTCATTTGTCTTCGCCACCGCACGGTCGAGCGTGGTTTGTACGAGGGCTTCGAGCTCCTTTCGGTCTCCCGCATCCCAAGCAGCGCGAACTTCCCTGCTTAGGAGTATCTGGTCGATCGGGTAAGTCATCTCGCTGTAAACGAGATTGCAATTATATCCATTGGGCTCCGGTTTGCCGTCCTGATAGGCTGTGATCAGCGCTTGTTCAAGCTCCGGGGGCATCAACGCAAGGTAGCGTTCGTACCCAAACTTCCGCAGGGTGATGGGGCTAACGAGGTGCACCTGCCCCAGCTCGATGAACGTTTCTGTACGAATGCGCTCCGCCTCTTCGCTTGTCACAAATCGAACGTATTCCCAAGCCGCCATGCGGGTTCCCGGATCCGCAATCCCGGAGTAGACACTCAGGATCTTCGCATTCAGTTCTGAACCATGGAGACCGGCCGGCCCCTTGGGCATTGCTCCGAACCCCCAAAGATCGGGGTTCATGCCCGACGCATCGCCGAGGTAGCCAAACCTCATCCCGATCCGTTCTTTCTCCTGGCGGCTCAAGACATTCATCTTGGCGCGAATAGCCAGACGTTCGGCCTCTACAATCCGGTAGTAAAAGAGGTAAGCCAGTACAGCGGCATGACTGTCAAAAGTCGCTCGCCATTGGTCGGGCGCTACCTCCTCAACCGCCTCGCCTCCCGCAGACCACAGAAAGCCGATAAGATCCCAACTCGCTGTCTGCCCTGAGTCGAGGAGAAAACCGGGGTACCCTGCATTGGCCTCTTTAAGCTTCCGGGAGAACTCCAGCAGCTCCTCCCAATCTGCAGGAGCGCGCTCAGGCAAACCGCTGGCGCGAAAGCGTTCGCGGTTGAAGTAGACACCCCGTACCATCAAAGCGTTTGGAAGCCCATAGATGCGCTGTGCGCCATCTGGCCCCCGACGCTCGACCACCCCCCGAACCTGCGGCAAAATACGGTTGAGAATCGCCTCCCCGCCATCCGGCTCCCGCTTGAGAAACTCCTCCAACGGAGCAACCATTCCTTGTCGTACAAAGCTGTCCATGCTCCGAAAGTTCAATGCCAGCACGTCTGGTGCGACCCCCCCGGCAATCGCCATGATCGTGACCGCCTCCGGGACAATCCCCTCAATCTGCAACCCTTCGGCAGCAACGAGACGGATGTTTGGATGCCTTTTCTCAAAGGCTTCGACCACGCGCCAGTTGGCGAGGTTGGCGGGTGACGTATCGACGCTATTGGGTAGCCCTTGTACCCTGAGGCGCACTCCCCCCTCCGCCCCCGGGCATGAAACCCCTCCACACGAGATAACCAGGACCAGCAATAGGCGCAACACAGCCAACCCTCTTCCAAGACTTATATAATACTTCATCACTTATCATCAATCATTCACACTTGCTCCACACACCGCATATCGCCCTCCTGACTTTGCCCCAGATTAGACCGCGTTAGGGGAGGGTTGCAGCCGTACGAGCCACTCCAAAATCGGAGGCATTGCCGGCGGCATCCACCGCGCGGACCTGGTAGGAATACTGGGTTCCGGTCGAAAGGCCATGGTCCCGATAAAGGATTTCTTCACAAACGTCCACCAGGCTTCCATTCCGATAGACGTGGTAGGCAACCGTCCGCACATTATCGACCGCCGCATCCCAGCTTAGGTCGATCTCCTGCGTTGAAGCCGGTTCGGCAACGAGATTAGTAACCTTCTTGGGCTTGGTGGTATCAACAAACATTCCACGGATCACCTTAATGCTGGAGCCAAGGAAATAGAGATCGACTCCACTAAACGCGATGCTGCTTGCAGAGGGCATCGAGAGCACATACTGCCGGCTCCCCCCATACCGCTCGTCGATACGATAGAGATCATTATTGATAAACATCCAGAGACGCCGATCCGGCCCCCTCACCAAACGCCTTTCCAGCGAGTTGGAGCTTGCGCCAAATGCCTGCCCGCCCAGGCTCTCATTGAAGACCACCTCTCCAGTTGTCGTGTTGATCTTGTACATTCGGTCGGCAGCTACTCCAAAGACATACCCCGATTCCGCCTCCGCCAGCTTTCCGGAATGCACGTGCCCGGTAGGGCAGTTGAAGCTTCTGAGAATGGTTTTGGAGGCAGCATCCATGATAAAAATCTTCCCCGCACCTTCACGCCCAACGGCCTCCGTGCTCACGACAACCTTGGTTCCGGCTTCCACAACAATGACATCTTTAATATCGTCGTTGATAAACGTATCCCGATCCCCCCCCTTGGCTCCGGTAGCGGGGTGATACCATGCCAATGATCCCCCCGTGGAATCCCGCTCGTGGTGAACCCCGGTATAAATGGTGCCTGAGGCATCCTGGGCCAGGTAGAGATGGTACTTCCCCGCAATGGCACCGGTATAGCCAAGATGAAGCGGATTGACCCCGGGGGCTCCCGGGTCGGGGGTCGATTGCGTCAAACTCCAGGGAAGTGTGAGATGATACTGCATGGTAACGGCAGTGTAGCCCGCCAGGAAGATGGGATACCGGGGGTAGTTGCTCGTTACCAAGGCATCATAGAAGTTGTACTCACTCCTCCCCAGCTCCATAGAGACTTGGGTTTCGGGGTTAAAGAGAAAGACAGGGCCGTAGAAATCCGGGAAGCCGAGCATGTAATCTGCATCAACCCGATAGAGCCTCCGCGTTTTAACCGGTTCGACACGGAAGCCGGAAAGCGTCGCCTCCTGCCAATGGGGGGCTCCCGATAGCTGCCACGACCATGAGGCGGTGCCCGCATTCAGGTTCGTCGGATAGGCGTTGTCCAACCTTACCTTACACCCGTAAACCGCTTCAAAGTTCTCCGAACCGAGGGCCAGATTCCCCAACTGATAGGATGGGACAGTCTCCGGAAACTCGCTTTTAGGAATCTCCACCGCCTCTCCTTCCACTAGCCTGTAATACTTTTTAAGGTTATTTTTCGCCTTGTTATGCCGAATATAATACCAGCCTCCATTGACACCTTTATAGACAACTCCTGAGGTATCGTTCTCCGCTTTCCATTTCAGCTCACGGCTACCTGTCTGGGTATCATAGATCGCCAAATACCAAGGCTGCTGCCCTAGGCCGACATAGATATACCGTCTATCCGCCCCCAGGCTGTGAGCATACTGCAAACCAACAAAAGCCGGATCCATGGGGCCATAGTTGGTCCGCACTCCCGTCGAAGGGTCATAGCGCTCGACACCACCGCCAGACCCCGCAGGTTGCCCTCCTCCACCCCCATACGCCCCGATATAGATGGCACCATCATCTCCAACCACCAACCGCTGGGCCCCACTTTGCGAAAGCAACCCCAGTGGCGTCACGGCACCCGTTGCCGCATTATACTCAATCAATTGCCCCCCATGACTACTCGCAAGGTAAACCTTGTCATCTACGAATGCAGGGCCATTGGTACTCGGTCTCCCAATGGCGCCCTCGAAGAGGCGCACCTGCCCGGTCGTGAGGTTGATATGTGCGATCTGCTGGGGAAATAGTGTGTAGCGCCCTACAATATAGTTCATCAGAAGATGCAACTGCTGGTTGCTCGTTTCAAACATGACCTCCTGGGCAAGCGTATTGGCGTGGAGTGGCGAACCGATATCCGTAACGGTGTACGGCCCCGGCTTTAGGGTATCGGCAATGCAAAGGACGGGGGCTAATAATGCAGCAAAGGCGGCGCCCAGCCATCGTTTAGTTGGTTGTTTCATGGTATCCGATATTCAATGTGGAGGCCCGGCCTTCCGGAGCTTTCCACCTCATTTGGTGGTGTTTCTCCGCTCCATCGGAGTACAGTGGTCCCTCAGAGAGTGCAGGCACGCTCTTCACACGGGTTTCGTCTCCCGGGTTATGCTAGCTACTTCGCTTTACCCAGATTTCCCCAAACCTCATTTTGGATAGCTTTGTTGGAGAGAACGGATTGATCGACCAATGCAATATGCCCATCGAGGAACGCAGCGTTCTGCTTTCCTTGGTGAGGGTAGGCAAGGACATCCACAGTAGACGGCAGGATGTACCCTGCCATTACAGTCCGAACCCCGCCCCCCGATATTGTAGCGCTTTCACTGAAAGTGATCATTCGGGACGGCATAGGTACACGCCCCATGCGTTTGGGAATATTGTCCGATGATGCATCGGCCCAGGCAACATAGTAGTAGTTGATCCCATAGGTACGGTTCCACGCCGTATCGGGCGCAGGCTGGAGGCGCTTCACGGTAGGGCATGTGAAGAACGTATCGTACTTGCGGCCAGAAAGACCTCTTAATGGAGACCGACGCGGATTGGGAATTCCCATTAACCGCCCGATCACATCTTCCGCGACGGCGCTGCTGGCGGGATCATACCAGTCGTAGTACATCTCCATAAACCGACCGTCGCGTTCCATGACATGTTGGAGAACGGCGTGATTGATCAACCGCAGGTTGGCTACACACGATGTTTGCTCAGATCCCAAGCGCGCCTTGGAAAATAGCGGAAACAGGAAGACCAAGAGCACTCCCAATACGGTGATGGCCGCCAATGCTTCCAGCAATGTCCACCCAGCGGTTTTCCGGATCGGCAGCTTATTTGGCTCTCTGATGGTTAAATAAGGCATGGCGTGTGAAACAGATAGACTTCAAGAGGTGTTGATCCAGATTTACGGGGTGGCCCCTTTCGGACGAAACGTTAATACTTGCTCGTCGGGCATAAAGAAGGCCGCAGGTGAACAGGAGAGAATCAGTGGCCGCGCATCCCCACTAAACACCCAACGCCCCCCTGCGGTAAGCCGGACACCTCCGGATGGAAATGGGACACTTAGCGGAGCTTCACCATGGAGGGGATGCTTCCCCAGCAGACGCCCGTCGGTTTCAGCATGAAGGGAGAGCGCTCCTGACCCTCCTGCAAACTCCAGACGCCCCCCTGAAGCATTGGGAGCCCCGACATAATAGGTGGAGGGCACTGCCTGACTCCACCGGGTCACAGGGTAGACCTCCTTGGGAAGATTGGTAAGTGGCAGCAGGAGCAGATCGCTATCACCTCGAAGCCAGAGGTCGATAATGTAAGCGCCCGTTTGCCCATCTTTCGGTATCCGAATAGAGCGGTTCAGATTGGGTTCCGGAGCGAGGTTTTCATGATGAGCCAAAATGCCGTCAGGCCGAACCACTTCCACCCGAGCCTCCTGAGAGCGAAGCCGCCCCTTGAGCGTTAAAACGAGATCACCATCTTCCTCCTCCTCTACGATTACACGGCTCGGGCGGCCTTCTTTCGACCAAGTTCCGAGTGGCAGCACTTGCAAAGCTCCCCCCTCTCCTGCGAGGCGCGTTCCGGACTTTAAGAGGTAGGGAAGGTAGAGGTAGCGATCTGCAATGGAATGGGCAGGCCGGCTTTTCGTCATTGGGTCTGAAAAGGTGGCTGCATCCCGGAGGTATCGGGCAATATCACATTCCGCGAGAGCCGCTGCATCGAAGCCGCCCGTAGTGTCCAACCCACCCGCCAAGGAGAAGACTGCCTCGGGGGAATGAAAGTTAAAGGCGCCGTGGAGGGAAATATCCCTTCCATGCTGTCGTTCTCTTGCGGCTTCAACCAAGCGGTTGCGAATCTCGGGGGTACGCCGGAAGAACAAGGTATTGGGCACGCCTCTTCCCCAGGTATAGAGATTCTCCTTCATGCGCTCGACCCACGGCTCCATCAGGAGCAGTAAACGTGGGTCATAAGTAAGCTGGTAGAGATCGATCAGCTCACCCAGCCCATTGTTGTTGTCGCGGCCGGGGCGATTGCGGATGGCCTTGGGGATCTCGGGGTTGCCGCGGTCTTCAAGCAAGGTGTGTTTCCACTGGTTCACAACCTCCTTCAAGGAGAGGTCGCCCGTAAGGTAATATGCCAGCATTATCCCGCCATAGCAGGTAGGGTGGCCGAGGGCTGCATGATCTCCCCCCCATAAAACAAAGCCATTACTGTGCCGGGTGGACCCTGGCAACCGCCCCTGTTGCGAGAAATACTCACGATGCTCGTAAGCGGGGTCATTATACCGAATGATGCCCAAGTCCGTCACATGCCGGATGGTGGGCTGGCCGATTCCGGCATACCCCGGGTCTCCGCTCCGGGCAAAGTAGAGCCATGGCAAGTAGGGCTCATAATGATGGCCCGCACTGTAGAGCCGGTAGGGGCTCCAATGCCCTTCTCCTTCGTAAATGCCGTGGTGCCAGCCTCGGTAGAGGTACATCCCATACTCTTCGGTATAGTCTTGCAGCTTCCACATGCCAAATATGGCATCCTGGGCGGCCTGCTCGTATAGGCTGAATGATTCGGGGTCGTAGGGGTGGATAGGGCCCAGGGCTCCGGAGGCCGCTGTCCACGACGGTTCGGCAAGCGCCGTGGGGCGAGCTTGAAATGCCGCCACGGCCTTACGGGTAGCCTCCGCCTCGGTCTTCTCCCCGAAGTGCACCATGAAATCACTAGTGATGGCGGTGCCCATCGCACTGGCATGGATCCCCCCCATCGCAGTACCACCTGGTTTATAGATATCGATGGAGGGGCTATCTGCAAAACGGAATACCGTCAGGAGGCTCTGCCATGGAAAGGTGAGGTTGAGCACGCGCCCCTGATGCGAAAACCAATGTTGATGGTAGCGATCCCGGGCGTAGGAATCGATCTCCGGGTGGTCGCGACCGTGAACTGGCCAAACGTGTAATGTGAGGCGGTCGGGCAGCACCTCCAACTCTTTCGGAAAGCGTTGCCAGGTTTCCCGGTGGCTGATCGTCACCGTTTGGCCCATTTGATCGATGGCCATTACGCTTCCATCGCTCTTTTCCCCCTCAATGACCGGCCGCTCTCCATGGGTATGGACCTCGAACTGGTGATGACGGTGCTGGAGAAGGCAAACTCCACCCTCCTCCACAAGGCATTTGATGGGGGGTGCGCCTTCCACTCCAAACTCCACTTCATGGATTCCAGCATGAACGAGTGAAACTCCGACATCCTGAAAGCGTACTTTAAAGCTATCGCTTGTATTGATCCACTGGTGAAGGACTCGTACCCACGACAGCCCCGCGTAAGCTTCAACCCGGGTCACAAATTTGCACAACCGGTCGGTAGGAAGGCGGAAGCTTTGGGTTTCCCCGGAAGTCCCGTCCTTCACGTACCATCCTTCAACGCGAATGACGACGCGCAGGGGGCCTTCCTCTTCGACGGTAAGAAGCGGCTCGACATCGTTTGCCGCCCGGTAGGTAGCCCCTTCGTGGTCGATAAGGTAGGCCCCACCTTCTCCTCCCTGCGCAAGCACCTTCCTGCCATCCAGAAAGACTTCATCAAAAAGGTTGAAACGCCGGGAAGGTACTTTGAAGCGGAGACGTCCGGTATCGACATACACCCCCTCTTTCTCCTGGCGAATCTGCAAGCGCCCCGCGGGCAACACCGAGGGATGTGCCTCACCATACTCCAGGAAATACGGTGTCTCCTGGCGTTGCGGCCACCAAGCTCCTGCTTCAGGAGATTGGAAATCAACTCCCAGCCAACGAATATCCGCATTCACTCCGGAACCCCAATACCCCCGCACGGTGAACTGTGCCGCTACCGGTTCGCCCCGTGCATCCACGAGGCGAATCTTGGAGAGATCAGCAAGCCCTCCCTTTGGAAAGGGCACCCCGAATGTCAACGGGTACCCTTCGCTCGTCGGGGGGACTCCCGCAGGCAGCACCAGCGGAATCCTTCCCTTCTGCGCGGATGGAGGCTCGCCATCGGCACGCAGGATGAAGTTTTTTTTCTCTTCCCAGATCGTCTCCGCCCCGCGTACCAGCGAGGCTTTGACTTCATACCCCCCCTCCGCAAGGCCTTGGAGGGAAAAGTCGACCACGACCATCCCCTGCTCCATCGTCTCCTTCCCGGAGGCGATGGTCTTCGCCCCGAAACGCACCTGCCAATGGGCTTCAAGATCGTTCGTCTCCCGCGGCCCTTCACTGAGATACCCGATGGCAAAACAACCACTCCGATCTCCCCGTTCAAAGATTTCTCTTTCGATGGAGAGCACCCCGCCTCTCCGGGTTTCGACCTGTTCATGAGCGTCCCACGGGAACGGATATTGCCGGAAGGTTTCCCCCGAACAGGCCAGCGGAGCCAGAAAAAGCAGGGCCGGTATGAGAATGCAAAGGATCATGGGACTAGACACTAGGGCTCTGCGTTAGCCGCATGCGGAGGGCTTTGCCACCAAGGGGCCGAGGCAAGGGCTGGGTCAGGCTGAAAAAGGCGGCCCGGTTCAAAGGCCAGATAGGCGACATGGGACATCCCGAAATAAAAGGTGTGAGAGGTATCAAGCTGGTAAAGCTCCCCTGGGGTGAAATGGAAAGCCACAGGAGACTTGCGCTTGGCAGTCTCCGGCTTTGCCTCCAGAAGAAGGCGCCCCTCCTTGAGCACTTTTACCGAACCGGCTGAACCCCATATCGCCAACTCTGCATTCGGGCCCTCTGGCCGGAAGTAGAGGATATCGGCAGACCGCTTCCCAAAGTGTTTTCCTCCATAGACTTCATAGGCGAGCGTAGTCAGCGGAAGATTCACCCCCATGACATCCTCTTGCTGGCCAATGATCACACAACGCAGGTCTTCGGCCCTTTCGCTCTTTGGGATTCGGATCTCCAGGGGGTTATCTTCATAATCCCCCTGCGCGATCGCCTGCTCGTGCCGTACATTGCCCTTGGCATCATGCACCAACAGGTAGCAACCCGAAAGCGACGGCACCCGGCCGGTGATTCGAATAGACCACTCCTCCCCCGGAACTGTCCGCACAAACGCTCCACTGAAGTAGAGCTGATGACCGCCACCCGCCTCGGTCGCCACACCCACACATGGAGCGGCGACCAGTAGTCCCAGAAGGAGGGCTCGCGAAAGCCGGCTGGTGGTTGGGAGAATCATGATTCCTTCTCCCGCTTACTTTGCGCTGCGAATCTTCCTCCGCTGAAAAAGAAATGCACCCATGGAAAGAAGCCCTACACCGCTCAATACAGATGGCTCGGGAACTGCGGTGAACGTCAACGTATTGTCGCTATAGCCAAAGGTTCCAAAGACCTCGCTATCCATCGAAACGGCAAATCGGTCGAGAGCGATGGAAGAGGCGGCAGCAAACTCGATCAGGTTATACACCCCACCAGCCTGAAACCCGTCCGCCTCGCGAAAGAGGAATGTGATCCCTCCAGCCTCCGCAGTTGTAGAGGCTCCGCCGCCTCCCACGGCAAAGTTTTCAAATACAATCTTGTCGGAGGCATTCACCGCCCCGAGGTCAAATTCAAACCGGGCTCTTCCGCCAATCCGCAATGCCACGATGGCATTCGTCCCCCCTCCGTCAAATACCAGAGTTCCAATGCCACCATTGGCCCTCGGATCTCCCGGGGAAAGCGTCGCAACATCACCCGAGTCCAAGCCAAAATCTACATGACTGGTCGTGGCGATACCAATCCTTCCCGTACCTCCGAGAAGGCCTTTATTAATATTTACCCGCGCCCCGCCTGAGTTGGTACCCGTAACGATCAAAGTACCTGCATTATTAATGGAGGTATTTCCGGTATAGCTATTGGCCCCTTCAAGATAGACAACTCCCGACGCAGATCCCGTTCCATTGATTCCCAGAGTCACCCGTTTGGTGGGTCCATTGTCCTGAATGCTCCCGGTGATTCGAATTTCAGACCCAACATTTGAGGTAACCCCAAATGTATTGCTACCGTCCATGTCGGAGGTGATCACCCCACCGATGACAATCCCCTTACGCTGGGCGGTCAGGGTGGTCGTCGTTCCACTACCCCGATTGAGGCGCAACCCGTCAAACACCACACCTCCGCTACCGGAGCCACCCACGCTCAACCGGGTGTGGCGGATATCCACCGGGGCACTGAACGAAATCCCCCCGCTGCCATTCTGCAGGATGGTGGAGGTTGCGTTGAACCGGAGCGTCCCGTTGGTGAAGGTATACGGCGTGGTGGAATTGAACGTCAACCCCTGCACCAGGCGCTCCACTCCCCCGAGGTTGATTGCCTGGTTGGCAACATCGTTGAACGTCAACGCCAGGTCCGAAGGGATTCCGGAAGGGCTCCAGTTGCTCGCAAGCCCCCACTGGCCATCCACCGCACCTGTCCAGCTTGTCGTTTGGGCGGAGAGATTGGCGGTTGCAAGAGTGGTGGAGAGGGCAATGAGGGAGAGCAATGCTTTCATGGTTTTAAGACAAACGTTGGAGTTGAGGGGGGGAATACCGAATGCCTGAAAATGGGGGAGCGGAACGGTATTTGCAGAAAAATTTAAAACGTTTGAATTTTTTTGCAAGCCTTTTGGAAATTTTTCCAACCGCCCCGTAAAATCCCCCTCTCCAGGCCGCTGGTCTACAGCTACTCCCGCGTGATTTCCACAAACTTGCCGGGGTTGAGAATGCCGAGCGGGTCGAGCGCGGCTTTGATCGCTGCGTGTACCTGCCGATTTACCGGCGAGGTGGCATCCGGCCACCACCGCTTTTTGGCAATGCCAATGCCGTGCTCTCCGGTGATGGAGCCATTCCACTCCAGCACCTTGGCGAAGAGTTCATCCAGCGCGCGCTCTACTTTCTCGCGGACTTCGGGGCGATCATAATCCGCCGCCATGAGGTTGGTGTGGATGTTGCCATCTCCCGCGTGGCCAAAGCAGGCAACGGGGTAGCCATACTTCTCCCGCAGGTAAGCGGCAAACTCCGCGAGATCCACCAAGCGCCCGCGCGGGACGACGATGTCTTCGTTGAGCTTCGTCAACCCTGTTGATTTGAGGGATTGCGAGAAGAGCCGCCGCAAGCCCCAGAGCGCCTCGCACGCTTCTTCGCCATGGGCTTCGCGCACGTCGAGCGCGCCCCACTCGTGGATCAGCGCCACCAGTGCCGACGCTTCCCCTCGCACGGAGGCTTCCTGCCCGTCGAGATCAAGCAAGAGATGCCCCTCCCCGGCGGGGACGATGGCGGTCTTCAAAAACTCGCGCGCCGAGCTGAGGGTAAAGGCATCGGCAATCTCCATGGCCGCAGGGAGGTAGCCTGCGGCAAAAACTTTCTGCACCGCGTCTGCCGCTTCGGAGAAAGAAGCAAAGCTCGCGGAGATAGAGGCGCGCGCGGGCGGCTGCGGGATGAGGCGCAGCGTGGCTTCGGTGACGATGCCGAGCAACCCCTCCGAGCCAACAAAGGGCCCCACGAGGTCAAAGCCGGTCTTGTTCTTGTGCGTGCGCCCGCCGGTGCGGAGGATCTCGCCATTGGCAAGCACGACCTCCAGCCCGAGGACATAGTGCCGCGTAACGCCATACTTGAGACAGCGCGGCCCCCCGGCATTGGTGGCGATGTTCCCGCCGATGGAGCATTCCTTGAGGCTCGCCGGGTCTGGCGGGTAGTAGAGGCCGACCTCTCGCACCGCCGCCTGAAGATCCCCGGTGATCACCCCCGGCTCCACCACGGCCACGCCATCGGCCACGTGGATCTCCTTGATCCGGTTCATCCGCATGAGCGAGAGGGCGATGCCCCCCTCCAGCGGCACACACCCGCCCACGTAGCCGACACCTGCCCCACGCGGGGTGACGGAGATGCGGTGCTCATGCGCGAAGCGGAGCACACGGCTCACCTGCTCCGTCGTCTCCGGGAGGACGACGATGTCGGGCGTGCGGCTGGCAAACCATTTGTCTTTGGCGTGGAGGGCGAGGGTCTCCGCATCGTCGCGGACGGCGTCTGCCCCGATCAGGGCGGTAAGTTGCTCTTTGAGTAACATGGGTGCGCCCAGCAATCTAGGGGAGGAGAGAAGGGCGCGTCACTCCCAAACGATGCCCCCAATCCCTCTGTAGGCCACGAATCTGATTGTCTTTCGGCCCCGAAGACCCCCTTTATTTCTCCCGCGATGCGTAAGACGAAGATTATCTGCACCCTTGGACCTGCTACGGAATCTGAAGCCACCCTGCGGGAGATGATTCTCGCGGGGACGAATATTTTCCGCCTCAACATGAGCCACGCCCCCCACGAGTGGGTGCGCACGCTGGTGCCCCGCATCCGCAAGCTGGCCGATGCGATGGGCGAGGTGGTCGGCATCCTCATGGATACGCAGGGGCCCGCGATCCGCACGGGGGATCTGGAGGAGAAGATCGCGCTGCACAAGGGCGATGTCGTGGAGTTCCGCACGCGCGGCACCGAGCCGCAGGAGGAGTATTCCGTCGATGTAAACTACGACGGCCTCGTGGATGATGTCTCCGTCGGCAACACGGTGCTGGTGGATAATGGGGTCCTCCACATGGAAGTGCTGGAGAAAGGCGGGGGCCGCGTGCGCTGCCGGGTGTTGACGGATGGGCTCCTGGGCTCACGCCGCCACATCAACCTCCCCGGCGTGAAGGTGAACCTCCCCCCGCTTACCGAGAAAGACCTCAAGGACGTGGCGCTGGGTGCCGAGCTGGCGGTCGACTTTGTCGCCTTAAGCTTCTGCCGCGAGCCGAGCGACGTGGAGGCGCTGCGCCAAGTCCTGCGCGAACACCGCAGCCGCGCGCGGATCGTGGCGAAGATCGAAGACCAGCTCGCCGTGCGCAACATCCGCGAGATTATCGAGAAGACCGATGTCATCATGGTCGCCCGGGGAGACTTGGGGATCGAGTGCGCCATGGAGGAGCTGCCGATCATCCAGCGCCGCATCGTCAAGTACTGCCACAAAGTAGGGCGGCCGGTGATCGTGGCGACGCAGATGCTGGAGTCGATGATCACCAACCCGGTGCCGACTCGCGCCGAGGTGACGGACGTTGCCAACGCCGTCTTCGAGCAGGCCGACGCCATCATGCTCTCGGGCGAGACGACCATCGGCAGCTACCCGGTGGATTGTGTGCGCGTGCTCGATAAGATCGCCCGGCGCATCGAGCGGGCGGGCGGCGCGGGCTACGCCAACGAAGCCGTGTTTCGCCAAGATCGGCAACGCACCGTCCACTCCGCCGTGGTACTGGCCAACACGCTCAAGGGCTCAAAGATTGTCGTCTTCACCCGGCGCGGCATCATGGCAGACTATGTGTCCGCGCAGCGGCCCAACCATGCGCCGATCTTCGCCTTTGTGCCGAGCCCCGAGGTGGCCTGCCGCATCTCGATCAACTGGGGCACTTACCCGATCGTCTTCCCCTTTGAGAACGAGCCGACCATCGAGCGCAACGGTGAGGCTGTGAGCGACCCGAACCTGATGATCGCTACCGCAGAGCGCTACCTGCGCGACCGCAAGCTGGTGGTCCCCGGAGACAAAGTCGTCATCGTGACGGACTTGCTCGCGGGCGATAAATTCTACGACTCCATCCAAGTCCGCACCGTCTCGTAGAAGGGGCGGCGAGAAACAAGAAAGGCCGGCCTCCGCGAGGGAAGCCGGCCTTTGTAATGAAGGGGGTTAGCTAGCTACACTTAGGCCTTGCGGCGGAGGCGACGGCCCACGGCGAGCACACCCGCGCCAAGCGCGAGAGCAGCCCACGTGCCGGGCTCGGGAACGGCGGTGTTCACCTGGAAGCCGTCCAACGTCATGTGAGGCGAAGAGGTCGTGCCGTTCGTAAAGTTGATGACGAACTCGGTATCCGCAGCGATGGAGAGGCCCGTCCAGGAGTAAATCTGGATGTGGCGGTTAGCCTCGCCACCGGCATAGACCTCGCGCAGATCGGCCGAATAATCCGTACCCCCGACGGAAATCACCGGAGTGAAGAAGGGGTTCTTCGAATAGATGTTGTACTTGAACTGAATCGAGAACTCCGTCACTTCCGTCGTGGTCTGGAGCGTGAGCTGCCAGTTAGACTCAAGGCCTGCCGTCATCCCCGGTGTGAAGGAATGGTAGAAGGTATCGTTCGTCGGGGCCTGAGGGCCAAACGGTGCGGCGTGAGAGGTGCTCTGCGCAGCCGTGGCGGTGGTGAAGCCCGAGTTGGCCTGGGCGGCCGCTCCGGAGAAAACAGCACCGTTGTTAAACGTATCCCAAAAGGCGGAGGCTCCGCCCAGATTATGATACCCGGCGGGCGTCGCCTGGGCGATTCCCGCGAAGGAGAACACGCCCGAAAGCGTGAGAAGAAGAAGTTTGGTCAATTTCATTGGATGAGCGTTCGTTATCGCTCATCCTCGGGGAAACGACTATTCCGGCGTTGCGTTCCGATAACTCCGAATTGCGCTCTCCTCTCTACCCCGGGCTACGGGTTCACAAACTCGCGCTTGCTCACCGGGTCGAGCACGCGGCTGCCACGCGGGATGCCGCGCACGTCGATCACCGCATACGGCTTGTAGGGGCTGATGACGTAGCCGCGCCGGTCCGTCTTGCGGGCCACGGGGAGCTCCCGGTATTCGCCACGGCCGTAGGCGCGGTCTTCATAGTAGCCGGGGTATTGGCGGCGGCGCTCGTCCTGCTTCACCTTGCCCACCAGTGCCCCGGCAGCAGCCCCGGCCCCCGCGCCGATCGCGGCAGACTGGATGTTCTGCCCCGCAACCGCACCGATAGCCGCCCCGGCCAGCGCGCCAACAGCGGCCCCTTCGCCCGGGGTTTCGCAGCCGGTAAAGGCGGTGGCCATGACGAGGCAAAGAGCCGGGATGATAAGGGGAGTCTTCATACTAAAATAAACGATAAGAGGTTGGGTGCTGCGCTTGCTCGGGCAAGTCTTCCCGAGGGCGCGGAAACGTCAATGCTGTTTTTGGCGCAAAATGGAGCACAAATGGGCTCCATTCCCACCCAAACCACGCGGTTTGGCCCCCAATGGGCGGCAATGGGTTGACACCTTGCCACCCCACACCCAAAGCTTGCCGCCGCATGAAAGAGGTCTACACCCTGGCCGACCTGCGGGATTGGCCCGCCGCCACTGCCGACGAAGCCCCCCCGCTCCGTCTCTCCGTCTTTGGCGACCCGGTGGCCCACTCCCGCTCCCCACAAATGCACAACCCCGCGCTCGCCGCCACCGGGGTGGATGCCCGCTACTGCCGCCTGCATATCCGGCCCGAAGAGCTGGCCGAGGCGCTGCGCCTGCTCCCCCAAGCCGGGTTTATCGGCACGAATGTCACCCTCCCGCACAAAAGCGCCGTGATGTCGCTCGTGGATGAGGTGGACCCGCATGCGCGCAAGATCGGCGCGGTCAACACCGTCGTCGTGGAAGATGGGCGGTTGATCGGGTTCAATACCGATGGCCCCGGCCTCGTGCGCGCGGTGCGGGGAGAGTTCAGCGTGGATGTGAGGGATCTGCGCGTGATGGTGCTCGGTGCCGGAGGCGGCGCGGGGCGCGCCATCGCGGTGCAATGTGCGCTGGAGGGGTGCGAACGGCTCGTGCTCGTCAACCGTACGTTTGAGAAAGCGCGCGCCCTGGCCTTCGAGCTGGAGCCGTACTTCCAGGGCTCGCGCCTGCTCGGGCCGCTGGCCCGGCTGGAGGCCATTCCGTGGGAACACGGGCCCCTTGCCGCCGCTCTGGAAAATACGGACCTTGTGATCAACGCCACCTCGTGCGGCATGAAGCGGAGCGACCCACCGGTGCTGCCTCCCTCGCTCCTCCAGCCGTACCTTATGGTCTACGACACGATTTACACCGCCCACCGCACCCCGCTCCTTGCCGATGCCGAAGCGGCCGGAGCACGCGCGGCCAATGGCCTCTCGATGCTGCTGCACCAAGGGGCGCTCTCGTTTGAGATCTGGTTTAACCGCGACGCCCCATTGGCCGCCATGCGCGCCGGGCTCACCGGGTAGGGAATCGCGGATTCAATGAAGCCTGACGAAAGCACAGGCCGCTTCCGTGGATTTTTTTGAGCCGGTTTTCCACAGCCTTCAGAAGAATAAAGGGGTAGAAACGCAAAACGGCCCCGCGCGGAAGTGCGCGGGGCCGTTGAACTGGGTTGCTGGTATTGTTCCTTACGACGCCTTGGTGACGATCTCCCGCAAGACGTACGGGAGGATGCCGCCGTGGCGGTAGTAGTCGATCTCGATCGGGGTGTCGATCCGGACGATCACCGGGACGGTCTGGCTCGTGCCATCTGCCCGGTGGATGATGAGGTCCACATTCTGCCGGGGCTTCAAGTCTTCGCTCAGGCCGACGACATCAAACGTCTCGGAGCCATCGAGCCCGAGGGTCTGCGAATTCGTCCCTTCCTCAAACTGGAGCGGCAGCACGCCCATGCCAACGAGGTTGGAACGGTGGATGCGCTCGTAGCTCGCGGCGACGACGGCTTTGACGCCGAGAAGCCGCGTGCCTTTGGCCGCCCAGTCGCGCGAGGAGCCGGTGCCGTACTCCTGCCCGGCGATGATCACGAGCGGGGTGCCCGCATCCTGGTACTTCACCGAGGCGTCGTAGATGGAAAGCTGCTCGCCATCCGGGTAGTGCTTGGTGACGCCGCCTTCCACCCCCGGCACCATGAGGTTCTTGATGCGGACATTGGCAAAGGTGCCGCGCGTCATCACGCGGTCATTCCCACGGCGGCTGCCGTAGGAGTTGAAGTCCACCGCCTCGACGCCTTTGGAGACGAGGTACTTGCCCGCCGGGGAGCTCGGCTTGATGGCCCCTGCGGGGGAGATGTGGTCGGTGGTGACGGAGTCGCCAAAGATGCCGAGGGGCCGGGCCCCTTTGATCTCGGTGATCGTCCCCGCTTCCATGCCAAACCCTTCGAAGAAGGGCGGGTGCTGGATGTAGGTGCTCTCGGCATCCCACTCGTAGATCTCGCCCACGCTGGAGGGGATTTCGTTCCACTTCGGGTTCTGCTCCGAGAAGTCGGTGTAGAGCTTGCGGAAGATCTCCGGGGCCAAGGCGGCGGCCATGGCGTCGCGGACTTCCTGCAAGGTCGGCCAGATATCCTTGAGGTAGACAGGCTGGCCGTCTTTGCCGGTGCCGAGCGGCTCGGTAGCCATATCAAGGTCGATGCGGCCCGCGAGCGCAAAGGCGACGACGAGCGGCGGCGACATGAGGAAGTTGGCCCGGATATTCTGGTGCACGCGCGCCTCGAAGTTGCGGTTGCCCGAGAGGACGGAGGCCGTTACCAGGTCGTGCTTGAGGATGGCTTCCTCGATCTTCGGATGCAGCGGCCCGGAGTTGCCAATACAGGTGGTGCAGCCGAAGCCGACGATCTGGAACCCCAACTGGTCGAGGTACGGCTGTAGCCCGGTGCGCGAGAGGTAGTCGCTCACGACGCGGGAGCCGGGGGCGAGCGAGGTCTTCACCGAGGGGTCCACCGAGAGGCCGCGCTCCACGGCTTTCTTGGCCAGCAGGCCGGAGGCGATCATGACGCTCGGGTTGCTGGTATTGGTGCAGCTGGTGATGGCGGCGATGAGGACGCTGCCGTTGCCCACCTGCGTGTTGCCGGTGCCAAAGGGGTTGACGGTGTAGTCTTCCGCCGGGCCGTCGGTTGGCCGGTTGGAGACCATCTCCATCTTGTTGCGCTGCTCGCCTTCCTGCGGGTGGTTGCGCACGGCGTCGGTACTCTCGAGCCCGGTGGTCTGCTCGGGCATGCTGCCATTGAGCTCCACGGGAACGCGGAAGCTGTGGTCGTGCACCGGCTTGCCGTAGCCGCCTTCGGCGACGGGCTTGCTGAGGATCTCGCCAAACGTCTCTTTAAGATCGATGAGGTTGATGCGGTCTTGCGGGCGCTTGGGCCCGGCGACACCGGGCTGCACGTCGGCCAGGTTCAACTCAAGGTCAACCGAGTAGTCGACCTCGCCCTTGCGCGGCATCCCAAACATCCCCTGAGCTTTGAAGTAGTTCTCAAACGCGGCGCACTGCTCTTCCGTGCGGCCGGTGGCGCGCAGGTAGTTGACGGACTCGGCATCCACGGGGAAGAAGCCCATCGTGGCCCCATACTCGGGAGCCATGTTAGCAACAGTACCACGATCCGGTAGCGGGAGGGACTCCGCGCCTTCGCCGTAAAACTCGACAAACTTGCCGACGACCTTCTGCGCCCGCAGCATCTGTGTGACGTGCAGGGCCAAATCCGTCGCGGTAACACCCTCGCGCAGACGCCCGGTGATGTGGACGCCGACGACCTCGGGCGTCAGGAAATAAACCGGCTGCCCGAGCATGCCCGCCTCGGCCTCAATCCCGCCCACGCCCCAGCCAACGATGCCGATGCCGTTGATCATGGTGGTGTGCGAGTCGGTGCCGACGAGGGTGTCGGGGTAGTAGACATCGCCCTGGTGGAGCACCCCTTTGGCGAGGTACTCAAGGTTCACCTGGTGGACGATACCGATGCCCGGAGGCACAACGCCGAAGGTCTTGAACGCCTGCTGCCCCCACTTGAGGAACTGGTACCGCTCGCGGTTGCGCTTGAACTCCATGTCGAGGTTGAGCTGGAGCGCCTCGGCAGACCCGGCAAAATCGACCTGCACGGAGTGGTCGACCACAAGGTCCACCGGCACCAGCGGTTCGATCGCTTTTGCATCCTTACCGAGCTTGGCCACGGCAGAGCGCATGGCGGCGAGGTCGACCAACAACGGCACACCGGTAAAATCCTGCAAGACGATGCGGGCGACGACGAAGGGGATCTCCTCCGCAGCGGGCTTCTTCGCATTCCACGCGGCGAGCTGGCGCACGCTCTCTTCGGAAACCTTCTTCCCGTCGCAATTGCGCAGGACAGATTCGAGGACGATGCGGATGCTCACGGGCAGGCGCGAGATGTTGCCTACACCCGCTTCCTGAAGGGCGGGCAGGGAGTAATACTGGCCGGTCTTGCCGGCCCCGAGATCAAACTTTCGGAGGGCGTTAAAAGGGTCGCTCATGATTTTTGGTTAAGATACCCGCTAGAAAAGCGGAGCGGAAGCCTTGCGGCAAGAATGCTTTTCTAATCCCGAGGGGCAAACTCCACCTCTACGCCCTCTGCGATCCCCATTCCGTTCCGCGCCGGCCCTTCCCCTGTGAAGATGACACGGAGCGAGTCGCCCTTCTTCCCAAGGCGGATGGGGGCGGCGGTGCGCAGATCGCGAAAGGTATGGGTACCGCTGCCGAGGAGGTAGAGGTTGACGCCCACGTTCTCCAGCAGCACCACGGCCTCGTTGTCCGAGGAGCTGGCATCAATATGGCAGATGCCCGTGGAGTTTCCCCGGGAGGTGAAGCCGCGCACGGAGACGTGGCAATCGCCATGCGCGCTCATCCCGTCATCGCCACACTCGGTCGCGCTGCTGTTCTCCACCAAGAGGTGGCGCGAGTGGCCGTGGAAGTTGAAGCCATCATTCAAAAAATGCCGCACGTGCAGGTCTTTGACGACGACGTGGGAGACGCTGCCCCGGGTGGCAAAGCCGTTAGGGTGGAAGGGGGCCTCCCACCCGGCCAAGGTCTCCCCCGGGGCCGTGGCGATATAGAATGCTTTTTCTTCGGGCACGAACGTCCATTCACCCGGCCCGAGCGCCTCCACCGGCTTGAACGCCGCTTTGGAGCCCCCTTTGGAGCTTCGCCCCATCCGCCGGATCTTACCGTCGTGGATGAAAGAAAAGCGCGCGATCATATTGGGCCGCATGGAGGCGGCAAGATCGAGGTTGCGGTGCAGGCCGGGGCGGGTCTCCTCCCACCGTGCGGGGTCCAGCGGGGCGCTGCCGGTGAGGGTGTTGCCCCCGCCTTCGATGGTGATCGGCGCGCCCTCCCGCCCGGAGCGGTTATTCACTAAAATGCCTTCGTGGATCGGGGCCTGCCCCGGCACGAGCACCACGGCATCTCCCGGCTGCGCTTTGGAAAGAGCCTGCTCGATCGTGCGCAAGGGGGCGGCTTGCTCCCCGGTGGCGGCGTCGCTGCCACGGGCGGCATCGACATGGTACGAGGCGGCGGGGCTCCGCGGCGGCAGCAAGGCGGCAAAGGCCAGGATCGGGGCGATGAGGGCTTTCATGGCTATTGGGAGACCGGCTCCACCTTGTACCAGCGCGTCTCCCCGGCGGGGACCGGGAGGCGCAACTTTCGCCCACGGGCGACCTCCTCGCCCGTGTCGAAATCGGTGACGCGGCTTTCCCGGGGCAGGGTGACTTCCACCGGCCGGTTCGTCAACCCGTGGATCGAAAGGAAGCGCCCGTTGAACTCCACCGCCGCCGGGGGCCGGGCCAGCGTGGTGGCGCTCGCGGCCTCGGCGATCCGATGGAGCAGCACCGGGTCGAGCAGCCCGGGCGCGCCGAAGGCCACGCTCGTCCACCCGGGGAAACGCCGGGCCGCGATGGCGACACCGCCCCCTTCGTAGCGCGCCAGCGGCACGGCTTCGGGGTCGGTGAAGACGAAGCGGTGGAACCCCTTTGGCAACGGGCGCAGGCTGCCCGAGCCCATGATGAGCGTGTTCTCCGCGAAGCCGACGACGCCGGAGAGCCCTTGGGCCAAAGCGTCCGTCCCGCCCGCGAACCGGACGGGGGCGAAGCGGCTCACCGCCTCGGCCCGCAGGGCGATGCCGGGAAGGTCGGCGGCGGCGTTTTCCGAAAGGCCGCCATCGCCCAGGTAGCCGGTGGCGTAGTCCCACACCAGCGTGCGCCCACCGTTCTGGAAGTGCTCGCGAATACCGGCCCGCTGCGCCGCGGTGAGGCGCACGGCGTTGACGAACACGAAGACCTTGGTGCCCGCGTACGCCGCGGGATCGGCCAGCAGGTCGGAAAGGTAAACCTCCTCGAATGGCACACCCGATTGCCTGAGGAAGGCAGGGGTGTAGCGGTCAAGCTGCTTGAGGGAGTTCCCCCCGCCGAGTTGTTTGCCCGCTTCGGAGAAGAACCCGGCGTTCCAGTAGTCCGACTCGTCCGACCAGACCAGCGCCACGTTGGGGCGGAAGGGGGTCGGGTTCTGGAGCTCCAGCTCCTCGTAGGCGCGCACCCCTTCGGCGATCGTGCCGAGCATCTCCGGGTCGCGGAAATGGGTGGTGCCGATGTCGAAGAGCCAGAAGCCGTGCCCGGCGGCGATCATCTGCGCCGCCTCCTTGCGGAAGATGGCGCGGAAGAGCGCCGGGCTCATGGCCGCGCCGAGCCGGTGCGAGGGGGTTTCTTCCCCACCCGCGCGCAGCCAGGTGCGCAGGTCGAGCTCCTTGACGACGAGCTTGCCATGCCGTGCCAGGCTCCCGAGCGAAGCGCGCACGCCACCGATATAGCCCGGCTGGCGCAGTTCGTAATACGGCTGGGGGACGATGACATCGAGCCCGCGGGAGGCGGGCAAGAGCGTCTCCGCGCCCTGGCCCCGGCCGCCGCCGAGCTGCCACGTCATCCCGATGACGGGCCGCGCCATCTCTTCCTTGAAGATCGCGGCGAACGCCTCGCGGATGCGGAACCCCTGCTCGCTCTGGAACTGGTGGTGGTCCGCGTAGCGCTGGCCGAGCGCGGGGTCGAGAAAAAGGCTGCCGCTTTGCCGGGCGAGGGCAAGGAGCCCCGCGAGCTTCGGCAGCTCCGCGGTGGCGAGGGTGGCGGCCGGGGCGCGCCAGGCGGCCTGCAACGCGGCGTCGGTGCCGTAGCGTTGGGCGAGCCACTCGCGGAAGGCGCGTTGCGCGGGGGCGCTGTAATCCGGCCACGGATAGGTGGTGAACTGGCCGTCGTGCCCGCCGGAGACCAGGCAGCCGACGATCCGGTTCGCGTACGGCCGGGTCTTCACCGCGCGGACGAACCGGCGAATCCCCTCCCCCGCTTCCTCGATCGCCTTTTGGCTGAAGGGGGAGGGCCACCAGCGGTAGTCGTCGGTGCGGCCCATGCGGGGGTCGCCGGTCTTGGGGAGTTCTTCGGCAAAGCCGTTGAAGTGAATGCCCGTGCCATAGGCTCGCTGCCCCGCTTCATTGGCCCACGCCTCCTCCGGGTGGCGGGCCACCCAGTCGCGCGGCCAGGAGACGCCGAAGTTGAGGATGAAGCGGCTTTGCGGTGCGTTGCGCGCGGCTTTGTCGAGCCACGCGAGCGGGGTGGCGAAGTCGAACGCGCCCGCTTCCTTCCAGACCGGGGTGGCGGGCGGGTAGCGGGTGTCGGCCTTGTCGCCCAGGGGGACGGCGGAAACCTGGAGCCGGATGCCGCCGAGGGCCTCCATCCCCGCGTAGTCGCCAAACGAGCCGCGCAGGACGGTGTAGAGGATCGGTGGCACCGGCTTGCCTTCGAGCAGCCACCGCGCGCGGGCCGGGTCCGCCCCGGGCATGGCGCGCACCTCGGCGGCGACGGGCCGTGGCGGCTCGTCGGGCCGGGCCGCTTCGGGCAGGGTCTCCGAGGGGGTTGTGCCACTGTAGGTGAAGGGCGGGGCGGGGGCGGCGATATCGTCGATCCAGAGGGTCGCCGGGTTGCCGCGCAACACCAGGCGCAGGCAGTATTCCCCGTCGCGGGAGGCTTTGTCGAACGCGACGAACCGTTTGCTCCACTGGCCCGGCGGGAGGTTGCGCAGGAAGGTCTGGCTCATGGCCGCGTGCCCGCGCGACGCCGCGCCCGGGAGGAGACGGCCCTTTTCGTCCTCGAAGAAAATCTGGAGGCTGCCGTTGGTGGGGAGTTCATCCCCCCGGAAGTAGAGGCGCGCGGTGGGAGCTTGCCCTTTTTTCACCCGCATCGGCTCGCGCGAGCGCAGGGAGACCGCCCCGCGGTCGTTGGTTTTCTCCAGCCGCAGGCTCCCTTTGCCGAGCCGCCCGGCCTCGGCGTCGAAGCGGACGCGGCCTTCGCCCCCTTCCATCGGCTCGAAGGTCCACTCCCCGAGCGCGGCCTCACCCTCGAAGGTGCCCGCTCGCAGCGGCGAGCCCGGCCGGGGTTGCCGGGGGGAGGGGTTGTAGG
This sequence comes from Chthoniobacteraceae bacterium, assembly GCA_037189965.1. GTDB lineage: Bacteria > Verrucomicrobiota > Verrucomicrobiia > Chthoniobacterales > Chthoniobacteraceae > DATMFV01. The sequence continues at coordinate 26,722 of JBBCKB010000026.1, read as the reverse complement.
CCTCCTCCAGCGAGCGGAGCGTCTCGGCCATCGCCTTTGCCAGCTCCGGGTCCTTGAGCCCGGCGAGCTCCGCGCGCAGGGCGGTGATGGCGGCCATCCGCGCCTCCGGCCTGCCGTTGCGCGCCCGCTCGCGCAGGATGGCGCGCCCCGGCTCGCCAAGGTACATGAGGGCGGTGAGCGCGGTGGAGCGCTTCGCCTCGGAGGGCGAATCGAGCTGGCGGGTCAATGCCGCGAAAACTTCGGGCGGAGGCTCCCCAAGCTGGCGAAGGGCGAAGGCCGCCGCGCCGGAGACCTCGAGGTCGGGCGAATCGAGCTGCCCGAGCAGCGTGGCGATTGGCGGCGGAGCGGCGGGCTCCGCCCCGGCGGGAAGGCAGAAGCCGGAGCCGAGGAGAACGAGAAGGAGGGGGAGGGCGCGCTTGCGCGGAAAGGGAGGCATCATTGAGGCAGGAATTGGTCCCGGCCCAGCGGCGCGCCATCGGCGGGCGGGTGGGCGAGGTCGAGCGGGAGGCGCTCGATGTGCTGGTCGAGGTAAAGGACGTTAACGGTGGAGCCCGCGTGGCGGGGGTGGAGGTCCGCGGCGGAAAGGATGCGGTAGAAGCCGCTCCGCGCGACGCCGTTGGCGTAGAAGGCCGCGTCGGCCAGCAGGATCGTGTTGGCCGGGCGCGGAAGGGTGGTGAGCTTGAGCCCCTTGCGTACGCCGTTGACCAAGGGGCAGAGGCGCTGGTTGTAGCCGTAGTCGATATAGTTGCCCGAGCCTTTGCTGAAGGTGGCCGGGCGGCTCGGGCAGCGCAGGAGGCTCTTGTCGCCCTCGAAATAGACGGCGGCGAGGTATTCGCCCCAGTTCGCCCCCCAATCGGGCACGGCCTTGCCGAAGACCGGGCCGGGGTAGTAGCTCTCCTCGCTGACGGGGGGCAGCGCGCCGCCGTGGTCCGCCACGAAGCGGGTGATGCCGAGCCCGAGCTGCCGGAGGTTCGCGGCACACGCGATGGCCTCGCCGCTCTTGCGCGCGCGCCCCTGCGCGGCCAGCAGCATCCCCAGCAACACCGCCGCCACCGCGGCTCCCGCCAGCAGCTCAAGCACGGTAAAGGCCCGCTTGCCGCGGGGGTGGCGCTTCAGAGGGGGCATTTCGGCTCCACGGTTAGCGGGCAACCGCCGCTTTGCGCCGCTGTTTGAGGTGGAGGAGCAGCCCGCCCCCGGCGACGAGCGCCATCGCCGCCGTCGCTGTCGGTTCGGGCACGAGCGTTACCGTCGTGTTGGCGAAGGTGATGCTATCGAGATTCGCCCCGAAACCCGGGGTGCCGACGAAGAAGCCGATGGCGTTGAACGTATCGGCATAGCCGTTGAAGGCGTTCGCATAGGTGCCGCTGAAGGCGTCGGAGCCGTAGACCCCGGAGAAGGCGAGGTCATCCCCGCTGCGCGTCAGCGAGAGGGTGAGCGAGACCGGCGCGCCGCTGGTGTAAGTCTGCTGGAGGGCTTCATCCGTCATGGACACGCTCGCCGCGCTGCCCGCGGTGGGGTAGGCATTGGAGGTGACCTGCCGGTAGAGCGCCCCCGTTCCGGCGGAAGCGAGGCTGGAGGTGAAGAAGCCCGTCCACCCCCGGTAGGCGTTGGCGAGACTGGTGCTCACACGCGAAGCGCCATAGGAGCCCGGGTCGGTGGTGGCGCGGGTGGCCCCGCTGTTGTAGAGGCCGAAACGGAGCTCGGACTTGGCGCTCGCGGCCGAGACGTACTCGATGGTGATCTGCGTGCTCAACGTGAGCGTCTGCCCGTCGGTCAGTTGGATGGGGCTGGCATCCGGCGCGAAGTAGCCCCAGACATAGGAGGAAGGCCCTTTATCGGAGCCGTCGTACTGGACTGTTGCGGAGGAGCTGTTGCCATTGGAGACGCCTGTGGCGTGGGCCTGGCTCGCGTACCAGTCATTAACCTGGTAGATCGTCGCAGCGACGAGGGATTGGCAGGGGAGAAGGGCGGCGCAGGCCAACCCGGAAAGGGCGAATCGGCGGTGGTTTTTCATGGGGTTTCTATTGGGGTTGGTAAGGAGTGGGTAAAAACGGGGGCCTCCCCGTCGCCGGTGGAGCGGCGCAAGACCAGCTCGCACGGGAAGCTCGCGACTTTCGGGCAGGCGCGCTCGGCGGGGTTCTCGATCAGCTCGACCAGGCGGCGGATCGTCCAGTCCGCCATGGCCGGGTTGGGCTGGGCGATGGTGGAGAGCGGGACGCCGCAGTAGCGGGAGATGAGCGCGTCATCCACGCCGGAGAGCTTCACCCGGCCCGGCACGGGGATGCCCGCCTCGATCAACGTGGAAAGCGCGCCGACAGCGAGCTGGTCGTTGGAGCAGACGAGCGAGTCGGGCAGGTCGCCGCGCCGGATCATCGCGGCCACCTCAAGCCGGCCGACGTCGAAGGCATTGGCATACGCCTCGGTCCGGTGGGGGTAGACGATCTCGGCCTCCACCGCGTCCCGCGCCGCCGGCGCGAACGGCTCGATGCCGAGGAACGAGGCGGTATCCGGGTCCACCGTCAGGCCGCCGCCGACGCTCCGGACCGCTTCGATAAAGCCGAGGGCCCTGTCGCGGGCGTTGACGGAGGCCAGGGGGACGGCGGGGTCGCGAAACGGGCAGAGGTATTTGACGCGGCGGCTCCCCCGGCGCAGGTGGTGGAGCGTCATTTCCCGGATCGCGGGCCGGAGGTCGGCCAACGTCGCGTCGCCCCCCCATTGCTCCGAATGATCCAGCGCCACCCCGGGCAGCGACCGCTTTTGAAGGAAATGCCGCCATTCCACCCGCTCCTCCAGGTTGAGGCTGCAAAGCACCACCCCTTCCACGGCGGCGTCGAGCAGGTAATCCTGCGCCGCCCGGGGGCCGGGTTGGAACCAGTCCACCGCGCAGGCGATGAGCCGGTAGCCCGCCGCGCTCGTCTGCCGGACGAGCAGCCGGAGCCGTTCCTGCGGTGCGTGGTAATGGCTGGAATGGTAAACCACCCCGATCGTGTGGCTGCGCCCCTCGCGCAGGATGCGGGCGTGGCGCATCGGCCGGTAGCCCATTTTCCGCGCCATTTCCTCCACCAGCTCCACCGTCTCGGGCAGGAGCTTGTGCCGGTGCTTCGGGTTGAGCGCGAAGCCGACCGTGGAGGGGGAGAGATCCAGCGCCTTGGCGATGTCCTTCTGCGAAGGGCCGAAATGGCTGGTTGGCTTGGCGATCGTAGGGGGCATGGGAGAGGCGGAACAGGGGAGTTGGCTTCCTCTTATTAAGACGTCTTAATCAGGAGATGTCAAGGGAGGATTCCGGGGGAATTTCGTGGGAGGGGAAGGCGGCGCTTCGTTGAAGCGGCTGCGTTCTGGAGAATGGGGCGGCGGAATCCGTTGCGGTGCCAAGGGGCGCTCCACCCAACGCGGCAGCGTCCTGATGCGGCGGCACTCCGCCGCTTTACCGATTTGCTTTGCACCGCTGTCCGGCAAAGCGGCGCGGAAGCACGGCACTCCACGATGCCACCGTGAAAATCGGGGCGCTGTCTCCCTATGCCAGCAGCAACAGCGTCGGGTTTTCGACGAACTGGCGTAGCTCGCGCAGGAAGTCTGCGCCGATGGCGCCGTCTACTACGCGGTGGTCGCAGCTCAGGCCGAGCGAAATGCGCTGCCCGGCGACGACTTCGCCCGCTTCGTTGACGACCGGCTTCTTCACAATCGCCCCTACAGAGAGGATGGCGGCTTGCGGCGGGTTGATGATGGCCGAGAAGCTCTCTACGCCGTAGCTGCCGAGGTTCGAAACCGTGAAGGTGCCGCCCTGGTATTCCTCGGGCTTGAGCTTCTTGTTGCGCGCGCGGGTGGCGAGGTCTTTGACGGCTTCGCTGATCTGCCGCAGGCCCTTGCGCCCGGCGTCGCGAATGACGGGGGTAACCAGCCCGTCTTCCACCGCGACGGCGACGGCGAGGTTAACGATGCCGTACTCGATAATGGCGTCTCCCGCAAAGGCGGCGTTGACCTTGGGCACTTTGGCCAGAGCGGCCACGGAGGCTTTGAGGATGAAGTCGTTTACGGTGACTTTCCCCTGCCCGGAGGCTTCGGCGGCGGCGTTGATCTCGGCGCGCAGCTTCATGAGGGGCGTGGTATCGGCCTCAATATTGAGGTAGAAGTGCGGCAGGGTGGTCTTGGAAAGCAGGAGCCGGTCGGCGATGACGCGGCGCATGCCGGAAAGGGGGATGCGCTGGTCATTCGGACCTGCCGGGGTGGCGGGCGCGGCGACAGCAGGGGCGACGGCGCTGGAGGCCGTCTGCGCAGCGGCGCTCGGCTGGGAGGAGAGGACATCCGCCTGCACAATGCGGCCTCCGGGGCCGGTACCGGCGATGCGGGAAAGATCGACCCCGCGGGCGGCGGCGATCTTGCGGGCCAGCGGGGAGGCTTTGGCGCGGGCACCCGGCGCGGTGGCTACAGGGGCCGGAGCCGCAGAGGCGGCTCCGCCACCGGGGGCAGGGCGGGCGGCGGGGTTACCAAGGTCGGGCTTGGGTTTGGCGCCCCCTGCGGCAGCAGCGGGAGCGGCAGCTTTGGCGGCGTCTTCAAGGGATTCGCCATCTTCCAAAAGGAGGCCGATTTTCTGGCCTACGGCGACTTTCTGGCCTTCTTCGGCGTAAACGGCTCCCAAAACACCGTCGTCAAACGCTTCCATCTCCATCGTGGCCTTGTCGGTCTCGACTTCGGCGAGGATGTCGCCTGCGGCTACGCTCTCGCCCACTTTCTTTTTCCACTTGAGAAGGGTGCCCTCGGTCATCGTGTCACTCAGTTTGGGCATTTCAATGGCGATGGACATAGACGGGAAAAAAGAAGAAGGGAAAGGTTACGGGAAAAAAGGGAGTTTACAGGGTGCTTTTAGCAAATGGAAAGCACCTTCTGCACGACGCGCTGCACGGTGGGGAGCTGCTGCTTCTCCAACGCGGGGCTGTAGATGGCGGGAGCATCGAGCGAGGAGAGGCGCTGCACGGGGGCATCGAGCTCATCAAACGCTTTTTCCTGCAAGGTGGCGGCGATCTGCGAAGCGATGCCGCAGAACGGCTTGTTTTCCTCAACGACGACGGCCCGGTGGGTCTTGCGGACGGATTGCAGGATCGTCTCTTCATCCAACGGGCGGATGGAGCGCAGGTCGATCACTTCGGCCTTGATGTTGTGCTCGCTCTCCAGATGCTCGGCGGCTTTGAGGCAGGTGATGACGGCACGCCCGTGGGCGATGAGGGAGACATCGGTGCCCGAATGCTTCACATCGGCAGAGCCGAGGGGGATGAGGTACTCCTCTTCGGGGACTTCCCACTGCTCTCCATAGAGCAGGGTGTTCTCCATGAACATGACGGGGTCATTATCCCGAATGGCGGTCTTCATGAGCCCCTTGGCATCATAAGCGGTGGCGGGGCAGACGACTTTGAGCCCGGGGACGTTGGCCAGGAAATTCTCCGGCGTGTGCGAGTGGGTGGCGCCGACGTTGGTGCCGCCGTTGGCAGGGCCGCGGATGACGATGGGGCAATTCACCAGCCCGCCCGACATGTAGCGCACGCACCCGGCGTTGTTCACAATCTGGTCAAATGCGACGTAGGCGAAGCTCCAAAACATGAGCTCAATAACGGGGCGCACGCCGAGCATGGAAGCTCCCACGCCCATGCCGATGAAGCCGGCTTCGGAGATCGGCGTATCGACCACGCGCTTGTCTCCAAACCGGGCCCAGAGCCCTTCGGTGACTTTGTAGGCGCCGTTGTACTCGGCCACTTCCTCGCCGATGATGACGACATTTTCATCCCGCGTCAGCTCTTCGGCGAGCGCGTCGTTGAGGGCTTTACGATAGGTAATGAGAGGCATGGAAAGGAAAAATCAATCGTTGAAGAAGTGCTTGCCCCGGCGGCCGCTCTCGGTCTGGTGGTCTACCTCGTAGTAGATGTCGCTGAAGATCTCGGCTTCGCTGGGGAAGGGGCTCTCTTCGGCAAAACGGGCGGCTCCGTCGGCCTCGGCCTTGGCTTCCTTCTCCAAAGCGGCGGCGGCTTCGTCGGTGATGACGCCTTCGGCCACGAGCTGCTGCTGCCAGAGGCGCAGCGGGTCGTGCTCGCTCTTGTACTGCTCGATCTCCTCCGGGGTGCGGTACTTCTTGGTATTCGCATCGGCGACGGAGTGGCCGTAGTAGCGGTAGGTGGCCATCTCCAACACGGTGGGGCGGTTCTCTTTGTGGGCGCGGTCGAGCGCAATCTGCGTTTTGGCGCGGATTTCGTAGATGTTTGAGCCATCGACCAGATCCCAATCGATGTTGTACCCCTCGGCACGGGCGGCGAGGGTGTCTTTGAAGGAGGAAGAGCGGCTCAGGCTCGTGCCCATGGAGTAGCCGTTGTTCTCGATCACGTAAATGACCGGGATGTTCTGGAGCGCGGCGAGGTTAAGCGACTCGTGGTAGACCCCCTGGTTGACCGCGCCATCTCCCAAAAAGCAGAGGCAGCTTCCTACCAGCCCTTTGTATTTGAGGCCGTAGGCGATACCGAGGCCCAGCGCCGTCTGCCCGGCGACGATGCCGTGGCCACCCCAGTAGTTTTTATCGGGCGCAAAGAAGTGCATGGAGCCGCCCTTGCCCTTGGAGCAGCCGGTGGCTTTGCCGAAAAGCTCGGCCATGCACTCCTCCATCGTCATCCCCACGGAAAGCGCGTGCCCATGGTCCCGATACGCGGTGATCACATGGTCATTTGCCCCCAAGAGCGATACCGTGCCTACGGCTACCGACTCCTGCCCCGAGTAGAGGTGCAGAAAGCCGCCCATCTTCCCCTGGTTGTAGTACTTGAGGGAGACCTGCTCAAACCGGCGGATGCGAAACATATCGCGCAGGATGCGGATCTTCTCTTCCGGCGAGAGCCCCTTGTTAATGGCGGCATCGGCATACGGCTGGGCGAGCGTTTTCATGAGCGTTCTGTCGAAAAATGGTTCTCTTTCCCTCCCCTTCCGGCATCCGGCGAGCAGGGCGGGCTTTTTCTCCGGCACGGTGTGCCGCGAGCGGTACTCTCTCAGAGAAAACCGCTTTGCGCAACCGCACCCGATGCCCGAGTGAGATACATGCGCCGCCCCCCTCTGTAAACAGCAAATCGGCCCCGGCGCAATCCCGAGCAGGCCCCTGGTAAGTTTTTGCCCCAACTGTGCTCATCGGTCGGTGAAGTGCGCGGTTGTGACCCCCTCGGCGGCGTGGTAACTTGCCGGAAAGCATGGATTCCACCGCCGATGCGCGCCTTGTAGAGCGCTTGAACCGCTCGCAGATCTTTCAGGATTATGAAGCCGCTTTTGGCGAGGCGACGCACCTCCCCCTATCCATCCGGGCGATTGAGCTTGGGGAAGTCCCCCTTGTCGGCAAGCGGTTTGGGAACCGCTTCTGTACGTTGCTGGCGCAATCGAGCCAATCGTGCTCGGCGTGCCTGAAGGTGCAGGCCGAGCTGGTGCGCAACCCGGAGTCGCGCGGCACTCGCTCGGTCATGTGTTTTGCCGGGCTGCACGATACGGCGGTGCCGGTGGAGGCGGGCGACCGCGTGATCGGCTTCCTCCAGAGCGGGCAAATCGCCCTTGAGAAGCCGACGAAGGCGCGTTTCCGCCGGATTTCCCGGCAACTAGTGGAGTGGGGCGCGAAGGTGAACCTCCAGCAGCTTGAGGAGGCCTACTTCCACTCCCGCGTGCTGGAGCCCGAGCAATACCGGGCGATGATCCGCCTGCTGGAGATTTTTGCCCAGCACCTCAAGACGATCTCCAACCAGGTGGCCGTGCAGGAAGCGCATGCGGAGCAGCCGTTTCTCCAAAAGGCGCGCGATTATATTGAAGCCCACAAGGCGGACCCAATCACGCTGGAGGAGATTGCGCGCGCGCTGAATATTAGCACATTTTATTTCTGCAAACGCTTCAAGAAGGCAACGGGGCTCAACTTTACTGAGTACCTCGCCCGGGTGCGGGTGGAGAAGGCAAAGAACCTTCTCCTCAACCCCCACCTACGGGTGAGTGAGATCGCGTTTGAAGTCGGCTTCCAGTCGCTGACGCATTTTAACCGCGTCTTCCACCGCATTGCCGGGTGCTCACCGAGCGCCTACCGCAGCTCGCTGCCGGAGTGAAGATGGGGTGCAAGCTGGGAGCGCCTCCGCAGGCCGAGCTTGGCGTAAGCGGCGGAAAGCTGCGTCTTCACGGTGATCTCGCTCTTGCCAAGCCGCCGGGCGATCTCGGCGTTGCTCAACCCCGCGGCAGCTTCCCGGGCGACTTCGTACTCTCTGGGCGATAGGAGCGCCGCCCCCGCCATGGGCGTGGCCGCCTGCGCGCCACCGAAGTGAACGAAGAAGAAAGGACGCGCCAAAAGGCTCCCCCGTGGTGGGGAGAGACGCCGCACCACCGCACCCTGCCCCCCGGAGGGCGCCTCCAGCACCACGGTTTGCGTGCCCCCGGAGGCCAGCTCCGCACACGCGGCCTGCACGCGGGCGGGGACTTCGAAGCATTTGGCCGAGGCATAGGGGCTGGTGGGCCCGTAGTTCCACGTGCGGCAGGCTTCCAGGGCGGCTTCGTTGCGGTAGACCGGGTGGAGCTGCTCATCCAAAACCAACATGCCCGAGGCGGCGAGCCCGAGCGCTTCGGAGAGGAAGGTGTGCACCGCCCGCTCTTCCTGGTGCCTGCGGATGCGCTCCAGTGCGACGGCAAAGTGGTCGTACAATGAGGCGAGGAATGCCTGCTCCGCTTTTGAGAACGCGGCATTACGCCGCACCGTAACAATGGCCTGCGGCTCGCCCCCCTCCCAATAAGCGAGGCAGTAGTGGGAGCGCCACCCCTCTGCGGACATGATGTGGCGGGTGTACGCCTCCTTCTCTCGCTGCTCGGAGGCGGAAAATAGATCCTCTGTGGTGAAGATGCGTAGCCCTGCGTGCCGGTGCAGGAAGGCCTGCGCGGGGCTGATCTCGCGGCGCTTGCGCCACGGAAGGTGGTGGCCCGGGGTATTCTGGTGGTGGAGCACGCGGAAGCGTGCCCCCGGGTCGAGATAGTGCAGGTAGAGCGAGACGGAGTGGCACGGCACCGCCGCGACGACGAGCCGCCGCACGCTACGCCAAAACTCGGGTAAGGTAAGGGCACGGTGGACCTCCAGCAAGCGGGAGGAAAGGGCGACGGGCGAAGGCATGGAGGCACTATGGCGGGAGGGCTTACCCCCCTCGGCGGGCGAGGAGGCAATCCGGCACGTCGGTGATGATGCCACCAACCCCTTCGCCAAGCAACCGTAGAGCTAGCCCAAGGTCGTTCACCGTCCACGCAAAGGTGAGCAGGCCCGCTTCATGCAGGATCTGCCAGCGCCGGGCATCGCACACGGGGTCATCCTCGGGGGAGACGCCGAGGCTCACGCCTTGCAGCCCGGCTTCGCCAACATGGGCCACCAGTCGGGTGGCTTCCTGCTCCCACTCCGAGGCAAGCTTGGGGAAGCGCCCCAAGTAGACCATGCAAAGCCCCGGCATACAGGCGCGCGCGGCGGCGGAGACTTCGGCGCTAAACGTCATCACCACCACCTGCCCCGGCTCCACCACACCCTCAGCAAAGGCTTCGCAAAGCTGCGCCCATAGGGGCGCCACAATGTCGGCGGTCTCTTTGATCTCGATGAAGATGCGCCGCCCCGCGGGTACGGTAGCGAGGACTTCGCGCAGGGTGGGCACCCGTTCGTTGCACCATGGGTTCCCTTTGTGGGAGCCGGCATCCAGCTCGCGCAGGGCGGCGAGCGGCAAAGAGCGCACCAGCGCATCGTACCCGGTAGTGCGCAGGGTGCTTGCATCGTGCATGACGACGATCTCGCCATCCTGAGAGAGGCGGATATCGAGCTCCACGGCGTCGGCCCCCATTTCCCACGCGAGGCGAAAGGCGGCAAGGGTGTTCTCGGGGGCGGCGCGGGAAGCGCCCCGGTGGGCGATGATCAAGGGGTGAGGCATGGGGATTTTGCGGTCAGGAAACTTCGGCTTCGTAACGAGCCCACTCGGCGGTGGCTTGCATGGGGCTCCAGCCGTGCAGCTCGCCCATCCAGAGCCCGACTTTGCGGGCCAGCTCGGCGGCGGCGCGGTGGTAGTGCTGCCAACCGGTGCGGCGGATCATGACATCGCCAATATGCCGAGCCCACTCTTCCCTGCAAGCGTGCTCGACGGCTTCGCGGCTGAAGGGGGGCGGCACGGTGGCAGGGGCTGGGGAGCCTGGCAAGAGCGGCGTGGTGGCGGTCAGGCACGGCCCGGCGGTGAGCCGCGCGCTATGGACGATGCGGCTCACCGCTTGCTCGGCCATGAGGCGGTAAGTGGTGAGCTTGCCCCCGGCGACATCCCACCACCCCGGCTGGGGGTTGCGGATCTCGTGGCTGCGGGAAATATCCGAAGGGTTGCCATGAGGGTCGGCAAGCAGGGGGCGCAGGCCCGCCCAGGAGGAAACGAGATCCCCCGGCTCAAGGCTCACACTGGGGAAAAACTCTCGAATGGCCTTGAGCAGGTAGCGGATGTCGGCCTCCTCGACCCGCACGGCTTCCGGCGGGCCGCTGTAGTCGGTATCGGTAGTGCCCACGATGGTGCGCTCGCCCCATGGGATGACGAAGAGGATACGCGCCCCGGCGGTGATGACGACGGCATCGTCAAACCCGAAGCGCTCGCGGTCTACCACGCAGTGGATGCCTTTGGTCAACCGCAGGTGGACGCTGCTTTGGGGGAGCAAGTCGGCCCAGGGGCCGGTGGCGTTGACCACCGCGCGGGCAGTGAGGACGAGGGGCTCACCGGTGATGCGGTCTTCCAACGCACAATGCCAGAGCCCCCCTTCATACCGGGCGCTGGTGTGGCGCAGGTAGTTGGCAATGTGCGCGCCCGCTGCCGAGGCAGAGCGAAGGGTATCGACCACGAGGCGGGCATCATTGGTAAAGCCATCAAAATACCGGACGGCCCCGCGCAACCCGAGGGCGCGGAGACCGGGGAGGCGCTCTTGCGTGGCGGTTTCGCCAAAGCTGGTGGAACTGCCGAGGTTGCGCCCGCTGGCAAGGAGATCGTAAATCTTCACCCCGATGCGAAGCTGCCAAAGCGGCCAGCCGAGCCCCCGGTAGGTGGGGAAGATGAAGGCCAGTGGCTCGGCAAGGTGGGGAGCAATGGTGTGGAGGATCGTCTTCTCCACGCTGGCCTCGCGCACGAGGCCGACCCGCCCTTGGGCAAGGTAGCGGATGCCGCCATGCAGCAAGCGGCTGGAGCGGCTGCTGGTGCCGGAGGCAAAATCTGCCTGCTCGGCGAGGCCCACGCGCAGGCCGCGCAAGGCGGCATCCCGCGCGACGCCCGCGCCCACGATGCCGCCTCCGATGATGAGGATATCCAGCGGGGCAGACCCCACGGTGCGCAAGGAAAGGCTCATTGGGCGGTAAAATAAGGTAGAAGGGTGGCCAAGCCGGGAAGGACCAGCCACAGAGGGGGATCGTCTGCCACGTCGCTCGCGGTGGCCTCGCCGGTGAGGACGAGGATGCCCACGGCCCCGGCCTGCCGCGCCATGGCCATGTCAGTATAGATGCGGTCGCCCACCATGGCCAGCGCCGAGGGGGGGAGGCGGTGCTCGGCCAGGAGCGGCTGGAGCATCGCGGGGTTGGGCTTGCCAAGGGTGGCGTCGGGTTCGCGCCCGGTGGATGCACGCAGGGCGGCGCAGAGGGCTCCACAATCGGGCAAAACGGTCGGCTCGTCGGTGGGGCAGACACGGTCGGGGTGGGTGGCGAGGTACGGCCTCCCCTGGCTGATCCACCAGGCGGCGCGGCTCAGGGTGGCGTAGGTAAGGGTGGAGTCAAACGCGACGATAACGACATCCGGCTCTCCGGTGGTGATCGTGTAGCCCCCTTCTTCCAGCTCGGCAGCAAAGCTCGGCGTGCCCAGCAGGCAAAGCCGCCGGGCCCCGGGGTGGCACTCCCGCAGGTGGTGCAAGGTGGCCAAGATGGGGGTATGTACCTGCTCGAGCGTGGCGGGGATGCCCATGGCCCGGAGGTGCCTCACGGTATCTTTGCGGCTGCGGGAGGTGTTGTTGGTCAGGAAAGTATAGCCGATGCCGCGCTGCCGGAGGGCCTCCAGAAACGGGAGGGTGGCAGGAAAGAGGGTGCCCCCCCGGTAGAGGGTGCCATCCATATCGAGGGCAAAGTGGCGCACGCCGGCAAGCGCCGACAAGGGAGATACCATGCCGCTACTTTAGAAAGCAGGGGCACCCCGGGTCTATCAGACGAAAGGATGAAAACGACTAGAGCACTTTAACTTATGATGTACATAATTCATTTGCGAGCGCCAGAGGCCGTTGCAGAGGCTTTTGAGCGCAGCGGCTGTATGGATTCATACAGCCCAAGCTCGAAAGACTTTGCACCGGACTTCGCCGCCGCAAATGAGGCTGTGCAGGATAAGTTAAAGGGCTCTAACGTAGTTCATCGAGGTCGAAGTATTGCAACGCGCCGGGCAGGAGCCGGGAGACGATGTCGTAGGTGTCGTAGTGGCGGTTCTCCACCAGCTCGGCGTAGGTGAAGGGCTCGGCCCACTCCAGGTTGGCAAGGCGCGGCTCCACAGCGGCAGCCAGCCGGGCGTAGACCCCGGCGCGACCCTGGGCGTAGACGCGCAGGTCTGCCCCCGCCAGCTCAGGCCAGAGGGAGAGGACTTCGGGCACGCGGCTCAACTCGTAAGCGCGCAAGGCGGGGAGCGAGTCTCCGAGCCAAATGAGATCATCCCCCAGTTTATTGAAGGTGCCGTAGAACTCCGCAGGCTCGCCGTAGTTGATCGGGTCGGGAGCGAGGGAACCCATGCCGCTCAGGCAGAGGAGGAGGACGGCGCGCCCCTGCGCACACTCGCGGATGAGCCAGGCGGCGTGGCGATCCAACGCGCGGTTGGCATCATCCCAAAGGGCGATGGTAACGCCACGTGGTGCCTGCCCATGCGGGCGCAGAAGGAAGCCAAGGTTGGCAAGGCCAGGCTCGGGCCGCCAGAAGGCGACATCGACATCCAGCTCGCGAAAGACTTCGCGCCGGTGGATCAGCCGAGGGTTGAGCGGGTGGCCCGGCTCGCGCCCGGCAAGGAGGCGCTCGCGAAGCCACGCGGTAGCGCGCTCTTGGCGCTCGGCCGCCGGTAGGGCGGCGCGGGCGGCAGCGGCGGCGCGCACGCGGGCGAGGTTTGCCTCAAAGACGAACTCGGCATCTGCAAACTCGGCCCCCACCTGCCCGCTGGCGGTGGCGTAGAGCCGCTCTTCGGGCTGGACATCCGGCTGCACGGGGGTGCCCCCAAGGTCGCGCCCAAAGAAGTGGCGGCTAAAGAAGCTTGCGGCAGCCCGGGCCAACGCAGGGGTGTAACCGTGGGTGGCGGGATCTTGCGCAAGCTCCAGCCGTTCGCCGGGGCAACCGAGCACCTCCCACGCGCGGCGGGCGCGCTCGACGGTGCGGCGAGCCCCTTCGATGGGAAAGAAATCGTACTCCACCGCGAGAACGCAGACGGGCCGGGGGGCCATGGCGAGGAGGATGTCCTCATGGTCAAACCCGGCTCCGGTAAACCCGCCCCAGATCTGCTCGGCATCCTGCGCCTGCCCGGTGCTCTGGTAGGCCTCGCGGCTCATGATGAAGGTGCCCGGTGCGGCGGCGGCAATGCGCGGCTCGCACATCATGACAAGGCTTGTCTGCGTGCCGCCACCGGAGTTGCCGGTGACGCCGATGCGCTCGGCATCGACATCGGGCCGGGAGACGAGGTAGTCGATACTGCGCTGGGCGTCGTGGATGAAGTAGCGCGCGATGTTATCCCCCACCAGGCGGCACTGCATGCCGGCGTGCTGGTGCTCGGCCACGGCGCGGTTCACACGGTATTCCTTGCGCTCGGGGTCGTAGTAAGAGGCGCGCTCACCCTGCCCCACGGGGTCTTGGGCGAGGACGATGAAGCCCGCCTTGGCAAGCGTCTGGCAGACGCTCTGGTAAGTCGGGTAGAGCCGCCCTTGCGCGGAGTGCCCGCAGAGGAAAAGGATCGCCGGGCACTTGGCCGGGCGCTCGTGCGGAAGGTAAAGGCTCGCGGTAACGTAGTGGCGCGGCCGCGTTTCGTAAACGAGCGCCTCGACGGTGAACCCCTCGCCCTCCCAGGTGCCGGTGGTACGCGCCTCCACAGGGCCGCTCTCCTGCGGGAGGCCGCCGACGGAATCGACCACAAACCGGCGCACGGCTTCCTGCCGCTCGCGGATGGCTTCGGCGGTTTGCAACGCATCGCGCGCGGCATCCCCAGCGGCAAAAGCCTTGCGTGAACGAGCGTAAACGTAATCTTTGAGATGCGAGCCGGGGTTGTCGTAAGAGAGCCGGAACTTGGCGATTTCGGAGACAGAGTTCATGATTTTTTGCGAGCGGGAGCTCCCGCTGGTGCGGGCGGGAAGCGGAGGCCGGTGGGAGTGGTGGCAAGGCCCCCTTCCGCCGTTTCCTTGAGGGCGCGCGGCATGCGGCGGCCAATATCGCGCATGGCGATGACCACATCGTCAAACGGCACGACACAGCGGGCATTGGCCAACGCCATGGTGGCGGCGAGGAAGGAGTGGACGGCGTACATGCCATTGCGGCTCACGCAGGGGACTTCGACGTAGCCGCCAATCGGGTCGCACACGAGGCCGAGGGTGTTCATCAACGCGAAGGCGGCGGCGTTGAGCGCCTGCTGCGGGGTGCCGCCGGTGGCTTCTACAATAGCGGCGGCAGCCATGCTGGAGGCGCTGCCGACCTCCGCCTGGCACCCCCCTTGTGCGCCGGAGAAGCAGGCGTTTGCCCCGATGATGTGCCCCACCCCGGCTGCGGTAAAGAGGGCGCGCCCGGCGTCTTCATCACTCAGCCCATGCGTCTCCTGCAAGGAGAGAAGGCAGGCGGGGACGATGCCCGCCGAGCCCGCCGTGGGCGTGGCGACGATACGCCCGAAGGCGGCGTTGGTCTCCAACACGGCAAAGCCGTAGGCGATGGTACGTGCAAACTGGCTGCCAAAGAGGGGCGCGGCGCTTTGAGAGTAAGCGTGGAGCTTGCGGGCATCTCCCCCCGAAAGGCCGCTGGGCGAGAGCGAATCAATCGCAAGCCCTTTATGGACAGACTCGCGCATGAGGCCATAGTAGCGCGTCATCCGCTCGACGATCGCCTCGCGCGGGGTGCCGGTATCGGCAATCTCGCGTTCGAGGGTGATCTCGCAGATCGGTTTGCCATGCTGCTCGCAGAGGGCGAGCAGCTCGGTGGCTTTGGAGAAATGGGTGCTCATGGCGATTTACAGGAGCCGCGCGAGCACGCGCACGCGCTCAACATGGTCGATCTTGGCGAGCAGCGCGGCGACTTCCGGCTCCGGCGGAGCATCCAGCTCCACGACGGTAAGCGCCCCGGAGCCCCGGTGCCTGCGAGCGGTGCGAATGGTGGCAATATTGGCCGAGACACACGCGAGGATGGCGGTGACATGGGCGAGAAACCCCGGCTTATCCTGGTGCCAGGCGACAAGGGTATCCAGCGAGCCGCTCAGAAGGGTGGCAAACCCATCGACCTCCGAAACCTCCACATTCCCCCCGCCCACGGAAGCCGCCGTAAGGGTAAAGCGGCGGCCGCCCGCACACTCCAGCTCCAGCCGGGCGGTGTTGGGGTGGGCGGTTTCACCAAGGTCTACGGCTTCGAAGGAGATCTGCATCCCCCCCGCTTCTGCCAGGGGGATGGCGTCTTTGAGGCGCTCATCATCCGGCTGCCAGAGAAGGAGCCCGGCGATGAGGCCGCGATCCGTCGCATGCCCTTTACCTGTGGCGGCGAAGGAGCCGTGCAGGCCGATGTGCACCTTTACCGGGGCCTCGCCCAAAAGCTGGCGAGCCAGCAGGCCGATGCGGACGGCTCCCGCCGTATGCGAGCTAGAGGGCCCCACCATTGCGGGGCCGATGATCTCAAAAACGGAGTTCATGATGCAGCGGCAGCATCGCAGCTTTTACGGGAAAAGCCAGATTTCAGCCGCGAAGATTGTGGGGGCCTTTCACAGCTTGGAGCGGTGGAGCCGATGTGATTACCCGACGGCCTCCTCTGTAGGGCGTCTCTGTGAGACGCCATGGGGTTGGCCCCCCGTTTCACAGAAACGGCCTACAATGGCCTGCAACTCCATTATGGATGCACGACCCATCAAAGCAGGCCTCCTACCCCTCACCCAGATCGTACACTGGCCACTCCCAATAGCGGTGGTAGTTGCACAGGGTGATGGGGGCCGTATTGGAGAGCACCTTGGAGCCATCTGCCCGGTAGTCGTAGCGGCCGCAGCCGATGCGCCAAAGCCGGGGAATGGGGCGCAGCGGCGTTGCCACCTCCAGCGGGAAGGAGAACCGCGCCACCCATCCTTCCGCCGTCCGCTCGGTGGAGGAATGCAGGATCGGCTCGGCGATCTTGGCCGCATCCGCATTAAGCGGCAGAGTGGCCCCCGCCTCAAACTTGAGCTGGAGGAGGACGTTGGAGGGGGTAACGTGGATCTCGTGGTACCCACGGTCGCCCTCGGCTTTGAGGAAGAGCTCAAACACATCGCCCCGGGTGTAGGCGTACTCGTTAAACTCGGCGGGCGGGTCGCAAATGAAGGCATCTGTCAACCGGGCCTCCAGCTCGAGAACATCCCCCGAGCGCCAGACGCGCACGAGGGCGGGCTGAAACGCGGGCTCCCGCTCGGGAAGCCAGCTCTGCCCGAAGCTTAGCTCGTGAATGGCAGGGGCGCTCATTCGCCTTCGTTCTTAACCGGGTTTGTCAACGCTCCGATCCCCTCGATCTCGATCGTCACCGTATCGCCCGACTTGAGCCACACCGGCGGCTTCTGAGCCATGCCGACGCCTTGTGGCGTACCGGTGAGAATGACGGTGCCGGGCAGGAGCGTCGTGCTCCCGGAGAGAAACTCGATGAGCGCCGGGACATCAAAGATCATGTCGTCCGTATTCCAGTCCTGCACGGCTTTGCCGTTGAGGATGGTGCGGATTTTGAGGGCATTGGGGTTGGTGATCTCGTCGGTCGTTACCAGGCACGGCCCGAGGGGGGCAAAGGTGTCGAAGAACTTGCCGCGGCACCACTGGCCGCCGCCGCGTTTGATCTGCCAATCCCGCGCGCTCACGTCGTTCGCGCAGGTGTAGCCGAGCACGTACTCCAGCGCGTTCTCACGCTTCACGTTTTTACACGGCTTGCCGATGACGACCGCCAGCTCGCACTCATAATCCACCTCATGGCTGGCGAGGTGGGTGGGGATTTCGATCGCGTCGCCCGGGTTCTGCAAGGTGTTGAGGCCTTTGACAAAAAGGATCGGCAGCTCCGGGGCCTTCATGCCGCTCTCTTCGGCGTGGAACTTGTAGTTAAGCCCGATGCAGAGGATGCCGCGCGGCTCCAGCGGGGCGAGCAGCTTCTTGACGGTGCCGGGCTGGCCGGTCTTCTTGAGCTCGCCGAAAAGCTCCCCTTCGAGGCGCTCCACGCTGCCGTCGGGGTTCTGGCTGCCGAATTCAATCTGGTTGCTGGCGTTGATGTAGCGGACGATTTTCACAAAAAAACGGGGTGAGGGTTAAAACTTGAGTGGGGACGTTATTTCCCGGCGCTCCAGCCGGAGTCGATCAAAAAAGCACTTCCGTTGACCATCTCGGACTCATCCGCCGCGAGGTAGAGCGCGGCGGCGGCGATCTCTTCAGGGCGGATCATCCGCTCAAAGAGCTGGGTGGAGGCCATCTCGCGGTAGGCAGCCTCGGGGTCCGGGTACTCCTTGAGGCGGGCAGAGACAAAGGGGGTCTCCACGCGCCCCGGGCAGATGCAGTTTACGCGGATGCGGTCCTTCGCATGGTCAAGCGCCATGCTCTTAGTCAACCCCACCACGGCAAACTTCGTGGTGCAGTACGCCAGCCGGTCGCGAATCCCCACCACCCCACCAATCGAGGCGAGGTTGAGCACGTTGCCCCGCTTGCGCTCCACCATGGCGGGTAGGAAGGCTTTGATGACGTTGAAAATCCCCCGCACATTGACCGCATAGAGCCGGTCCAAATCCTCGCCGCTCGTCTCCAGCAGTGTGCCGACAGAGCCAACCCCCGCGTTATTGACCAACACATCCAGCGCCCCATGAGCCTGTGCGATCTGCGCCGCAGCGGCCTCGCAATCGGCCTCGGAAGTCACATCCAGCTGTACGGCATGGGCGGAAACCCCGCTCTTAGCCAAAGCTGCCGCCTGCGCTTGCGCTCCGGCGAGATCGCGGTCAGCAAGGTAAACGATAGCCCCCGCGCGCCCAAACGTAGCGGCAATGGCCGCGCCGATGCCCGATGCCGCCCCGGTGATAAGGGTGGCTTTTCCGTCGAGTTGAAACATGGGGCCGTTTGTAACGCTCAAGTGAGAGGAAGGGAAGATTTTCCCACCAAGTTGCAGGATGGCAGAAGAAAGAAGAAGAGCGCCCCCTTAGGGTATCATTTTGGCTCCGTGGCTCCCTCTCCCCTCATTGAGGCGAGGTCACCAGCGCCGCTTGCCAGAAAACCGCCCTCACCCCGACAAAACGCTTGCCATGCCCCTGCAAGCATGGGAAACGTATCCGCCCTAAATTATAAGGCCCCCGCCAAGGGAAAGGCCAACGTAGCTCAGTTGGTAGAGCAGCTGATTCGTAATCAGCAGGTCACGGGTTCGAGTCCCGTCGTTGGCTCTGTCTTTCAATCAGGCACTTACGCAAACCTCCGCGAAAGTGCTTTTCACTCGCGCAACACTTTGAGAAACACTTTGCGTGCGCGTAAAAAGGGAGTTTCAGATTTACGAGAGAACCTATCGGAGCGGCAATCCGGGGTGGATGGTTTCCATCGGTAAGGTAAAGGGCGTTCGAAAGTTCAAATCGTTCTCCTCCATCGAGGAAGCACAGCGATATAAAGCCCAATTAGACGAGAGGCATGCACTCGATAACGAAGCCGCCCTGTCAGAATTGGATGAGTTGGGAAAGGCCGCCATTCGGCATGCAATGGCAAAATTGAAGCCCTTTGACGCGACTCTCAATGAGGCGGTTGATTTCTTTTTGAAATTTGGAAAACCTCCAAAGGGAAAAATTACCATTCAGGAGGCAATGGATTTGTTTAAAACGAGCAAAACCAAGGAAGGGGACACGGCCCTCTACATCGAGAAAAGCGCGAGCTCATTTTTTACTCCTTTCAAGAAAGCGTTTGGGAATTGTTACCTCAACGAGGTCAGTCCAAAACAAGCGTACGACTACATTTACAACCAGCCGAAGTGGAATAGCACAACCAAAGGAACGCATTTAACCCATCTTCGGACACTCTACAACTTCGCGAAGGACTACGCCCCGATTAATCCCTTCAAACAAGTTCCCTCACCGAAAAAGGTTGAGAGAAGTGCTTCGACGAAAATCCTGACAGTAGATGATGCTCGCAATCTTTTACAGTACGCATTGGATAGGCACCAAAGGGCTGAGTGTGCAGCAATGACCCTTGTCCTCTTTTGCGGGGTACGTGTTGAGGAAGTGAGGCGCATAGACTGGGAAATGATTCATCTTGAGACGCCGGACCCATTCATCGACCTGTCTGGCCATGTTACAAAAAACGGGAGACGCCGAATTAATCACCTCCCCGCTAATGCTGTGGAATGGCTTAATTTGTGCAAATCGAAGGGGTTAGTTTCTCCGAACAACTACACGAAGAGGATGCAACGGCTTCGAAAAAAGGCGAAAATTTCCTATCCTCAAAATGCTGCTCGGCACAGCTTTGCCAGCTATCACATTGCCATTTCGGATGCGGCGGATAAGACAGCCTTGATGTTAGGGCACCAGAATCCCCAGTTGCTGTATCGAACGTATCGAGAGGTTGTTAGGCTCGAATCGGCACGACTCTACTGGAAAATTATTCCCAAATGCGTGGAAGTAGCACGCGAAGCGGAGATAGCCCAAAGAATGCGCGATTCAGACGATGCTGCTAGGATTCAGGCAGAAGAGGAGAGCAATTGTGGGAGGGCGATAAAGGATGAGGCAGGGAAATGGATTCCTGTCCAAGATATGGAAAAAAGGCAGGAGAATATCGACATCACCTCTTTTCAAGGGTAGGAGCTTCGTCTTTTCGATGAATGAGCACCCCAAACCACCGTGCCACGAATTATGAAAATATTTCGAAAAGTCACTGATATCACCGACTTAGGGGGCGGGTGTTTCTTCTTTCCCAGTGGCATGAAACAGAATCCCTTTTCTATATATCAAAAAACGCCCTACAACCCGTCGTTTTCCATATTCTTTGGTTTTAATCTGTCATCATTTGCTGATGGTTAAATGGCGAGGCAGGGGTTTCCAATGCCCAATCTTTTCCCACTCTTTATTTATTAGCTGTAGGAGATGCAAATTTCACGAGATAGCCTTAGAAGATTTATTCGGTTCTTTTTAGGAATTAACGAGACCAAGTTTGGGTATCATCAAACATTGACATTTAACCGAGATATTTCTGAACCTGATGCAAAGAAATTTATAACTCGATTATTCAAAAATCTTATACGGAAATTTCCGGAAATTGGAATTGTTTATATTCAACAGCGCCAACCGGGAACAGGAAGAATCCATTTCCACGTCCGTTTACATTTTTACATTCAGGATGGTTTGCCTTTTGCCAATTCTCTGATGAAAAAGAGGCTTAGTTCCATTGTTTTCCGAGAATGGCAAAGTCTGATTCCGGGCACTTTGGCGCGAAGGGCCAACGAATTGAACAATCACCCGAAAGACCTCACCTACCTTTTACGTGAAGTTGATGCTGTAAAATGGGACCAGAAGACCCCCCGGCCCAAAACTAACTGGTGGGGATGCGCGAACAAAAAAGTCCTTCTGCGTCATTTCACCGAGCCTTCTCGGGCCGATATCGATAAAGCACTGCAAAGCCACTTGAATCGGGTTAAAGAAGAGCCTTCCTTGCAATACCAGCGAAACCACTACCGAACCATGGGTTGGCTTCGAAAGGAGAGAGAGTTGTACCAATGGGGCGCAGAAAACGCAGGGTGGCCTAGTTGGGAGACTTATAAGAAAATAGCGACAGGGCGAAAGGTCAAGGTGACGGATAAGGAATTTTTAGAATGGGAAAATGGGCAAAATCCGTAGAAAAGAAAGAAAAGAGGCGCGTTGGATGCTCTGTCTGCCTTTATGGACAGGGATGACGATGACACCACGGTTTAGGATTTTGAAGCAGTCGGTTGTCGCTCCTCATCTTCTAGGAGAATTTCGAACATGAAACGGCTCAACTTCGTGTTGTCTTAATGATTCTTCAAAACCTTTGGGATATAGCTCTTCGAGCATTACCCTGAGGGCTTTTGCAATCACAAAAAGCTCAACGTCGGAAATTGCCCTTATCCCTGCCTCGATTTTCGCGAGAGTAGAACGGGGAATTTCGTAACCGACCAAGGAACATTCGGTCGCAAGCCTCTGCTGAGAAAATTCCTTAGAATTTCTCAATCGGCGAATTTGTGCTCCTACGGCGTTTCTGTCGGGCTGCTCCATCGAAGAGCTTGACCGTAGGCCGAACAGCCATGGCATTTAGCTCTTGCGAAGAGCTAAATGAAATTGATTCACTCGCCCTCATGCAATATTTTCTCTGGACTGACGGAGCGGAGCATGGCCCTTACGACGAGGCCGCCGTTCGAGCGGCGATTGATGAAGGGCAGTTGTCCCCTACAACGCTTGCCAGACACGTGAGCAGGAAGGGATGGAAGGAGCTTATAGAATTCTTCCCACCACCTAAAAAACAGTCGATGAAGATTCAATCGGGGGTGTCATCTCTCTTTTTCCTTATTGGTGGCCATGAATACGGCCCCCTTTCTCCCCTCGATATCGAAAGGGCGTACTTTGAGAAGCGACTCACCACCCAAACTCCCACGAGACGGAATCAGAAAGAAGAATGGCGATTTCTATCAAAGTTCATCGAGTTCCCGAATTTTCATCTGCCGTTTTGCAGCCATTGTGGGGATTATGTTCAACCCCAAGTAGTCGCAAAAACCTCTGGGGGTGGAAGTGCACGACTGATGCTTCCGGCAGGGGAGGGCTACGTAATTTCGCCCGCAAGTCCGACCAGTACGCATTTTCTAAAGTTTTGTTCACACTGCGGAGAGCGTGTTTTCAGTCAAGCCGACCTCGATACCCTCGCGGAAGATGATTTCAAGAAGAAACTCCGCCGAGAAGAATCAGCAAAGGCTCTCGCATCTGTATTATGCATCAGCGGCATCATCGGCTTCGGATTTGTTTCTACAGCGGTCTTAAACAAATCCTTCAATGGAACATATGGAACTGCTGTAACCTTCTTTCTCGTGACTGCCACCGCTCTCTTTCTCTGGTTGAAATTTATGCTCAAAGCTCACCCCAAACCCATCAAGCGTGATTTACCCAAGAGTCTCAAAAACGACCGAATTTAAGACCTCTCGCCAAATGATGCTCAGACTCCCCATTTCGACCAAAAACGAGAATCAAAATCCGTCTCAAAATCAAAGCCTCTAAAGCTAAGATTATTATTGAGTTTCAAGACTTTTATGCGAACATCGCCCGATGCTTATCGGATACGCTCGGGTTTCAACGAATGACCAGAACCTTGACCTTCAAGTTGATGCCTTAAAGAAAGCGAACTGCGAACGAATCTTTACCGACATTGCCAGTGGGGCCAAATCCGAGCGTAAAGGCCTTCAGGAGGCTTCATATTTAATGCGGGAGGGTGACGTTCTCGTTGTCTGGAAACTCGACCGCCTTGGGCGTTCCCTTCGGCATTTGATTGAAACTGTAGCAAACCTTCAGTCTAAGGGAATTGGCTTTAGGAGCATTCAGGAAAGCATCGATACGACAACTTCAGGCGGCAAACTCTTCTTTCACATCTTTGGCGCTCTCGCAGAATTTGAACGAGATATCATCCGCGAACGAACGAAAGCGGGTCTTAAAAGTGCGAGAGCAAGAGGGAAGCTGGGAGGGCGTCCTCGAACGATGGATAAGCAAAAACTTGAGATGGCAAAATCTCTCTATGCGAACAAAAAGAACAGCATAAAAGATATTTGTGGGATATTGAAAGTCTCGAAAGCAACCCTCTATCGCAATCTCACAACTACTGCTTAAACTCCTAAAATGAAGATAATTTCAACGTTCCCCGCAATTAACTTCCTACACAGGAAGGGTTAAATGACCGCTCCTCAACGCTATGATTTCGATAAGGAGGCAACGTAGTCTCTCGTGACTATCTCACTCACCATCCAATGAACTGTTAGTTCAATCAACATCTTCAGGTCGGAAAGGTCATGTTCAGTATATTTCCTTATGAAATGAGTCTCGTCATTTCCAAGCCAAACCGCCCGAGCAGCGCAGCTTTTGACATTTGAGTCTGGAAAGTAGTTGTTTATACAGACCCCCAAAGCTGCCGATTTTATTTCATTTTCCTTCTCCGGCATGCATCGAATCAGATAATCCTTGATTAGAAATTCCAAAGACCGCCGAAAACCTGCTCCACATATCTCATTTAACTGAAGACTCTCCGCCTTCAACGCCTGCGAGTAAATTTTTACAAACGATGCAGACATCTCTAGAATCGACGCATGGAAGACCTTTCCTTGAAATACTTGTGGAATACATAAATCCAATTTATAGCTAGGAAAGGGGTAACTCGGCTTAGTGTAAGTTGCAACGAAGATTCTACCGCAATTTTCGCTCGGACAACGAAAAATAACATCTAGAGTCAACCAATTCTCCGAGAGAAAAGCATCTCCGTCACGGTGGAGAGCATCGATAGCTCGATGACATCGCGGGCATTTGTCTGGAAGCTCTTCCAAAGCAATAGTTGTGGGTTCGGCCTTTCGACGATGCGCAATCACGTTCACCATACTTACTTCTAATATCAGTTTGGGAATGGGGGGAGCCAGCAATTTGGCCAAAATTGACGACGAGCAACGATTTCGTTGCGCAATTCATAAAAAATCTAGATTCTAAGTATCTCGATTCTAGATATTTAAATCGATTTAATGGTTCTGTTTCGTAATCAGCAGGTCACGGGTTCGAGTCCCGTCGTTGGCTCTCTTTTAATCCTCTGAAATTCAGGAAATTGCGCAGATGCGCCGGTTGGGATGCAGAAGCTTGAAAAAGCACTCGGCATCACTTTGGCATCACTTTTTAGAGTCATAATCGCTTTCTGAAACGAATTCGTCTGGCGAATATATCGAGGTACGGAATAGGATTCTTTTTCGTTTTTTGACCCGTCCGCAATGCCACGGAATCTGAAAAGCCCCCCTTTGTCCGATATTTCTGAGCCCCTGAGAGATCTACTGGCTCAAGCCGCTCTACTTCATCACCCTTCCCGACCTGACCAAATGACAAAGATTTGGCTGAGCGAGAATCTGTGGTGGTGGCATCATTGCCACGCGAATCCTGAAGAGCAAGTTCAAGAAAGATTACGACAAGCCTATGGCTTGGATGATTTTACTATCGATTTCCTTCACGTGATGATCACGCGCTGCCAGTCCAAGGCGGCATTCCTTTATGAGCTGTTGATCCGACAGTTTTTCCCAGAGTCCGTTACGATGTCGTGGTTGTGTCTCCCCCCTGAATTTAGAACCTTATTCATTGATCTTTTTCCACTGGAAAATCCCGCCGCGCCCGGAGTGGCATTGACATCTCCCAACTCCCCTCCAGAGCGACATATGACCGATGCATGCAATTTTCGGTTCAATCTTCTCCATAGCGATGAAGAGCTTGCGAAAGAATTCCTCTGTTTTTGGATACATCCACAAAGAAAAGAAAAAGGCATCCCGCGGCCCAAACCGAATGAACGGAAGCATAACCGGGGCATGTCGTGGAGACCGATAGAGTTTTTTGATTTACAACGCTTTGAGATAAAATCCTTAAGTGCCTCAGAACGCTCACAATTATCAAAAGCTCGGAGAAATGCTCTTAAGGAGGCTATGCAATTTGCTACATTTAAGGAATCGCTGATCAATCCCCCGATCACTGCCGACTGATGGACGGCCCGACATTTCGGATCGATTGCACTGCCAAAACACTTCAAATTGGCCAAAGATCGGGTCTATTCGGGGGGGCTTTTGATGGGCGGGAGCACTGAGGGGGCAGCCTTCGCCTCCTTTCCGCGCTCATGCGCGGCATCCGGACAGCAACGATCGCTTGGCGATCACCCAGTTTGCCAATGCGAAGAGGGTTTCGAGCTGAGCGCTGTTTTTCGCTAGTCCTCGGTAGCGAACTTTTCGATGCCGAAAGAGGTTCTTAATAATATGGAAGGGGCGCTCGACCAACGCCCTCACTTGGGCTTTGGCCCGCTCAAAGGCAAGCATCGCCTCCTTCAGCGACCCCTCTGCCATCGCCCTTGCCTGACCGCGCTTTGCGGCCACATACCATTTCACTCCCTTGGCCTTCGCCGCCACCTCAGGGCGTTTCTCCGCTCCGAGGTAACCCGCATCGGCGAAAACATGCCGTTCCTCCCCGCCGCAAGCAGCGGGGAATTGGACCCCAAGGGATTAAACCAAGTTCCACAGTTGGAGAAAGCTGGTATCGCAATAAAGCGAGGCAGAAGGAATTTCCAAGCTGGTTCTCCATTACATTTTAGGCAATCTTGGAGCTTTTTGGCAGACACTGGCTAACATGGACAAGGAGCGTGGAGACGTCTTCTTCCGGCTTGATTACAATTTGCAGGCCGCGTGTGAGGCTCCCGACCGTCCCTAACGACGGCGCTTTCAGAAGCCGGATGACCTGTGGAGTCGCCCCAGCCAACATCCGGGTCGGTGACCGAGCTTTTATCGGCTTTCTTTGAGGTGTGTATACATAAGGCTGCGTCGACTCCCTGAGTTCTCGAGACATTGACCCAATGCCATCTCCTGCGACGTGGGTGAAAGACCTTTCAGAAGCGCGTCGATGGCTGGCCTTCCTGCCGCCAGGACTTCATTGCCAAGCTCGCCCAGCGAGGCCGCCACCCGCTGGCGAGGGGCTTTCTCTGTACGCACCCGCCTCGCATAGTGTTCAATATTCGCAGGGCGCTTTTGAAATGGGTTTCCCTCCTATTGCACGTGAGGCCGTGACCCTGACGAGTATTTAGTTCGAGAGATTTTTGACGCGTAGAATGGATGGTGATTCGAACGTATACCAATGGCATGTCCACCCTTACCTCGAACCCGAAGAACGACATTCTTGAATCGCGTAATGACGTAGCCCGACGGGTCGGTTGCTGCACCAAAACAATAATGAGAGCCGAAGCGCGCGGTGAGCTAATCCCACTACGCCTCAGTTCCCGCCTCGTGCGTTACCGTCGAAGCGACGTCGACGCATGGCTCAGGAGGGCGATCAGCCGGTGAAAAATTTTAGCCTTTTTGCGCCATGATTTTCCGAATCCATAAAAAAACCCTCCCCTACACCTCGCTTCATAACGCCGTCTTTGAGGATCGGGACCTCCCCTACGAGTGCATGGCGGTCCTCTGCTACCTGCTCTCGAAGCCCGCGGATTGGAAGGTCAGGCCCTCCGATTTGGTCCGCGCAAAGACCGGGATCACGAAGGTCTACCGAATCCTCAACGACCTGATCCGGGCCGGGTACATTGTCCGACACAAAGTCATTGAGGCCGGCCAGATTGTGGATTGGCGTTACGACGTCTACGAGGATCCCAGAGAAAATTTGGCGGGCGGACCCCCTACGCAGGTTTTTTCGGGTCCAGTTGATGAAAAGCCACACATGTACCTCTCATCTGTGGGGGAAAGGCACATTAGTAAAGACGGAGGTGTAATAACTACTGA
>JBBCKB010000025.1:0-11011 GCA_037189965.1 Chthoniobacteraceae bacterium | reverse complement strand
ACTGTACAGCGCATACGAATGCGCCAGCCCCCCTCCAGTCGTCAATTTGGTCCCACTCAGAAAGATGTGGCGTTGTCCCTACGGCTCTCCCAATCGACCGTGGCGCGGGCGCTCAGCTCCCAGCCCCACAAGCTACCAGAGGCGACGGTGGCGCGCATTCAGGCAAAGGCATTGGAGCTGGGCTACCGGCCGCAACGAATGGCCAGCATCCTTCGCAAAGGGCGGAGCCATACCATCGGTGTCGTCTTTGTTTCCAGCCCCTACCATGCTCCACAAGAGCGGGTGACTCATTTGGCTCGTCAGGCTATCGAAGCTGGCTACCAACTCGTAGCGGCAGACCTCAACTGGTTTGGAGACCGGGAGACGGAGGTGCAAGACTACCTGCTCGGGGCGGCGGTGGAGGGCATTATCTTCTCCAGTGTCGATCTTCGGGAGCTTTCCCGCTGGGAGAAGCTCCTCCACGAACGCAATATCCCGGCCATCCACATCAACCCCCTGCCCGAGATCTCCTCGACGGGAAGGTGCAGTGTGGTACGGGCCGATATCGGCAGCGCGTTTGAGGAGATGACCCGGCACCACCTCGAGCAAAAGAGCCGCCATCTGGCGTTGCTCTCCCACTTCCGGGATGCAGACCACGTGGGCCCAGCCGGAGTAAGCTTGGTGCGCCGGGCGAAAGGTTTTGCGCAGGCAATCCTGGGTGCAGGTGGCTGTGTCACCACCCGCGACCCACAAGCCGCAAAGATGCTCGACTTGTCTCTGCGTCACAAAAAGGGCAACGGCATCGTGGGCGAGATTATCTATCCGGTCCGCTCGGAAGCTCACACCTCCGCTTTCGAGCTGGGGCGTGTGGAGACGGAGCGAATGATCCTTCAAGGCACACTCGCGGAGTCGCTCATCTGCACGAACGACGCCATCGCCGCCGGGGCTCTGGCCGCGTGTGTGCAGCACGGCATCAGCGTTCCCGAAAAGGTCTGTATCTCGGGGGCGGATGATGCCCAGTTTGCCCCCTACTGCGGCGTGCCGTTGACTTCGATCCGGCAGAACCCGCAAGCCATCACCCGGTGGGCGATCGAACGGGTTGTCCGGTTCATTGAAAATCCTTCGGTCCCCGTCCGTTCGAAAGAACGCAAGTTTCCTTGTGAACTAGTCATCCGCCAATCCACAAGCCGCCTTTCCAACCAAACCATTACCCACTAGTCTGTTATGAATAACCTTGTTTCCCTCCCGATCCGGTTGCCCGCTCTTGGTGCGGCGCTTCTCCTGTTTGCCCCGGCAAACCTCTCGGCCCAATCCCGCGCATGGCAAGCGGGAGACAGCGCGTGGGAAACCGGGGCCAACTGGACCAACGGCGGCACCGTCCCCTCGGGGAGCGACCAAGTCACCGTAGGCAATGGGGGCACGGCCCGCATCTCCAGCGTCGTCTCCTCAGTCAATCGCATCTATATCGGCGGGGCAACTGCCAGCCACTTGGTGATCGGCACAGGCGGCCACCTTAGTGTCACGGGCACTAACCTGATCCGCATCAGCCAGAATAATAATACCAAGGGCAGCATCACCATGGATGGCGGTACCCTGCAAGGGGTAGATCGGGCGCTCTACCTCGGCGTGGGCGATAGTACCCAGGCGGTCTTGACGCTCAAGAACGGAGGTTCGGTGACCGCAGTGGGAAATGTCCTGATGGGAACAAACGACAATGTCGGCGTCACCGCGACATTGAATATCGGCGGAGAAAGCAATACCGCCGCCGCTGCCGGGTGGTTGGGAGCCAACAATGTCATTGGTGGAATCTCTGCTGGGGCGGCTCACCTCAACACCGTCCGCTTCAACCATACCTCCACACGCTATGCATTCAACAAGAGCGCCGTTAGCTCCACAGCGGTGCTCCTCACAAAGAAGCTCGGAGTAGAGTTGCTCTCGGGCGTTACGCTCCTTTCCGGAAGTAACGACTACACCGAGGGCACCAAAGTTTCCGGCAACGCCGTGTTGCTGGCCAACTCCTCGGTGGTTTCCAACCTCCACAGCTCCACCGGTACGGGGGCGGTGACAGTGGATACCGATGCGACCCTCGGCGGCACCGGCACCGTGCTGGGCACGACGACGATCTCGGGCACCCTCAAGCCGGGCGACTACGACTACGGCGCTGCCGTGGATAGCTACGGTGTCCTCCGCTTTGGCGGAAACGTGACGCTGGAGGAAACCAGCCACACCGTCTTCACGCTCAATGGCGCGGTGCGCGGCGTCTCCTACAGCGCGTTTGACGTGGCCGGCACCCTCTCTCTCGGCGGCACCCTCGAAGTCTTGCTGGGGGATGACTTCCTGCTCAACGAAGGCGAAAGCACCCCCTTCCAGCTCTTCACCGGAGTAGCCACAGGGAGCTTCGATTCCATGCTCCTGCCGACGCTTTGGAATGGCTTCGACCTCGTGTGGGATACCTCCAACTTTGCCACCAGCGGCCTCCTCTCCGTCGAAGCGATCCCGGAGCCCGGCGCGGCCGTGTTCCTGCTCCTCGGCGCGGGAGCCCTCGTGCTGCGCCGCCGCAAGTAGCGGCAGCCTGCGTTCTAGGGCATTTTAAATAGAAGTATGGCCATGAGCCGGAAGAACCACGCCTTTACCGTAATGGAGCTGCTGCTGGCGATCAGCGTGGTGGCGGTATTGGCGGTGTTGTTGGCGGCGGCCACCCTGGTGGTGCGGCGTTCCGCCGAAACCGCCCGCTGCGTGAACCGGCTTCGGCAAGTGGGAGGGGCGCTTCAGGCCTATTCGGGAGACTTTAACCAACGAATCCTTCCGCGCTATGCAAATGATGTCGGCGCGAAGGAGCCGCAAGGTTGGCCACGCCGCTTGCTGAGCCTTGGCTACCTCAGTAATCCCGAGAGTGTGCTCTGCCCCTCGTTTACCCCCCGCAGCACCGCAGAGTCTACCCGGGCTGCCGCCACCACAGATGCCTCCGAAGCCTTCGGCATGCGCAGCTGGGTGGCTCCCGGAGATGCCTGGAGCAGCACCACAAGCCTGCATAAACCGCTTACGGCCATTGCGGAGCCCTCCGAGTTCTTCATGGCGGCAGACAGCCTCTGGATCAACTGGAATTCCCAAGGCTACGGGATCACCCCCGGTAGCGTAAACCAAGCCGTCCACCTTCGCCACCAAGGCAAAGCCAACACGCTCTTTGCCGATGGCCATGTCGAAGCCAAGCCCGCCTCCTACTTTCGGGAAATCCAGACCACCCAAAAGGCGTACACCGGAGGAAAGGTTCTCGAAATCGTCCTGGTCGATGCCGATGGCCGCACGATCTCTCCACCATGATACGACGTTTCGCGCTTCTCTTTCTCCTGCCCCTCGCGGGGTTTGCCGCTTCCGAGCCCGCCCTCTTCTCCCGCAGCCAGCTCAAATACGGGCTGGAGCGGGATGACTACCTTGGGCGTTGGGTAGACCGCCCCCTCTTTGTAGACCCCTCCATCGGCCCACGCCCGGCGGGCACTTCGATCCACCCCGAAAGCTACCGCCGCATGCGCGAGACGGCGCGGCAGTACGGGCTCGACGGCTTCGCCTTCTTCCCCGAAGTGCGCCGCACCCAAGAGATTTACGATCTCACCGATAAAGACAGCGGCTTCCTGCTCCTCTCGGAGTTTGGCTCACGCGGCACCGACACTGAGAAGGCGGCCATTGCAAAAATAGCGCTGGAGCATCCTTCCTCCTTCCGGCTGGACGGCAAGGTCGTCTTCACCTCCTACGGGGCAGACCGCCTCTCCCCCGCCCGTTGGCAGACCTCGCTCCAGAAGATCCGCCAGCAACATGGCGACCACTTCCTCTTCCTCCCCGCCGTCAACCAGCTCGGGGGCCAATCCCTAGCTTATTGGATGGAGCGCTTTGATGCCGACGCCCTTACCCCGGAAAACTGGGAGGCCGTGAAGGCCACGTTGCGCGAATGGTTGCGCGCGACCGATGGGCTCTACTTTGCCTCCACGGCAGGGCTCAAAAAGAAGCGCCTCTTTCACGCCGAATTTTACCGGGACTTTGTGATCCGCGCCATGCGCGAAACGTTGGCGGAGCCCGAGTTTAAAGGCAAATACCTTGGGCTCTCCGCCAATATCGGGCATGAAAACTCGACCCGCTTTGGCTACACCCAAAGCAGTGACGGCACGCGCACCCTGCGCCACTCTCTGGAAGCCGCGCTTGCCGCCAAGCCGCAGCTCATCAACATCCCCGAGTGGGATGAGCAGAACGAAAACACGAGCTTGCGCCCCACCGTCTACAACGGGCGCTCTTCACAACGCATCCTGCGCCACTACGCCGCGCAGCGCGACAACCAGCTGGCCGAGCCACTTGCGGGGGATGATGTTTCCCTACCCAACCTCATCCTGAGCTACCGCAAGGTGCTGACGCTCGGGGAAGCCTTGGAGGTCGAGTTGCTCAACGTACCCGACGCGGCGGCGGAAGGAAGCTACCACGTAAAGGTGCGCCTGCTCGACCCCAAGGGCGTGGAGGTTGCGGCTTCCCCCGAATACACCTTTGAAGCACGCCAGCTCAAAGAGGAGCGCTTTACCCTCCCCAGCGAACGCTTCCCGGGCCACGAAGTGCTCGAGCCGGTAGTGGAAATCACCCGCAACGGAGCGGAGCCGCAGCACTTCGCCCAAGGGTGGCACCCGATCGTACTACGCCCCACGTGGAACTGGGATTACAAATGGGTCAAGCAACCGCTGCGCGACGTACTCCTCCCGAGCCGGGCCCGCTTCACCCTTTCGCCGCCCGGGGCCAATGGGCTGCGCACGGCGCAAGTGGAGTTTGAGGCCGGCGAGCCGCTGGCGTATCTGGAGCTGCTTGATAATGACGATGTCGTCTACTCCCATGCCGCCGCGCCTGCCGAGCTTTGGCGGGAGACGCCCGGGCAAGTCGTCATCGCCCTCTCGTGGCAGGCGGCCAAGACGCAGACCTTGCCGGGCCGCATCGCCCTGCGGAATGCCCCAAATGCACGGTGGCGGCTGCCCGAGGAGGCTCGCGATGCGCTTACCGATGGCGCCATTTCCACCGGGGCGCTACGCACCAACACCTGGCCTCGCCAAGCGCTGGTGGCGCTTTCGCGGGAGGAGGCGCGGGAGGCTGTGTTTGAGATCGACATCCCCGGCGTCTACCAAGGGGCGCTCCCGGTGGCCCGTATTTTGGAAGAGAACATCCACGGCCTGCCGGGCAATGGGGGGCTGAATATGGTCTTCTCCCGCTACCTGCGGCAACCAGCTCTGCCCAGCCCGCTCGGGGTGCGGCAGGTGGCGTTTGAAGCCGAAGTCTTGCCCGACCTCCCACGCTCGGTGCTACTCCTGCAAGCCATCGGCCAGTCGGGGCGCATCTACCGCAGCAAAGCCATCGTCGCCTCCAACGACGACGCGGAGCGGGGTGTGGTGGTCTTTTCCGATACCGAGCGCCGCCCTGTCACGCTGGCGGAGGCGGCGGCCCCGACGATCCGGTATCCGTTTGAACCGACGCGCGGCTCCATCCTCCACACCCCGGCGGGGCGTCCGTTCTGGGGGATCTTGGGCGGGTTTAGCAACCAGGCAACGGGGCGCGGCGGCGGAGAATCGCGGGATGGCACGCCGTTTATCAAAAGCGGGGATTACCCGGAGTCTGCCCCCCACACCGCACCCAAGTGGGTGAGCCTGCCGGAAGGAGGGCACGCTTTGGAGTTCGACGGGCAGGGTACGTTTGTCACGCTTCCGCAGGGAGTCATCCCACGGCGGGCGGGCTTTACCGTGCGCATGGAGGTCTACCCCGAAGCGGAGAAGGGGCGGCAGGTCTTGCTCGCCAATGCCTCTTACTACCCAGGCTCGCTGGTCTTGTATTTGGAGAATGGGGTGCCGAAAGCCCGCTTCGCCGGGGAGGCAGGGGCCGCCCGGGGGCTCAGCGCCGGAGCCCCCCTCAAGCCGGAGCAATGGTCGGTACTGGAGGTGGTGTGCGACCAGAGCCACCTCTGGTTTATCATCAATGGGGAGGCTTCCCAAAAATTCCCGATCCCCGGGCCGGGGCTCTACGATACACCGACCGTGCTCGGCGGCTTCGGCACCGAATGGTTCCGGGGAAAAATCCGCGCACTGGAAGTCCGCCACCAGCCGATGCTATGAAAATGATCCGCCTTATCCTCCCGCTGCTTCTCCTGCTTGCCCCGCTACAGGCCGCCGAAGATCTCGCCGCCATCGGCCAGTGGGAACGGCTCCCCACCAACCGGGAAGGAAAGCTGCCACCGGGCTGGCGGCTCAACTCCCGCTTCTCCGAGGGGAGCGCCGCGCTTCGCGGAGCGGGGGAAGCCGGGGCGACCTTGCAAGTGGTGGTGCCCGAGGGGGCGGCCCACCCGTTCCATTGCTACTACGGGCCCTACCTGCCAGTGGAGCGAGGGGGGCAGGTCCGGCTTGAGGTAAAGGTATCGGGCCACGGCCAGGTCGGCGCCTTTGTGTACGTCTACGACGAGGCGGAAAAATCGCTGGGCATGCTCCCCAAGCTGGAGGATGGGCTGCGCCGCATCGATGGCTCGGAGGAGCTCGTATTTGAGCTTCCGCTGGGAACGCCGGATCGCAAATCCGGCGCGGCCCGATACCGGCTGGCTCTGGTGGTTGGCCCCGGCTCAAACCTCGATCTGCAATCGCTCAAAATCACCACTCCGTAGAAGATGGCCTACCGCTACATCCTGCGTTACCTGATCGACCCCGGCTTTGAAGAAGCGGAGCGGATCGAGGAGCTGGCAAGCTTCTGCCGAGAATCGCTCGTGGAAGAGGTGATGCTCTTCTTCGCCGCAGAGGAGCTAAGCCCCGGCTACCCGACGGCCGATGAGCTTACGCGCTTCATCGCCCTGGGGCGCAGGCTCAAAACGCGGCTGGAGCAGGAAGGGGTGGCCCTGAGCCTCAACCCCTGGGCGACGCTCAACCACTCCGCCCGGGGGCGTACCTTGCGCGAAGGGCAGGATTTCCGGCGGATGGTCGGCGAAAACGGGGTGGAGAGCCACCTCTCCCCCTGCCCACTCTGCCCAAAGTGGCTCGACTACCTTTCCGACGCCTTTGCGCGGATGGCGCGGGAGATCCGCCCCACCGCCCTTTGGGTGGAGGATGATTGGCGGCTGCGCAACCACGACGGCGCACTCGGCTGGGGAGGGTGCTTCTGCGCGGAACATCTGGCGCTCTTCTCCCGCAAAGTCGGCGAGCCCGTTTCGCGCGAGGCGCTTCTTGCCGCCGTACTGGCGCCCGGGCCGCCGCACCCGTGGCGCGCCCTTTGGCTCGACCTCTCCCGCGAAACACTGGTGGAGCCGCTGCGCACCCTCGCGCGGCGCATTCGCGAGGCGGCCCCGGGCACGCAAATCGCCCTGATGAGCGGCAGCCCCGATACCCACGCCGCCGAAGGGCGCGACTGGGGGGCACTTCAGAAAGCCGTCGCGGGGGAGGGCGTATTCCTAAGCCGCCCCACCCTCAAGCCGTACACCCAAAC
Source organism: Chthoniobacteraceae bacterium (assembly GCA_037189965.1). GTDB lineage: Bacteria > Verrucomicrobiota > Verrucomicrobiia > Chthoniobacterales > Chthoniobacteraceae > DATMFV01. The sequence goes on along the minus strand of JBBCKB010000025.1, from coordinate 3,553 downwards.
GCACGCGCTGGGCGTGCCCCCGGGGATGACGCGGCTGACATGGGCCAATCTCCACGGGGAGGTGGAGGTCTACCCGGAGTTGGAGAACTCCCCACGCTGTGGAGCGTACTCCAAAAGCCGCGCCTTCTCCTCGTGGCAGATGCTCCACACGGCAGCCATGGGGAGCGCGGGCATCACCCTCAACCACTATGATATGCTCGGCAACGGCATTTCGCTCGACCCGGCGTTTGGCACCATGCTGGCCGCGCAAAAGGCGCGCCTTGGCGCACTGGCTGAGTTGAAGATGGACGACCGGCTGGCCGAAGGCGTCTGCGTGCTTTTCAAACCGGAGATCTCCCGCCACACCCACACCGCCCCCGGAGCTGGTAGCTTTTCGGCGCTCTCGCAGATCACCACGGCATGGGGGGATGCGGCCTTCATCCTCAGCATGGCCCATGGCTATGCGACTGAACTTCCGCAGGCAGGGGCTCCGGTGTGGGCCAACCAACAAACGCTCCGAGCGCTGGATGATACCGCGCTCGCACGCTTGCTCGCGGGCCCGCTCCTTCTGGATGCCACGGCTGCGGCGACCGTAGTGGAGCGGGGGTTTGGCCGCGAGATCGGGCTGGAGCGGGTGGTTCCCCAGCGGTTGGCCGAGACAGCGTACGCTTATGAAGAGATTGTGGCGGAGCGGTTCGTGAGCCCGCTCCCCGGGCCTCGGAAGCCGCGGTTGAGCGCCCAGCGGTGCGCTCCGGTGTTTGCCCGCCTTGAGCCCACGCCCAGGGCGGAGGTGCTCTCGTGGGTGTGCAATGCCACGCATACGCGGCTCTGGCCAGGGGCGGTGCTTTTCCGGAATGCTTCCGGAGGGGTGGTGGCCACATTGGCGTGCCCGGTGGGGGAAGCCGCAGGGCAATTCTTCATGGGGTTTTTCAACGTCTACCGGGCAGCATTTCTCCAAGCGCTTTGCTTTGAGATGGCCCCGGCCGCGCCACAGGCGTGCGTGGCCAACGCGCCCATGCACGTCTACCGGGCTCCACTCAAAGATGGCACGCTGCTGGCGGCGCTCAACCCAACGGACGATCCGCTGGATCAAGTGGTCTGGAAGGTGGAGAAAGGGGCGTTCTCCGGAGGAAGCTGGTTTTCGCTCGGTAGCGAGGGGCAGTGGCACCCCTGCCACCCCGACCGGGAGGAAGGGCCCCTTTGGCAGACGTTGGCCTTCAAAGGCCCGGTCGCTCCGCTCGATGGAGCGTTCTTCCGCTACCAGCGGTAGAGCATTTGTCTCACGAGGTAGCCCTCTACGCAGCCCCCGCGAGCTGGAGCCCGCGCATGATGAGCCAGCTCAGAAACCCGCTGATCGGGATGGTGAGCACCCAGGCCCAGACGATCCGGTGGACGAGGCCCCACTTCACCGCGCTCAGGCGTTTGGTGGCCCCCACGCCCATGATGGAGGCGGTGATCACGTGCGTGGTGGAGACGGGGATGCCGAAGTGGCTGGCGATCTGGATCACCACGCCCGCCGTCGTCTCCGCCGCAAAGCCGTGCACCGGCTGGAGCCGCACCATCTTGTGGCCCATGGTGCGGATGATCCGCCACCCCCCAGCCGCCGTGCCTGCCGCCATGGTCAGCGCGCAGATGACGACAACCCACGGGTGGATGACAAACTCCGGCGTGTGCAGAAAGTGGAGGTAGGAGGGAAGCTCATTAAACGCCCCCGAGCTGGTGCCGGTAAAAAGGGCGAGGGCGATGATGCCCATCGTCTTCTGCGCATCGTTGGTGCCGTGGGAGAGGCCCATCCACGCCGCGCTCACAAGCTGGCCCTTGCCGAAGATGCGCTGGATGATAAAGGGGCGCACCTTCTGGAGCACCGCCATGAGAAAGAGCATGAAGATCGCTCCGATAATGAGCCCCGCTACGGGCGAAGTAACCATCGGCAACACCACTTTGGGCCAGATGCCGCCGTGGCTCCCGTCGAGGTTGATGAACGACCACTTGAGCACCCCCCACTCGCCGTAGGTGGAGGCGAGCGCCGCGCCGCACAACCCGCCGATCAGGGCATGGCTGGAGCTGGAAGGCAGCCCGAGCCACCACGTAATGAGGTTCCAGATAATGGCCCCGAGCAAGGCGGCCAGCACCGTGGCCATGGTGATGGCATGCTGGTCTACAATCCCCTTGCCGATGGTGGTGGCTACGGCGGTGCCCATGAAGGCCCCGAGCAGGTTGAAGAACGCGGCCAGCATGATCGCCTGCCGGGGGCTCAACACCTTGGTGGAGACCACCGTGGCGATGGCGTTTGCCGCGTCGTGAAAACCGTTGATGTACTCGAAGGCGAGCGCCATCAACAACACCACCAAAAAGAGCCAGATCATGAGTACTTGAGCACGACCTGAAAGACGATGTTGCCCGCGTCGCGGCACCGGTCGATCGCTTTTTCGAGCAGTTCGTAAATGTCTTTGAGGAAGATAGCGTCTTTGGGCGGGGCCTCACCGCGGAAAAGCTCCTGCAAGAGCGAGATCATGAATTTATCCGCATCGCCCTCGATGGACTGGAGGATCGCGTAATCATCCTGAATCTCCTCCACGTGGGGGCGCTTGCGCAGGGCGCGCACCATCTCCAGCACGGTGGCCGCCGCTTTCTCCAGCATGGCGACCTGCTTGGAGAGGCTATCGGCATGGCTCGTGAGCGGGCAGATAAAGAGGCGCTCGCTGATCTTCTCGACCCCTTTGGGGACTTTGGAGAGGGAGTTGGAAAGCGCCTCGATGTCTTCGCGCTCCAAGGGAGTCACAAAGGTTTTACACAGCTCGGCCGTGATCTCCTGGGTGATCCGCTTGTGCTTGCGGCGGCTTTGGGTGAGTTGCTCGATCCCTTCCTGAAAAGCGGCGTCATTGCCCAACAGGGGCATGATCCCTGCCAAAATGGCAGCACTGTGCTTGGCTTCTTCGGCGCTGGCCTCAAGGAGGTTGTAAAACTTGTCGTCACGGCCAAAGAGCCGCTTCAGTGCGTTCATGGAAGCTGTCGTCATACTGTAACGCAAACGCGGCTGTAAAGTCATCGTTTTGCGCCAAAGGTGCGCCCTTCTTGCCGAGGGGCGGAAAATTTGCCGTGAGGAGGGGCACTTGGGCAGGTTGGCGCGTATCGGTAAGAGATGGGAGGGCACTTCTGGAAATGGGGCGAGGCTTCGGGGCGACGGCTGCCGTGCGTGGGGCTGATCGTGGTCGCCGGGGTGTTTACCATGGTGTTTACGCCGGAAGAGCGGCTCCCCCCGCCGCACCCGTACACAGGGGTTCCGGTGGTCTATATCGACGCCGGGCACGGGGGCAAAGACCGGGGGGCCAAGGCCCGTGGCGTGTCGGAGAAGGAGCGGACGCTCGCGCTGGCCCGCGAGGTCGAGGCGGCGCTGCGGACCCGGGGGTTTGCGACCGTCCTCACCCGGTGGGATGATCGCTACCTCTACCTCTCCGAGCGCGTGGCCCTTGCCAACCGTGAGGAAGGGGCGGCGGTGTTTGTGAGCCTCCACTTCAACCAAGGCCGGGGCGAAGGGGTGGAGACGTTTTACGCATCTGTAAAGACCCCGGCC
>JBBCKB010000024.1:0-75398 GCA_037189965.1 Chthoniobacteraceae bacterium | reverse complement strand
GGTAACGTGGGGAAACTAACGTCGTCAAGAAACCAGCGGTGGGGGGGAGAGTCAAGGTTTAATTTCACGCGAAATTAAACTGCAGGAAAAGACCTTCCAAAGGTCGTCAAATGCGTGCCTTTCGGCTCTGCGCCGCACCGCCTTTAGCCTTCGCCCATCCGGCTGAGCACCCGGGCCAGGCGGGTTTGTCCGGAGGGCTTTCCGGCCAGGATCTCCGCTTCATCCACCGAGGCGAGAAGGATCTCCCCCGCCGTGTTGCGGCACCGGTCGTAGACCAGCAGGAGCCGCCCTCCGGCCTCCACCCCGTCGGGGTAGGAGATCGCGGGGCGTTCGTCGAGCACCAGGCCGCCAGCCCATCTCGCGCCGTCGTCTTCCGAGAGCCACGCCGTTAGGTAGGAGCGCGCTTCATTGGGCGTTTTGGGAACAGGCGGCGGGGGGTTGTGCGTCACCAGCACCACCCGGCCCGAGGCGAGCCGCCGCAGGAAAAAGCGGGAATTGACGTTCGGGATCGGCGAGAGGCGCGGGGCGCTCCAGCTCCGCCCTCCATCGTGCGAAAGCGCTTCGAGCAGCCCGCCCTCCGTGCGGATCAGCATCCAGAGCGAGCCGTCCCGGCGCGGAAGGAGCATGTGCTCGTCGATCCCCGGCGGCTCCGGCACCGCCTGGCCGCGCCACTCCCAGGTTGCCCCCGCGTCGGCGGAGGCCACCACCCCGGCCCCGGCGCGTTCGGCAAGGGCGGGTGCCGTCTCCTCGCGTCTCCAGATCGAAACGGGCAGGAGCCAGGCGCCGTCCGCACCCACCACCGGCTTGTTCATCATGATCCCGTCGCATAGACGGCGAGGGGGGCTCCAGGTCGTTGCGGGGTCGTCTGCATCGGCGGCGAGCGAAGCCCACACCCCGGCCCAACCGTCGAAGGTGCCATTGGTCGGCGAAGCGCTTTGGGCCCAGAAAAGCCAGAGCCGCCCGAGCGGGTCGAGCCAGAGGCAGGGGTCGAAAACGCGGTCCTCCGGCCCCGGAGGGAGGACGAGGAAGCGCTCCGCCCAGCTCGCCCCGCCGTCTGCACTTGAGGCGGCCACGAGGAAGTTGCCCGCGCCCTCTCCGTTCTGCTCCGCCCCCCCGGCGTACCAGACTGCCCAGAGCAGCCCGCCCGGGCCGCATTCGATGCCCGGAATCCCCTGGAAACGCCGTTCCTCCGGCGCAGGGAGCAGGCGGGAGGTGAACCGGGCGGGAACGAGCGAGGGAGCGGGAGGTGTCTTCATCACGGTGTGGGAGGCGAGGATAGAGGGTTGACACCCGGCCGGAAGCTTCCTTCACTCATCACGATGAGTGAGCCTTGCAGCCAGAGAGAACTGGCCCGCCGCCTCGGGTTGAGCCAATCGGCGGTTTCTCTCGCCCTGCGGGGGGATGCCACCATCCCCCCTGCCACCCGGGAGCGCGTGCGCGAGGCCGCGCGAGCAGCGGGCTACCTGCCCCACCCGTACGCGGGGGCGCTCATGCGGCAGGTGCGCTCCGGCGGGCGCGTCCGGCAAGCCGGGTGCCTTGCCATCGTGGCTGATGCCGCGGATGCAAGCGCGTGGCTAACGCATCCGGCCTACCGCCAGCAGGCAGGGGCGATTTTTCGCCGCGCCGCGTTGCGCGGGTTTCGCCCGGAGGTCTTCTACCTCCGCGCACCGGGCATGTCTCCCGCGCGGCTCGACCGCGTCCTCGAGGCGCGGGGCATCGGTGCCCTCATCCTTGCAGCACCCCGGCGGGAAGGGGGGGCACCGCTGGCGATCCGCTGGGAGCGGTACGCGTGCGTCACTTCCGGCTATACCTGGAGCGAGCCAGGGGTGGACCGCATCACCCCCCACCACCGGCACCATGTGGAGCTTGCCTTTCGGCGGCTTTGTGAGCTGGGCTACCGGCGCATCGGCTTCTGCCTGCCCGCCAGCGCCCAGCCGCGTGTGGACGAAAGCTGGCTCTGCGGCTGGCTCCTCTGCCAGCATCACCTCTCCGCGCGGCGACGCATCCCGTGCTACCCCGGCAGCCCGTGGGACTCGGCGGCGGCGGATTTCGCCCGCTGGCTGCGCCGTTGGCGGCCCGACGCCCTCCTCTCCCTGCGCGGCAACGAGCTTCCCTGGCTGCGAACCCTCGGCCTCAAGCCGGGGCGCGACCTTGCTTTCGCCACCCTCTTTCCGCCGGAAGATCCGACGATCTCCCACGTGGATGAGAACAACCCCCTCATCGGCGAGTTGGTGTGCGACCTTCTCCTCGCTCACCTCTTGCACAACGAGCGCGGCCTCCCCCCGCACCCAAGGTGCACCACCGTGGAGGGCGACTGGGTCGAGCGCCAGAGCACCCCGCCCGCGAGCCAACTCCGGCCTCAACCCGCGTGACGAACGGCCCCCCAGCGCGATTTCAGCATCCACCGCGACCCTCGCGCCGCCCGGGCAATTTTTCGGTGGAGCGCCGCCAAACCAGCGTCGGCGGGATGCGCCGAATCGTGTTCTTTCGGGAAATCTTCTCTCCTCCCAACATCTGCACGACCATCCCCACCGCCTCCGTAGCCATCTTGGCCCACGGCTGCTCGATCGTTGTCAAAGGAGTCTCTCCGTAGGCAGACATGATGAGGCCGTCATTGCCTGCCAACCAAAGGTCCTCGGGGACGTTGACGCCAAGCTCCCGACACCTGCGGAGCGCCCCGAAAGCCCAGTCATCATTCATGCAACAAACCACGTCCGGCAGGGGAGCATGGTTGAGCACCTTCTCCATCCCCACATAGCCCGAGCGATACGGATCGCCCCAGTCCAGAATGGGTTCGATATCCATCAACGTGCCAACAATTTTCCGTTTGGGTATTTTTGAAGAAAGGCCCTCCACAATGGTTCCCCCATTCTCCCGGATCGTCTCCACAAACCCGCTGCCACGCTCGGTATGGGCAGTACTCTCCGCCATGTCTGGCCGGGTATAGAGCGGGCTTAGCAGCGTCAAGTGCCGGGCTCCGCGTTCGATCAACCCGCCGACGAGCTCCCGCATCCCAAGGTATTCGTCTGCGATGACGTGGGGAATGTCGCGCGGTTTGCGCCCCCCCATCAACACCACGGGAGTCCCATTCTCCTGGCACTTGGAGATGAGTGAAAAATCAAACCAATCGGTCGGCTCAATCAGGATGACCCCTTCCACATGGTAGTCCATCAGCAGGTGGAGGACGAGAGAGGCATTCTCCGGGCTGTCCCACCCGACTTCGTGGAGGATCATCTCGTACCCGGCGTTCTGGATTGCCCGCGAGACCTCTTTGGTGCGTTGGGTCGTTGCCTGGCCAATGCCGCCGAAGCTCATCACCCCCAAGACGCCGGAGTTGCGCCCCGCCACATTTTGCGCAAACCGGTTGGGGCGGTAGCCCATCTCCTTGGCCGTCTCGACAATCCGCTCTTTGATCTCCTTGGTCAACGCGACGGTCTTTCCGCGATAAAGCCCCAGCCCTGCTGCTACGGCGGTACGCGAAATGCCCAGCCGTTGGGCAATCATTGCTTGAGTGACTTTTGCCATGAGGAATCGATGCAGATAGAACAACGCCTCTCGTCCGCAGGACAGAAAAAAATCCTGCCGCTCAGGTATTTAAGACCCTAACAAAGATGGGGGAAAGGCGCGCTTCCCTTTCCCCGTCCTCAGAATTTCCAGTTCAAGCCCGCTGAAATGGCGTGGGAACGGTAGTCCTGCCGGGCGAAGTCGGCGTTGTAGAAGAGGTAGCCACCCCAGCTTTTCCCAAACTGGGCGCTGATACCGGCTCCGGCGAACAGACGATCGCGACCGGGGGCGCTGGTCTCGTAGCCGAAGCCGGGCCCGGCTCCGCCGTCGAGGTTGGCCCCAATCCGGGTGGAGTTTTGCAGAAACTCGTGCTGCCAGAAGAGGCGGACTTCGGGGATGAGGAGGACCTTTTCCGAGGCAGCCCAGCTGTAGGCGATGCGGCCGCCCAGATTAGTACGGATGCTGTTGGCATCTTGCCTGGCAATGCGGAGGTTCAGGCTTTCGGCTCCAGACTCCGTAAAGGGGGTGATGCCGATGTAGCTATATTGTGCACTGGCGATCGGCCCAAAAGTGAAGCCTCCGGCGCTCCAGTCGTAGCCAGCCTCAAGGTAGGTGGTGAACTGGCCCCCATTTGGGGTGCTGCGGGCGGTACGGTCGATGTTGCCAAACTCGATGGAGCGGCGGGCGGTGGTGTCGTTGTAGCCGCCGCCCACCATGGCATCCACATGGAGGCCGCCCTTTTCATAGGTGGCGTAGCCGCCGAAAAGGGCCGTGTTGATCGACATCCGGCTGCCACCGCTATAGCGGGCAGAGAGGCCCTGGTAGCCGGCATAGACGCCGGTGGCGAAGCTTTCGCTCCAGCGGTAGTCGGCCCCGACAAGGAACCCGCCAGCTTCGGTGTGGTAGTTGGGGATCTGCGAGGCGTTTGTGACCTTGGCAAAGGTGCCGTTGCCCTGCACCCAGACGCCCCATTGGTTGTCGAGGGTGGGCGCGAGAAGGTTTTCGCCGCCCCGGGCATCCATGACGTGGTTGCCGTTTCGATCGATAGTGAGGGGCGACTCGATACCGACGGTCGAGAAGCCGCGCGCGCCGAGGCGGACGGCGCTCATGCGCTGGGCCAGTAGCTGGTTTTGCATGACGGCCTGCTCGATGGCGGTATCGGTGAGGCTTTCATAGAAACCCGGCATGATCTGCTCGAAGGCAGCGGGGTATTGTTTCGCAGACAAATGGTCGAGGGCGAGGCTGACGGTTTCGCGGTCGTTGCCCTGCGCGGGGATGTAGCGGTCCAACGCGGCGGCGACGCTTCGCTGGTTGGGCGTTTGGGCAACCAAGGTGTAGCTGGCAGGGGCGATGAGGATCGAGCCCGTCCCGCCGTGCTTCAGAAAGCGGGCGCGGAAGGTGCTTGGATCAAAGGTGACGATGCGGTCGAACGCTCCGCGGATGTGGCCAGCCTGAAGGAAGGCAAACTGCTGGCCGTACTCGAGCTCGTAGCCACCGAAGCGGAGCACTTGCAGCTCGCCGGCAAGTTGGGCATTGCCACCGACGACCAGCCGGTCAAAGTCAGTCGCGCTGGCGATTTCGATTTGTAGCGTGCCGGAGCCCGATTGTGTGAAGTCGCCGCTGAAGGTAAGCGTGCCGGGCGAGTTGCCGGGGGCAACGACCCCGTGGTTAAAGACGTTACCGCTAATGACACCGCTACCCTTCAAAATCGTGCCCCACTGGACCACCAGATTTTGCACCGTGGTGTGGCCATTGATGGCCAGCGCGCCACTCTGCAGCTGAAGGTCGCCGTTGATGAAAAGGTTGCTCAGGATATTGAGCAGGCCGCCCCCCAGCTTCGTAAAGCCGCCGGGCGTGATGACATTGCCAGAGCCGCCGAGGGTGGCGCTGCCGCTATTTACGGTGAAGAGGCCGCTGGTGATGACGAGATCGTTGAAGACCGTGAGGCGGCTGCTATCGGCAAAGGCAAGGGAGTTGACCCGGTTCGGCGCGTTACTGGTCCGGACGTCGCCGTTGACCTGAAAATCCGCCGTGAGGGGGGTAAAGACTGGGGTATAGTTTGAGAGGATGCTGCCACTGCTCGCACCGTCGAAGCGGACAAGCAGCTCGTCACCCACCAGCGAGAAGGTCGGCGTAATGCCGTACAAGGCGTTGCCGGTGAAGTCGGCCAGAGTGAAGCCGCCCAGGGCTCCGAAATGGAGAAGCGCGTAGTCGGTGTTCCCCATAAAGCCAGCGCCCTCGGTGAAAGCAAAGGTGCCGCCCGCACCTCCGTTGGTGAGGCTGCCGGCGACATCGAGCAAGCTCGCAGAGGTGCCGAGGGCCATGGCTAGTTGGCCGCCAGACCAAGTCAGAGAGTCTATCGCTAGTGTGCCGACCGGGGACAAGGTACCGGCACCAAGAGTCACTGCGCCTGTGCCAAGGGCAGAGGAGCTGGCAGTTGCCACGGTGCCTGCTTCGATGCGCGTGCCGCCGCTGTACGTATTCGTACCTGCGAAACGGACCGTACCATCGCCTTGCTTGACGACCTTGCCCGAACCACTCACCACGGAATCCGCAGTGAACGCGAGGAGCCCCGTGGCGACAGAGAGCGTCGTATCCGTCGCGAGCGAGACCGGGATGCTGATCGCGTGGGTACCGCTGGTGCTTTCGATTAAAGCATTCTGGTTACCGCCGTTGAGCGTCATCGCTCCGCCGCTGCCCTGGCGGAGCTCGTAGCTGGCGCTGGCGTTGTCAAACCTTAGCCCCTTGAGGCTCGGTGCCGCACCGTCGAGGGTGACGACGCCCGCCCCCGCCGTGCCGAAGGTGGCGGTATCTGTGTCGATGAAAGCGGCATCGAGACCCGGCGTGCCGCCCCCACTCTGCCAATGGACGCCAAAGTTGCTGGCCAGCGTGCCCCAGGTGCCGCCGCTCATCGAGGCCCAAACGCCCTGCCCGCTGTAGACCTGCCCTGTGACATGGAGGGTGTAGGTGCCTACGTTTGCACTGGCTCCGGCGAGAGTGGAGTCGTCGGCAAACGTGTAAGCGAGGGTTTCGTTGATCGCGCCCACTCCCTGGCCCGTGGCAAACGTGGCGGTGAGGGAGGCCGAGTTTCCTGCGGCCAAGCCGCTGAAGCCATTGATGCTGATAGCGCCGGAGGTGACGCCATCGGCTTTGAGGTCGACAATGTAGTCGTCCGGTGCCCCGTTGGTGACCGTTTGCGAAGTGGCAACGACGCTGCCATAGCCAACATGGAGATTGCCGAGGTGGAAGGTCGTCCCCCCGAGTACCGGAGCCGCGTGGCCGTAAACATTGAGCGTGAACGTGCCGCTCTGCGTGGTGAGCGGGGCCGCGCCGGGGAGGCTCTGCTGGTCGCCCGCTTCGAGGGTGAAGACTTGGGTCTGTGCCGCGCCGACCCTGCGGGTATCGAGCGAAGCCGTGTAAGTGCCGCTCTCGCCGGAGGCGATGACGCCCACCCCGGTGGTGCCGGTAAGGCCCGTGCTGAGATTTTGCACCGTCATGGGTGAGCGATCCGCCTCATCAGCGGTACCGTTGGCTAGGTTGAGAGTTGCTGTGATGCCGGTGGCCCCCACGATAACACTTTGGGTATAGCTACCCGAAATGACAAAGACCGGGGCGGAGTGATCAAGGACCGTCACCGTGGTGGTGCCGGTCTGCGGGTTATTATTGGCGAAAGGGTCGCTCACGGTGACGGTGCCGCTCTGGATCCCAATCGCGGTACTGCTAAAGGCGAGGTTTGGAGCAGCCGTGCCGGTGGCTCCCGCCGCTACAGTAGCGGTGCCGGAGCCGGTGATCGCCCCGGTGCCGGTGACGGTGGCTTCAAGATCCGGGCTGCCGGGGCTGCCGCTGTTTTCCACCGCTACCGTTACGGCGGTGGTGCCACCGGTAATGATGGTGGGAGCCTCCGGCGTAACGGTGATGGCACCAATCTCGACCCGGCTCACGAGCCGCAACGAAGTCCCGGAGTAGACAAGCTCGTAACCCGCGGGCACCGCACCCATGAGCGTGAAGGGGATGGAGCCATCCAGCCCACCCGCAGCGGTGAGCAAGGTGTAGCTGTTCGAAGTCAATGGACTGAGCAGCGCGAATGAAATCTGCGCCCCGGAAGCGATGCTCACAGCCCCGGTAACATCCAGACGGGTAAAGAAGGCTCCGTCGCCCTCCAATGAAAAGAGGCTGCCGCTGGCAAAGCTCACCGTGCTGGTGAGCGTCAGCGAGCCGGTGCTATCGCCCAGTGCAAGGGTGCCACCGCTTTGCACCGTCACGGCCCCTGCAATCGTGCCGGAGCCCGCAAGCGTTCCGCCAGAGGCCACTGTCACGACGCCCGCGCCGCTATGGTATCCATTGACGACGAGCCTCCCGGCATTGATCGTGGTCGGGCCGGTGTAGGTGTTATCTCCCGTCAACGTCGTTGTCCCGGCGGCCAGCTTGTTCACGGAGAGGTTCCCCAATAGTTGGGATGCGAAGGTGAGCGAACCGGTATGATTGAAGTTTACCGTAGCCACACCATCGCCACCCGTTACCGAGGCGGCTTGGAGCGTTCCGGCCGTACCGCCGGTGCCGATATTCAAGGTTCCCACCGAGGTGGCTTCATCGCCTAGATCAAGGTTGCCCGCGCCCGTATCGATCGAGACTGTGCCCCCGATCAGCTCCAGGGTGCCCGTGCCAGCGCGGCCGATGAAGAGGCCGGTGGCATTGGCCCACGTGCCGCTATTCACTGTCGCTACGCCGGTCGCGCCGACTTGGCCACCCAATACCCCGGTGTCGGCGGAAACCCGCCCGCCGTTGATGACGAGTGCCCCACGATCTCCATAGATATCGCCCACCGTCAGGTTGGCGTTGGCATGGGCAACCGAGCCGTTGCTTCCCACCGCAAGGGTTCCTGTCTTGATGACGGTGCCGCCAAGGTAGCTATTGCTCCCTGCAAGCGTCACCAGCCCCCCGCTGCCCCCTTTGACGACGGTGGCGGTCCCCGAGATATTTGTGTGGATCGTCGCCGCAACCTCTGTGCCGGTGTTCAGCGTAAGCGTCGGGCTGCCGCCAGCCAACGAGCCGGTACCGGTAAGCGTGTAGCCATCCGTCACAAAGTCGATCAGCTTCACCCCCACCGTGTCGGCAACCTCTACCACACCGGCCGAGCCACTGAAAACAGCAACCGCCGAGCCGGACCATGCCTGGTTTGCGCTGCCGTCGGGGAGAGTCCAGTTGGTCGTCGCGTTATTCCAGGTGCCGCTTCCGCCGTTGACGGTGCCGTCTGCCGAAATGTGTGAGCCGTCCCAGTATTGGGCATCATCGACAAGCAACCGGACGCTACCCGCTTGGGAGAAATCGAGGCTATAGTAGTAGCCCAGCGGCCCGCTCTCGAGGTTGAGGCCATGGTTCGTCAAAGCCCCTCCGTATTGGAAGAGGGTATAGGCTCCATTGCCAAAGCCGCTCAGGGCGGTCACGGTGAGTTGGCCGCCTAGCGTGAGCGCATCGGTCACAACCACGAGGTCGCTTGAAGTCCCCAGCTCAAACCGCACTTCGGAAGTGTTGCCAAGCGTGAGGGAGCCCACTGTGAGGGTGCCCGCGCTGTTACCAGGCGTCAGGATGCCGCCATCTGCAATCGTCACATGGCCTGCAAAGCGCCCGTTGCCGCCAAGCGCCGCACCGCTTTGGACGGAAACCGTGCCACTGCCAGTGCTAACGCCATTGAAGGTGAGCTGGCCGGCTTGCACCATGGTTTCACCGGTGTAAGTGCTCGTGCCGCTGAGAGTGAGGGTGCCACCGCCCGCTTTGGTCAAGCCGCCCGTGCCGCTCAAGCCGCTGGTGATACCGATGGCATAAGTGCCGCTGTCGATGACCGCGCCGCCCGCCATGGTGATGAGGTCGCCGTCTTCAAAGCCGGAGACAAAAGCAGCCTCATCTGCCAGCGCTCGGAGGATGCCGCCATCGAAGCTCACGGTCCCCGAACCGGTGCCTTCTACGATGCGGAGCGTCTCGAAGATCCCTGCCGTGCCGTTGGAGTTTGTCAGAAAAATCGAGCCGCTTGTCGGCGCGGCGGCGAGCGTCGTCGTCCCCGTCTGGCTGACCCGGCCACCATTGATAGCGAGCACCCCCCGGCCCTGCGCGCCTACCGCGAGATCTCCGTTCAAGACCCATACGCCGCCGTCTATCGTTGCCGTGCCGCGGCCGGAAGTTCCCACCCCCAACGCTGCCGCTCCGCTCGAAAGATAGCCGCCGCTGAGCGAGAGGCTCCCGCTGCCAGATACGCCGACAAACATCGTGGAGATGCCCGACATCGTCCCGCTATTGACGACGACGCTCCCCGTGCTTCCCGCCTGGTTTGCGATGGACATGATCCCGGTGGGCGATGACATCCGCATCTCCCCCTCATTGAGCTCCAGGTAGCCTGCTCCGGCCTCTCCCACGGTAAAGTGGGCCAATGAAAGAAACGTTCCCCCACTCACCGTCACGCGGCCCGAGCCGGTACTCTGCTGGCCGAGCGTGGCGTCTCCGTTGATCGCGATGGATCCGTTGGTCAACTCCACGGCCCCGGCTCCCGAATACCCCACGGCCAAGGTGGAGCCTTCGGTCCAACTGCCATTGGCCACCGTCACCAGACCTTGGGAGTCGCCTGCAAAGCCGACCGTGGTTGCATTGCTGACAATCGCTCCGTCCGAAAGGGCGAGCACCGCATTGTCCGATGAGCCCTCGCCGATGCGCAGGTCCGTGGCGTTGAGCAAAGAGGCGGCGCTGCCCGAAATCGCCAGCGTACCGCTTTTGACCGTGGTGCCGCCGAGGTGGTAGTTTGCATTGGTCAGCGTAAGAAGGCCGCCACCCTGTTTGGTCAGCCGGCCCGAGCCGGTAAATGAATCGTGGATGCCAACAGAATGGCCATTCGTGTCGATGAAGGCACCGCCTGCTTCAATCGTCACGTCGCCCAGCTCGAAGCCCTGGAAAAAGCTGCTTTGGTCTCCCAGTGCAACCAGAGTACCCCCGTTGAGTTTGACCCGACCTTCCCCTGCGCCCGATTCTTCGATGATTGCGGTTTCGAAAGTACCCCCCGAGAGCTCCAGAGTGCCCGTGCCGGATTGAAGGCCAAATACCACGGAGTGGGTCGCGCGGACCACGCCGCCTGTCTGCGTAAACACCCCCTGGCCCCTGTCGCCGAGAATCATCAGAACGGCATCCATCGTACCGCTCGACACCGCTACCGATCCCGAGACTCCGGGCCCGCTGCCCACGGTGATCTGCCTCAAATTCGCCACCCCCCCAGACTGGGTGTAGATGCCGGGATTTTCATACCCAACCCAAAGCACGGAGGTTGACGAGGCGAAGACATTTAGCACCCCACCACTGATCTCCAGCGTCCCCGTTCCACCCTGAGTCTCTCCTACTTTGACCTTATCGCCGTGGACCGTTCCGCCTGCGAGGATATTCAGAAACCCCGCCGAGCCATACCCGCCAATGTCGATACTTGCCGGAAAGGAAGGCTCTCCGCTCGGCCCGGAGACATCCCACACGCCCCCGTTCGATACGGTGACGGTGCCAATTCCCGAGGCGAGGCCGAATTTTTGGCCGATGAGGCCATAGGTGGTCTTGAGGTAACCTCCATTGATCAGCACCGTTCCACCGTTTGCCCGCCCCACCAGCAGTGTCTTCACTGTTCCTGAAACTCCCACCCCCAACGTCGCCGTACCCCCGTTGGCAATCAGCGCAAATCCTCCCGGTCCGGGGACGCTTCCGCCCGCCCAGTTGCTGCCGACATTCCAAACTCCGTTTGCCGCTTGCCAATCCGTTTGCGCCTGGGTCGCAACGGCGGAGGCCAACAGAAACACGGCGGCTGAGCGGAAAATTGAGGGGGTCATCATGCAACGCGAAGCAACGTTTCGACAGGGTGGAACGAGGCTGGATTTTGGTGTGGGTCGGGAAAGGCTCATACGATCGATCGTCATCAGGTTTGTACCCCTCACAGTCGGGCTACAGGCTCCCAGAGCCCGCCACTTTTAGGGTTGACGTGCGGGTGCGTCAACGGGCCTAAATAGCCCCTAATCCCGCCTGCCTAGCCCCCCAGGGAGCCTCTGCCGTGTGACGATTCCCCGGCGACGGGTAGTGCTTCCAGCTCCAGATACCTCACCATGACAGAAGCCCAACGGGAAATAATCCACCGCCTCTGGGATTCGCTGGCAGATTTCCCGGTTTCCGAGATGGACCTCGCTCTCATCCACCTCATGGAAAGCATCTCCCAGATGATCGGAGCGGGGAATGCCTATTGGCTCGGCTATATCCGCATGGGTGCGGAACCGAACGATCCTTTGAAGGGGCTTCGTCCGGGTGCCAATCGCTACCTTTATCCCGCCCCGGTCCATGATGAGTCTTCCCGGGCTCAAATGAAAAAGTGGAATCGGCAGCAAACCAATGAAGGGTACCTCCGCGCCGCGCGGGATGTCGGGCAGTTTCGTTCATTCCGGCTCCGCGCAGAGATGCGCCCGGGCTATTTCGAGGAGGAGTTTTACCAGACCTTCCATGCCTCACGGGGTATCCACGACCAGTGCGTCGTCTTCTTTCCCGTGCATGAAGACTACGAGTCGATGTTCAACTTCCAGAGAGTCGGCGTGGAGAGAGATTTCAGCCCCGAGGAGGAAGCGATAGCGGCTTATGCCTTGCGGGGCCTCAAGTGGTTTCATCGGCAGGTTGCGCTCAGCTATGGTTTGCTCATTGCTGAAACTCCGCTTTCTCCCACCCAGCGTCTCATCGTTCAGCTTCTGCTTACCGAGCGGAGCGAAAAGCAAATCGCCGAAGAGGTTGGAAAGACCGTGGGCGCGACCCACAAACATATCACCGAGATCTTCCGCAAATTCGGCGTCAACGGCCGCGCCGGCCTCATGGCTATTTGGCTGGGGTGACGGTGCCCTGAATCGTGGGCAACTTTGTTCAGTTCTCGATTACGGCCACTCCCGGGCCCGGAGTCTGGGAGCTTCTGTTGGCAGGGTTGTTTGTGACAGGTGTCTTTGGGAAGGCAAAAGCCCACATTTTCAAACGAATCGGCAAAGTCAGCGCCTGAGGCGATGTAGCGGGGTGCCTCGGCGGCATCGCGCCGCAAGGATTTCTCGGCGAAGTAAACGCTGCCTCAGGTGGAGCCAAGGTAGCCGGGAGGTTAGAAGCCGCTACAAAACGGCTGCGGCGGCTTTTAGCCGCGAGGCTTGGACATCTACCGCCGCCTCCCGGCCTTTTCTTAGGAGGCCTTAAACGATGTAAGCTCGGCTACGTCAACCCTTTGCAGTGGGTCACTTCGGCTCCTCGCCGTATAGCCACGCAATGGAGACACCGAGGATCTGTGCCAACGCCAGAGCTTCGTAGTCCATTACATAGCGTTCTCCATTCTCGATTTTGGAGAGGGAGGTTTGGGTGATCTGGATGCCGCGCCGCGCAAGCCTTCCCGAGAGATCTTCTTGAGAAACAGGTGGGTCCATCGCTCGTCGAGCCATGCGGACCCGGGTGCCGACCACATTCTTGCCTCGCTGCTTATGCGTCTTCTTCAAGCAGCCTGCTTATATATAGCAGCCTTAGTTTATTCCAAATAAGAATAATTTTCCCGGAAATCACGCCCCTCGGGGTCAGTCCTTGTTTTTTACAATTTTGATACTTCGAAATCTCCTTTGTCTTCACTTTTAGATTTTGTGCCTGATCTCGGATTTGTTGACACAACGGCCTCATAATAGGGCGTTTGCTGCCTAAAAATGGAAGCCGTTACAAAACGGCTGCGATGCCATGAATTGTAAAAAACAAGGACTGACCCCACATGGGGTGCCCTGACCCCACATGGGGTGCCCGATTCCATCGTGAGACGATCTGCTGGTTCGGTGCGACAGGCGGTAATTGTAGGGCGTCTCTGTGAGACGCCATGGGGTTGGACCGCCATTTCACCGAGACGGCCTACAGTTCACGCTTTCTGGCATTCCGGCGGGAGACGAAAACGCCGCCAAAGAAACTCCCCGGGGCTGATGGAACGCTACCGCCCGGCGGTGGCGGGGGGCTTGGGGGTGGCCCAGAGGGCACGGCGCGGTTTGGGCGTATCATCCGGGTAGCGCTTGGTGGTGGGCCAGATGAGCCGCCACGGCTGGCGCTTGATGGTGTCGGTAAACTGCGCGGCGCTGCGGGAGGTCTCCTCCAACCCGGGGGTGACGGTGCGCAAGACCCGGTCGAGCTCGCCGGTGGAGCGCCGCAGGTTGCCAAGCGCGGCGTCGAGGTCGGCGTTGCCAGCCAGCCGGGCGGTGAATTTCTCTCCGTTCTCCAACATCCGCAGGAGGGGGCCGTCCTTGCCGGTCATGGTCTCAAGCTGGCCGAGCGTTTTCTGGAGCGAGCCATCGATGGCGGAAAGCTCGGCGAGGTTTTCTGCGGTGTCGCGCAGGGAGCCGATGAGCTCCATGAGGTCGGCTCCTTGGTCGGTGAAGGCGGCGAGGTTGGCCCCGGCTTTCTCCACTTGCGCAAGGGCGGCGGTGGCGCGTTGGAGCACGGGCTCAAGCTGTTCGAGCAGCTTGGGGGTGACTTCGTTGAGCCCCGGCTGCCGCTCACCGACGAAGCCGGTGCCCGGGGCGGCAAGGCCGGAAGCTTCGGCCCCGGCGGAGAAGTCGATCACCTGGTCGCCGAGCAGCCCATATTGCAGCATGCGCGGGCGGGTGGCGTTGTAGATCTGCGCCTCGCGCGAAACCTCCACCTCCACCCGCGCGGCAAGCCCGGGGAGCGGGCGCTCCTGCTCGGGCACGGGGGAGTAGAGCATCCGCACACGCCCGATCTGCCGCCCCCCGAGCAGGACGGCGGCCCCGGGCTGGATGCCCCCCGCATCGGCAAAATAGACCTGGTGGCGCACCTGCGGGCGGATGACCCCCGGCGCGGCAAGCCAGACGAGGGCGGCGGCCAGCAAGCCAAGGCTCAGAAGCGTTAGCAAACCGGTGCGAAACTGGGGTGCGGCGAGGCTCATCGCTTAGCACATCGGCCCCCGGCCCTCCAGAAAGCGGGTGACGAAGGGGTGTTTCTTTTGCCGGAAACGCTCGGGCAGGTCTTCCTCGATAATGTGCCCCTGGTAGAGCATGGCCATGCGCGTGGCGATGCGGAAGGCGCTCTCCAGCTCATGGGTGACGACGATGCACGTGGCCCGGGCGCGGTGCGAGAGGGTCAAAATCAGCTCGTCGATGACGCCGGAGAGGATCGGGTCGAGCCCCGCGGTCGGCTCATCGAAGAGGATCAACTCGGGCTCCAGCACCAGCGCGCGGGCGATCGCCACGCGCTTGCGCATGCCGCCGGAAAGTTCTGCCGGGTAGAGCGGGCCGCACTCTTCCATGCCGGTGAGGGCGAGCTTGGCTTCGACGATGGCGTCGATCTCCCCGCGCGGCAGCCGCGTAAGCTCCTCCAGCGGCAGGGCAAGGTTATCGCGAATGGTGAGCGAGGAGAGAAGCGCCGCGTTTTGGTAGACCATGCCGATGTGGCGGCGCACGGCATCGAGCCGCACGGGGGAGAGTGCGCCCAGTGGCTCTCCGTCGTAGAGGATGGCCCCTTCCTCCGGCGCGAGCAGCCCCAGCGCCATGCGTAACAGGGTGCTCTTGCCCGCGCCGCTCTGGCCGAGGATGACGAGCCGCTCGCCCCGGGCCACACGGAGGTTAAGCCCGTGCAAAATGGGCCGCCCCCCGAGTGTGAGGCCCACTCCGGCGTACTCCAGCAGCGGCGGCGCGTCAGTACCCGGGCTCATGCAGAAGGGCGAGGAGGAGGTTGCAGAGAGTATCGGCACCGATAACGCTTGCCACCGAAAGGACGACGCTGGCCGTCGTCGCCGCACCCACCCCGGCAGCCCCACCGCGCACGGTGAGCCCCTTGTAGCAGGCGAGCCCGCCGATGATGATGCCGAAGAGGAGGCTCTTTATCTCCCCCGTCACCAGATCCCGGGGGATGATGTGCTCATTGAGCTGCGAGAGGAAGTACGTGTACGCAAACCCCGCCCGGTGGTGGCACACCAGCGCCCCGCCCGCCAGCGCGGCCACGCTCGACATCACGGCCAGGCACGGCATCGCCACCGCCACTGCCAGCAAGCGCGGTGCGACCAGCAGCCGCCGGGGCCCAAGGCCCATTGCCTCCACGGCCTCGACTTCCTCGGAGACAGTCATCGTCCCCAGCTCCGCCGTGTAGGCCGCGCCGATGCGTGCAGCGACCATGATGCCCGTGATCAACGGCCCAAGCTCCCGCGTGAAGGCCACGCCCACCAGCCCGGGTACGAGGTTCTCCGTTCCGTAGCGGCGTAGCTCTTCGCCGGTGAGGAGCGCCATCGTCACCCCCAAAAAGAAGGAGACGAGCATTACCAGCGGCAGCGAGCCGGGTCCGGCGCGGTCCACCTCGACGAGGAAAAGCCGCCACCGGAAAGGCCGCCGCCCGCGCAGCAGGGGGCGCAGCGTCTCCGCCCCCGTGGCCACCAGCAGCGATACCACGCCGCCAAGCGTGGCCACCGGCAGGCCCAGCCAGCGCAGCGGCGTTTCGTGCGATTTCATTGTGTAAAGAAACGGAGGTCCCCGCTGGACGCAGGGCATCCCGGCCCTTATTTTCCGCCTTTTCGCCACCATGGACTTTCTGACCCTCCCCGAAGCGCGCGTGCTCGGCTGCCTTATCGAAAAGGAGCTCACGACGCCCGATGTGTACCCCCTTTCGCTCAATAGCCTCACCGCCGCCTGCAACCAGAGCACCAGCCGCGACCCGGTGCTCTCGCTGGAGGAAGCCACCGTGCAACAAGCCGCCGATGGCCTGCGCCGCAAGCAATGGGCCGTGGCCATCTTTGGAGCCGGGGCGCGCGTGCCGAAGTATCGGCACCTTTTTGCTGACCACTACGAACTGACACGCCCCGAGCTGGCACTGGCGGCCTGCCTCATCCTGCGCGGCCCGCAGACGGCGGGCGAGCTGCGCGCGCGCGCGGAGCGGATGGCGGGCGGCTTCCCCGGGCTGGAGGCCGTGGAGGCGCTGCTGGAAGGCCTTGCCGCCGGAGACGCCCCGCTCCTTACCGCCCTGCCGCCCGCGCCCGGGCGCAAAGAGCGCCGCTTTGCCCACCGCCTTTGCGGAGAGCCTTCGGAGGAGGCCGCCCCCGCCGCCTTTACCCCCGCGCCGCCGCCCCCGCCCGGCTGGGAGGAGGAGGCCGCCGCGCTCCGCGCCGAGCTGGCCGAGCTGCGCGAAGCCTTCGAGCGCTTCCGCAAGCAGTTTGAGTAGCGCCTATTCGACCCGGTGGGCGGTGAAGCCGGTGGGGCGCACCCGCTGCATCCTCCGGAATATCGCTTCGATTTTTGCCAGCGCCTCGGCATCGCGCACCTTGCGCCTCGCCTTGCGGAGGAGCTTGTGGGCGAGGCGCGGCTCGCCCCCTTCAAACGCCGTGGCGATCGCCTCCATATAGGCGCGCGCCTCCCGGGGGTGGGCCCGCAGGAGCTTGAGGTACCACTCCAGCGCTTCCGGATAGCGCCGCTGGCGGTAGTAGAAGTGCGGGAGCGTGTAATCCGGCGGAGTATCGTGGATCTCCGTGTGAGGGTAGAGGATCGCATCAAAAAACGCCCGTATCGGGGTGCCACCCCAATGGATCAGCTCGGGCGCGACAAAGAGGACGGAGAGAATCACGCCCCCCATCGCCACCAGCAACGGAAAAGCGGCCGAGTAGGCAAGGATCGACGGGGCGGCCTCCACGGCAGACATCGTCTTTACCGCGTAGCGAAACGAGGCGACCAGTATCGCCGCTGCTGTCAACCACCGCAGAATGATGGAGATCGAGTGCCACATCCGTTTGCAGCGGAGCCTACCGCCTTGCCGCCCCTTTGGCGACTCGTTTGGAACTCCTCGCTTGCCAGCCCCCCCTCTGGCCCTTCATGATACGACATGGCAACCGCGCCCGCACCCGAAGACGCCGCTTTCTACACTGCGGCAGACGATTTCTTTCCTCGCAACGCCTCCACAGGGTTGACGTATGATGACGTCTCCCTCGCCACACTTTACTCCGAAGTCCTCCCGCGCCATGCCAACCTGGAGACTTCGCTTGCCGAGTCGTTGAGGCTGCCGTTGCCGGTCGTCTCGGCAGATATGGACACCGTCACCGAGTCGCGCATGGCCATTGCCATGGCGCTGAGCGGCGGCCTGGGGTTGATCCACTACAACATGCCGGAGAAGCAGCAGCTCTCCGAAGTCAGCCGGGTAAAGTACCATGTGCACGGGCTTATTCAGGAGCCGATCAAAGTCGCCCCGGAGCAGCTCATCGGCGATGTGCTGGGGCTCATCGAAGAGCGCCGCTTCTCCTTCAGCACTTTCCCCGTTGTAGATGCGCAGGGCAAGCTGCTCGGGCTCCTGCCGGGGCACGTCCTCAAAAGCCGGTACGCCAACAAAAAGGCGGCGGAAGCGATGACGCCGCGCTCCGCCCTGCACACCCTGCTGCAAAGCGAGCTGGGGGAAGACCCGATCGCCCGGGCCGACCGCTTCTTTACCGACCACCTCGGCATCCACAAGCTCCTTGTGGTGGACCACGAAGACCGGCTCCACGGCCTCTTTACCCTCAGCGATGTGGAGCGCATCACCCAGGAGCACCGCGCCCGGCTCAAGCCCGCGCGGGATGCGCGCTTTCGCCTCCTGTGCGGCGCGGCCATCTCCTCCCCGCGCGATGCCGCGGGCGAGCTGGACCGCCAGCGCATTGTAGACCACGTGGCCGCGCTCGTGGAGCGGGGGGTGGATGTCATTGCCGTCTCCACCGCGCACGGGCATAGCAAAGGCGTGGGCGAGACGGTGCGGCTCGTGCGCGAAGCCTTCCCGGAGCTGCCGATCATCGCCGGAAACGTGACGAGCGGCGCGGGCGTCGAGTACCTCGCCGACTGCGGGGCAAGCGCCATCAAGGTGGGCCAAGGGCCGGGCTCCATCTGCACCACGCGCGTGGTGGCGGGGGTGGGCATCCCGCAGCTCACGGCGCTCTACGTCGCCAGCCGCGCGGCGGCCCGCAAGGGGGTGCGTATTCTCGCTGACGGGGGAATCACCAAATCGGGCGATATTGTCAAAGCGCTCACGCTGGCCGATGCCGTCATCTGCGGCGGGCTGCTCGCCGGGTGCCCCGAAGCGCCGGGGCAGATCATGGAGATCAACGGCAAGCTTTATAAGCAATACCGCGGCATGGGGAGCCTGGCCGCCATGCAGGCTGGCTCCGCCGCGCGCTACGGCCACTCCAGCAAAGACGCCACGCGCAAGATCGCAGCCGAAGGGGTGGAGGCGCTCAAGGAAGTCTCCGCCTCGCTCGACACCGTGCTTACGCAAATGGTGGGGGGCATCCAATCGGGCATGGGGTACCTCGGCGCGGCAGACCTCCCCGCGCTGCGGCAGCGGGCGCGCTACATCCGCGTCACCCCGGCGGGGCAGCGCGAGTCGGGCACGCACGATGTCATCGAAGTCAAAGCCCCGGGCACGAATGTAGAGGGGTAAGTGCACCCCTCCAAAAAGTGGGAGAAAAGATGGACCGAACCCTTCCCTCGCCTCATCCGCAGGCCCCTCCTCCCGAAGGGGCAAAGAGCGGCTTCCACTCATTGACCTACCGCCCGGAGATTGACGGCATTCGCGCCATAGCCGTCCTTGCCGTCGTATTGTTCCACGCCGGGTTTGGCATCCCGGGGGGCTTTGTAGGGGTCGATATTTTTTTCGTCCTCTCCGGCTACCTGATCACTTCACTCATTTTAAAGGAGCTAAACAATGGCTCCTTTTCCATGGTTGATTTTTGGGAGCGGCGCGTCCGCCGTATCGCGCCAGCGCTGGCGGCCGTCATCGTGGCAAGCGCCGTGGGAGCGTGGGGGATTCTCCTTTCCCGCGATCTTGAGCGCTTTGGGGGTACCCTGTTGGCTCAATCAACGTTCATCTCCAACATCTATTTCTGGCTGTATGAGGGGAACTACTTTTCCGGGCTCTCGAAAGAGAAGCCTCTCCTGCATACCTGGTCACTCGCCGTTGAGGAGCAGTTTTACCTCTTCATCCCGATCATCCTGTATGCCACTTTCCGATATCTTGGCTGGAGGCAGAGGAAGATCTTCGGGTTGCTCGCGTTGTTATGCGTGGGAAGCCTTGTCTCAGCGGCATTGGCCCTATCCGTAAAGGAGCTGGTGCGTTACCGGGCCGTCTCTGGCGCCTATTATTTACTTCCGTTTCGGGCGTGGGAGATGTTGCTGGGTTCTCTTTTGGCGGGGATGCCTTCGCATTGGTTCCCCCAACGCAAGGCCGTTCGTGAAGTGGTCTCGGCGCTGGGTCTCGGCGCGATGATATGGCCCTGTTTTGCCTACACTTCCAAAACGGTCTTCCCCGGGGTTGCCGCATTGCCCCCCTGCCTCGGAGCCGCCTTGGTTATCTGGGCCAATACCGCCGGCAAAACCCAAAGCTCCGCAAGATTGACGGTTTGTGGGCGTTTTCTTGCTTCCCGGCCTCTGGTTGCAGTGGGGCTGATATCGTATTCGCTCTACCTTTGGCACTGGCCGTTGTTGGCCTATGCCGCCTACCTGATGGAAAGCTCCGTCTGGGTCCGCGGGGGGCTTGTGTTGCTGGCCGGAGCCTTGGCAACCGCCTCGTGGAAGTGGGTTGAGACTCCCTTTCGCCGCCGTACGGTCTGCGCCACCCGCTCCTCTCTCTTCTGGTGGTTTGGCGCGTTCTCGGTTTTGTGCCTGTTGTTTGGGAGTCTTTGCATTTGGAACAACGGCTTCCCCGGGAGGTTCAAGGGCCTGCATGCGGTCAATGATCAATTGGCCTACCGGTACCACCTCATCATGCATCAAGCCGAAGCGCGACCGGGAGGCCTCGGCGGGGGGTACCGGCAGACGCTGAAGGATCTCCAGAAGGATACCCTTCCCACGATTGGTTCGCAGGCCAAAGAGCGGGAGATCACCTTCCTGTTGTGGGGCGATAGCCATGCCCTTGCCCTGGAGGAGATTGTGGCACGGATATTGAGAAAAGCCGACGCAAAGGGGGGCGTGGTGATCACGGCCGGTATCCCGGTGTTGCGGGGCTTCCCACCGACCAATCGCCCCATTTCAGAAGAGATCGCTTCGGCCCTCATCGCCTATCTGCACCGCCACCCGCAGATCCGCAACGTTCTTTGGGTGGGATATTGGTCCAACTACCAATCGATGGACAAGGAAGCTTTTCAGAAAGCCTTTGGGGAGACGTTGGAAGCCTTGAGGGGCCGGGGAGTCAACGTTTGGGTTCTCAAAGGGATTCCTCCCGGACATGGAGACATCCCCCGCCTTCTGACACGAAGGGCTCCCGAGGCGCTTTATGAAAAAGGGGTGAGCTGGACTTTCGACAAATATCTGGAAGATAACTCGGTGGTGGAAGCGTTTGCGGCCAAATCCCCCGAGGGAACCTTTATCGAAGTGGCAGCTCCTTTTCGGCTGAAAGATCGGCCCTTTTTCCGCGTCGAATCGGAGGGTGTCTCCCTTTTTATTGATTCCAACCACATCTCCTCGGAGTGCGCTTCCTCAATGATCGAGCCGCTCATTGAGAAAGCTTTGTTACCCGCACTGCGTCACGCCAATTAACCGCTCAGCAAGACTCGGTTGTAGGAGATCGCATCACACCTCCAGACGCTTCTCAAACCGGCTCAGGAGGCGGATGCCCGTTTGGGTAATGGCGGCCACATCCTCAATGCGTACGCCGCCGAGGCCCGGGTAGTAGAGCCCGGGCTCCACGGTGATGACCTGGCCCGGCTCAAAGCGCGTCTGCGAGAAGCGTGGGCTCTCGTGGATCTCCAGGCCGAGGCCGTGCCCGGTGCCGTGGAAAAAGCCTGTCCACCGGCCTTCGCGCTGCTCGGTCGGGTAGCCGCGCCCGGTGAAGTAGCGGACAACTTCGTCATGCACCTTGCCGCCATCCACCCCGGGCTTCATGCCGCGCAGGGCGAGTTTCTGGCCTTCGAGCACCGTCTCCCACAGGCGCCGCTGGGCGTCGGTGGCCCGGCCACGGACGACGGTGCGCGTCATATCCCCAAAGTAGCCGGAGCGGGCGTCGCGCGGGAAGATGTCGAGGATGATGAGCGAGCCCGCCTTGAGCGGCCCGTGCCCGCGTTCGTGCGGGTCGCACGCCTGTTCGCCCCCGGCTACGATGGTGTGCGCGGGCTGCCCCCCGGCGTGGAGGATCGCAGAGTCGATCTCCGCGCGCAGCCGCTCGGAAGTCAGCACTTTCCCACCCCAGCGAAGCTGCTGGCGCGGGCCAATCTCCGTCGCCCCAAGCACCTCCATGCCACGGGCCATCCCCGCTTCGGTGATGGCGAGCGCCCGGCGCAGAAGCTTGAGCTCCTCCGCACTCTTGCGCTCGCGCGCGGGGAAAAACGCCCCTTTTACCGGCACCAGGCGCACACCCGCCTTCTCCAGCGCCTGCGCGAGCCCGAGCGGGAAACTCCCCGGCACCTCCACGCGGCGGATGCGCTGCTCTTTGAGGAACTGCGCGACGACTTGCCCGAAGCTCGCCCCCTTGCCTGCGCGGGCGGCCACGTCGCTCCACGGGAGCACCTCATCCACCCGCGCTTGCGTGCGCCCGCGGTCAATCTCCAGGTCGCTTAAAAGCAGCAGCTTGCGCCCCGCTTTCTCGAGGTAGACAAATGGGTCCGGCGCGAAGAAGCCGGTGGCGTAGAGAAGGTTGGCGTCGCGCTCGCTGTCGGCGACGATGAGGCGAGGGGTGGTGCGTTTCATAAAGCGGCGGCGCTCCCGAGCCGCGAAGGGGCGTGGCCAAAGACCTTGCGGAAGGCGCGGGAGAAGTAGTTGCTATCGTTAAACCCGGCGGCGTAGGCGGCCTCGGTGCAGTTCGCCTGCCCGGAGCGCAGCAGGGCGGCGGCATGCTCGAGCCGCGCCCGCAGGAGGAGCTGGGTAAACGTCTGCCCCGTGTGGTGTTTGAGGATGCGGTTAAGCTGGTTGGCACTCGTGCCACAGGCACGGGCCGCGGAGGAAAGGGTAAGGCCCGCCTCGGTGGCGTGCTCGCGCAGGTGGGCGCGCACCCGCTCGGCAATGAGGGCGTGCCGCCAAGCCGTGTGGCGGAAGTGCTCGCCAAAGCCCCGGGCCCGCTGGGTGGCGCGCAGGCAAAGCGTCATCAACCGCAGCAGGTGGGAGTGGACCATCGCCGCGAAGCCAAGCTCCCGCCGCTCGTTCTCCTCCACCACAGCGGCGATGCAGGCATCGAGCTGCGCCTGATCGACCGGCTGAAGCTGGAAGGGGCGCACCCGCCCGGTGTGCAGCAAGCTTAGGAGCACCGCGCTCTCGCCCTCCAGCGGGCGACCCTGTGCATCCAGCGCGGGCCCGGCTTGTGCCACGGCAAAGTCGAGCGCCATGCAGAGGGCGGGCTCCTGCCCCGCGTGGCTTTCAAACGAGTGGCGGCACCCGGCGGGGATAAAGAAGATGCTCCCCTTGCCCACCTCGTGCGCCTCGCCCCCGGCGTGCAGCCGCCCGCCGCCGCGTTGGTAGTAGAGGATTTGCGGGTGCTCGTGCGCGTGCTCGCCCGCGCCGATGGCGGCCGTGGCGTGGCGGTTCCACTGCACGCGCCAGAGGTGCAGTCGCAAGGTGCCGATCGGGTACTCCACCCGGATGCCCAGCACCCGCTCCCACCCTTCGGGGATGAGCCAGCCGGGGTTCTCCGGGCTCTCGATCAGCCGGCTCATGGCACGGGCCGCTCGATGCGCACCGCCACATACTCCGTCTCCGGGAGGATGAATTTGCGGATCTCCAGCGTCAGCTTCCACACCGGGTGTGCTCCGAGCACGGCGGCGGCGACATCCTCGGCCAGTGTCTCCAGCAGCGCCCGGGGTCGCGCGGCGGCGGTGGCCTTCACCGTCTCGCAGACAGCGGCATAGTCCACCGTATTTTCCAGGCGGTCTTCCATCGCCCAGAAGGCGAGGCGCGGCTCCATCTCCAGCGAGACGAGGAGGCGCTGCGGCTCGCTCCGCTCGGCCTCGGGCACGCCAATGTGGGTGGCGATGGCAAGGTTGCGGATTTCGATCCGGTCAATCGGTTGGCGGCGAGACATAGCGGTTTACCCAATGCGGAACTTCACCTCGCGCACCGAGCGCGCGCCAAAGCGTTCCCGCAGTTTGCTTAAAATGACCTTTTTCCACACCCGGTCGAGTTCGTAATGCATGGTGCTCTGGAGCACCTGCACGATGAGCACCCCTTGCTGGAGCCGCACCGGCTGGGCATTTGCGGCGATAAAGTCGCCCACGATCTCCTGCCACGCGGCGATCATCTCCTCCTGCCGGAAGCGCTCCCCCAACCCGAGGGATTGCATGACCTTGCCGATGGCATCTGCCACCGCGAGGGTGCGGTCGGGCCGGGGCGGCGGCTGGGGCAGGCCGCGCCACTCTTGCAACACGCGGGCTCGCAGGCGGGGGTTCATGGCAAAGCGCAGCTTAGCGTATCCGCGCCCCGAGAGCAAAAAAAGAACCCTCGCTCCCTCCGTAAAGGGGCGAGGGTTACAAAAAGGGGGTGTTTACGCGGCGGCAGCGGCGGCTAGGCCGGGCCGTCTGCGCCGATCGCCTCTACGGGGCAGCCTTCCATCGCTTCCTGACAGAGGGCTTTCTCTTCGTCCGTCTCGGGCTGCTTGTAGACATAGGAGTGGCCGCCGTCGTCATTCCGCGTGAAGTTGTCCGGCGCCGTCTCGCGACAAAGGTCGCAATCGATGCACTGGTCGTCCACGTAGTAGCCGCCGGGGACGTTGTCCTCGTATTTGTTCTCGATATCTGCCATGGGTGCTCCTGTTTCGAAATATGGGGCGATTAAGCTTAGGGGCCGCCTTTTCCATTGCAACAAGTTTTTTGCCCTTACCCCATCGGTAACGTCCGCCGCAGGCGTTGGAGCGCCCGCCTGGTCAGTGCCAGGGGGGTGGGGTGGCCCTCCAGCAGTAGCTCGCCCTCACCCCCCGGGTGGTTGTTGATTTTTGCAATCGCCAGCAGGTTGATGAGCAGCGAGCGGTGGATGCGTAGAAACTGGCTCGCGGGCAGGAGGGTTTGCCATGTCTTCATACTCCGGCGCAGGTGGAAGCTGTGGCCGCCGCTTACGAAAAGGGAGGTGTAGTTTTCATCCGCGCAGATGTGGGTAATGGTGTCGACCCCGACAGCCTCGACCCCCGAGTCGGTGGGCAGGTAGAGCTTCCGGGTGGGGGCGGCGAGGCAGAGGTGCCGCTCCAGCTTCTCGATGGCGGTGGCGAGCCGGGGCGGATGGACCGGTTTGAGCAAATAATCCACCGCAGCCACGGCAAACGCGGGCACAGCAAATGCCTCGTGCGCCGTGACGAAGACGACCGCCGGGGGTGGCCCCTCCAGCTGCTCCAGCAGGGAAAAGCCGTCGTGCCCGCCCATCTCGATATCCAAAAAGAGCGCGTCTGGGCGGAGCTGCTCGCACAGGGCCACCGCCTCGGGCACCGAGCGTGCCTCGCCCACGGGGCAGACTTGCGGATGCTTGCCCAGCAGGCCCGCGAGCAGCTCGCGAGCAGAGGCTTCGTCATCAATGATCAATACGCGCATGAGGAGGGGCAAGGGGGAGGCAGAGCACCAGGGTGACCCACCCTTCCGCCTCCATCTGGGTGAGGGTGGCCCGTTGGCCGTAGGTAAACTCGAGGCGGTGGCGCAGGTTGGCAAGCCCGATGCCAAACCCCTCTGCCGCAGATGCGGGGGGGCGCCAGCGCCCGGTATTGGCCACCTCTACCCGCACTTGCCCCGCCGTGGGGCGGGTGATCCCGATGCGCACCCGCAGCGGCCCCTCGGAAGTGGCCCGCCCATGTTTGAGGGCATTCTCCACCAGCGGCTGTACCACTAGCGCGGGCACGGGGCACTCCCCCACCTGTGGGGCGAGCGCGAAGGTGACGCTCAGGTCCCCCCGGAAGCGGGCTTGCTCGATGGCGAGGTAATCCTCCAGCGCGGCAACCTCCTCGCGCAGGGGGACGAAAGCGCCCTCCCGGTGTTTGAGGGTGTAGCGCAAGGTGCCTGCGAGGCTCTGGATGAGCGGCGGCAGCTCCTCCGGGGCGCGGTGGGCGCACGCTTGCAGGGCATTCAGCGCGTTAAAAAGAAAATGTGGGCTCAGTTGGCTGCGCAGGAGCTGTAGCTCGGCATCGCGCACAGCGAGTGCCATCTGTTGCCGGGCTCGCACGGCCTTGAGGCCGAAATAGAGAAGCCCCCAGATCGCTAATACCAAGGCCCGGTAGCCGCCCGAGACGATCTGGAAATCGCGCACCCGCTCGGGCTCCACCCAGCGGGCGTTCCCCGCCATGAGCATCCCGTCGGCCACCGCGCCGAGCAGGGCAAACCCCAACACGAGCCCCATCTGCCGCCCGGGCCGGTGGTCGATCTTCGCCCCAAGCGCCCGCCAGAGCGTGCGCACGCCCCATGTAAAGAGGAAGCCAAACCCCTCGCGGGCCAGCGTGACCTCCAGCACGGTGCCAAGGTCGGGGTAAAAATAGAGCTTCAGCGGGAGCGACGCTACCGCAAGCCCCACCCACCCCGCCCATTGCAGCGGCCAGAACCGCAGGGTGAAGGGGAAGGGCGGGCTCATACCGGCATCACGGTAGCTCTCCGCTCGCCGGGCCGACAAGGCTACACTCCTCTGCGCCACCGGTGCCACCCCCACAAGATGCCAACCCCGGCCACAAGTAGCGTCACCCCCGGCTCGGGCACCGCCGTGACGGTGAAAAAGAGCGTCCCGTTTTCGAAGGAGAAGGTGCCATCAAATCCAAGCCCGTTGGTAAAGGCGTGGCGCTCCAGGGCGATGTTGTCACCCCCCGTCAT
Source organism: Chthoniobacteraceae bacterium (assembly GCA_037189965.1). Classification (GTDB taxonomy): domain Bacteria; phylum Verrucomicrobiota; class Verrucomicrobiia; order Chthoniobacterales; family Chthoniobacteraceae; genus DATMFV01. The sequence continues at coordinate 49,129 of JBBCKB010000024.1, read as the reverse complement.
CAGCTGATAGGTAGCCCCCACTTCCCACCCACCATTCTCGAACGCCCAGAGAAGCTCGTCGGTGTGGAGGTTGAAGTCGAAGACCATCAGCCGGGTGGTGTCGAGGGTGTCGGGGCCGAGGGTCAGGCGGATCTCGCCGCCCTCCCAGTTGAGCTCGTGGATGAGGAGGTACCCATCATTCCATGGCGCGAGCGTGCCGCCTTGGAAGGTGAGGTCGTTGTAGCGCCCGTTGCCGCCCACCTCGCCTCCGGTGACGAGCGTCTGCCCCCAGATCTCCCCCGTCCCATCGGCCCGGCTGGTGTAGAAGGCCCCGTTCTCCACCGTGAGCCGGATTCCCTCCCGCCACACGCCCGTCATCGTGGTTTGCCCCGCGCCGCGCTGTATGACATTGCCGTTGCCAAAGAGCCTGCTGCCGATGGCCAGAGCATCGGTTTGGTTAAAGCGCATCAGTGCAGTGCCGTTGCCGAAAGAGATTCGCCCCGTTTGCAACGTGCCGCCTTTGGTGGGGGCGGCAAGGTCTGCAGAGCCGAAGTCGATCGTCCCGAGCGACCCAGCTTCATCTGCGATGGAGACCAGCTCCACCCCGGCCACCTCGGCCCCGTCGGCAAGGGTAAGATGGCCCTCGCCCCATTGGCCCACATAGAGATAGCCCGCAGCACCCTGCGCCGTGATATCAAGCCGAGCCGTGCTACCGCTTACCAGCACCTCGCCGCGCGAGCCCGCTTCCTCGCCGATCCCAACCCAGTAGTAGCGGACCCCGCCGCTGCCGGAGATCCAAAGCTCCCCCGCATCTCCACTGGCCACGCCGACAGAGAGCCTCTCGTAGCCCACCCCCTCGAAGCCGCGTGCGGTCATCTCCACCCGCCCCTCGTGGATGCGGATGCCCCCCGCAAGCCGCCCAGAGCCCGAGAGCGTCAGCGTGCCCGCGCCCGTCTTGTGCAGCGCGCCCCTGCCTGCGAGGAGCGTCGTCTCATCAATCCCGATCTGGAACCCGGCAGAGTCGATCCATATTCCATCGGTATCGACGTTAAACGTGCCTGCGCGGAAGTCCCGTAGAAACCGCGCCTCATCCCGCGTGGCGCGGAGCATCCCGCCATCCACCAGAAGCTCCGACCACTTGCTCGTAGTAGCCCCTAGGCCAATGAAGCCCGCCTCCACCACCCCATGCTGCCCTTCGGCCCCGTAAACGACCAACTGGCCGACAGAGCCCGCCTTCACCCCAAGTGTGATTCCCCCCTCAAACCGCATCCGCGACCCTTCAGTAAGGAGCGCCTGGCCCCACCCATCGAGGCCGATCTGGGCCACCGCCCCCGCCCCGCCGATGAGGGCGGCGTTTTGGTCCTCCAGAGAGACTGCGCCAAACTGGGTCGAGCTGCCCACCCCGGCGAGCGTCAACCGCGAGCCGATGTGGAGGGTTGTCCCCTCGATCTCGATGGCCCGGCCCAGGCCAAAGCCGTTGCTGCTCACAGAGCCCGAGCTGATGTCGAGCGTCTGCGCATAGCCCGCGGCCCCGGTGAGGGTGATCGTCGAAAGCCCTTGGGTGATCTTGACTTGATCATCCGCACCCGGCACCCGCTGGGAAGACCAGTTGCGGGCGGTATGCCAACGGTCATTGGAGGAGAACCCCCCAGTCCACGAGACTTCCACGCCTTGGGTTGAAGTAAGCCCCCCAGCAAGCGTTAAACCAGCGGCCAACCCGCAGCAGAAAACAAAACGGCGATACGAAAGCAATAGCGACATGGATAGTGGGAAAAGCAGCTTCCCCCTTCTCCGTAGCCGCTACCCTGCGAAGGAAAGGCCGCGCCGCGAAGAAGGGCAGGCCAATAGGCCGCCCCACCCCCCTCCATGCAACCGTGATGTGACGAAGCGCCCCCAGCGTGTGACGAATCGGCAGAGCTGACACCCAGACCGCGTATCCGCCCCCCATCATCCTCGCTTTCAACGTCTTACCTCCACCCCCTCCACAAAACCACTTTGCCATTGGTGAGGATTTCGCATTTCGATCATCAAAGGAACCTTGATCCCTCCCTGCGGTTCTCTTCCTTGTCTGAGTCATCTGGGCAACAGCTCGATCAAGGTCTAACTCCCGGACTTTACGTCCTTCTGAATTGTAAAAATCAGGACTGCCCCCTGGGCGGGCTGCGTGCAGTATTGACGAACCTAACTACGATCATGTAGTTTTAGTTCGTTCGGCAATAGCCGGGCCGGGATGTTAGAACCCCGCTGCAAACGGTTGACGTAGCCGATCCTACGTCGTTTCCGGGCTTCTTAAGAAAAGGCCGGGAGGCGGCGGCATATGTCCAAGCCTCGCGGCTAAAAGCCGTCGCAGCCGTTTTGTAGCGGCTTCTAACCTCCCGGCTACCTTGGCTCCACCCAAGACAGTGTTTGCTTTGTCGCAAAATTCTTGCGGCGAGATATCGCCGACGCTCCCAGAGATGAAGACCGGCTCAAACGTCGGCGGCGCACACGGAGGTGCGCCTTCCAGAGAGCTATCGCTCTCCTATAATGATGGAGTGGGAGCTCCTTGGAGGGCGCACCTCCGTGTGCGCCGGGGCGTTTGAGCCCGTCTCTATCTCAATTTGATCTCCACCTGAGATTCTTTCCCCTCCTCCTGTCTACGAATAAGGAGTTGGTCCCGAATGGCGTTAAGTTAAGGCCCGGTTAGGATGTTTTCAGGGACTCCAAGCCCGATTTGATAAACCCCTGGCTGCGAGGCCGATTCGTAAGCCTGATTTCGCCATGGGCTTAAGGTCATTTGGGCAACAGCCCGTCAAGGTTTGACTCCTATGACCAAGCCTTTCCTTCAACTCCCGGACTTTACGTCCTTCTCCATGGAAAAAATGAGCACTGCCCTCGGCGAGGGTCTCTTACTTAGACTTTATAAGATAAATCGATCGAGCCACCTTGCGGCGGCATCAACATTGGATCGCCCAATTCGGCGTTAACCTAACAGACTGCGTTTGATCTCGCTCGAGAGATATTCCTTCAGGAGTCCGAAAGTAAAAGATCCCATAGGCTTTATTACCTTCTCCTTCGCCTTGACCCAAATTGATTCATCTCGAATTGAATCAAGGAAGTCGTGCCCAGCCCAAGTCAGACGGTTTATCACAGCAGCACAAGGACGCCCGCGCACGTCGTCCTCAACGTACGCCTCAATAAGCCCGGCATCTTTCATCAGGGCGATATTATAGAGCACGTGATCTTCTTGGTAGGCGTCTAACTCTCTGGGCTTCTCACCAGTTTCATTATGAATTAGAATGAGCCGAATCAGATCGAAGTCTCGTTTCATGGTTTTTTCCATATTAGAAGCTTTTACCCGCGCCTTCCAAAACAGTGCGGCCCCTTTAATGCGTTAATTTCACCGAGAGCCCACACGCGGTGTTGCTCTTCGGAATGGCCGTTGTTTTTCTTGGAGCCGAATGCGGCATCTGTATGCCACCGGAGAGTATTGAGCTTCTCAGTGACATACCCGCCGAACCCCTTCTCTTGAGCAGCGCTCTCCAGATAGTCGAGAATGGCCGTTGCTTTCACAGAGAGCTGTTTTGCGGAAGCGTTCTCGTTGGAAGCATCGAGAATGATTTGCCTCATACAGGCCAAGGCTTCAATGGGACTAGCCATGAATGAGGTGGATTGCGATTCGGGTTCTGTTTCACTCGATTTCTGAGAAGCAAGTGAATCGAAGGTGTCTTTGGCTTCTGATGGGTCTTTGATCTTGTGATCGAATCTCATGTGAGCCTTAACTTTACCGATGGATAAATTGATCGCTCCACTTATCGATAGGCCGTAAGCGTCGGACTCCTTCTGTTCCCCGCAGACTGGGCACCATGCAATTCCGTAGACATCGCCTCCTTTTGTGGTGCGCGATGAAGCACTAATATTGTAGCCACCAAATTGGTCTATATTATCCATTTGATATTTTCCTTTTTCTAAGCATTTCCTTTGATTTTTGGCAAAAAAGAAGCCGACCAATCCGTCAAAGCCTTTGGGAAGGTGTTGCGCCTCACCAAAACGGCAAACTGGTCTGATAAAAACCGAAGCTGCCCACACCTACCGGTTTTGAATCCGGACGGCATTCTCTGCCGAGAAATCATCTTGGGAAGAATCACCTTGTTGCACAAGCGAAAACCGACAGATTGCGTGGGCCTTTCAACAATTGGCGCCAAAGCCGGATCGACAACATCATATGCGGGCATACGTTTGAAACTGGCTGATTTCGACCTTCCAGCCGAACGCCTATGTTCGATCGTGTTCGGATCAGTCCCTAACCTAATCCGAAGCGTTATGCAGAAAGTGGCACTCACCTACGATGTGGACCTCCGGCGCATCTCCTTCAAAGGGAGCTGGACACTATCGGACACTTTGCCACTGCCTCGCACGGGGTACCCTACAAAACGAGAGTCAGACACCGGAGGGCACCGCTTGAAACTTGAATGCTTACTCCTGCTATTCGGAGTCAAATTTGTCTCAAGAATTTCAAGTTTCAAGGTTTGACCCCGCCTCACCCCGCCTCAAACGTCCGAAGCTTCACGAGCCCTTTCTTCCAAAATTATATGTTCCACAATATCATCAATATCTCCTGCCATAACGGCTAACCATCCGATTTCTATCTGCCGAGCAGCCCTCATCACCTCATATCGAAGGTCGTTGGTTGCAGCTTTTTCAGCAGCTAGTCTTGTTATAAGTAAAATTTCGCCAACTGCATATACAAGCCGACGAGGAATATGCTCCTCGCCCACGCAATCCTCTGAAGGAACTTCGCTATTTAGTTCAATATTTAACATTTGGAAAATATTAAGTATATCCTTCACTGCCTCATTCAAATCCTGCCGTTTCCACAATAAATCTACAATCGGAGAAACCTTAAAATCCAGAGATTCATAAATCCCAGCATGATAGCAAATTTTGTTAATCGTGTTTAAGTGAATCATACTATTGAATTGGTCTGACACCCGGTACAACAGGAGTATCGGCGGGGGCAGTGCTTGTTTTTTACATTAGCTTCATGGCAAGCCCCTCTTTTTTAGCAGACGTGAGTACGCCCTATGGGTAGGTAACGCGCGATTCTTTAATTTCGATAACCTTGCGCTTCGCTAGTTCTGCTATAAGACACTCCACCTCGCTGGGCAGGAGCTGTTTGCCAAACCGGCCGTTGATTGCGTTGCCAAGCGTCTTTACCGTGCGGGGGCGGGCGGCCTTATTTTGGGCAAGGTGCTTCTCAATCGTACCCAACCGATCGGAATCTTTGGGGAGAGCGGGGGGCTTGGCCTTTTTGGGGGCCGAAAGCTCCTTCATCGTAGGGTTACGCTGGATGGCCACCTTCCGCGCTCGGAGGTGGGCGACTAAAGGGTCAAACCCAGTGTCTTTGGAAATGATGTGAAACTGCGCGCCGGGCTCCTTGGCAAGGAGTTCGCCAAGATGGCAGGCGATATGAAAGTCGAGCGCGTTGCGCCCGGTGCCGGAGATTTTGATATACTCTCCACGCGCCCCCATCCCTTGAACAAGGGCGGCGATTTCAAAATCGATCTTGCATTGGTTTGCACCGATGAAGACCCGCAGGTGCGCGGTGTCTAGCCCGGCCGTTTCCTTGGGCTGGACGTTTTCGTAATCCACCAAAACATAGCGCTTTTTCATGGGGAGGGGGGCTCTTCAATCCTTGTTGGCTCCCCCCATTTGTGCGGGCAAGGGCGAGCGGGCGTCAAGCCCGCAGGCAGCAGCAGGCCGGTGGGTACGGCCTGCGCCTTTATCTGGCTTTATGGACCGAGCGACCGGCTCGCCCTAAATCTTATGCCGGATGCCGCGGACGGACTCCGAGAGCTTGCGCAGCCCGAGCTCCAGCCGCGTTTTGATGGTGCCCAGCGGCGTTTCAGTGGCGATGGCGATCTCGCGCTGGCTCATCCCTTGGAAGAACGCCATCTCAATGGCTTGCCGCTGAAAGGGGGGCAGGACGTTGATGCGGGCGAAGAGGAAGGAGCGCAGGTCTTCGTTGAGGATGTCGTCATCAATGCGGTTATGAACCCACGACTCCGGTTGCCGCTCCACACTCACCTCAAACCGGTCTTTGGCCCGGCAGTACGCCTGCCGCTTGCGCAGGCGGTCGATGGCGCGGCGGCGGGTGAGCGTGACGATCCACCCCAGCGGCTTGCCTTTCGCGGAGGAGTAGTTGCCCGCCTGCTGCCAGACTTGCATGAAGACTTCCTGTAGCAGGTCGTCGGCCTCGGCGTCGTCGTGGACAACGCGGATGATCAGTGCCTTCAAGATGGCCCCGTAGCGGTCGTAGAGCGTGGTGAGCGCGGCGGCGTTGCCGTTGGCCACGGCCCGCATGAGCGCTTCATCGCTGATGGCCCCCTCCTCCGGCGCAACCGGGGTAAGGGCCGGTGCGGGCGCGGCTTCTTCGAGCACTTCGTCGAGCGTTTCGATGGCGGAAGGGTCGGCGGTGTGGAGCATACAATCCTTTCTGTAAATCGGAGGTGGAGGTGGCTGCCGCAGGCCCGCAACGGCGGGTGTGGCGTGGTTGGTAACGATGCCCAGCCTAGACGAGCCCGGCGGCTCCCCACAATCGGCGCACCCCCGTTCAGGCCGGGGGTTAAATGCACGATGGCCCGCTCGGCGTTGTCCCTACGCATTTCCTGCCTGTGAATAACTTTTCAATAAGGGGGAATAACCGCGGGAGTTGCCGTCGGCCCCGGGGTTGCCGTATCTCTGGTGGTGTGCGCACCACCACCTCTACCCCGCCGTTCTTGGAGCGGCCTTTGGCCTCCTTCGAGTGGCTCCCGCCGCTCCGGGCGCGGGCGCTGGAGCGCTTCGGGCTGGTCACGGCGGGCGATCTGCTGCGCCACTACCCGCGCCGGCATGAAGACCGCAAACAATTCCCCGCCTTTCCTCAGGGGGAGACGGCGGAGCCCGTCTGCGTGTGTGGCATGGTGATCAAGACGGCGCTACGCCGCTTTGGCCCGCGACGGATGTTTGAGGTCACCCTCCAGGAGCCCGGGGCGCTGGGTGGGGTGCTCGTCTGCCGGTGGTTTAACCTCCACTTCGTGCAGAAGATGATCGCGCAGGGCCAGCGGCTCATTGTGCATGGCCGCCCCAAGCGCAAAGGGCGGCAGGTGGTGATGGACCACCCGGAGTTTGAAGTGGTGGAGGAAGACGAAGCCGCCGCCTCGGTGCATCTTAACCGCATCACCCCCGTGCACCCGGCGACGGAGGGGATCACGCCCCGGCAGCTCCGCGTCTGGATCTACAAGCTACTGGCCGAGCTGGCCCGGGCCGAGCCCCCGCAAACGCCGCTGCCCCCCTCGCTGGCGGGGCTGCCGTATGGCACGGCGCTGCGGGCGATCCATTTCCCCGAGTCGCTGGAGGAGTACGCCGCCGCCCGGCGCGAGTTGGTGCTGGCGGAGTTTTTTGAAATGCAGCTCGTGCTCGTGGCGCGGCACGCGGCCCACGCGGGGAAGGTGGGGGTACCTCATTGCGGCCCGGGCAAGCTGTTGGAGGCATTTCTCGCCACGCTCCCCTTTGCCCTCACCGGGGCGCAGCAGCGCGCGGTGGCCGAGATCCGCGCCGACCTTGCCGCCCCGCGGATGATGAACCGGATGCTGCATGGCGATGTCGGCGCGGGCAAAACGTTTGTGGCGCTCGCCGCCATGCTGCTCGCCGTGGAGGCGGGCTACCAGGCGGCGCTCATGGCCCCCACGCAGATCCTCGCCGAGCAGCACTACCTCAACTTCAAGCGCTATCTCCAGCCGCTCGGGGTACGCCTTGCGCTGCGCACCGGCGCGCGGCAGGAGGAGAGCGCCCTACCGCTCTTTGATGACCGGGCGTGGAGCGAAGCCGTCCGCTCCGGGGATGCCGCGCGCCCCGCCGCCCCGCTGCCGCCGGGGGAGCCGCAAATCCTCATCGGCACGCACGCGCTTCTTTACGACAAAGCGCCGCCGCCCCGGCTTGGCCTCGCGGTCATCGATGAGCAGCACAAATTTGGCGTCCTCCAGCGGGCCGCCCTCACGCGCGGCGCAGAGGCGCCCGACGTGCTGGTGATGACGGCCACCCCCATCCCCCGCACATTGACGATGACGCTCTATGGCGACCTCGATGTCTCCATGCTCGACGAGCTGCCCGCCAACCGGGGCAAAATCGTCACCGCCGCGCGCTCCCCGGAGAAGCTCCCCGAGGCCATCGCCTTTATTCGCAAACACCTCGCTGCCGGGCGGCAGGCTTACGTCGTCTACCCGCTGGTCGAGGCTTCCGAGAAGCTGCAAGCCAAGGCCGCCACGGCAGAGTACGAGAAGTGGAAGGAAATCTTCGCCCCCTACCGGTGCGAGCTGCTGCACGGGCGCACCCCCTCGGAGGAAAAGGAGGCCATTATGACCCGCTTCCGTGCCAATGAGAGCCAGGTACTCGTCGCCACCACCGTGATCGAAGTCGGCGTCGATGTTCCCAATGCCAACCTGATGCTTATCGAGAATGCCGAGCGCTTCGGGCTGGCGCAGCTTCACCAGCTGCGCGGGCGCATCGGGCGCGGGGTGCATAAATCGTACTGCATCCTCCTGCACAATGCGGATACTCCCGAGGCTCAGGATAAAATGAACATCGTGGAAGCCACCCACAACGGATTTGAAATCGCCGAGGCCGACTTGCGCCTGCGCGGCGCGGGCGACCTCCTTGGCACCGACCAGAGCGGCCTCCCCCCCTTGCAGCTGGGGGATCTTTTTCACGATGCCGACCTTATGCGCGCCGCCCGCCAGGCCGCCCGCGAGCTGCTGGAGGCCGACGCCACCCTCTCCGCCCCCGAGCACCGCCGCTTCCGCCCACTCCTCGCCGCGCGGGAAGCGCGCCCCCACGCCCCCTAGTACCTTGTAACGCGTGAAATTTCGCATCAAGCTTGTCTTTTTGGCTCAGGGCCGCGTTGTCAGCCCGAAGTGGCTATCTTCAGATAGCCCCTTGGGCTTCCGCCTTGCCCTGAACCAAAAATCCGGCGCTTCATGCGTCATTTCCCTTGTTACAAGGTACGATCCTTTTCCTTCCTAACCCATGAAACGGTTTCTCCTCTTCGTCCTCGTCGTTTTCCTCGCCGTCTTTGGCGTCTCGCAGTGGAACCAGCGGCGCAACGCCGCCGACCGCTTCACCCCCGCCACCGGCCTGCGGGTCGATCTTGGCAAGCTGCCGATCCTCGCCGCCATGGATGAGGAGTACACCCGGCTGGCCGAAGCCGTCGTCCCCTCCGTCGTCAGCCTCACCACGGCGCGCACCGTGCGCAGCAATGCCCCGGCAGACCCGTTTGACTTCTTCTTCGGCAACCGGCGCGGGGGGCGCTCCGCCCCGCGCGAGTTTGTGCAAAACTCGCTCGGCTCCGGCGTCATCGTCTCCCAGGAGGGGCACATCCTGACCAACAACCACGTAGTGAATGAGGTGGACGAGATCAAAGTCCACCTGCGCGACGGGCGCGAGTACCCCGCCACTATCATCGGCACCGATGAGAGCACCGACATTGCCGTCCTCAAGATCAACGCCCCCGGGGTGGTGCCGCTGCCGCTGGGGGATTCGGATGCCGTGAAAGTCGGCTCCCTCGTCCTCGCCATCGGCAACCCGTTTGGGCTGCAGGAGAGCGTCACGCATGGGATGATCTCGGCCACCGGCCGCCAGATCTCCGAGGATAGCGGCACCGAGTTTTTCCAGACCGATACCGCGATCAACCCCGGCAACTCCGGGGGGCCGCTCGTCAACCTGCGCGGCGAGATCATCGGCATCAACACCGCCATTGGCAACTACTCGGGCTCTGGCACGTGGCAGGGGATCGGGTTTGCCATCCCCTCCAACGTGGTCAAGCGCTCGCTGGAGGCGATCCTCAAGCACGGGCGGGTCGTGCGCGGCTACCTTGGGGTCGTCATTCAGGAGCTTACGCCGGACCTCGCCCGCCAGCTCGGCCTCTCCAGCGCCAACGGCGGCGCGCTGGTGAGCGAGGTGGCCCCCGGCTCCCCGGCGGAGAAGGCCGGGCTCAAAGTCACCGACATCATCACCGCGCTCGATGGCAAGCCCGTGCGCACCATTCGCGACTTGCTGCGCACCATCGCCAGCGCCCCGGTGGATGCGGAGATCGAGATCACCCTCCTGCGCGACGGCAAGAAGCAGAAGCTCACCGCGCGGTTGGAGCCACAGCCCGCGGGCTTCCGCGCCGGGCCACCCCCCGGCCCCGTGCCCGGGCGGCCCGGCCCCGGCCTCCCTGGTACCCCCCGGCAGCCGGGCGATACCACTGAAGAAGCCACCGCCGGGCGCGGCCCACTGGCCGGGGTGGAGGTCGCCCCCATCCCCGATGCCCACCGCCCGTTGCTGCCGCAGAATGTGCGGGGGGTGATGGTCGCGCGCGTCCCGCCCCGCTCCCCCGCCTCGGGGAGCTTGCAGGTGGGCGATGTGATCGAGGAGATCAACCGCCAGCCCGTGGCCGACCCCGCCGCCTTCGCCCAAGTAGCCAACGGCCTCGGCGAAGGCTCGCAAGCCCTTCTCTTTATCGCGCGGGGGCGGGCGCGCTCATTCCTCGTTTTGCCCCCACGGTAGGTTGAAGGAAAGCCATGGAAAGGAAGCGGTAGCCCATGCACCTTCTGATCCAGATCGCCGTGGCCCTTTGCGTGGGGACATTCTATTACCTCATCGCGATGGCGATGACGGTTTACGACGGCATCCTCTCGCTCATCGGTCAACCGATCATGGGCGGCCTTGTTTCACTGGTGGCGATACTCCTGCTGTTGTTGGTCGGCCTGCCGCTCCGCTTGGTGGCCCCGGTGCATCGTTGGTGGCGGCAGCGTTGGTGGCTCCCTCTTGTCTTGGGAGCTGTGGGCTTTGCAATGATGTGGGCTTCATGGCTCCCGGAGTTTCGCAGGCAGATATACGATCCTGACCTAAGGACCATGGCCGACACATTTCACCCCGTGCTAGCGATCGGCGGATGGTTGCTCACCCTCTTCGCCGTGCTGCACTTTTACCCGCCATGGTTCCCGCCCACGGATCGTTCCCTTCCCGTATCCTCCCAAAATAGCCGCGCATCGGTTTCCAATACGGAGACAACGCCGTAGAGGGAAACCAGCGTTACCCCCGCCAACACCAACGCAAACAGTCGCTCCCGCCCGGCGGAGAGCGGGCCGCTCCGGCGCACTTCCGTGCCGAGGCGGAGGTCGTACCCCGCCGGGAGCCCGCGCCGCAGCCGCGCATACAGCCTCCAGAACACCACCGCGCAAAATGGCGCGATGCCGCACCCCATCCCACGGAACCAAACGGCCCGGTTGCGGCGCAGCAGCCGGGCCACCGAAGGCCGCCCGCCCCCGGCATCCACCACTTCCAGGCGCAACGCCCAGCGGCCCGGGGTCCTCCCGCACCAGGCATAGACCACCGCATCCACCCCCAGTGCCACCGGCAGGAAGAGGAGGACCCAGCGCATATCCGGCACTTCCAACGCGGCCCCTTTCACCCAGCGCAACAGGCAAAAGAGCGGTAGGAGGACCAACTGCAAATCGAGGGATCGGGCGGAAAAGCGGTAAACCGCCAAGACCCGCGCCTCATGGGCGTTCAAAGGAGCCGGGTAAAGAGGGGCCATGGGTCAAGGTCTTGAACATCCGCACCAACCATTCATCGAGCGATAACCTGCAAGCCCGCGCCCGGGCTTCTGCCTCCGCCAACTCCTTCGGCGAAAGCCATTCACGGAGGTTAAGGAGAAGGTAGCGCATGCCAGAATATGTTAAGATTAAAAGATGGAATCAAAAGTAAGGCAAAGATACAATCGGGCAAGAAAAAGTTTATCCCTTCTCTTGCTTCTGCCTTACTCTCCACCGTGTGACGCCTGAGAAGATCCACGCCTTCCGAAAATCAAAAAAGCTGACGCAGAGTGAGTTGGGCGAGCTTTGTGGCGTGAAGAAAATGTCCGTCTCCAGTTGGGAGACGGGCCGTACCCAACCTTCCGGCGCCGCGCGGCGCCTGCTTGAGGAGTATATGCTTGGCCAGCGTTGTATCCTCCCGCTTACCGCAGGGGAGGAAGCGCTCCTGGATGAAGCCGTCCGCAAAGGCGACTACGCCGACCGCGAAGCCTTCCTCTCCGCCAGCCTCCTCCACCTGATTAAACACGGGAAGTTTTAGCCGAGGTCCTCCCAGAGCGAAGCCGTTGGTGGCTGGCCTTTCGTTTGGGGGAAATGGCCCCGGGCACCTCCTGCTTTTCGCTTCCCCGGGGTACATTTAGAGAGGAGCTACGGATCAACGCCTTGCAGATTTGTACCGTCCATTCATCCAGAGATAGCCCGCAGGCCCGAGCCTCGGCCTCTGCGGCCGCCCACTCCTCCGGAGAAAGCCATTCGCGGAGGTTAAGGATGAGGTGTCGTTTACTCAAAGTACGAAGGACCGATTTGTATCTATTCTTGGTATAATCTACGTACTTCATCAAGAAAAACTTATTGTCCCCATCCCGTTCTGTTCTATCGTTCCCGGCGTGACGCCCGAGAAGATCCGCGCCTTCCGAAAATCAAAGCATTTGACTCAGACCGAGCTGGGCGAGCTTTGCGGTGTCACCAAAGCGTCGGTCTCCGGTTGGGAAATCGGCCGCACCCAGCCTTCCGGCGCGGCCTTGCGGTTGCTCAAGGAGTACATGCTTGGCCAGCGCTGCATCCTCCCGCTTACCGCTGGGGAAGAAGCGCTCCTGGATGAAGCCGTCCGCAAAGGCAACTACGCCGACCGCGAAGCCTTTCTCTCCGCCAGCCTCCTCCACCTCATCAAACACGGGAAGTTTTAGCTTCGAGTGCGGAGGCTGCCCCCGGGCTACGCGTTCAGTTTTCCTTGCGGCCAGCGTAGGGATTGGCTCGCGGGCGAGACGATCGTCGCGGAATTTGTGACAAAAATCTCGCGATCCGAGCTCCATTGGGATGGCGTTTCCGTTTCCTGTCGGGATGTCGGAGACGTGGATTGTAGGCCGTCTCTGTGAGACGGCAGTCCAACCCCACGGCGTCTCACAGAGACGCCCTACAGCTGTCCACTTTCACCCCGGACCTTTCTATCATCTAACGAAGGAATCCTAAGCCGCTGCCGCCACGCCCGATAAACTTAGTGTGGCAAAAGACCGCTGAATGAAGGAGCGGTACGGACAGCCGCCCCCCTCCAAATATTAAAAACAAGCCGTATTATGACGCGTTCGCCCTCTTGCGTTTGCGAATGGCGACGTACCCCCCCAGAAGTCCTCCTGAAAGCAGAAGAAGGCTCCCCGGTTCTGGTACGGTAACAAGACGGATTTCATTGACCTCTGCCGCGGAGGAACTCCCATGGCTCGTCTTGAAATTAACGATAAAACTCGTGACCCCGGTAAAAGGAGTTGAAAGCTCGAAGCTTTGCCAACCATCGACCCGCGCCGCCACCAACGTGCTTTGACCGAGAAGGGTGTTGTCGGAATAAAAATAAACCGCACCGTCTTTGACCCCATTATCCACCAAGCTGCCGACCTTGGTATGGAGGTCGATCCCGGTGATCGTCGGGGAGGGAGCGGTGAGGGTGAATTCCCAGTTGTACCCGCCTTCCGGAGCCTGATCCAAACGAAAAACGACCCCCGCCGTGTTGGCAGTCGACCCATCGCCAAAATTGCTCAGGGCATTCCAGGGCTGATAGTTGCTGTTCAGGTTCAGGACGGCGTCGCTCGCCACATACTGGAAATCCGTCCCGCCATTGAGATACCCCGCACGCGCGTTGAAGGGAAGCGCGGCACTGAACACCAGCGCGGCAAAAGCAATCGTGCGTAAAATAATAGGTGAATTCCTTATCTTCCCGGAGAAATATTGTAGTATACCAACGATTACAATCTCAAAAAACCTTCTCACATTTGCTTCGTGTAAGTGGAACATGCGATAGCATACCGGTTAACTTGCTTGGAACTGTTCCAAAGGTTTACAACAACTGGTAAGGGTCCACATCCACCGAAAGGGAGACGTCTTCGGGGAAGGTCAGCTTCTCCAGCACTTCCCCCAGCACGCGGGTGGTCTTCTGCACGGCGTGGGTGCGCAGGGTGAGGTGGAAGCGGAAGTTGCCGTGGCTTTTCTCCAGCGGGGCAGGGGTGGGCTCGCCCAATGTCACCTCGGGCGGGAGCTGTTCTTTGAGCCGCCGCGCCAGCGTTTCCATGGAAAAGAGGCCGCGCTCGGCATGGGGCGAGCGGGCGGTGATCAGCACCATCTTGATAAACGGCGGGTAGGCAAGCTGCCGCCGCCACTCGGTCTCCTGCTCGGCAAAGCCGTCGTAGTCGTGGTGCCGGGCGTACTGGATGGCCGGGTGGTGCGGGGTGAAGGTTTGCACGAAGACTTCGCCCTCCACATCGCCGCGGCCTGCACGGCCTGCCACTTGGGTGAGGAGCTGGAAGGTGCGCTCTCCGGCGCGAAAGTCGGGCAGGTGCAGGCCGAGGTCGGCGTTGATGATGCCGACGAGTGTGACGTTGGGGAAGTGGAGCCCCTTGGCGATCATCTGGGTGCCAAGGAGGATGTCGATCTTGCCGGTGCGGAAGGCCGTCAGGGTTTCGCGGTAGGCTTCCTTGCGCGTCATGGTGTCGGCATCCATGCGGCGGACTTCGGCTTTGGGAAAGAGGCGGCTGACGGACTCCTCCACCTTCTCAGTGCCGATGCCGCTGTATTTGATGCCCGGGTCCTTGCACTCCGGGCAGCGCGAGGGGGCGATGGCGACATGCCCGCAGATGTGGCAGAGGATGCGGTTTTCCGCCCGGTGGAAGGTGAGGGAGACGGAGCAGTTCGGGCACTCGGCCACAAACCCGCACGCATGGCATGCGAGCGAGGTGGAGAAGCCGCGCCGGTTGAGAAAGAGGATCGACTGTTCCTTACGCGCGAGCCGGGCTTCGATGCCCTGGCGCATTTTTTCGGAGATGATGGTGGCCCCCCCGCCGCCCCGGCTCTCCAGCCGCATGTCGATAATGCGGATGTACGGGAGCTTGCGGTCATCAATGCGCAAGGCCATGCGCAGGAGCTGGTATTTGCCGGTGGTGGCGTTGTGGAAGCTCTCCAGCGAAGGAGTGGCGCTGCCGAGGAGGACGGCGCACCCCTCAAACGCGCCGCGCAGCACGGCGAGGTCGCGCGCGTGGTAGCGGGGGGCCTCCTCCTGTTTGTAGGAGTTCTCATGCTCTTCATCGACGACGATGAGGCCGAGCCGCTCCAGCGGGGCGAAGATGGCGCTGCGCGCGCCGATGACGATGCGGGCCCGCCCGTCATTGATCTTGTGCCATTCATCATGCCGCTCGCCTTGCGAAAGGTGGGAGTGGAGCACCGCCACCTCCCCCTGAATGGCGGCAAACCGGCTCTTAAAGCGCTCCACCGTCTGCGGGGTGAGGGCGATCTCGGGGACGAGCATGATGGCGCTCTTGCCTTCATCGAGCACACGCTGGATGGCTTGCAGGTAGATCTCGGTCTTGCCGCTCCCGGTCACGCCGTAGAGGAGCTGTGGCTTCTCCGGCTTTTCCAAGGCACGGCAGACTTCGGCGAAGACGGCGCTTTGCTCGGCATTCAGCTCGTGCGGTGCGGCGGGCACAAAGGTGTCGCGCTCGTGCGGGTCGCGGGAGACGATGGCCGTCTCGATGGCCAGGAACCCCTTCTGCACCAGCGAGGCGAGCGAGGCGCGGTCGGCCCCGGCGGTTTTGAGCAGGGCGGGGATGGGGAGCGGCCCGCCGCTCTCGGCAAGGGTATCGACCACGGCGGCTTGCTTGGGGGCGCGCTTGCGCAAGGCTTCGAGCAGCTCGGGCTCCACAGCGCGCGCAAGGCGGGCGGTGCGCTGCTCTTTGAAGCCGACCTCCCCCTTGCGCACCACTTGCGGGAGCACGGCGCGCATCGCCGTCTCCAGCGCGCAGCAGTAGTACTGCGACATCCACCGTGCCAACCGCAGCAGGTTGGGGCCAAGCACCGGGCGCTTGCCTGCGACGCCGGTGAGCGGGCGGACGTTGGGCACTTCGGTGCTTTCCAGCAGCTCGATGACGGTGGCCAACGCCTGCCGGTGGCGGATCGGCACATGCACGCGCGAGCCGACTTGCACCGCCCCCTCCAGCTCGGGGGGGATGGCGTAGTCGAGCGCCGACCCGCCCGACTGGTCGACAAGCACCCGCGCGAATTTCATGGCAGGAGAGTGGAGCCGTCGTATTTTAGGGCAAGGTTTTTTGTCATGCGCCGTTCCGTAACCAAAGCCGCACTCCTCTGCCTCTTGGCCGCGCTTGCCGTGGCAGGTGGGGTGTGGCTGTTTGCGCAGGACCCGCGCTACACCGCGCGCGAGTGGCTCGCGCTGGGCCGTTATGGGCGGTATGATGCGCTCATCGCCGATGCCGCCCACCGCCACGGGGTGGATCCGCTGCTCATCAAAGCCGTGGTCTGGCGCGAGAGCGCCTTCCGCCCCGGCATGGTGGGCAAGGTGGGCGAGCGCGGGCTCATGCAAGTGGGCGAGGCGGCCGCCGCCGATTGGGTGCGCCACCACAAGGTGCAAACCTTCGTGGCGAGCGACCTTTTCTCCCCCCGCATGAATGTGGAGATCGGCACCTGGTACCTTGCCCGCGCACTGGCGCACTGGGCGGGGCGGGATGATGCGGAGCCCTACGCGCTGGCGGAGTACAATGCGGGCCGCCGCCGGGTAGACCGCTGGGTGGCCGAGGGCGAGCCCACCACGGCGGCCGCGTTTCGCCAGCAGATCGGTTTCCCCTCCACGGCGGCATACGTGGAGGCCATTTTGGCCCGGCGCGCGTACTACCAAGCGCGCGAAAAAAGTTCCCTCCGGTGAGAGGGAAGCACGGCCCTGCCCCCCGCCTCGCGATTTTTTTTCAGGCACGCAATCTTCTGGTTGCGCGCGTAAGGAAGCGTCGTAGAGTAATCCCTTCCTGATTGGTCCGGGGATTGCTGATCTTTCGACTTACTTGGTCACGCATTTTTGATCCGGGACCCAAAACCAACCATTTATGATAGAGCATTCTGGAGAACGCCCTGTAAACGAGCCTCTGGCTTCCGAGAAGATCGCCATTGACCGGAAGATCTTCTTCCTCGACCTCAAAGAAAACAACCGGGGCCGGTTTCTGAAGATCACCGAAGACGTGGGTGGCCGGCGTGACACCATCATGCTGCCGGTGGCGGCTTTCCGCGACTTTGCCGATGCGCTGGAGCGGTTGATCGACATCGAGCAGGGGCTTTAGTATTCCTACGTCAAGCTGCCCCCGAGGGGACGCCCGCGAAGCGTGAACGGTAGGCCGTCTCTGTGAGACGGCAGTCCAACCCCATGGCGTTTCACAGAAACGCCCTACCATTTCCGACCCTCGCATCGACCCTTCAGACAATCTGACGTCGTAATATTAGGCCTCTCCCTTCTTTTCGCAGGTCCTACGGCCGGAACGGCCCGCCAACACCCGCTGGCTGGCCGCGTATGAGCCCTGCCCAAAGGGCGCGGCAAAGGTCCACCCCCGCGCCGGGGCCCCACGTGCGCAGGTAGCGCCACGCATTCCCCGGCAGGTATCGCAAAATGCGGTGTCCATGGGGCAGGCGGCTGGCGATATAGGCGGCGTTTTGCACCATGGCTCCGTGCTTGGCGCGCTCGGCGGCACGGCTTTGCGGCGTGGGCTGGCCCGGCTCGGGCGGCAGGTGGCTTACGATCGCCCCGGGCACGTAAACGCCCGGCTGGCGCGCCGTGTAGCGAAGGCTGAACTCCAGGTCTTCCCCGCGAATCCAAAAATCTTCCCGGTGGAAGCCGAGCGCCTCCACCCGCTCCCGTGTGGCGAGGAGGGAGACGCCCGTGGCCCATGAAAACGGGGCCACCCCGGGCCCGTACGCCTCGCGGTATCGCTCGGGGGTAAGGCCGCCACGCACGATCTCGCGCAGGGCGGCGCGGTTTTCCAGCCCGGGCGGCCAGCCGAGGTGGCCCTGGGCATTGAGCACCATCGGGCACGCAAGCGCCGCACCCGTGACTTCCAGCGCGGCGAGCAGAGCGGGTAGCGCGCCGGGGTGGGCTATGGCGTCGTCATCCAGCATCCAGAGGTGTGTGAGCTTCGGGCCGTAACGCTCCAGCGCAGCGCGCTCGCCATAAGCGAGGCCGCCTCCGCAGCCGAGGTTACGCCCCGGGGCAAGGTAGACGCCTTCGCCCCCGGCCCACTCCTCTACGGCGGCACGGGTGGCCGGGTCGTCCGCATTGTCAACGACCAGCACGGCAAGCGGCGTCGGCTCGGCCTCCAGCGAAGCGAGCAGCCGGCGCAGCTCCGGGGCGCGCCGGTACGTGGCGACGATGAGGGCCACAAACGCAGGCATGGCCGCCACTTTACGAGGCCGTCGCCACGGGGGCAAGGATGGCGGGGGTAAGCGCCCCGCTTTCCATCAGCCGGTGGATTTGCTCGCGCACTTCGTGCCAGACGTAGGCGGGCTCCAGCCGCGTCATGCAATACGGCTCGGGGAAGCGGCAATAATCAAAACACGGGCGCCACGGGCAGATGTCGCGGATGATCACCTTCTGCTCCGGGCCCCACGGGCGGAACCACTCGGGCGCGCTTGGCCCGAAGACGGTGAGCGTGGGGCGGCCACACGCGGCGGCCAGGTGGGCGGGCCCGGAGTCGTTGCAAAGCAGGAGATCGCAGCGGCCGAGCAGATCAACCAGCTCGGGGACGCTGAGGTCCGTCGCCACGCCATCGGCCATCGGGGCCAGCTCGGAGCCGTACCCATCCGGGTCGGGGATCAGGATGAGGTGAAAATCAAACACCTCCCGCATTTTCTCGAGGAGGGTCTTGAAGTACGGCATCGGCCAGCGCCGGGCGGCGATGCGGGCGCCGGTGTGCAGGCAGAGGAGAGGCCGCAGCCGCCCGCCCCCCAGCGCATCTACGCGGGGGTTTCGGTAGGCGGCGTGGTCGAGCCGGGGGGAGGCTTGTCCGGGCAGGCCAAGCGCCACGGCAAGGTCGCGCCAATCTTCCACCTTGTGCTGGATGGGTCGGCTCCGGGTGGCCGGCTCGCTCAGGAGGACGTTGCTGCCCGCCATGGGGAAGCCGATGCGCTGGGGCGCGCCCAGCAGCCGCATGACAAAATGGTCTCGCGGGTCGTTGCGAACGCTGACAATGGCGTCAAACCGCTCCTGCCGCAGCCGCCAGATCCACCGGGCGATTTCCACCCAGTTCCACGCCCAGACGCGGTATTTGCCGCGGTAGCGCGTCCAGGGGGCGTCAAAACAGTGAAACTGCAAATCCGGAAACGTTGGCTCCAGCAGCGCCCGGGCGTAGGGTTTCGCCGTCAGGTGTACCTCCCACCCCGCCGCGTGGGCTTCGTGGAGGAGCGGGGTGGAGAGGGTAAGGTCTCCAAGTCCCCAGAGTTCGAGGACGAGAAGCTTCTGGCTCATTTGCAACAGGGGGGAACGTGGCACGGCATGCGGAAAAATGCGAATGGAAAAACCTTCCTCTTTGGCAAACCCGGCATTGGGGCTCTGATAACGAATCGCAGGTCCACCCCGGGGCAGGGGTCCGAATCGGGTGTAGGAGGTTACATTATGAAACGAAGATACC
Organism: Chthoniobacteraceae bacterium; assembly: GCA_037189965.1. Classification (GTDB taxonomy): domain Bacteria; phylum Verrucomicrobiota; class Verrucomicrobiia; order Chthoniobacterales; family Chthoniobacteraceae; genus DATMFV01. The sequence continues at coordinate 29,622 of JBBCKB010000024.1, read as the reverse complement.
AATGGATGGCCGTATTGGCATTTGCCGGGTCGGCAACGATGGCGTCGGCAGCCCCCGGCTTCGCCCCGTACACTGGCGCTTGCAACGCCTACGACCCCGCGCCGGTGACACGCGCGGCCCAACGCATCCAATACGTCCCGGCCACCGCCTTCGAGGAGGTGGAGGCCCCGGCCCTCACGCGCACCGTGCGCGAACGCAACCTGCGCGAGCTCGAGACGGTGCTCGCCCGCGCCAACGCCCGGCTGGAGCCGGTGGCGGAGTACCGGCCCGCGGAGATCCAGGTGGCCGAAGTGGAGCGCTCCCAGCCGATCCTTTCGCGAAGCGACTGCATCGGCGGTGTCCGCATTATCCGGACGACTTCGCGGCCTCGCACGGTGAAGTTCCAGCGCACGCTGGTGCGCACCAACTCCGAGCTTGCCCCCGTGGCCGAGCGCCTGGAGCCGGTGGCCGAGCGGATCGAGCCCGTGCGCGAGCGCATCGTCTACCGCAAGCTTGAGCCCGTGGGCGAGCGCGTCGTCTTCCGGCGCGATATGGAGCCCGTGGCCGAGCGCGTGATCGCGCGGCCCGCCAATGGCAACCGCCCGCTGGTCGTGGAGGAGGAGATCATCACCACCACCCGCTACCACAAGGCGAAGAAGAAGGCCAAGCGCACCAAGAGCGCCAAGATCCGCCACACCAAGGCCCGCAAGCTGGAGCCGGTCGCGGAGAAAACAGGGCGCTGCACCTACCGCAAGCTTGAGCCCGTGCGCGAGCGCACCTTCATCAAGACCAACGTAATGCCCGAGAGTGACCAATCGCTGCCGGATTTTTCCAACAGCAACATTAACTTCGGGAACCCGTATCGTTAAGCAACCGCTTGCGCTTGAGCCGGGGGGGCAGATCTGGCCCCTCCGGCATTTTTTGGGTACCAGAGCGGCCTCTTTTCCCCCTTGAAGTATAAAAAGGGCTTGGCGTTGGAGTGGGGAACCCCTATGGAAACAGACGGCCCTCCCCCCGCCGTCAAACGAATGGAAGGAGCGGAGACCGCCTCCGCAATCCACCAACGCTTCATTTCTTTTATGAAACTCGCACTTACGGCCGGTCTTGTACTGGCGCTTTCCGCCCCGCTTTATGCGGAATCCCAACCCGCCGCCCCCAAGGGGACGAAGGACCAGGCCAGCTACGCCATTGGTACCAACATCGGCCGGGATTTGAAGACCTCCGAGCTCGACGTTAACCCAGAGATGCTTGCGCGCGGCATTCAAGACGCGTTTACCGGCAAGGCCGCTCTGTCGGACGACGAGATCAAAACCGCGCTTTCCACCTTCCAGAAAGAGATGGAAGAGAAGATGGAGGCCAAGCAGAAGGCCGCCGGCGAGGCCAACAAGGCGACTGCCGCCAAGTTCCTCGACGAGAACAAGAAGAAGGACGGCGTAAAGACCACCAAGAGCGGCATCCAGTACAAGGTTGTCACCGAGGGCAAAGGCGCCAAGCCGAAGGCTTCGGACACTGTGAAGGTCCACTACGCGGGCAAGCTCATCAACGGCACCGAGTTTGATAGCTCGTACAAGCGCGGTGAGCCGGTGGAGTTTCCGCTTGAGGGGGTCATCCCCGGGTGGACGGAGGTTGTCCAGCTCATGCCGGTGGGCTCCAAGTGGGAGGTTGTCATCCCCGCCGAACTCGCCTATGGCGACCGTGGCCAGCCCCCGGTCATCGGGCCGAACGAGACGCTCCTCTTCGAGATCGAGCTGCTTGATATCCCCAAGGCGGACGCTGCCGCCGCCAAGCCGGAAGAGAAGAAGTAGCCGAGCTCGCCCACGCGAGATTTTTTACCAAAAAGGCCGGGGCGTTATGCTCCGGCCTTTTTGTGTTGAGGGTGTGTCGAGGGGGCTTTTCGGTTCAGCGGGAGCCATGAGGCCGTCCCGCATCATTGCAAGCTGTAGGCCGTTTCTGTGAAACGGCGGCCAGCGCCACGGCGTCTCACCGAGACGCCCTACAATTCAGAGGAGCGTCATTGCAAGTTGTAGGCCGTTTCTGTGAAACGGCGGTCCAACGACATGGCGTCTCACCGAGACGCCCGACCATTCTACCAAGCAGCGGAGCTTGCCGCGGCTCTCTACCCGAAGGAGAGGTTCTTCACGCCGGAAGCTCCGGCGGCGTTGAGCACGTCCATGATGCGCTCGTGGTTCGTCTCCGGCTTGGGGCGGATGATGACAGGGTCTTCCGAGCCAAACTGCTCAAACATCGATTTAAGCGTCTCCCGCAGGCCGTTAAGCCGCTTGTCCGCCGGGCCGCCGTACGTGTTGTTATTCATGGAGACTTGGCCGTCTCCCGAGATATCAATGATGATGGGGGTGGGCCCGGGGCCGGAACGGGGGGCCGAGCGGCTGGAGCCTCCGGGGAGGTTGATGCCCAGCTCCTGTTCGGTGACTTGCATGCCCGCGTTGGCCATGAAGAAGAGCATGAGGACGAAGACCACGTCCACCATCGGGGCGATCTGGAAGCCAACGTCTCCGTCTTCGGAACCTACTGATGCCATAGCGTGTAAAGGGGGGGATTACTGGGGTTTAGCCCGCGGGTTGGGAGTCTTTGTCTACCACGGAGAAGGTGACGTTCGGGATGCCCGACTCACCCACGGCTTTGAGGATCTGCCGCATGTACTCGTAGCGGACGGCGCGGTCTGCCCGGATGAGCACGCGCGTCTGTGGGGTTTTGATGACGGCGTCGCGCAGCAGGGGGACGAGCTCCGCCCCGGTGCTGAAGACACGGTTGTTGACTTCAATGGAGCCGACGGTATTGAGCGGCACCCAGACGACGTTGAGGATCACCTGCCCGGGGTTCTCCTTGGGGGCCTTGGCGTCTTTGGCAACGGCGAGGTTGATCTCGCGGTTGCTCTGCAAGACTTCCGTGGAGCTGATCGACATGAAGAAGACCAGCAACACGAGGAGAATGTCGATCATCGGAGCGATCTGGAACTCCGGATCTTCCTCCGGCGCTTCACGCATTTTGGCGCGCTTGGCCGAAGTGGATAGTGGCTTACTCATGAAGTGGGGGGTGAAGGGAAACGCGGCGCGTTTGGCTTTACCGCCTTACTGCGCCCACTGGAGGGTGGCACCACAGTGCGGGCAGGGGTTCTGGCCGGGGTTGACGGCGCCGTTGCAGACGGGGCAGTTGGTCGTCAGTGCGACAGAGACTTTGCGGGACTGGCGAGCCCCGGGGGCGGTGCCACCGGCACCAGCGGAGAAGGCGTCGCCAATTTGCACGCCGGAGAGTTCGTCCAAAGGAATGTCGCGCACGAGCTCGTTGATGACGTCATCCCCATGGACGATGACCATCTGGCTCCGGTTGCGGAAGACGTAGTAGGCAACGAACGCCGGGATGGCGATGAAGAGGCCGCTCGCGGTGGCGAGGAGCACCTCACCGATGCTCGTGGAGAGCGCGCGGGGGTCGGTGATGCCGCTCTTACCGAGGACGGAGAAGGCCCCCATCATCCCGATAACGGTGCCGAGCAGACCGATCATCGGGGAGACAACCCCGATCACGGAGAGGTAGCTGTTGCGGGTGCGCATGATGCTGGCCTCGCGCGAGCCGTGCTCGATAATGGCGTCTTCCACCGCTTCTTTACCACGGCCCAAGCGGCTGAGAGCGGCCTTGAGGACGTTGGCGAGGTAGTTGCGGTTGGCGTTGCAGATCTCCCAAGCTTCTTGGTAGTTGCCGGCAGAGATGGTCTCGCGGAGCGACTGGATGAGCGCGGGCGGGGCAATGCGGTCGTTGCGAAGCGTGAGGATGTTCTGGATGATGAACGTGACCATGATGACGGAGGTGGCCACGATGGCCAACCAGATCATGATGATCAGCGGACCGCCATGCATGATCATCTGCAGCACGGTCTGCTGGTGGACTTCTTCTTCGCCTCCAGCGGCGACATCTGTCCCTTCTTGGGCGTAGCCTTGGCTTACGAGAAAGAGCGAAATCACCAAAAGGATGGCGAACGGGAGGAACTTGCGGATTTTCATGAACAAAGGGGAGGTCGTGTGTAGGAGGCGGAGGTTCTGTAAGGGGCGAACTGTCTTACCGATCTATATGCGAAGGAAACGGCCCGGCGGCAACTTTTTTCCATCCCCACCAAAAAAAACGGGGGCGGAAGCCGGTCTGGTATTTTATGTCAGCAGTTCCTTAGCGGACGGTGAGCGTTTTGTCTTCAGCGCGCAGGGCGTCGGCCCGCTGTTGCGCAGAGGCGGTGGCGGCGGCGTCCTGATAGAAGAGGGTGACGGTGAGGAGGTAGTTTTCCAAGGCGTCCTGCTTCTGGCCCTCTGCTTCGAGGACAGAGCCGAGCAGGTAGAAGGCCTGCCCGTAGATGGCGGCGGTAGCCGGGGCGGGCGGGGCTTTTTCTTCCAGGGCTTTGGAGGTGATGGGCTCCAGCTTGGAGCGCGCGGCCCCAAAGTCTTTCTTGGAGACGGCGATGCGGGCGAGGCCCACGTCAGACTGCAACGAGCCGCCTGCGGCTCCGTAGAGCTTCTGGTACTCGGTGTAGGCGGCCTCGGCGTCCGGGAGCTTGTTGAGGGCGACGTAAAGATCCCCCAGCAAGCCGGTGGCCTGCCGTGCCCAGTCGGTATTGAGGCCCTTGAACTTGGTGGTGACCGCGCGGGTGCCTTCCAGCGCCTTGGCGTAATCCTTGCGAGCGTAGGCGGCCTGTGCGGCAGTCCACTCGGGTGGGGAGGCCATGACGATGGAGGAGACGGTTGCGGCGGGGATGCCGATCGTGCCCGCGCCGACCTGGATCTGCACGTTGCCGTTGGAGTAACCGACGATTTTGCCTTGCTGGGTGCGGCCATCGCGCAGGACCAATTTGTCCTGAGAGAAGAGGGAGACAGGGGTGGAAAACCCGAGCGCCGCCGCAAAACCGGCTGCAAAAAGGAGTTGATGGGAGGAAAAGCTGCGTCTTAGCTTCATTTTTTCTGCAAAGAGGTTAAAGAATGCCTTCGCTGAAATCAATCGCAACCCTTTAACAATTTCTTCCGAGAGTCAATGTTCCAAACCTTTCGCAAACACCAGCAGCCGATCATGATCGTAACGACGACGATCATCGTCATCGCGTTTGTCTGGCTTTATAACGGCACTTCGGTGGATATGGGCAGCGGCTCGCAACCGAGCTACAAGGTCTATGGCCGCACGGTTACGCAGCTTCAGGTGGAGCGGGCGGCGCGGCGTTTCCAGGTAGCGGCGTCGCTGGAAATGGGGCCGCTCCTCAACGGCCTCGCGGGCCGGGCGACAACGCGCGAGCAGGCGCTGGAAAACTTCGTCTGGAACAGCTTCATCCTCGACCACGAGGCGCGCCGCCTCGGCATCTCGGCAACCGACACGGAGGTGATGGAGGTGATCAAAGCGCTCCCGGTGTTTCTCACCAATGGCCAGTTTGACCCGATGAAGTACCAGGGCGCGGTGCAAAACTTCCTCGCTCCCAATGGCTTTACCGAGACGCAGCTTGAGGAGCTGGTGCGCGACCAGATCCGCCTCGAGAAGCTGGTGGCACTGGTCGGCAGCGGGGTGGACTTTACGCCGGGAGAATTCCGCGCCGTTTACACGGAGAACTTCCAGAAGATGAAGGTGGAGGTGGTGGACTTCAAGCTGGCGGACTTTACCGCCGGAGTCTCCCCCTCCGAAGAGGCGGTGGCGAAGTATTTTGAGGACCACAAGCCGCAGTTGAACACGGAGGAAAAGCGCGTCGTCTCATGGGTGCGCATCGGCCTCAATGAAGAGGAGCAGAAGCTCACGGGGCGCGAGCGTGTGGCGGCGTTGCAGAAGCAGTCGGACTTGGCGACGGCCTTTAGCCAAGACCGCCTCGGGGGCGCGGCCTTTACCGAGCTGGCAGCCAAGCATGGGCTCAAAGTGGAGAATAGCGGCGAGTTTACCCTCAGCCAGCCGCCCGCCGCGCTGGGGCAAAAGGGGGCTGTGGCCTTCCAGCTTACCGAGGAAAACCGCGATAGCGATGCGATCGGCGATGAAAACGGCTTCACCCTCCTTTATCTGGAGCAAATCATCCCCCCGCGCCCGCTCACGCTGGAGGAGGCGCGTGGCCGCATTGTAGAAGCACTCAAGCAGGAGGAAGGCCTCAAGGCGATGAATGCGCGGGCCACCGAGGTGCGCGCGAAGCTTCTTGAAGCGCTCGGAAAGGGGACGCCGTTTGCCGAGGCTGCCACGGCAGCCGGGGTGAAGGCCGAGTCGCTCCCCGCTTTCTCGCTGGCCGAGCCCTCGGCTCAGAGCCTTGTCCGCCCCGAGCTGGCGGAGACGGCGGTGGACCTTGCCCAAGGGGGCCTGAGTGAGTTGACACGCACCAGCGAGGGCGGCTCGCTCGTCTACCTCGAAAAGCGCGAGCCGGTGGATGATGCCAAGCTTGCCGAGACGCAGAAAGAGCAGCTTGGCCGCCTGCGCGAGATGAAGCAGCTTGCCGCTTTTAACGACTGGCTTGTCCAGCGCAACAAAGAGGCCAATATCCGCAGCTTCAAAGCCGCGCTTAATAATAACAGCAATCTGGATCTGGAGTAGCTGCGCCGCCCCCTTTCCTTTCTCCACCATGAGCGACGAACACCCGGACCCGGCCATCGCCGAGCTCTTTGATGACGCCAATGGCGACCTTGCCCTTGGCGAGCTGGAGAGCGCGGTGGGCAAGTACCGGCAGTGCGTCACCCTCGACCCGGCGTATTTTGACGCCTGGCACGCCCTCGGCATGGCGCTGATGAAAACGGGGCACTACCCGGAGGCGATCGAGGCCGGGCTACAGGCCACCAAGCTGCGGCCCAATGACCAGCTTGCGTGGTCGAGCCTCTCGCTCTTTTACGTGCGCAACCACCAGATCCCCGAAGCCGAGGCCGCCGGGGCAAAGGCGCGCGTCCTTTCCTGGGGTGGCAAGCTCAAGCCCGAAGCCTGATTTTCTTGCCGGCCCCCATTCCCCTCACCACCGGAAAAATTCGGGCTGGCACCCTCTGGCCCCCTTCGTTATCGTCCCGTTTTCCCCCTGCGTGTAAATTTCTTATGACGTTCCGAACCCTCCCCGCCCGTCTTGTTGTCGCCACGGCTTTGGCCACCGGAGCCCTCATCGCCCCCGCCACCGTGCAGGCTCAGGCAACCGCAGAGCAGGCTTCCGCCGCCGCCTTCCAGCGTTTCACCAGTGGAGACTACAAACAGGCTGTTGCGGACTACGAGGCGATCCTCAAAAATTACCCCACCTCCACCGTCATCCCGGAGGCGCAGTTTCGCCTCGGCTACCTGCACTACCTCCTTGGCGAGCACGACAAGGCGCTCCCTTTCCTGCGCAAAGTCCTCGCCCCTCCGGCCTCTACCGAGCTTCAGGAGCTGGGTGCGAGCATGATCCCGCAGGTCCTCTCCGGCAAAGCCGCGCTGGAGAAGGACGAAAAAAAGCGGGAGGCCGCCTTTAAGCAGGCGATCGCCGAGTTCGACAACTTCCTCAAGAAGTACCCCGCCAGCGACCAGGTGGAGACGGCCAACTACGGCCGCGCCCTCGCCCTCTACCAGATCGCCAACTATACCGACGCGGCGACTTCCCTGCGCACCAACTTGCAGCAGTTTGCCAAGAGCGAGTCGATCCTCGATAGCCAGTACCTCCTGGCGCTCGTCCTCGCCACCGAAGGCGCGCAGCTCGCGCAGAAAGACCCCAACAGCGCCGAAGCCACCGCGCGGTTTACCGAGGCCGAGAAGCTCCTTAGCGACATCATTGCCAAAAAGGTCGATATCGCCCTTGCCAACGAGGCGCAGTTCCAGATCGGCGAGTTGTTCTTCAACCGCGCCCTTCTCGCCCCCGAGGCGGCCAAGCCCGAGCTTTGGAAGAAAGCGCTCGAAGCCTACCGCGACGTGCAGCCCAAGGGGCCCATGGTCGAGGCCCAGCAGGCCCGTATCGCCGCTGTGCGCCAGCGCAAAGATGCCGCCGTGCAGGCGCGTAACCTCCCCGAGTTTCGCCGGTTGGGCCGGCTGGAAGAGGCCGAAGTCGGCAAGCTTGAGACCGTGAAAGGCAAGGGTGACCTCACCGTCGCCTCGCAGGTAAAGGCCGGGCAGGCATACCTCCAGCAAAAGCGGTATGATGAAGCGCGCGTCCTCCTGCGGCAGATGAAAGTCCGTGCCGAATCGGCCGACCAGCAGAAAGCGCTGCAATACTTCATCACCCTCACCTACGCCTCGCAAAACCTGCTGGAGCCCGCCGTGGCGGCGTACAACGAATTCCAGAGCGCCCATAAAGGCGACCCGATGGCCGAAAACCTCCCGCTCGTCATCGGCACCCTCTACCTGGCCCGCGAGCAGCCCGACAAAGCGACCGAGTACTTTGCGGAGGGTCTCAAAATCTACCCCAAAGGTGCCTTCACTGCGGATACCATGGGCCAGCAGGCCACCGCCCTTCTCCAGCAACGCCGTTATGACGACGCGCTGAAGACCTACCGCGACTTCCTCGCCACCAAGCCGCGTGCCGAGCTGGCCGCGCAGGCCGAGCTGGGCATCGCCACCATCCTCAAAGACACCGGGAAGATTGACGACGCGCTCACTGCCTACAAAAAAGTGCGCGACACCTACAAGGAGACCCCGCAGGGCGAGCAAGCCTTCTTCTGGGTGGGCGACTTGCTCCGCCAGAAGAACGACGCGGCCAACGCCATCACCGAGCTGACTGCCTTTACCAAAGCTTACCCGCAGAGCCAGCTTCTTCCCGCCGCGCTCTTCTACATCGCCAGCTCCGAAGCGAGCCGCAACAACAAGCCCCGGGCGATGGAGCTCTTCAAAGAAGTCGCCGACAAGCACCCCGAGAGCCAGGCCGCGCCGTATGCCTACACCGCCCGTGCCGAGATCTTGCAGGGCGAGCAGAAGAACGACGAAGTGGTGGCGCTCATGCGCGAGTTTATCTCCCGCTACCCGCAAGACCCGAACCTTTTCGCCGCGTACAACCGCATTGCCCAGCTCGCGCTTGCGGCGGGCAAGCCCGAAGAGGCCATCGCCACGTACAACGAGCTCGTCGAGAAGCACGCGCAGGACCCCAACGCGGCCAACGCACTTCTCAGCGTCATCCGGCTCTGGGCACAGCATGCGCGCAGCCAAGGGCCTTACCTGGCGCTCAACGAAGAGCAGCGCAAGGAGTGGGACAAAGGGGTGAAAAACTCCGTCGCCTCCGTCGAGAAGCTCCTCGCCGCCTACCCCGAGAGCCCGGCCGTGGCGTTGGCCTTGCAGGAGCTGCTGGCCAACCAGAAGCTTCTCCTTGCCGCCAAGCTCACCACCGATGCCGACGTCACCAAATACTTCGAGCAGCTTGCCTCGAAGGCTGAGGGGAATGCCGCCACGCGCAACAAAATCCTCTTCACTCTCGCCGCCTTCACCCACGAGAAGGACAAGGCGAAGGCGCTTGAGCAGATGAAAGCCGCCTACAGCCCGGACCTCGTCTACGCCGCGGCAGATTTGGACCTCTTTGGCTCCGCCCTGCTCGCCGCGGGAGATGGCGCCAAATCGACCGAAGTCTACACCAAGCTCGCCAACGACTACCCGAACCCGCCCGGGGTGGACCCGACCAAGGCTCCCGCGCAGGTGCAGGAAGCCCAAGCCATCTCCCTCTACGGGCGTGGCAAGGCGATCCAGGCGGAAGGCAAAGTCGCCGAAGCCGGTGCGCTGTTTGACCAGCTCAAGAAGCTCTACCCATGGTCGCCCAAGATGTTGGAGGCCAACTACGGTATCGCGGAAGCGATGGTTGGCCAGGGCAAGGGGGATGACGCCGCGCTCCTGCTCGCAGGCATCGTGCGTGCGCAGACCGCCCCTGCCGAGCTACGGGCCCGAGCCATGCTCCTGCTGGGCAAGATCCAGGAAGCCAAGGGCGACTTTGCCAGTGCCGCAGACCAGTATATCAAAATCGCCGTCTTCTTCGAAGCGCTCGACGAGCTGGCCCCCGAAGGGCTCTGGCGCGGAGCACAGGTCCTGGAGAAGCAGGCTGCCACCCTCTCCGACGAGGCTGACCCGAAGAAAGGGCGCAACGCGCCGACCCGTTCCGGCCAGTTGAAGAAAGCCGCCAAAGCGTATAACGACCTCGCTACCAAGTACGCCGACTCGCCCCACGCCAAAGACGCCAAAGCCCGCGCCGCAGCGCTCGCCCCGGCTAAATAGCCAGGGGAGGGGTAACGCGGAGAGGCAGGATTGACATGATTTTCAGGATTGCAGGATTTGGGTTAACGTTCTGACACCCCTTCCTCCCAAAAAAATCGTGTTAGGATTACTACGTTAAGCGGATCTAGTGTCGTGTTAGCCTATTTCCTTTTCAAATTGCCGGGTGCTTTTCCGATTCTCCGGCGTTGCTCACAGCGGTCGGTATCTTCAGATACCGCCCTTGCTCGCGCCTTGGAGAATGCGAAAAATCACCGCGGACTATTTAAAGGAACTAACCTAACACGACACTAGCCAGAACGCCTGCGAAGTGTGAACTGTAGGCCGTCTCTGTGAGACGGCGGTTCAAACCCCATGGCGTTTCACAGAAACGCCCTACCCTTTCCGATCCTCGCGCCGTACCTTCAAACGACCTAACGTAATCCTGCCAATCTTGTGAATCCTGTCTTACCCCATAGCCGTGTGATAGCAGGAGGAGGGAGATGACTCGCCAGCAACGCGCCACCGCACTTGCCGCCGCCTTGCGGGCCACTTACCCGCAGGCGCATTGCGAGCTGGTCTTCTCCAACCCGCTGGAGCTGCTGGTGGCCACCGTCCTCTCCGCACAGTGTACGGATAAGCGCGTCAACCTCGTTACCGAAGACCTCTTTCGGCACTACCGGAGCGCGGCAGACTTTGCCGATGTTTCCCAAGAAGAGCTGGAGGAAGCTGTCCACTCCACCGGCTTCTACCGCGCCAAGGCCAAAAACCTGCGTGCCATGGCCGCCGACCTGGTGGCCAAGCATGGCGGGCAGGTGCCCCGCACCATGGAGGAACTGACGGCTCTGGCCGGGGTGGGGCGCAAGACGGCCAATGTTGTCCTCGGCAACGCCTTTGGCATTAACGCCGGGGTGGTGGTCGATACCCACGTCTCCCGGCTTTCGCAGCGGCTTGGGCTTACCAAAGCCACCACGCCGGAGAAGATCGAGGAAGACTTGGCGAAGCTGATCCCCCGGGAGGATTGGACCAACTTCAGCCACTGGCTGATCTGGCACGGCCGCCGCCGCTGCTCCGCCCGCAAGCCGGATTGTGCCGCCTGCGAAGTCCGCGAGCTTTGCCCCAGCGCGGGGAAAGTGGCCAAATAACTACCGCCGCCGCCGCAGCCAGGCGAAGAAGCCGAGCACTGCCGCCGCTCCGGGGATGGCCCCCATCGTCAACATCGCCAGCGAGCCCAACTGCGACTCGGTAAGGTTGAGCGAAAAGTTGCGCACCGCCTTGGGCGCGATGCCGATCATCGACTCGCGATCGAGGAGCCAGTTGACGCTGCTCAACAGGAAGTCGAGGTTGGCGGAGGTCATCGCCTGTGTTTCGATAAACGTCGAGTTGCCAACGATGATCATGCGGGAAGACTCGACCTGCACGCGCGCGTCGTCGAGCGCGCCTTTCTCCACCGAGGCGGCGATGAACGGGGCTGCGGTGTCTTCGCGCCCGTCAAAGAAGATGCCGCCGGAGCCTTCGATCTCGTACTTCGCTTCGGCCCAATACCCCTGGGCGGCCATGATGAGCGGCTGGAGCTTGATGGCGGCATCCTTCACCCGCTCGGGCTCCAAGGTCAGCGACTGCGTGCCTCCGAGGAAGGTGGCGCTTACGTTGCCAAGCTGCCGGGTGATCGGCGAGCCTTGCAGAAAATCGCCCCGGACATCTTTGACCACACCCGTTACCGGGCCCATCGGTACGGTCTTGAGGACGCGGTCGTTATTCACGCGGACACCCACGCTCTCAAAGAAGGCGAGCAGGTTGGGGGTCTGCGCGGTTGGGTCGAGCAGGCAGAGGAGCCGCCCCTTGCGCTCCCAGTAGGCGCGCAGCCGGCCCAGTTCTTGTTCGGAAAGGTCGTACTTGAGCCCGATGAGCAGGAGGATGCGGGTATCCTCCGGCACCGCTTCGGTGTCATCAAGCTGGAGCGACTCCAGCGAGATATTTTGACGTTCGAGAAAGATTCTCAGCCCCTCAAGCTCGGAGTGCTCCAGCGGGAGGCCGCCGTGCCCGGCAATCAGACGCACGGGATTGGTCCCCTGCTCGGTGACTTCCAGCAGCGCGCCGGTAAAGACTTGCTCGCCCTTGAAGGCTTTGATGCTCGGCGGCTCCAGCGGGTTGAGGGAAGGCTCGTACTCGGCGAGGTCTGCGGCTTGCACGATCTTGGAGCGGCCGTCGTAGTCGAAAATGATGACGTTCTCCTGCCCGCCGAGCTTGTATTGCGCGGCGATCTCCCGAGCGCGCGAAAGGCTCATGTACGGGTTGATCACCTCCACGGCGACTTTCTTCTGCGAGAGGTTTTCGTACTCCTTCGCGAGGGCGATGGCGTCGCCCCCCAGCTCAGAGCCCCCGGCAAAGTAGACGATGAGCTTGACCGGCTTTTTTAGCCCCTCCAACACGGCGCGGCTCTGCTCGCTCAGCGCGTACTTCTGGTCGCGCGAAAAGTCCCACCGCTGGAAGTGGCGGAAGGCGAAGATATTGACCATCACCAGGATGACGAAGAGCGCCACCGTCTGGAGGAGGACGTTGGTGCCGATGCGGAAGCGGTTGATGCTGGGTTTCCCGGCCATGAGTGAAAAAGGGGGTTACGCTTTCCAGCGGCGGTATTGGAAGACCGCGTGGGTGAGCACGAGGACAAAGAGGGTGGCGCTGGGGTAAAAGACCAGCCGACGCGAATCGAGGATGCCTTTGGAAAACTCGCCCATGTGCTCCAGAGTGGAGAAGTAGCTGACAAACTCGCGCAGCATCGGCGAGACGTTGGGGGTAAAAAAGGCGAGCAACCCGGCAAAGAAGAAGATAGCCAGCGTGCAGAAGGAGATGACGGCGGCGATAATCTGGTTCTGCGTGAGCACCGAGGCGAGGCAGCCGACGGCGATGAAGAACATCCCCACGAGCAGGAGCATCAGATAACTGCCGATGTAGGAGCCCGAAGCCGCCGCCGCCTGCTCCTGGGTGATGCGCTCAAAAAGGATGAAGTAAAGGAAGCTCGGCAACCAGACGACGATGTAGAAGAAGAGCGCTCCGCCAAATTTGGAGAGGAGCACCTGCCAATCTCCCACGGGGGCGGTCATGAGCGGCTCGATGGTGCCCATCTTGAACTCCTCGGCAAAGAGCCGCATGGTGATGGGCGGGAAAATAAGGATAAAGCCGACCCAGAACGGCACGGAGTTGAAAAACGCCTCGACGACAGTCACCTCTGTCGCCCCGCGCGAGAGGAGGGAGACGCCGAGGTAAAAGTTGAACCCCGTGAGCAGGAGAAAGAAGCAAAGGACGATGTAGGCAACGGGGGAGTAGAAGTAGGCCCGGATCTCGCGGAGAAGGAGGGTCAGAAATTTGCTCATGAGGCGGGTAAAAAAGGGTCAGATTTCGTCGCCGTGGGTCAGCTCAATAAAGACATCCTCCAGTGTGCCGCGGCGCAGGGAAAGCTCTCGCACGGCCCACCCGCGCCCGGAGGCGAGCGCCCAGATCTCTTCGCGAGGGTCGCGCCCCGACTCGGTGCGGATGGTGAAGCTGCGCCACTCGCCCCCTTCCTCTGCGGTGACTTCTTTGACGCCCCCCAGCTCCGCGAGCCGCACGGCGGCATCGGCATCGGCCCCCACCCGCGCTTCCAGGCGGATGCCCCCGGCGGTGCGCATGGCGTTGACTAGGTTTTCCGGCGTATCGACGGCGGCGATGCACCCGCGGTTAATAATGACGACACGGTTGCACGTCATCTCCACCTCGGGGAGGATGTGGGTGGAGAGGAGGATGGTGTGGTGCTTGCCGAGGTTGCGGATCAGCTCGCGGACTTGGCGGATCTGGTTGGGGTCGAGGCCGATGGTCGGCTCATCAAGGATAAGTAGATCGGGCGTGTGCAGGAGAGAATCTGCCAGCCCGACGCGCTGGCGATACCCTTTGGAGAGGGTGCCGATGATGCGGTTCTCCACATCGCGCAGGGCGCAAAGCTCGGTGACATCGCCCACGCGCTCGATGCGGCGGCGGCCGGTAAGCTCTTTGAGCGAGGCGCGGTAGTTGAGGTACTCGCTTACCCGCATGTCGAGGTAAAGGGGGACATGCTCGGGCATGTACCCGAGGTGCCGCCGCGCCTCCATGGATTGCGAAAAGACATCGTACCCGGCAATGGAGGCACGCCCCGAGGTGGCGGGCATGTAGCTGGAGAGAATCTTCATGGTGGTCGATTTCCCAGCCCCGTTGGGGCCGAGGAAACCGACGATCTCCCCCTTCTCGACCTCGAAGGAGAGGTCTTTGATGGCGGTAAACCCGGCGTAGCGTTTGGTCAGGCTTTCGACTTTAATCATGGGGGAGGCGTGCGTGCGCGTACCTCTTCAAACCAAATAAACGGCCGGGATGCAATGCCCGGTTTCCCCCCGCTACCCCGCCGTACCTGCCAAAAATGCCCGCGCATTGGTATGGGCGATCTGCCGGCGCGCTGCTGCGGAGATCTGCGCGCCCGCCAGCTTGCGCACGGCGGCTCGGGGGTAGAAGAAGGGGGTGTGGGTGCCAAAAAGCAGCCGCCCTTCGGGGATGCGGGGCAGGAGCGGCTCCAGCCCGTCGCCCGTTTCGGCAAAGGCGATGTCGCAATAAAGGTTGGGCGTGAGGTTGAGGAGCGTGGCGACTTCGCCATACTGCGCGCCGAGGACGAGGATGCGCAACCTGGGGTTGCTGACGGCAAACGTGGCCACTTCAGCCACAGGCACGGCGGCCAATTGCAGGAGGGGGCTTTGGTTGCGCTCATCCTCTACGCGCAGGGAGATGAGTAGCGGCAGACCAAGCGCGGCCACGGTGCGGGCCAGCTCCATGGCGGGTTCATCAAGGAGGGGGTAGCGGTGGTAGTTGGGGTAGAGCTTGATGAGCCGCGCGCCCAGCGGGCCTACGGCATGGGCGAGGCTCTCTCGCCAGTTACCAAGCACGGGGTTGATCGTCTTTACCGGCAGCAGGCGGGAGCGGCCTTGGCAGGTGGCAAAGAGGCGCTCATCAAACCGATCCGGCTCGGGGTAGAGGATCGACTCGGTGGCACAGACCCACGCTTGCTCGATGCCCTCGGCCTCCAGCCGCTGCTCCAGCGAGTCGGCGTCGAGGGCGGAAAAATCCGCCCATGGCCAATGGCCAAGCGCGGCGTGGGTATCAATCAGAGGTTCGCCGATCATGAGTTGGGGAGCTTGAGGAGGCGGGCTGCGTTTCGCCAAAGGAGGTGCTCGCGCGCGGTGGGGGGGAGGTGCGCCCCTTCCACCCGGCCAAGCTGGGTGGCGAAGTCGCGGATCGGGTAGTCGGAGCCGTAGACGACGCGCTCGGCCCCAAGCTGGTCGACTGCGTACTCCACCAGCCCGGAGACAGGGGGCGACCCCGAGGTATCCACCAGGATATTCGGGTAGCGGCGGATATCGAGCACGCCACGAATGCCCCCTGCGGTGAGGTGCGCCATCAGCAAGGTGGTGCGCGGGTGGCGTGCGCCGAGGGCGGCAACGTCTGCGGGGGTCGATTCCTGCGCCACGTGCCCACACGTTTTGTACCAGGCATGGTGGAGGACAAAGCCGCCGTGCGCGGCCACGGCTTCCATGATCGGGTCGAGCCGCCGGTCGCGCGCGTTGACTTCATACTCCAGCTTCACCCCGGAGAGGCCCGCGCTCAGGCACCGCTCCACCTCATCCGCCACGGCGCGCGCGGGGAGGGCAGGGTTGAGAAAGCAGAGCCCATGGAGCCGCCCCGGCTGCCGCCGCACCATGGAGAGCGTGGCATCGTTGATCGCGCGGATGCCTTCTTCATCCGGGTAGGAGTAGAAGCACCCCAGCAGGCAGAGCGCGTGGATCCCGTGGCGCTCGGCAGTGGCAACCATGGCATCCGCCTCCGCTTCGCCGGGGTGTTGCAGTGGCCGGTTGCCCTGCCAGCGCGGGTGAGTGTGGATATCAATAATCATGCAGCGAAATTCGGACAAGGGTGGCATCTTCCTGCGTGGCCAGCAACTCGGTGGGGCCGAGGCGGCCAAAGAGGCGGACTCCGCGCACCGGCGGGCTCACGGGCGTGGCCTCGCCGCTTTCCAGATCGACCCGCAGCGCGCCTTCTTCGGGGAGCATGGCGAGGAAGCACCCTTCCTCCAGAAACACGCCGGAGCCCGGCACGCCATGGGGCCACTCGCGCACGGTGCCTTTTTGCGCCACGGCGTCGTAGAGGAACATGCGTCCCGGCGCAAAGCCGAGCAGCCGCCCCCCGGGCGAGATGCCGAGCGCGGAGAGACTCTCGCTCTCCCACGGCACCCAGGTGTGTACCAGCTCGCGGCGCGTGGTGCTCCAGGCAAAAACGACGGCGCGGGTGGCTTCGGGCAGGCAGCTCCCTTGGTCCCCACGGATCTCGGTCGTCCCCACCAGTAGGTCGCCATGGGGGTAGACGCTGACGGGGTTTTGCCCCCGCACAAAGTGCCGGTAGACTTCGCACGCGCCGGAGGCCGGGTCGACCACGCAGATCGCCCCGCCCAAGTGGCCGTAATCGGCCCGGGTGGCCATGTAGAGCAGGCGCGCATCATGGCACAACGCCACGGGGCGGTTTTGCCGCTCGCCCGGTTTGCAAAGCAGACGCGGGTTTTCGCCGTAGGCAAAGGGCTTATCCGGCCGGTAGGCCAGCACGAGTGCCCCACCGTAGACACTGGTGTAGACGACCTCGCCAAGCTGCGTGGCGCAGGTGATCTGCCCTGACTTTTCGACCACTTTGTGTAATGACGGCTCAACCCGCCCGCCCGCAAGGTCTGCCCGAAACATCTGGCTGCTGATGAAGTGCGCCCCCACCACAAACTCCGCCCCCGGTTCCCAATGCAGCATGTGGATCTTCATCCCCGTGGTGGAGCCGTTGGGGAGCTGCGCGGAGGCGAGCGCCCCGCGTGTGCGCGAGAAGGTGGCCACCTGCCCATTGTCCCCCAAGGTCAGAAACGTCTCTTCGCCGATCTGGTGGACGCCTCCGCTCGGGCGGTTCCCCTGCTGCAGCCCGGTTTCCACCGGCTCGCACCCGCCTCGCCCGAGGTGGTAGAGCTGCCCGCTGGCCAGCCCGGTGGCAAAAAGCCCCCCGGGGGTGGGGGAAATATCCGTCATCGGCTCCGGGCAGGGGGCGAGGAAGTCGGCCTCCCGCTCGAAGCGCCGGGTATTAAAAACCTTCAGCTCCCTTTCGGTGCTGTAGAGCACGCGCTCGGCATCCAGCGCGACGAGCGAGCGCGCCCTCGGCTGCTCCTCCGCGGTGGCAAAGGGGTGGCGCGCTTCGATCTCCCCGCTTGCCGGGTTGTAGAGCAGCAGCTCCCCCCGGGCGCCATAGAGGTTGACCAACACGCGGCCCCCGGCCACTTCGACAAACTGGCTGGCATACACCCCTTGCGTGCCCTCGGGCAGGGGGGCGATGGTGCGCCACCGCCCGCTCGCGGTGTCCAGCTCGGTGAACTCGCCGGTCGGGTACACCCCCATATAGACCTTGCCCGCCCGGGTGGCTGTGCCGCCCCAAGTGAGGCGTTCGGGCTGGCTTTTGGCAAAGGGGTCGGCCAGCAGGTGGAAGCGGCGCTCCCCCACATCGACCGCATAAATGCGCCCACCAAAGAAGCCGACGTAGAGCCGCCCGTCTACCCCCCCGGCCAGCCCATAGGGGCCCCATTGCCGGTCGGGTACGGGGAGCGTGGTGGCTTCCAGTGTATCGACATCAATGAGGAAGAGGCGCGAATCCCGCCCGTGGCTGGAAATATTCATCGCCGCCAGTGCGCGGTGCTGCGCCAGAAACACCGTCCGGTTATTCAGAAAGGGCAACCGACACTCCGGCTGCGCTACGGGGTGGAGGGAGATCCGCATAAAGCAGTACGGGGGTGGACGATTCCACAAACCGCGCGGGATGAAAAGCCGTTGTGCAACAAACCGCTTCCTGTGGCTTGCCTGGGCTACCCCACATTCTCCCCCACCCAGGCGAGGTAAGGGGGCCAACCGGTGGCGGTGGGGGGGAGCGCGAGGATCTCGGGCACCTCATACGGGTGCAAGGCTTTGAGCCGGGCCTCCAAGGCGGGGTAGGCGGCCTGCGTGGTTTTAAAGAGGACGAGAGCTTCCCTCGCCGTCTCCACCTCGCCCTGCCAGCGGTAGATGGACTCGATGCCGGGGATCAAGTTTCCGCATGCGGCGAGGCGCTCCTCGACGAGCGTGCGGGCGATGCGGCGGGCCGTTTCCGCATCGGGGAAGGTGCTCAGGACGAGAAGGCAGCCCGGTGGGGGGGGTGAAGCATCCATCGTGATTTACCGCTGCACCGTAGCCGGTGGGGGCTTTCCAATACAAGCCGAACCCGGCGGGGGCGCACTTTAGCCTTCCCCTGCCACGGCCAAAGGCGGCATCTTCCCAAGTTCCCATGAGTAGCAGCGACCGCCGCAAACCGTACCCGTTTGACCAGATTGAACCCAAATGGCAAGCCCGTTGGGACGCCGAGGAGACCTTCCGCGTGGCCAACCCGGGCGAGCCGGGCTTCGACGCCTCGCGGCCCAAGTTCTTCGTGCTCGATATGTTTCCCTACCCGAGCGGCGCGGGGCTGCACGTGGGCCACCCCGAGGGGTACACGGCCACCGATATCATCGGCCGCTACAAGCGGATGAATGGCTTTAACGTCCTCCACCCGATGGGGTGGGACTCCTTTGGCCTCCCGGCCGAGCAATACGCCATCAAGACCGGCCAGCACCCTGCGGTGACGACGGCGGAAAACGTGGCCCGCTTTAAAGCCCAGCTCAAGGGGATCGGTTTCGGGTACGATTGGTCCCGCGAGATCGCCACTTCCGACCCCGCCTACTACCGGTGGACACAGTGGATCTTCCTGCAACTCTACGGCGCGTGGTTTAACCCCGCCACCCGGAAGGCCGAGCCGATCGCCACCTACCCGGGTGAAGACCCGGATAGCGTGCGGCTCGCCTACGTTTCGGAAGCCCCCGTCAACTGGTGCCCGGAGCTGGGCACCGTGTTGGCCAACGAAGAGGTCATTGATGGGAAGAGCGAAGTCGGCGGCCACCCGGTGGAGCGCCGCCCCATGCGCCAGTGGATGCTCCGCATCACCGCCTTCGCGCAGCGGCTCATTGACGAGCTTGAGGGGCTCGACTGGCCCGAGAGCATCAAACTCCTCCAGCGCAACTGGATTGGCCGCAGCGAAGGCGCGGAGGTGCGCTTCGCCCTGGAGGGAGTGGAGGGGGGCGTCACCGTCTTTACCACCCGGCCCGATACCCTTTTTGGCGCCACCTACAT
Organism: Chthoniobacteraceae bacterium; assembly: GCA_037189965.1. Classification (GTDB taxonomy): domain Bacteria; phylum Verrucomicrobiota; class Verrucomicrobiia; order Chthoniobacterales; family Chthoniobacteraceae; genus DATMFV01. The sequence continues at coordinate 10,255 of JBBCKB010000024.1, read as the reverse complement.
GGTCCTCGCCCCGGAGCACCGGCTCGTGGATGCCCTTGCCACCGAAGAGCAGTGGCCCGCCATTCGCGACTACCGGGAGAAGACCTCCCGCAAGAGCGACCTGGAGCGCACCGAGCTTTCCAAGGAAAAGACCGGCGTCTTTACCGGCGCGTATGCGGTCAACCCGGTCAATAGCGAGCGCATCCCCATCTGGATTGCCGACTACGTGCTCCAGGGGTATGGCACCGGGGCGATCATGGCCGTGCCCGCGCATGACGAGCGCGACCTGGAGTTTGCCCGCACCTTCGGGCTCCCCGTGCGTGCCGTCGTGCAGGCTCCGGGCAAGAGTGTAGAGGAGAGCGAAGGCTTCACCGGCGAAGGCATCGCCATCGGCTCCCCCCTCATCGACGGCCTGCCCACGGCGGAGGCCAAGCGCAAGATCACGGATTGGCTGGAGGCTCAAGGGCTCGGTAAGCGCTCCATCAACTTTAAGTTGAGGGATTGGCTCTTTTCCCGCCAGCGCTACTGGGGCGAGCCCTTCCCCATCGTTTGGGAGGGCGGGCAGCACCGCGCGTTGTCGGAGGGCGAGCTACCGCTCACCCCGCCGGAGCTGGCCGACTTCAAGCCGACCGGTACGCCCGAGCCGCCGCTTTCCAAAGCGACCGAGTGGGTCCGCTACAGCGAGAGCGCCTCGCGCGAGCTCAACACCATGCCTCAGTGGGCGGGCTCGTGCTGGTACTACCTCCGCTTTTGCGACCCGGCCAATGCCGAGCGCTTCGTGAGCCGCGAGGCCGAGCAATACTGGATGGGCGGGGGCAAACCGGGCGGGGTCGATCTCTACGTCGGTGGCACCGAGCATGCCGTCTTGCACCTTCTCTATGCCCGGTTTTGGCATAAGGTGCTCTTCGACCTTGGGCACCTTTCCACACCCGAGCCGTTTCAGCGCCTGGTCAACCAAGGCATCATTCTCGGCGAAGACGGGCAGAAAATGTCCAAGAGCCGGGGCAACGTGGTCAACCCGGACGATGTCATCCACCAATATGGCGCGGATGCCCTGCGGCTTTACGAAATGTTCATGGGCCCGCTGGAGCAGATGAAGCCGTGGAGCATGACCGGGGTGGAAGGTGTCTCGCGCTTCCTGGCGCGCGTCTGGCGGCTCATCATGGAGGAGAACCAGGCGGGCGAGTGGGTGCTCGGCCCGGTCTCCGCCGAAGTGGAGCCGACGAAAGCGCAGCTCAAAGTCATCCACGCCACCATCAAAAAGGTGAGCGAAGACATCGAGGCGCTCGCCTTCAACACCGCGATCGCGCAGATGATGGTCTTCGTCAACGCCTTTACCAGCACCACCCCGCGCCCCGTCTCGGCGTTGCGCACGTTGTTGCAGCTGTTGAACCCGTTTGCCCCGCACCTTACCTCGGAGCTTTGGGAAACGCTGGAGCGGCACTTCCCCGGCGGCCCTGCCGGGTTGCTGGAAGACCAGCCGTGGCCGCGGTATGACGAAGCCTACCTCGTGGAAGACGAGGTCGAGATCGTCCTGCAAATCAACGGGAAGGTGCGGGAGAAGCTCGTCATCTCCAAAGACGCCAGCAAAGAGGCCGTGGAGGCCGCTGCCCTTGCCACGCCCAAGATCGCCGAGGCGGTGGAGGGGAAGACCGTGCGCAAAGTCATCGTCGTCCCCGGCAAGCTGGTCAATATCGTCGTTGCATAACACCAGGAGGCATCCACACCCGCCCGCGCGCGCGATTGAGCGGGTATGAAATGCGAAGTCTGCGGAAACCACTACGATAAAACCATCGAAGTCGTCATGGAAGGGCACTCCCACCATTTCGACAGCTTCGAATGCGCCATCCACGCCCTCGCCCCCCGGTGCGAGCACTGCGAATGCCGGATCATCGGGCACGGCATCGAGGCGGACGGGCAGATGTATTGCTGCGCCTCCTGCGCCTCCCACGCCGGGGTGGAAGGCGCGCGCGACCGTGTGTAATAGATCGTTTGAAGGTTCGGTGCGAGGGTCGGAAATGGTAGGGCGTTTCTGTGAAACGCCATGGGGTTGGGCTGCCGTCTCACAGAGACGGCCTACAATTCACGCTTCGAAGGCGTCCTCTCGGGGGGAGCTTACCCCAGGTGCCACTTCCCCCTTGACACCCCCTCCCACCTCAGAGAACGACATGGGGGCATGAAGGCGACTTACGAGCAACTCAAAGAAGCAACCGAGGCGGGCCACCTCGCCACCGCGCGGTGCCTGTGCGAAGCGATCCTCCGGCAGGAGCCCGGCCACGGACCCACGTTGATCCGCTATGCGGACCTCCTTGGCGACCTCGCGCTCTATGACCAAGCCGCCGCCGCCCTTGCCCGGGCCGAGCAAGTCATGCCCCCGCAGTGGCAGCAGTTTTTCCTCGCGCAGCGCGGGCACTACCACCGCAAGCGGGGCGACTACCCCGCCGCAGAGCGGGAGTATCTCGCCGCCCATGCCTTGGCTCCGGAAGATGCCGGCTACCTCATCTATGCCGCTGCCGCCGCCTTTCGCGCGGGCGACCTCCCCCGTGCCGAAGAGCACGCCCGCAAAGCCACCCTTTGCGAAGAGGGGAGCCGTGCGGAAGCCTTCTTCAACCTCGCGGGCTATCTGCTGGCGCAGCAGCATTATGTCGAAGCGCATGTCTTCTACAACCGGGCGCGGGAGATCGACCCCACCTACCCCGGCCTGAGCGAACGCCTCGCCGACCTCGAAAGCGCCCTGGAGCTGGAAGATTCGCAGGAAGGCTCCCGCGAAGAATAGCTACTTCAGAGCGGTGGCTTCATGAGCGAGCCGCTCCAGCCCGGTGCCTTCTTGCTCTGCGGGATCTGGCAACTGGAAGACAATCGTATCGCGGAAGCTTTTCGCACGGTAGGTGTATGGCTTCAGGGCGTCGAATCCTTCCTTCCAGCAATCCTAACTTTCGGATGGCTTTCTGGAGACTTTGTTTAACGAGGATAAGTTTCTATAAACAACCCGGGTGACAAGAGTGGAACGTTCTTGTCACCCAAGTCTAGCGATTCGCTGTTGGCGAAGGTTGCTAAAGCGGCACGCGGGGTGGCCGCTTGGGGTACAATGTCTACATTGGAGCCGTGGCCACCTGCCGCATGGCGCGGATGCACTCGGCGAGCGGGGCGTCCGGCGCTTCGGGGGTGGCTTCGTACTCGACGACAGACATGCCATCGAAGCCGCCTTCCTCCAGCGCCTGGATGAAGGCGGGCAGCTCCAGCGTGCCCTGGCCGACGATGACGTCGCGCCACGCGCCATTGGGCTCGTAGGCGAAGTCTTTGTAGTGGATGCCGTAGATCTGCCCGGCGTAGCGGCGCGCCCACTCGACGGCATTGCCACTGCGCGGGCCGATCTGCCCGCACCACGCGGTGTCGAGGCAGAGGCCGACTTCCGGGCCGCCCAGGGCAAGGAGGTAGTCGAGCACGTCGGGCTGGCCGCCAAACATGTAGCCGCCGTGGCAGTGAAGGCCGACGCGGATGCCAAACTCGCGGCTCCACTTGCGAAGCTGCGGGATGGCGCGGGCAAAGGTGTCGATCTGCACGTGGGCGGAGAGGTGGCGCGCCCCGGCGTGGGCGGCGCACTCAAACCACGCACGCTCCCGCTCTTCGCCACGGTAGAGCTGTACCCCGAGCGAGATGATGGAGATGCCTTCCTGCCGGTAGGTATCCACGACTTCGGGGAAGGCGTCGGGCTGGTTGAAGTCGGCATGGACGGCGCAAAGCTCGATCTTGTCGAGCCCGAGGGCGCGCACTTTTTGGGCGACGGTGGCGTTATCTTTGAAGTGGCGGAAGCAGAAGCTCTGCACGCCGAAGTCGAGAGGTCCGGGCATAAGTTTTGGAGGAGGGTAAAAGGTTGGGGAACCGCTGATTAAAGCAAGCTCCCCCGCAAGCGAGTCAGTTTCGCATCTTTTCGAGCCGGTTTTTCCTCACCTCTCTTCAGAGAGGTTGCGGAAAACCGTCTCAAAAATCCACGGAAACTGCCTGTGCTTTCGGCGGGCTTCATTTAATCAGCGATTCCTTAGGGCATTTTCGGTTTAATTCGTCGTAAGAGTCGGAAATTGTAGGGCGTCTCTGTGAGACGCCATCGGGTTGGACTGCCGTCTCACAGAGACGGCCTACAGTTCACGCTTCGCAGCCTTCCTGCCGGGATTGGCTTAAATGTAGTAATACAGTAATGCTAGAGGCGGACTTCGCACCCCGTGGCGGCGGACTCGGCAAGCCCGTCGAGAATGCGCTGCACGGCGAGCGCCTGCTCCAGCGTCACGCAGAGCGGTTCTTCGCCCCGCAGGTGGTTGATGAAGTTGTGAAACCGGTCCTTATGGGCAAAGCGTGGCTCGTTGGTGAGCGCTTCGGTGACGGTGTAGCCGCCCGGCCCGGCGGCAAAGTGCTGGCCGCTCACGGCGGTGGCTCCCCCCTCGGTGCCGAAGAGCTCCACATCCCACTCGCTGGCGCGGGCGGCGTGGCGCGCCCACGAGGTTTCGAGCGAGACGGTGAGACCATTGGCAAAGCGGAGGAAGCCGGTGGCAAAGTCATCCACATCAAAGGGGAGGTCGGCTTTGTCGGACTTGCCCCAGCCGCCTTCGCCCAGGCCCCGGTTGCCAAATTTGGTGTACGTGGCCCCGGAAACGGAGATGGGCTCGAAGTTATCGACAAGGTAGAGGCAGAGGTCGAGCACGTGCACGCCGATGTCGTAGAGCGCGCCGCCCCCGGCCAGCTCGCGCGAGCAGAACCACGTGCCGAGCTTCGGGATGCCGGTGCGCCGCAGCCAGTACGCTTTGGCGTGGTAGATCTCGCCCAGAGCTCCCGCTTCCACCAGCGCCTTGACACGCTGGTGGGTGGCGTCGAAGCGCTGGTTCATCCCCAAAGTAAGGACTTTGCCCGCTTTGCGTGCGGCCTCGGCAGCGGCTTGGGCTTCGGCAAGGCTTAGGGCAAACGGCTTTTCGAGGATCACGTGTTTGCCTGCCTCCAGCGCGCGGATGGCCAGCGGGGCGTGGAAGCGGTTGGGCACGGCGATGTAGACGGCATCGACCTCCGGGTCGGCCAGCAGGGCTTCGGCGGTGTCGTACGCTTTGGGGATGCGCTCCTTCTCGCAAAGCTCGCTCAGCCGTCCGGGGTGGAGGTCTTGCGCGGCAACGAGGGTGGCATGCGGGTGGCGTTGGATGGAGGCGGCGCTCGGGTAGGCGATCTGCCCGGCCCCAAGAAAGCCGAAACGGATGGGTTGGCTCATAAGTTTCAAGGAGGGTGGGTTGTTGAAAACGAATGGTTTCCACATCCTTGAGCAAGAGTCTGCGGGTTACAAATTGCTTTGATTGGCAAAAACGCGTATCTGTTGTCGTCAAGATGCGCATCGCCGCAGAGACCCTCACCCTCCATAGCGCGGGCCACTACCACCAGGCCCATGGCATCCACCCGGTGCCCATCTGCATCCCCCCCTTTTTCGAGCGGGTGGAGCTGGTGACCTCCGGGCGCGGAGCGATCCGCCACGAAGGCGAGTGGCGCGTCGTGACCACGGGAGATCTGATCTGGAACCGCCCGGGGGATGAGACGATCGGCCAAAGCGATTTTTCAGACCCGTACCGCTGCCTCGCCGTTACCTTCGTCGGGCCCCACCGCGAGGGGCACGCGAAAGTGCCGCGCTTTTCGCGGTGGGAAGAGCGCGAAGAGGTGCTCCGCTTTACCCATGAAGCCGTGCGCCTGCATGGTGAGCCAGGGTTTGAGGCCGCCCTCCTGCGAGACTACGTGCTCTCGCGGCTGCTCTTCCAGATCCACCGGTGGCACACGGCCCGCCAGCCGGAGCTGCCCGCGCCGTTGCGGGTGGCGCTGCGGTGGGTGGCGGCCTACTACGCGGGCCCGTGCCCGGCAGAGGCGATCGCGCGGGCGTGTGGCTGGTCGGCCCCGCACCTGCGGCACGCCTTTCGCCGCCACTTGGGGTTGACGCCGCACCAGGCCGTCGTGCGCGAGCGGGTGCGTGCTGCGCGCGAACGGCTCATCTCCACTACCCTGCCAATGAAGCAGATCGCCCACGAATGCGGCTTTGGCGATGCCCCGGCGTTTAACCGCACCTTTCGCGCCGCAGAGGGGATGACCCCCGGCGCCTACCGCAAGCGTTACCTCGCCCTCTCCGGCTTGCCTCGGCGCCCGCGGTGAATGTTGCTCGCCAAAGGCCCCGCCCCGGGTGTAGAACAGCGGTACACACATCTATGAAATCGACCTCTCTCCTGAGCCTCGGGCTCCTCCTTACCGTGGCCGCCTCCGGGTGGGCCGACATTGTCCTCGTTCAGAAGGTGGAAGGCACCGGGCAGAACGGCGAGATCACCGTCAAATTCAAGGGCGACCGCGCCCGGGTGGATATGGATAAAGCCGTCTCCGTCGTCACCGATCTCAATACCGGCGACATGACGACCCTCATGCACGGCCAGAAGGCGTACATGACGATGAGCGCCGCCGCGACCAAGCAGATTTTCGAGCAGATGAAGAAAGCCCAGCCCGCTGCCGCGCAGACGCCAGCGGCGGCCGATGCCGGGCTCAAGCCGACCGGGCGTAAAGAGACGGTCAACGGCGTGGAGACCGAGGTTTACACCACGCAGGAAGGCGGCATGAAGGCAACTTACTGGATCGCCAAAGACTACCCCAATGGCGAAAAGCTGCTCGCCGCGCTCAATAAAATGCAGAAGAGCCCCGCCGCCCAGATGGCCCGCGAGATGGCTCCGCAGCCGGATAATTTCCCCGGCGTCCCCGTGAAGTCGGAAGTCGAGACCAAGAGCGGCCAGAAAGTCGTCTCCACCCTCGTCTCCGCGAAGGAAGAAGCGCTGGATGACGCCGAGTTTGCCACCCCGGCGGACTACCAGTCGATGGCGATGCCGCAGATCCCGGCGGGCCAGTAAGCGGGCCATGCATCTGCTCCTCGCCTCCGCCTCCCCCCGGCGTCGCCAGCTCCTCGAGGAGTATGGCTACACCTTCCGCGTGGAGAGCGCCGGGGTCGAGGAGATCGCCCCGCCCCACCTCACGGTGGGGGAGGTGACGCTCTACAACGCCAAACAGAAGGCCCTCGCCGTGGCTCGCAACCACCCGGAGGCGCTGGTCTTGGGGGTCGATACCCTTGTCGCCCTCGAAGGCGAAGGGCTCGGCAAGCCGCGCGACCTCGAAGATGCCGCCGCCATGCTCGGGCGGCTGGGGGGGCGCACCCACCAGGTTTACAGCGGTGTGTGGCTTGTCCATGGGGCCGCGCGGCGCGCCTGGGCCGCGCTGGAGGCGAGCCATGTCCGCTTCCACCCGTTGGATGCGGCGGCCATCGCGCGCTACCTTGCACGCGTGCAGGTGCTCGACAAAGCGGGCTCCTATGCCGCGCAGGATGAGGGGCCCGGCAGCGTCGTTGCCGAGATCGCGGGCTCGCGCACCAATGTCATCGGCCTTCCCATGGAGCGGCTGGCCACCCTGTTGAGCGAGGCCGGCTACCAGAGCGAGCCGCTTTTCTTATCCGGCTCTCCTTGACGGTGAACTCCGGTTCTAATAGCGTCCCACCGTTTATGCGGAAGACCATTATCCTTCTGACCTCGCTTGCCACCCTGGCCTCACCAGTCATTCCCCGGGTGGAAGCTGCCGCCGTTTACCGTCAGGGAGAAGGGTGGAGTTCCGACGCCGAAGACTCCGGCCCGATTGAAGAAACCGCCAGCGCCCAGCTTCGCAAAGCCGAAGACCTTGAGAACCGGGGGGAGACCCTTAAGGCCCTCGGGGCATACAAAGCGCTCGTGCGCGAGTTCCCCTCTTCCGGGGCTGCGCCGCGCGCGCAGATCAAGATTGGCGACCTTTCCGACGCCGCTGGAGACTCCGAGAAAGCCTTCAAAGCGTATGGCACCTACCTCTCGCGCTACCCCCGGGGGGACGATTTTGAGCGCGCCGTAGAGAGCCAGTTTAAAATCGCCAACGAATTTCTGGATGGCAAACGCCGCAAGGTTTTCGGCGTGAAGACCTTCCCCTCCATGGAGCGGGCCGAGAAAATGTTTGAGGAGATCATCAAAAACGCCCCCTTCTCCAAGTGGGCCGCGCTCTCCCAGTTTAACATCGGCCGCGCCCGCGAAAAGCAGGGCAAGATCGATGAAGCGGTGCTCGCGTATCAGGAAGTCGTCGACCGTTATCCGATGGATGAGATCGCCGCTGACGCGCAGTACCAGATCGGCTACCTCTACTTTGCGCAGGCCAAGGCGGGCTCCAACGACCAGGCCGCGCGGCAGAAAGCGCGGGAGGCGTTTGAAGACTTCATCATGCGCTACCCGAAGAGCGAGAAAGTCGCGCAGGCCAACGAAAACCTCGAGCAGCTCTCCGGCACCGATCTGAAAAAAACGCTCGGCGTCGCGCAGTACTACGAGCGGGTCAAAAACTACAAGGCCGCCGCCATCTACTACGAGGAGGTCGTTCAGGCCGACACCGCCAGCGCCGAGGCCGAGATCGCCCGCAAACGGCTCGACCACCTGGGTGCCACCGTGGGCGAAGATGCCCTGCGCACCGGCCCCGAGAAGGAAGAGACGGCCTCGCGCGCCCGCCAGCGCCGCAAGCTGCAAGCGCAGGTCGATGTCGCCTCGCGCCCCGACTTTGCCGGGCCTCCCGCCCCGAAAGCGCCGCCCAAGCCGGATGAAGTCGCCCCAGCGCGCCCGCAGTTCCGCATGCCTGCCACGCTGGAGCCGCCATTGCCCAACGAGCCCGCCCCGGCAGACTCCGGGCTGGAAGCTCCGCCGCCGCTTGCGCCCGCCTTGCCGCAGTAACCTTTCATCGCCTCTTTCGTGAAACGCATCCTCACCGCAGTTGCCGCCGCCGCCCTTTTGAGCGGGTGCGCGGGTTACCAGATCGGCCCCGTCATCCCCAAAGCGATGGAGGGCGTCCGTACCGTCGCCGTCCCCACGTTTGAGAACAGCACCCTCATCCCCCGGCTGGAAGTTTTGGCGGCGAGCACCGTCATCAAGCAAATCCAGCAGGATGGCACCTTCAAAGTCACCGGCAGCACGCAGGCCGACGCCATTGTCGAAGGCAAAATCGTCGAAGTGCGCCGCCGCAGCGCCCGCGCCGTGCGGAGCGACGTCTTTGCCTCGCGCGAGTACACCCTTTACGTCGTTGTCGAGTACGAGGTCACCAAAAGCGCCACCGGCGAGAAGCTCGATAGCGGCACCGTCCGGGGCTCCACGAGCTTCTTTGTTAGCGGCAACGACGTTAACCAGGACGAGCGGCAGGCCATCCCCCTCGCGCTGGAAGACGCCGCCGTGCGCCTTGTCAGCCGCCTGAGCGAAGGGTGGTAAGCGGCGCAGAAGCGCGCGCCATGCTCTACCTCGTACCCACACCCATCGGCAACCTCAAGGACATCACCCTGAGGGCGCTCGAAGTGCTCGCGGCGGTGGATGTCATTGCTGCGGAAGATACCCGGCACTCGGGCCACCTCCTCTCGCACTACCAGATCCGCAAGCCGCTCCTCTCCTGCCACGAGCACAACGAAGCCCGGCGCACCGCCGAGCTGCTTGGGCGGCTCAAAGCGGGTGAAAGCGTCGCCCTCATCAGCGACGCGGGCATGCCCGGCATCTCCGACCCCGGCGCGCGCCTCCTGGCCGCGTGCATCGCCGAGGGAATCCCGTACACCGTCCTTCCCGGAGCTTCGGCAGGCATCACCGCGCTCGTCGGCTCCGGTTTTTCGCTCGATGCGTACTACTACGGCGGCTTCCTCCCCCCCAAGAGTGGGGGGCGCGAGCGCGAGCTTGGCCGGGCCGCCCGGCGCCGCGAGACCACCCTCTTTTACGAAAGCCCCCACCGCCTTTGCAAAACGCTGGAAGCCGCCACCCGCCTGCTGGGCGAGCGCCTCCTCTGCGTCGCACGCGAGCTGAGCAAAACCTTTGAGGAATACCGGCGCGGCTCCGCCGCCGAGCTGCTTGCCCACTACACCGCGCACCCGCCCAAGGGCGAGATCGTCCTCCTCGTGCGCGGCCTCACCACGCGCGAGGCAAAAAGCGGTTTACTCCCCGAGGAAATTGACGAATAGTCCCCCATACACACCATGCCAGCCGTTGGAGTCGATCTTGTAGAGGAAATCCGGGCACTCAAAAAAGAGCGCAACGCCGTCATCCTCGCCCATAACTACCAGATCCGCGAGATCCAGGAGATTGCCGATTTCGTGGGCGACTCCTTGGGCCTGAGCTACAAGGCCGCCGAAGCCAAGGCCGACGTCATCGCCTTTTGCGGCGTTCACTTCATGGCGGAGACCGCCAAGATCGTCAAC
>JBBCKB010000023.1:0-30129 GCA_037189965.1 Chthoniobacteraceae bacterium | reverse complement strand
TCCTTGCCGGTGAGAAGCGCGCCGTTGGCCTCCTCTACGCCGGGGATCTCGCGGCGCTCGGCTTCGGCAAAGAGCGCTTCGTGAGCGGAGGCGAGGCGGGTCGTTTCGGCCACGGCGCGCCAGCTCCGGCCATCCATGCCCGCGAGTTCGTAGAGGAGCACGCCGTGGCGCGAGTCGAGCAGGCGGCGGAGCTGGGCTGCGGCGGTGGTCGGCTGTGGCGGGGTGGTATCGCGAACGAGGAAGGGGTGCAGAATCTCGCCAAAGAGCGCGGGAATCCCAGCGAGCGCTTCGTGTGTGGCCGTGATGGCTGCGAGCGGTCGGCCATACCCCATGGTGGCGCGGTCTGCGGCTTGCAGCTTGCCGACGTAGCGCCAATCTACCCCGTAGAGTTTCGGGTTCTCCGGGCTCTGGTAGCCGCTGTAAACTTCGAAGAGCGTGCCGGGCGCGGCGGCGTGCACGCCTTCCTTCATCTTGCGGAAGAGGCGTGCGCATTGCAGTGCCATGAAGTCGGTCCATGCGGCGGCATGGTCGCGCACGATCGCTTCGGGCGTCAGCTCCCCTGCGAGCCCGGCGTGAATGCGGAAGGCCGCGAGGCACCGCGCGCAGTAGCAGCTATGGACGGCTTCTTTGCCAATGGGCGAGTATTCGTAGTCGTAGACCACGCACGAAGGGCGGTAGCGGCGGACCTGTTCGGCAAGGAACTGCTCCACCGCGGGCCACGCCTCTTCCAGCAAGGCCGAGGTGCAGGCGAGGCTGTCGTTGGGCTTGCCGTCGGGGCGAATGAGGCGCTGGGCCGGGTGCGCGCGCAGGTGCGGCCCCATGGAGAGGCTGCCGCCGAGGAAGTGGACGCGCAGCATCGCGCGGATACCGGAGGCTCCCCCCTCGTCGGTCAGCCAGCCCGAGGCGCTCCCGGCGGAGCCGATGTCGAAGCTGGTGATGCCCGCTTGCCGCGCGGTTTCCAACACGGCAGCACGTGCTTGGGCAGACTCCATCTGCTCCAGCGGGCCCCACATTTGCCAGTGCAGCCGCTTGGGTTGCTTTCCCGCCAATGGGGGAAGAATGCGCACGGGCACGGTGCGCCGGGCTTCCACCACGCTTGCCTCCTCTGCCTCGCTCCAGTAGTGGAGCTGCGTCTCTCCCGCGCTGCCGGGGCGAGGGCGGATGAAAGCCCAGACTGCGGCGGCCCGCTCGTGGAGGCTCACTTCGCCCTGCCGGGGGATCGGTTTATCGGCCACCACGCGGATGAGCCGGTGGGCCTTCCCTCCGAGCGAAACCTCGCCCGCCTCTTCCCAGCGGAAGCGGGGTTGGCTGGCGTGGCGGTCGGCATAGAAACTGGTGGCGGCGACAAACTCCAGCTCGGGCGGCAGGGCAAAGCAGAGGGACCAGCCACGGGCTCCGTGGTGGATGCCTTCCATAACGGCGGCAAGGTGTTGGGCGCTCCCCTCGGCGGCAACCCACGCAGGCTGCGGAGTGGGCCAGAGGCGTGTGGCTTCGCGTAGGAGGCGGGCGCGTAGCTCGCTCCCCACCTTTTGCCAATGGACAGGAGGGTACCCATCGCCCTCCAGCCGGGCCTCGCCGGGCGAACTGCTTTGGAGGCGGACTTCGTTGGCACCGCTTTGGAGCGGAAGTGTCAGCCGCGTCTCCTTTGTGCCGGTGGCGGCGGCAAACTCCTTGCCATTGAGCCAAACCTTATAGGGGCCACTGCCAGGGGTGAGGGTGGCGGTCGGCATCTCGATCCGCTGTGTCATGGCAGGGAAGACACGCAGCGGCGAAAGGCTGGCATCGAGAATGGCAAGCTGCACCCGGGCCATCCTGCCGCCCCAAGCGGGCGGGAGGACGAGCGAGACGCCGCCGTTGGCAAGGAGGCTCTCGCGGTTCTCGACCTGTGTTTGGCTCAGGCGTTGGCCCCCCTCATCCTCCACCCGGAGGTGGAAGAGCCATTCGCCAGCGGGGAGGAGCCCCGGGGTGGTTGCAGCGAGCGGGTTGGCCCCCACGCGCCATTGCGCGGGCGGGGTGATATCGAGCGGCGCGGTTGCCTCGCCCCGCAGCAGAAGCCCCCATGGGGTATTGCCGCCGGGCCAAAGGTGCGTCTCTGCACGAGCGGCGCTGTGCCGTGAAAAGCGGGCGGCAAGCTCCCCATCGGCCAGGCCGAGCGGCCCGAGCGGGAGCGTCAAAATCGCCGCCCAATGCCCATCTCCCTGCCGAGCCGCGCCGGTGGGGCCAGCCCATGGGGCAAAGGTGCCGCCGGGGGTGCGGCGTTCGGCGGTGAGCCGCCCATCGGCATGGATGCGCACCCGCGCTTCGCCCCCTCCGGGTAGGCGCAGGAAGGCGGTGTACGCATCCTCATTTGCGCGGAACTCATGGGTCTTCTGCTCGACCACGCGCAGGAGGGGCTCCTCACCATCAAAACGGAGGTGGAGTGCCCCGGGCGAGGCGATGGCGCGCACGGTGGTGGCTGCGGCCCCCCAGTCGCGCAGAGGGAGGGCGGTGGCCCACAGGGCGTCATTCCATTGCTCGGCAAGGGGGGCGGGGAAGGTTGCGATCTTACCGACTCGCACCGCCGGGTCGGCAGGCAGAGCGGGGAGGGGGGCTGCGTTGCCGGAGGTGGAGAAGACGAGCTCCCCGACCTCCAACGGTGCACCCGGGGCTGGTGTGATCTGCACCACCACCTCGGCCCCTGCGGTTTGGGCGGAGAGCCCGGAGAGCGTTACCCACCCGGCTTCCTGCGGGATCGACGCTTGCGCGAGCACCTGCCCGGTAGTCCCTTCGCGGGTAAGGAGTGTGATCTTCCCCCCCGATGCGGCAGTGTTGCAGAAGAGCGCGAGCGTGACGGGCTTGGCCGTGCGAGGGAAGGGGAGGCCGCGCAGTTCGGTCTCGCTGGTGAGGGCCGAGGGGTCGAGGCCGTCTTCACGCAGGTAGTCGCGCGTGGGGAAGCTGCGGGGCGCTACTTCCACGGCGTCCGGGGCTTGCTCGGTGGCGGCATGGAGGGTGACGCGTTGCACTTCCATATAATCTCCCTTACGGGCTCGTGGGGCGGGTAGCTCCAGCACCACCTGGCCGGGGGCGTTGCCCGTGCGAAGGGTCATTTCAACCCACGCCCACTCTTCGCGCAGGTGGAGTGCGGCGGGGAGAGCCACGCTCCCCTCGGCGCTACGCAGCACCGGCTCCAGCGTGCCGCGCCCGCGAATCATGAGCGAGGATTTGAGGAGGCGCCCCTTTGTCTCCCCCTCCAGCGGGATGGCGATGCCCTCGCCGCGTTCGCGTGCCGGAAAGTCGAAGCGAAGAAGGCGGGTGTTGCTTTTGGGGTCGATCGGGAAGGCGGGCTGGCCCCCGCGTAGCGGCTGGGCGGCGGTGCTGTCAGTGGCGTAGTTGGCCCGCAGCAAAAAGCGGTACTCTTCTGCAAGGGGCACGTCGGCAAACGCCCGGCAGACGGCCAACGAGAGGAACAAAACGAGTGGCAAACGCATGGGGGAAAAAGGCGAGGAAATCAGAGCGCACCGTTAAACCAGCTCTCGGCCAGCTCGGATGCGGCGTGGGGGGCGACATGCCCGTCGAGAAAGAGGAAGTGAGCCTTCCCTTGGTGAGGATAGAGGATGGGGGAGGGGGTATAGTTCCAAGCCGTGCCACCGGGGTTGGCGGGCTGGTCGGGGGAGTAGGTGAGGCCGTGGGTCCACTGCGCTTTCACGCGCCCATAGTGCCCGCCTTCCACCAGCGCCACGGTACGCGAGGGCGTGCCAATGGCGTTGGGGCGGCGTCCGCAAAGCGTGAGGTTGAGCCCGTAGTCAAACCAGTTGGCTACCCAGTCTGCGGTACCGCGCCCTTGTTTGTCGGAGTTTTTGAGGGCGGGGCAATCAAAGAGGCTCCCTTTCGAAGTGGGCCCGGTGGCGGGGTTGGCCACCCGCTTGAGGCGGGGGGCAGAGCGGAGGTACGGCCCGGCGAAGAAGGAGTCCGGGTCGGCGGAGCCGTCGAACCACCGCGTCATATCGCCATACCAACCGAAGGGAGGGTAGCTGCCATGGTCTTGGGCGTAGAGGCTCAGGCCGACTCCGATCTGCTGGAGATTGGCCACACAACGTTGGGTTTGCGCGCGCTGCCGCATGCCGACAAGAGCAGGCAGCAGTAGCGCCGCCAGGATGGAGAGCACCCCAAGGGCCAGCAGGAACTCGCCGAGGCTGAAGGCTGCTACCCGGCGCAAGGGCGCTTCCTCCGGTTCAGGCAAAGAAGGACCGTGCCCGCACCGAGGCCCAAGGCCAGCAGCGAGCTTGGTTCGGGCACGACGGCGTACCCGGTCTCAAGCCGCACGGTGTTCCAGTGAGAAACGGTACGGTAATCGCGAGGGGAGGGGTCGGTATCTCCCCAGCGAATAAAGAGGTTGCTGGAGAGTGCGGTGCGAAAGCTCGCCTTGCCTAGTGCCGCCCCAAGAGCTTCGCCATTGACGTAGACTTGCAGCGTTTGGTCGTCTCTATCGTAGTACATCTGGAGGGTGAAGTAGTCGGAAGCCGTATCAAACGTGCCGAGCGAGATCATGGCGCCCGTGTTGTTGATGTAGTTGATATGGCTGCCCCCCACCGAGGTTCGGGTGATGTTGAGGCTCCAGAAGTAGTCGCCATTGGCCACTTCCAGCAGGGCGTTGGCCGCTTCGGAAGGGGCGCTCTCGACGCGGAGGATGGCAGTCGCCGTCCAGCCATCAGGGCTGTTGAGCGTCGTGTTGGTAAAGTTGTTGCGGTAGAGGAGCGAAGCGCCGTTGGTGGCAGGGGTCGGGTTGGAGATGTTCCAGTATCGGTAAGTGGTGGAGCCGATCAGCTCGGAGGCAGCGCTCCCGGGCACGGCGAGGTTGCCCCCTTCGCTCCACCCTTGCAGGGTGGGGGTTTGCGCCGGGTTGGTGGCATCTGCCTGGTAAGAGACGACCACGGCTGCCTGGGTGGTGGCGGTGGCCAGCAGGGCGGTGCCTGCAAGAAGGAGAAGGGGGTGGTGCGGGATCATAAATAGGGTTGGGGGTTTAGGGAAATCACTGCGGATTGAGAAGGAAGCGGACTTTTTGCCAATATGCCTCGCTGCGCGCGTGGTCAGCCGGTGCGGCGGCGTTGTTATCCCCCCAGGCGATGCGCCGTTGGTGGGCATGCGCGGTGGGGGGGACGTCGTCGCGAGTGAGCGTGCCGATCCGCTCGCCATTGAAGGTCACTTCCAGCGAAGAGGTCGCGGGGTCATACCTGGCTTGCAGAGTGCCAAAAGCATCCGCCAGCGCGGCTTCGCCCAATGCTTTGTAGCTCCCCTCCGGGGTGAGGTGGCCGATTGTCGCTTCCCCCCGTACCCGCACAAAGCAGAGGGCCCATTGGCTGACGCCATCAAGCACCTCAAGCACCACATCTCGCGGGGCTTCGGCGCTGGCTTCCACCACGCGGAGGGTGGCCTCCGCGCTCCATGCCTCCTGGGCAAGCGAGCCTTCGGGGAGGGGGTGGGTGTAGAGAATGCGGTTTACCGAAGAGGTGCTGCCGCCGATCCGCCACGCGGCAGGGTCGCCTTCGAGCAGCCCTTCCAGCGTGCTCGATTCCTCCGCGGCACGCCGCCACCCTTGCTCAACCGGCGCGCCAAGGGTGGCATCGAAGAGCGCTTCTTCCGAAGCCCGCGCTGGCCCGGGTAAGAGCGAGAGCCACGCGATGGTGAGGAGGGAGGCGGTGCGGAACATGGGCAGGGGAAAGAGGGGGGATTCGCTGCGGATGTGAGTTTCTTATAATGATTGCCAATCGAATGGCAATGATTTTCTTCTGGTTTTCGGGAAATTGCGGTGTAGCATGGGGAAACTGCAGGCGCGTGGGGGAGTTCTCCGCGCCCGATTTACCCATGAGTTTCAAGCCGACGCGAACCGCCCTCTACCAACAGGTGACTGAGCACCTCCGCCGCGAGATTGCCGCCAAAGAGCCGGGGGCCCGGCTGGAGCCCGAGCACCAGATGGCGCGGCGCTTTTCCGTAAGCGTGATCACCGTTCGCGAGGCATTGCGTATCCTGACTTCCGAAGGGCGGATCGCCCGGCACCCCGGCCGGGGGACGTTTGTGTTACCCCCGGAGAAAGTTTCCACCGGGCGGCACGTGGCGATCCTCATTGATGAAGATGTCTCGCACCCCCAGAGCTCGCAGGTCTATTTGCGCATCGCACAAGCGTTGCGGGCGCGGCTGGCCGAGGCCGGGGTGGGCAGCCGCCTTTATGTGGGGCAAAACCCGCCGGGGAACCCGAAGCCGGAGCTCAATAGCCCGGAATTCCTCGTCGACCTTGAGGCGGGGAAGATTGGCGCGGTGGCGGCGTTGCTCGCGCAGCCCTCCTCTTCATGGGTGCCGGTTGCCGAACGCCAGAGCCTGCCGGTGGTCGGGTTTGGGGGGAACTTTCCCGCTGGGGTGCTCGCCAATGGGCCGTTTTTCCCTCCCGCGCTGGAGGTGCTCAAAGGGCTCGGCTGCCGCCGCGTGGCGGCGCTTACCTGGTTTGGCTTTATCACCCACCACGCGGAGCGGGTGGAGGCGTTTAACCGGCTTGTCTCCGAGCACGGGTTGGAGACTCGCCCCGAATGGGTGCAATATGGGGAAAACCCAAGCGTGCTCGGTGCGGGGTGGGAGGCCTTTCGTACGCTCTGGATGGCTTACCCGGAGAAGCCCGATGCGTTGATTATCTCCGACGATATGCTCTTCAAAGGGTTCCTGCCCGCTGTTTCAGAGCTGCGGCTCAACATCCCCGAGGACTTGCATGTCGTCGTGCGGACCAACAAGGATGTGGGGATTTTGTACCCCTTCCCCATCACCCGTTTTGAGCTCGACCCGAAGGCCGTGGCCGAGGCGCTGGCGGGCAAGCTTCAACAGCTCTTGAGGGGTGAAGCGCTCGAAGAGCCGCTGACACTCGTGCCGCATGTCCTCCTCAAAGAGAACGTTCTTACGGGCAGCAAGCGCATTCGCGAGCTGGTGAACTACCGCTAGCGTTACCTCGTTAGGGAACCGCTTCATTTAATCAGCGGTTCCTGAGATGGTTTGCCGGATCGGTGCGAGACCGGGTAATTGTAGGGCGTCTCTGTGAGACGCCATGGGGTTGGAATGCCGTCTCACCGAGACGGCCTACAATTCGTCAAACGAGGCTCGGGCGGGAAACTGTAGGGCGTCTCTGTGAGACGCCATGGGGTTGGACTGCCGTCGTACCGAGACGGCCTACAATTCGCCAAACGAGGCTCGTGGGGGAAGAAAGCGAGCTTTTTACCTTAACGTAGTAATCCTAATACTCCCGGTCGAGGAGGTACGCGGCGAGTGCGCGGAGCGTCTCGGCTTTGGCCCCGAAGGGCTCCAGCGCATCGAGGGCGGCGGTGGTGAGCCGCTGGGCTTCGCGGCGCGATTTTTCCAGCCCGAGCAGGGCGGGGTAGGTGGTCTTCTGCGCGGCGACGTCCTTGCCCGCGCTTTTGCCGAGCTTTTCGCTGCTTTGGGTGACGTCGAGAATGTCGTCGATAACTTGGAAAGCGAGGCCGAGGTTTTTGCCAAAGGCGCTCAAGGCCTCCAGCCGGGCTGGGGTGGCGTTGGCGCTCATGGCCCCGAGGCGGATCGCGGAGGTAAGGAGCGCGGCTGTCTTGGCTTCGTGGATAAAACGCAGCTCGCGCAGCGTAGCGGCTTTGCCCTCGCCCTCAAGGTCGGCCACCTGCCCACCGATGAGCCAGCGGCTGCCCGAGGCCTGGGCCAGCTCGGCGATGAGGGCCGCGACCGGGTAGCGCCGGGTGCCGGGCGCGGTGGCCGCGATCTCGAAGGCGATGGTAAGGAGCGCGTCTCCCGCGAGCACGGCGACCCCTTCGCCAAAGACTTTGTGGTTGGTGGGGCGGCCCCGGCGGAAGTCGTCATTATCCATGCAGGGCAGATCATCATGGATGAGCGAGTAAGTGTGGATGCACTCCACCGCGCACGCCAGCGGCAGCGCGGCCTCGGCTTTGCCGCCACACGCTTCTGCCGCCGCGAGGCAAAGGATCGGGCGCAGCCGCTTGCCGCCGCCCAGAAGGGAGTAGCGCATGGCCTTATGGATCGTCACCGGCTTGGCCGTGGCGCGGGGGAGGTGGCGGTCGAGCGCTTTTTCGACAGCGGCGCTCTGGCGGGTGAGGTAAACCTTTAAGCTCATGGGTGTGAAGACCTTAAGTCTCTCCAAAACCGGCAGGGAGAAGCAAGCCGTGAAAAAATGTTCAAAGCTTTCTTCGCAAGGTGCGTTCTCTCTGATAATGAACGCACCTCCCCCCAGAATCCGAAACCAATAACAAAATCTTTTTCGTGATATGGAGGCTGTGAAAAACGCATTCTGGAATCTGGTAACCCTCGTCCTGGCGGGGGTGGTTGTTTATCTCTTGTACGCCCGTGGGAAGCTGGATGCTTACCTCCCGGCGCAGTATGTTTCCACCGTGGTACTGGCGCGCTCCGCTCAGGCGGCCCCGGCCCCGGCCGTGGTAAAGGCGGAGCCGGCAGTCGCCCCGGCACCTGCGACGCAAGTTGCGCCCCCAGTGGCACAGGTGCAGGCCGAGGTGCCCCCGGCTCCCGAGCCGACCCCTGCCCCCGCAGTAGAGGCAGCGCCACCCGCGCCGGAGCCAGTGGCCCCGGTTACCCTCGCTTCGCTCACTCCGCAGCAGATCCCCCGGCAGGTGAAGATTCTCAAGCCGATGGTCTTCCCCGTGATCGTCAATGGCCGCAGCGCGGGGACGATTTCGGCCCCTGCGGGGATGATGGTGCAGGTCGTCCGCGTGCAGGGAGAGAAGCTCATCGTTCAGAACGGCGGGGCCACCAAAGTGGTGGATGCGGCCGATACCGACATCTTGCAGCGCGCGCAGGCACGGGCCCGGTAGGTTTGCTCTTGCAAAGCGGCGCGCCCGGCTGTGAAGTGCTGCCCCTTATGAGTGCGCCAGCCAGTAAATCGACCGAGCGGATGGAGAAGATCGTCTCCCTCTGTAAACGCCGTGGTTTCATTTTTCCTTCCAGCGAGATTTACGGTGGTATTAACGGCTTTTGGGATTACGGCCCCTTTGGGGCCGAGCTCAAGCGCAACGTAAAAGAGCTCTGGTGGAAGAGCATGACCCGCCTGCGCGATGATATCGTGGGGTTGGATGCCTCGCTCATCATGCACCCGGCCGTGTGGAAGGCCTCCGGCCACCTCGATACATTTGCGGACCCGATGGTCGATTGTTTGCTGACCAAAAAGCGCTACCGGGCCGACCAGATCGACCCGCAGAGCGGCACCGCCTACTTCTACTCCGGCGCGAAGGACGAGGCGAGTGGCAAGGAAGTGGCCGAGGCGTACTCCGTGCTCCTGCCCGCCGGCAAGCCGCCGGAGAGCGCGCGCAAGGTGGCCACGCAGTTTTACCAACAGCGCGGGGTGGAGACCCCGGTGCTCCTCGGCGAGCGCGCCGAGAAGGTGGAGAACACCACCCGCTACAACCCGGAGAACGGCTCGCTCTTTACGGAGGCGCGCATGTTTAATCTGATGTTCAAGAGCCACGCCGGCCCCGTGGAGACGGAGGAGAACGTTGTCTACCTCCGCCCGGAGACGGCGCAGGCGATCTTCGTGCAGTTTAAAAATGTGCTGGAGACTTCGCGCCAGAAAGTCCCCTTCGGCATTTGCCAGATCGGCAAGGCATTCCGCAACGAGATCAACCCGCGCAACTACATCTTCCGCTCCCGCGAGTTTGAGCAGATGGAGCTGGAGTTCTTCATCAAGCCCGACGAAGTCGTTGCCAAGCAGGCGGGCGCGGTGGCCGCGTTGCCCGAGAGCGGCAACCCGGGCGAGCCGGCTGCCGACTGGGGGTGGGAGTGCTGGCACAAGTATTGGGTGGAGCAGCGCCTCTCGTGGTACGAGAGCATCGGCCTGCCGCGCGAATCGCTGGAGCTTTATTGGCAAGGCAAGGATGAGCTGGCGCACTATGCGCGCGCCACGGTCGATATTCTCTTCAAGTTCCCCTTCGGCACGCAGGAGCTGGAAGGGATCGCCGCGCGGGGCAATTACGATCTCAGCCAGCACCAGCAGCACTCCGGCAAGCCGATGGAGTATTTTGACCAGGAAGCGGCGGAGAAGTACGTCCCTCATGTCATCGAGCCCTCCACGGGGGTAGACCGCCTGGTCCTCGCCATCCTCTGCAACGCGTATGACGAAGAGGAAGTCACCGACGAGAAGGGGAAGACCGAAGTGCGCACCGTCATGCGCTTCCACCCCAAGGTGGCTCCGGTAAAGGTGGGGATCTTCCCGCTGCTCAAGAACAAGCCCGCGCTGGTGGAGAAAGCGCTCGCCGTGCGCGACTTGCTGCGCCCGCATTGCAACGTCTTCTACGACGACTCCGGGGCCATTGGCCGCCGTTATCGTCGGCAGGACGAAGCGGGGACACCGTTTGGGCTGACGATCGACTTCGATACCATCGGCGAAAACGGCCCCGAGAATGAAGGCACCGTGACGCTGCGCCACCGCGACTCGATGAAGCAGGAGCGCGTGCGCATTGCGGACTTGCTCGGGCTGCTCCTGCCGCAGGTGGGGTAGGGTACGGGTGCGGGAAGTTGTAGGCCGTTTCTGTGAAACGGCGGTCCCACCTCATGGCGTTTCACAGAAACGCCCTACAATAAATTTCCCACCCCTTTGCGCGGAAGAGTTAGACCCGAGCGCAACGGGTGGGGGGAGGATGGTCCGCGTCCTTTTCAAGACGCCCCTGCGTGCAGGTAACGTCTTTCACTAAAGTGCGAAGTGCGCGAGCTACCCGCGCGCGGCGGCTGCGAGGGGGCGGACAAACTCCGCCACCCGCTGTGCCAAGTCTGGCTCCTTGCCGTACTCGGCAATGCGGCGGACGATGGCGCTGCCGACCACGGCGGCGTCTCCATAGCGGGCGGCCTCCTGCGCCTGCTCGGGCGTGGAGATGCCGAAGCCGACGGCGATGGGCAGGTCCGTCGTGGCGCGGATGGCGGCCACCCGTTCTTCCACCGAGGTGGCCAGCGTGGAGCGCTCCCCGGTCACCCCTTCCTGCGAAATGTAGTAGATGAACCCTTCCGCCCGGCTCGTCAGCTCTGCGATGCGCTCGGGCGGCGTGGTCGGAGCGATGAGGCGGATGCGCTTCACCTTGCTGGCCACGGCAAACTCGCCGTGGTCTTCATCCGGCGGAAGGTCTAAAAGCAGCACGCCATCGAGCCCGGCGGCTTCGGCGTCTTTGAGGAAGCGCTCAAATCCGTAGAGGTAGACGGGGTTCATATAGGTGTAGATGACCAGCGCGAGCTGCGTCTTCTCGCGCAGGCGGGTGACGGTATCCAACACGCCGCGCAGCGTGGTGCCCGAGGCGAGGCCGCGTTGGGCGGCTTGTTGGTTGACGATGCCGTCGGCCAGCGGGTCGGAGAACGGGACTCCCAGCTCCAGCACATCAACCCCAGCCTCCTCCAGCGCAAGGGCGAGGGCTTCGGTGGCGGCGAGGTCGGGGTCGCCCGCGCCGATGTAGGCGATAAACCCCTTCTTGCCCTCGGCGCGAAGGCGTTCAAACGTCTGGTCAATCCGGTTCTGCATAAGAGGCCCTATAGTTGGCCCGGCCCGGCGCGGATGAACAGTTCTTTCTTTTGCTCCCGGTTTGGCGCTAGGTTGGCGGGATGCCCGATAGTCCCAAACCGTTGAAGCTGACGGTCAACGAAGTTTACTTTTCCGTCCAGGGAGAAAGCACCTGGGCCGGGCTGCCGTGTGTCTTCATCCGGCTCACGGCTTGCGATCTGCGCTGCACTTACTGCGATACCGAGTACGCCTTTTACCAGGGCAAGCGGCGGCTGATGGAGGAGGTGCTGGCCGAAGTGCTCGCTTACGATTGCCCGCTTGTGGAGCTCACGGGCGGCGAGCCGCTGCTGCAAAAGAAGGCGGCGCTGCCGTTCATGCAGGCGCTTTGCGATGCGGGCAAGACCGTGCTCATCGAAACGAGCGGGGCGCACGATATTTCACAGATCGACCCGAGGGTGCACCGCATCATGGATTTGAAGACCCCCGGCAGTGGCGAATGCGCGCGCAACCGGTATGAAAACATCCCCCACCTCACGCAGCGCGATGAGGTGAAGTTCGTCATCGGCTCGCGGGAGGATTACGAATGGTCGCGCGAGCAAGTGCGCGAGCATGCGTTGGCCGAGCGGGTGCGGGCCGTGCTTTTCTCGCCGATCTTCGGGCGCATCCGCCCGGTGGAGATTGTCGATTGGCTCCTCGAAGACAAGCTGCCCGTGCGCTTCCAGCTCCAGATGCACAAGTTTATCTGGGACCCGAAGGAGCGCGGGGTATAGGCCCCAGCGTGGCCCCGGGGTGGTACTCCGGCATCAGACCGATGCGCTCGCCGTGCAGCGCCTGGCCCGCTGCCACCCGCAGCGCGAGCCGCGCGTACTGGTGCGCGAGGAGCGGGCGGTTGGAGAGGTAGCGGGTGGGGTCGGGCACGAGGTCGACGAAGAATTCATCGGAATCGCGGCTGATGAGCGAGAGATCGTGCGGCATGCGCACCCCCCGGCTCATGAGGTAGGTAAAAAGCGTCGTAAAGTGCCCTTGCCTACAGACGAGCCAAGCCGTGGGGTGAGGCTGGGCAAGGAGGAGCCGGTCGGCCAGCGCGCAGACCCCGCCGCTGCTTTGGTCGTGCTGGGCCATGGTGAAGGTGGCTTCCGGGTGGGGAGACTCGCGTACCCCGGCTTCGAAGCCGAGGCGGCTGGCCGCGTCCTCCCCCTTTTCCTGCCGGGGGAGGATGAGCGCAAGGTGCCGGTGCCCGTGCCGCAGCATCATCCCCACCGCGTGGTGGCAGACGGCGTAGTTATCCACACTCGCGCAGGGAAGGCCGGTGGCAGGGTCGCCCGTGCCGATGACGACGGCGGGTATGCCGCTCTCCACACACCAGCGCTGCATCCCCACCGTGGGGGCTACGAGGCCCCAGCAATCGTGCGAAACCTTGCGCGTGAGTTGGCGGAAGTGGGCCGAGGCGCTGCCTCCGGGGGGGTACGGCGTTTTATGAAGCTCCATGCGGGCTTCCTGTGCTTGCAGGTGGTGACGCACCGAGTCGAGCATGAAGAGAATGCGCCCGTTGGCGAGGTTGGCCCGGCTGGAGATGACGATGCCGATGGAGAGCTGCCGCGCCGCCCGGGAGCGCCGCCCCGCTTTTTGGATGATCTGCGTGCCTGCCTGCGAGCGCTCGCCAAGCCACCCCTCGCGCTGGAGCTCCTTGAGGGCGGCGCGCAGCGTCCACCGCGAGACATCCAACTCCGCGGCGAGGTCGCGCTCCGGGGGGAGGCGGCGGCCCCAGTGCCCGGTGCGCAGGCGCTCGCGGAGATGTTCCAATACTTGCCCGGCGCGGCTCTGGTAGACGGCTTTGCGTGGCTTCATGGTCTGTTTTACTAACCATGGCTTTGCTTTTGTGTAAAGGACCTTCCGTGCCGATAGTGCGGGGCATGAAACGACGGCTCTCTCCCCCCACGTTCGTCGCGGCCACGGCTCTGGCGCTCTTTTGCGCTGCTGCGTGGCCCGCTTACTCCGCGGATATTTTGTGGAAAGCAACCGGCTCGGGTGCCTGGATTACCGCGGCCAACTGGACGGGCGATACCCGCCCCTGGAGCGGGGATGTGGCCGTCTTTGACAATACCTCGCCGGTAAATATCGGTATCGCCCTGCGCCACCCGAGCTACTCGCCCGCGGGCGAGGGGTGGGTAGGGGCCATCTCGGTTCTCTCCAGCCGGGTGAAGGAGCTGACGATCAGCGGAAATGTCAACACGACCAGTTCGTTCTATTTCCAGAGCGCGACATTGTATGGCGTGGCCGACACGATCCTCGCCAGCGAGAGCAATAGTAATTTCACGCTTGCGGCAGATACCGCCTCCTACACGCGGCAGATGAACCTCGTTTTGCGTGACGGGCAGGACCACGTGGTGCAAGTACGAGGCGGGGGGAATGTGACGCTCAAAGCCCCGATCGTGGGCACGGGCGCTTCCCTCTCCATCCGGGGGAGCGGCGCGGGCGCGGCGATTCTCTCGGGCACCGGAGGCACCTACTCGGGGGGGACGACGCTGCACGAAGGGCGGCTCTTCATTACGGCCAATGGCGCTGCGGGTACCGGCGCGCTCACGCTCAAATCGGGCACGGCGCAAGTGGCCTCCGGAGTGGCTTTTGGCAACCGCGTGGTGGTGGAGGGGGCCTCTGCTGTCTACCAGCGCGTGGTGGCAGATGGCGGGGCCTACGCTGGCTTCACCGCTGAAAGCCGCCTTGGCGGTCGGGATGTGGTGGCCTCGCTACTGGCGGGGAGCGCCACGGGCGAGCGCACTCTTTCCACAACGTTCCAAACCACCGCCGTGGCGGGTAACGACGCGGCGCGGCTGAGCGATGTGCTGAGCCTCTCCAGCACCGGCGACGATATCTTCGTGCTTCAGCTCCGGCTGGAGAGCGGAGCGCTCGATGCCCCTGCGTGGCTCGCTTGGCAGGATGGGGGCGAGTGGGTCAATGCCATAGCGGGCAACTCCGCTGTGGGTGGGAGCGCCATCTCCGGGTTCGCGGGCAGCTTTGCACTCTCCGGAGCGCAGGCCACCGGCGATTACCTTGGCTCGTGGGGGTACGACCTTGCGGCGGGCTCGGTCTGGGCTGTGCTCGACCACAATAGCGATTTTGCCATTGCCGTGCCCGAGCCCGGCTCCCTCCTCCTTCTGGGGGCTGGGGCGCTGGTATTCTTGCGCAAGCGGCGTAAAGTGTGAGGGTTCTCCTCCTCCCCCTTAGCTCCCAAGATTCCCATGCTTCTCTTCCCCCAGAACCGGAAAGTCCGCGGCGTCACCGTGATGGAGACACTCGTGGCTGCCGTGTTGCTGGGCATATTGGCAGCGTTGCTTCTTCCGCTGCTCGGGCAGATGCGCGAGCGCAGCCGCGAGACTCGTTGTTTGCATAACCTGCGCACCGTTGGCGGCCTGCTCACCACCGCCATTCTGGAAAAAGGCGGGGCGCTTGATGCGTGGTACTCCGGCAGCACGGGAGGCGAGTTTTGGAACACCCTTCTCATCCGCGACCGCTACCTCACCGCCGATACCCTTGAGAAGCTGGCGTGCCCTTCCATCCCCTATGCAGATGCCGACGGCAGCTACAATGGCCGCCACTACGGCATCTACATGCCGGACACGACCAACAACCTGATCGACTACCGCAACGAAGCCGGGGCGCTGCAAGGCCGGGCGTACCGGGTCGATCTCAAACGCATCGCCCTCCCTGCCGGGACGATCTTCCTGGGCGATAGCGTGACCAGCGCGGGCAGCCCCACCGTACGCATCTTCCGCACAGACTCGGCTTCCTTCGCAAGCGGTGCCTTCCACGCGCGCCACCAGGGGCGGGTAAACCTTTTCTTTTACGATGGCCACGCCGAGAGCGCCGCCCCGCTGCGGCTGCGCGAGCTGGGGGTGCGCCGCGTCTACGATAAACGGCTGCAACCGCTCGATATCAAATCATGATCTCTTCACCCCTACGTGCTCTCGCCCTCGTTGCGCTCTGCATTTTTACCGGTGTGGCGCGGGCTCAGGAGCCGGTCTACACCTCGCACTTTGAGGAGAACCTCCAGCGGTTGCTCGATTGGAAGGCAACGCCGCCCGAGGTCGGGGCCGAGGCCGTCGTCGTACGAGCGCTGGAGCCGGGGGATGGGGCGGGCGAACACCGCGCCGCCTTGGTGATCCGCACCGATGCCCTCTCGGAGCCGCTGCGGCTTGCGCAGATTAAAGACCTCTTTGCGCTGGAGCCAGGGGTGGAGTACGAGCTGCGCGTCACCTGCCGCGCGCCCGAGGTGCGGCTGGAGCCGGGTGGGCGCGTGCGCTTTGTGGTTACCGATGCGCGGTGGTCGTGGTCTTCGCCCTCGCTTTCTCTGGCTGCGCCGGAGGGAGAGTGGCGCACGTTGGTGCTCCCCTTCACCGCACCGGAGGGAGGCGGGCACTATCGTGTCCGGTTTGAGGTGCTCAAAGCCTCGCTGGAGCTGGAGGTGGCGGAGATCTCCATCGTCCCCACCGCAAGGCCCTGATCTTCATCTTCCCCCCAAGAAACTGAAGGGGGCTTGTTTTCCCTATGAAACGTTGCCTGACAACCACGCTCGCTTTTTGCCTGATGACTAGCCCTTCCACGCCCGCTTACCCCCAGGCCGTGGCGCTCGAAGATCTGGCGCGGCACAACCTGATGCCCAACCCCGGCTTCGAAAACAGCGGGAGCAAAGGGCGCATCCGAAGCTGGACTGTGCACCCCGACCCCTCACCGCTGATCCGCCCGCTGGAGGGCGGCGGGGTAGACCTCCTCCCCGGTGCGGCGGCGTTGGTGCTCACGAGCCGGGCCATCGCGGTGGAAGGGGGCAAGGCGTACACGCTTGCGTTTGGTTTGCGGCAGGAAAATATCCACATCGGCTTCGGCATGGGCACGCGCGTCATGTTCCTGTGGACACGCAAAGACGGCAGCCGCACGCCCGACCCGCGCGACATGATTGACGGCAGCTTCGATTGGGAGACGCGCGGCTACAGCGTCGTCGCCCCCGAAGGGGCAGACTCCCTGCAAATCCGCCTTTCCAAGCGGGGCTCGCCCGGGCGTGTCTCGATGCGCGACATCCGCTTTGCCCCGGGTACGCTTGCCAAAACGCGCGAGGAAATGAGCCTCAGCGATTTCCTGCGCGCCGAGGCCGCATTTACCTTCTTCCGCAGCCAGCTTCGCGACCTGATGGCCGATAAAGGGGCGCTCGAGATCCCCAATGCAGCGCAGACGCAAAAGGCGCTGGAAGCCAAGGTAGCCGAGGCCATCGCCACCGTGCAGGCCGATCGGGCGGCGCGCTCGCTTTCCGCCAGCGAAGATGAACGCGGCAAAATGGTGTGGAACGAGATGCTTAAAGGAAACGTTGGCTTCCGCATGGAGCCGAGCCTCCCGTACTACGCGCAGTGGCAGGCGCTAAATGAGGAGATGGAGGCCTTCGCCCAACGCGTTGCGAAGTGGGTGGCTACCGAAAATACGCCACGCCTCCAGGCGGCGATGGAGGCGGCCTTTGGCGAAAAGGCGGGGTATGCCATCGGCGTGGGGAGCACGATGCTCAAAACCCGCCGCGATGCGCCTTACCTCGGCCCGGTGGCGGCAGAGGCGAGTGTGGAGCTGGCGCGTGAGGAGGAAGAGGGGGTGCAGATCACGCTCGCGGCGCTGGAGACCCCGCTGGAGGAGGTGCAACTCTCGGTGGGCGAGCTACGCAACGCTGCGGGCGAGGCGCTGCCCGCAAGCGCCCTCTCCATCCACCGGATCGATTTTGTGCAGACCAACCCGCCCCAGTACTACGCTGCCGGTCCGGTCGGGTGGTGGCCGGATGTCGTCTTCCCCGCCACGGGGGTGGAGCGCATTGCCCCGGGAGAGAACCAGGCGTTTTGGGTGACGGTGGCCGCCGATGGCCAAACACCCGCCGGGGTTTACAAAGGCGAGGTAGCCATTGCCGCCAAAGGCCAGCCGGTGCGCAAAGTGGGCCTTTCGGTGCGCGTGTGGGACTTTGCGCTGCCACGGCCGGGTAAGTTCGAGGTCGTGGGCTGCTTCCACCCGTACATGCTTAAAAACTTCTACCGGTGGGATAAAATCCGTGAAGAGGTCGTGGCCAAGTGGGCTGCCTTTATTGTCCGCAAGCGGTGGAACCCGACGCTTTATTTCTCCAAAGCGCTCACGCCGAATGGCGAGCCGCTCAAAGCCGCGCTGGGCGAGGGGCTCAATGCCATCAACCTTCTGGACCCCTCCAAATTTCTCGACCGCGATGAAAGCCGCACCTTCACCTGGCCCACGCCGGAGCAGGAGAAGGAGCTGCGCGAAGCAGCCACCGCCGCGCGGGCGGAGTTTGTGGCCGCCGGGGGAGACCCGGCAAAGACGAAGCTCTACGTCTCCGGGTTTGATGAGCAGCACGACCGCGAGCAATACCGGCTCATGAAGCACGTCTTCACCCTCGCCAAAGAGGCGGCCCCGGGCGCGCGGGCCTACACCACCACTACCTACCCACCGCTGGGCGAGCTGGCGGGTGTGGTCGATACTTGGGTGCCGCTGCTGGGGAGCGACTCCGAAGACCTCCGCGCCCGGCAGGCGGCGGGGGATGAGGTGCACTTCTACGTCTACGCCCACCCCTTCCGCCCGTACCCCAACCCAAACATCATCGACTACCACGGGGCCGATGCCCGGGTGACGTTTTGGGCCGCCTCGCGCAAGGGGTACAGTGGGTTCCTGCACTACCTCTTTAATGGCTGGAAGGCGAACAACGACCAGCCCGGGCCGCGCTGGCCGCAGCAACCGTGGCTCCCATTCTCCGGCGAGAACCAGAAGAACCGCAACGGCTCCGGCTACTTCATCTACCCCGGGCCAGACGGAGTGCCCGTGGCCTCGGTGCGCATGGAGCTGGTGCGCGAGGGGATCGAGGATTGGGAGACGATCGAGCTGCTCCGCGAGGTCGTGGCCAAAGCCAAAGCGCAGACACCTCCGCCCGTCGCGCTCGCGCAGGCCGAGGCCGCGCTGGAAGAAGCGGCTGCAATCGCCCCCGCGTTGGACGAGTTTACGCTCGATATGGGGCGCATCCTCTCGGCACGCCGCAGCGTGGCCGAGGCGATCTTGGCGTTGAAAGGGGGGGCGCAATGATCGAGACGTTGCCGCTGCTGGAGGCCCAAGTCACCCACCGGGGGTACGACCGCCGCTCCTGCTGGGTGCATGCGAGGTGCGGTTTCCTGCCGGGTGGCGGGATCGTGCTGACTCTCCAGAAGTGTATCATGGGCGATAGCGAAGGGGTGTGGGATCTCTTCGATGGCATCGCCACCCAGCGCAGTGATGACGGGGGCCGGACATGGAGCCCCCCGCAGATGCAGCCCGCCTTTCGCCGTTGGCAGGAGCCGGGAGGGGTGGAGGTGGCCGTCTCCGACTTTACTCCCCAGTGGCATGCTGCCACGGGCAGGTTGCTCGGGCTGGGGCACACCTGTCGCTACGTCGGGGGGGCGCTCATGCCGACGCCGCGCCCCCGCGAGAGTGTCTATAGCGTCTTCGATGCCGGGCGCAACCTCTGGGGCCCTGCGCGCGTGCTGGAGATGCCGGATGCCGGGCGCTTCTTTTCCTCCGGTACGGGGAGCATCCAGTGGGTGGAGAAGCCAGGGGGCGAGCTGCTCATCCCCATCTACTTTCGCGAGCGCAACCCGCTGGAGATGGCGGGCCAGCCCTGCAGCAAAGTGCTGGTGATGCGGTGCCATTTCGACGGCGAGACGCTCCACCTCCTCGAGCTGGGGCCCGAGCTTTCGGTGCAGGCGTACCGGGGGCTGGGCGAGCCCTCGCTCGTCGCCCACGGAGGCCGCTATTGGCTCACCTTGCGCAATGGGCTGCGCGCTTACCACGCCACTTCGGGCGATGGGCTCCACTTTTCCGAGCCCGAGCCGTGGCGTTTTGATGACGGGGCCGAGCTGGGCTCCTACGATACGCAGCAGCATTGGGCCCGCGTGGGGGGGCGGCTCTTCCTGGTCTACACGCGCCGGGGGGAGGGGAATGCGCACGTCGTCCGCCACCGCGCGCCGCTTTTTATCGCCGAGGTGGATGTCGAGCGCCGCTGCCTTCTGCGCGAAAGCGAGCAGATGGCCGTGCCCGACCGCGGCGCGCAGCTGGGCAACTTTGGTGTCGGCCAGCGCACGGAGGAAGAGGCGTGGATCTGTGCTTCGGAGTGGATGGAGAATGCCGGTTCGTGGAATGCGGAGGTCTGGAGCGCCCTGCAAGCCAAGTACCCCGGGGCCGATCTTGCCCGGCTGGAGGCTACCCCCGGCCGCAGCGGCTTGTGCGAGCTGGGTGGGGCGGATAACAGCGTCCACCTCGTCCGCGTGAGCTGCGGGAAATGAAAGGTTGCGCTCCGGGGGGGAGGGGAGGAAAATCGCCCCCATGTTGTTCTTTATCCGCTCGCGGTTTGCGGGGGGCTGGATCGCCCTCGGCCTTTTCTTGCTCACCTTGCCCGATGCAGTGGCGAGGGAGATGCCGGAGGAGGAGATTTTCCCCGCGCAGTTTATCACCGCCGAGCGGCAGGCGCGGCTCACCCCCGGGGGGGTATTGCGCACGTTGCGCCAGCGCAACCGCGCGTTTGTGAGCGGTAGCCTCACGGTGCTCAACACTTCAGAGCGCATCCGCGAAGGCGCAAGCGGGCAGCACCCGGGGGCCGTCATTCTTTCGTGTTTGGACTCCCGAATCCCCGTGGAGGATGTGTTTGCCTCGGGCATTGGCGACCTCTTTGTCGCCCGCGTGGCGGGTAACGTGGCCAGCGCCGAGATCCTCGGCAGCCTGGAGTACGCCTGCAGGGTTTCGGGGGCGAAGGTCGTCGTCGTCATGGGGCATGAGAACTGCGGAGCCATCAAGGCCGCCATCGATAATGTGGAGCTTGGTAACATTACCACCTTGCTGCGCCCCATCCGCTCGGCCATGGAGAAGGTGGAGCCTTTTGAGGGGGAGAGAAACTCCAAGAACCCGGCGTTCGTAACCGCCGTCTGCCATGAAAACGTGCGCAACGTCATCCGTTGCATCCGCGAGCAAAGCCCCATCCTTCGCGAGATGGAGCAGCGTAAGGAGATTCTGATTACGGGGGCGGAGTACCACCTTGGCTCGGGCCAGGTCGATTTTCTGGCTCCGTAGCGGGGGCGGGCTTTGCCTTGGCCCGCCGTTTGCGGGCCAGCAGCGGCTTTAGAAACTGCCCTGTGAGGGTTTCGGGAGTCTTCGCATCAATCCCGTAAACCGGGGGCCAATGCTTGGGTAGCCATGCGGTGCCAAAGAGCCGGTCGATCCATGGGAAGATGGCGGCAAAATTCCGGTCGCGGTGCTCGTCGTTGGTATGGTGCCAGTGGTGGAAGAGGGGCGATGAAATGAGCCACTCCAGCGGCCCGAGGCGGATGCGCACATTGGAGTGGATAAAGAAGGACCAGATCGTCCCGATGACCAACACTAATGCCACTCCGAGGTCCGGCTTGCCGCCCGCCGTCTGCGCCAGCCCGAGCAGGTAGACCGGCACGAGGCCCGAGATGCGGGTGAAGACCATATCCAGCGGGTGGGCCCGGGTGTTCACGAGCCAATCCATCTGCTCGGCGCTGTGGTGGATGGCGTGGAAGCGCCAGAGGAAGCGGATCTTGTGCGAGGCGCGGTGGCCCCAGTAAGCGCCGATGTCGTTGACGATAAAGATCAATAACAGCGTGAGCCACTTGGGCCACGTCGCCACGGTGGAGTAGAGGCCGAGTGGATCAAAATTCTGAAGCACCCCGGCAAGTGCCGCCAGCGGAAGTGCGATGATCGCCGCCGGTAAAAGGCTATTGATGAAGTACCAGCAAAGGTCTACGCCGACTTGTTTGCGCCAGATCTTCGCCGGGTGAAGCGCCAACAACCGCTCCAGCGGGACGAAGATGGCCACCAGCAAAATGAGCCATATCGTCAGCCGGAAGATCGAGTACGCTAGCGCTTCCACCGGAAAAAGAGGTTACTCCTTTTTCTGCCGCCGGGCGCGCAGCAGAAGCAAGCCGGCAAGGCCTGTGGCCATGGCTACAAAGGTGCCGGGCTCGGGCACGGCCTTCATGGAGACGGCATCAAGAAAGACAAACGGAGGCTGCCCATCGGGCCCACCCCCGGCTAGGAAGGAGAGGACGCGGGTCGTGCCGGTAGCCGTGAAGCGGAGGGTCTCCTTCGTCCATGCCTGGAAGCCGCCTTCGGGCATTGGGTTCTCTTCCGAGTTGTAGGAGAAGGTCTGGTTGACGTCGTCTTCAAGGCTCACGTGCAGATACTCCCACGTGGCACCGGTGTAGCCGTACTGCTGCGCGGCGGCCCAGTAGAAGGAAAGCTCGTACTCCTGCCCGATCTCCAGGCCGGAGATCTCCTGCATGATCGGCAGGCTCAAGTTTACCTGCCCGGTTTCCGGGTCGCCGTATTTGAACTCCGAAACTTCGTTGACCCAGATATTGTTCACCGAATCCCAATAGCCGGGCGTGATGACGACCCGCTGCCAGGAGCCAAAGGTGTACGCCCCATCCAGCGCGATGAAGTTGCCCCCGGAGGGGCTGGTGGCGGGGATGTAGGACAACGCTGCGGGTACAAGCTTGTCGGGATCGGTATCGTTGATCAGGTTCTGGTTGTTGGTCGCCCAGAAGGTGATGCGGTCATTCCAGCTGGTGCCTGCGCCGCCATTGGTGGCGGAGCTCGGGGTCATCAGGAAGTGGTAGCCTTCGGTGTACCAGCCGGTGACGGTCTGGAGCCCTTGGGACAAAGAGCCTCCCGGAGCGGTGGATTCCGTCCAACCCCAGTTGCCATCTTTGAGCGCTTCGTGGATTCCGATCTGCGCGGCGTAGTTCTCAACGCCGACGTGTTCGAAGCCGCCGTTCTGGATCAGCTCCGTCTGGGCGCCAAGCTGGCTCGACAGCAAAGGAATAAAAGTAAGTAAAAATGCGAATTTTTTCTGCACCCGGAGGGAGATAGTATGGGGGAATCCCCTAGTCAAGGGGTTTTGGGTACTAAACTTCGTAAAATTACGAATAAAAGGTGGGTGAGGGAGTCTCCTTGTCGATTTGGGAGTGCCACCGCCTGGTGGTTGGGGGAAAGGCTCACCATTGCGGCGTGCCCCCGCCCGATTGTGGCGCGCCGCCGGGGCGCTATGCTCTGCACTCAGGATGAGTACCACGATCTTGCTTGTAGATGCCGAGCCGCAAAACCACACTTCTTTGATGCACCACCTGCGCAAGCGCGGGTACGTACTGGTGCTCGCGGAGACGCTGGCAGAAGCGGAGAACCAACTGAGGGCGTTGCGTTTCGACCTCGTTTTGCTGGATGATTGCCTGCCTGATGGCGCGGGCTTGAGCCTGCTGCGAGGGCTCACGCGAGGGCAGCCAAGAGTGGTAATGATGAGCGCCCGCGGCAGCGCGGAGACAGCCGTGGCCAGCATCCGCGCCGGGGCGTTCGACTTTTTGGTCAAGCCGCTTTCGCTCGATGAGGTGGACCTCGTTCTCCAACGTGTGATGGCTCAACCGGCAGCCCCTGCCGTGCGCCCGACCGAGGAGCGCCAGACCGCGCTTACCGGCACTTCCCCCGCGATGACACGCCTGCGCGAGATGGTTCGCAAGATCGCGCCGACTGAGGCCCCGGTGTTGATCCGGGGAGAGGCGGGTTCGGTGAAGGAGGCCGTGGCGGCGGCGATCCACCGCGCCAGCCCACGTGCGGAGAAGCCGTTCCTGCGGATCAATTGCGGGGCGGGGGGCGAGGAGCGGATCGAGAAGGAGCTTTTTGGCGAGCCCGAGAGCGGGGCTTGCGGCTTGGTGGAGCTGGCCCAAGGGGGCACGCTCTTGCTGGAGGAGGTGAGCGACCTTTCTTTGCGTTTGCAGGTGCGCTTGCTGCGGTTGCTTCAGGAGTGCAGCCATGGGGCTCAACCGGGGCGCCCGGTGGCAGGGGGCGATTTTCGGCTCATGGCCACGACCACGCGGGATCTCGCCGACCAGGTCGCCCGGGGGAGCTTCCGCCAGGATCTTCTATTCCGGCTCAATGTTTTTCCGCTCCATATCCCCCCGTTGCGCGAGCGGCAGGGAGATATTGCGCCGATTGTGGCGGGGTGGATCGAGGGGCACCGGGGCGGAGCCGTGGAGGCGGGTATCTCTCAGGAGGCGATGCGCCGCCTCGAGGCGTACCACTGGCCGGGTAACGCTCGGGAGCTGGAGAATGCGTTGGAGCGCGCGCTCATCCTCTCCGGGGGGCACCGGCGGCTTGAGGCGGCAGACTTCGACCTCGTGGGCACCTCGGCCCGGCTTACCCGGGGCGATGAGCGCGAGCCGCTCCTTACGCTCAACGAGCTGGAGAAACGCCACGTCTTACGGGCGCTGGAGTATACCAACCAAAACCGCACCCGGGCGGCCGGGTTGCTCCAGATCAGCGTGCGTACGCTGCGCAACAAGCTCCACCAGTATCGGCAGGAGGATGGAACGCTCCCCGGCCTGCCGCGCCCGGGGGGAGGGCTCTACTCGAAGCCTTAAAAAGATACAGCTCGACAAACCCCAAACGGTTTCAGGGGATTTTTGAGCCGGTTCTCCGCCGCCTCTCTGAAGAAAGGCGAGTAGGGACCGGCTCAAAAAAGAGGTGAAAATGCCCGGTTGTAACGACGCTGGCTTTGATCAGCGGTTCTTTAAAAGAGATTGTTAAATTTTTGATGTGAAGATGTTTCACTTTTTGTTATAACGTTTTCTTGCAATCGGGGGCACTCTGCTACTACCTAGGTCCAGTGATTCACGTTTGGCGCAATTGCAGACTTGCCGGATACCGGTTTTCCCGGCATATCCAGCAATTTATCTCATGTTCCCAGTTTACCCAAAACCGTGAGATTTTACGGGACCACATCAGGCGAATTTGTGAGGCGGCCCGGGTTGGACCCACGCCCTATGGATTGGAAGGACGCTTGGAAGGTATGGATTGCATCTGTCCCAAATGCTGCAATCGTAGAGATGTAATAACATGTTAGTCCTATCACGAAAAATCGGTGAAACGATCATGGTCGGCGATAATATCGAGATCATGGTGACCAGAATTGAGCGGGATACTGTCCGTATTCGGATCAGCGCGCCGCGCGAAATCCCCATCTTCCGTGGCGAGCTTTACCGTGAAATCAAGCGCGCTTCGGGCGAAGGAGAGGGAGGCGCTGTACCTCCTGACGATTCGGGGGCGTAGCGGGGAGTTTGCAATCCGGAGCCAAACGCTCCGAAGGGGGGCGTAGCCCCAGAGGTTTTCAGTGGCGGAGTTTTTGATCAGCCGCCGCTGAAGTGATTGTTTTCCAAGGCTTTACGAAGCCTTCCAAAGAAAGGCGGCAAGGGAATGCCGCCTGCTTTGTTTAAACAAAATGCCCTGAGCCCCCTCATAGGCGGGGGGCTCAAGCCATTCATTGATTAAACTTGGTCCGGAGGTTGGGCGGAACCTTCTGCCGGGGCTGTATCTTGAGCGGGCTCGGCAATCGGCTCGGCCTCTGCCTGAGGAGCCGCTGCTTCCACCGCTTCTTCTGAAGCAGAGGCTTCGATAGCGGCTTCCACGGTTTCGGCAGGCACGGCGGTTGCCGTTGCTTCCACCGCCTCTACGGCTTCAGGAGTTGCCTCTACGGCTGCCTGCACGACTTCTTCGCCCGCTGTTGTGGGCTCCGCCGCTTCTCCGGCAGCGGCTTCGCGAGCGGCTTCCTTGGGCGGGAGCGGGAGGTCAAACGTACCATCGTGGAATTCGATGACATGCCCCGCCTGGATGAGCCAATGAAGGTCTGCGGCAAGGGCGGCCTTTAGCTGCGGGTACTCGGGGTCGTTCTCGCGGGGCTTGAGGAGCTGCGCGGAAAGGTCGCTCCGGGTGCACTTGGGCGAGGCTTCGATGATATTGAGCAGGTTGGCAATCGGCTCCGAAACACTGCGTGCCTCCGGCCCGAAGCGGACGGGGCGTACATCGGAGATAAAGAGGATGCGTTTGCGGTGCTTCCAGATTTGCAGGTTGGCCGTCGTGAAGTGCGGGCGCAGGAGGTTTACGAGCTGGGAGGGGAAGGTGCGCTCCTTTTCCCAGGCGGCGCGGATGGCCTCGCGGATGGTGCGGTCATTTACCGAACGGCTGGCGACGCCGCCGATGGTGACGCTCTTTTCGCCCTTTAGAGCGCTTTCCAGATACGTGGCGCGGAAGTGGGCCTCCACCTCGGCAAGCGTTTTGAACTCCTTTGGCTCGGCTTCCTGAGTGGTACGGTAAAGGGTGAGCCGGCTGTTCTCCTGCTTCCACGCCTCGACGACGGCGGGGTCGCTGACCACCTCGATCTGCCGGAGAAACTCCGGGTAGGAGCTGCGGCGGCTGAATCGGGTATCGTAAAGGCGACGCAGCGCGGGTTGGTAGCCGTGGTGGTTTGTCGGCCCGAGCAGGACGCCGCTGAGGCGGCAGCGGGCTACGGAGGCAAAATTCCCCTTGGGCGGCTCTACCTCGGTGGTTTCTTCGGTGTAATGGGTGGCGCGCAGGGCGCGGAAGGCTTCGCGCTCGGCTTGGGCGCGGCTGAGCGTGGCGCTTTCGCCCACGGCGTAGAGCGGGCAGGCCGGGGCGAGAGAGGTGATGCGCACGCGGTGGCGCTCCGGCTTGTTGAGGAACATGCGGCCCACTCCATAGAGAGGGAAGGCGCGGTGGCTGCTCTTGATCTGCTGGACGAGCGCGCCCACGCTCTCTTCCTGCGGGAGAAACTCGATCTGAAGGGGCACAGGCGGCTGCGCGGGGGCCGCAGGCTGCGGGGCGGGCCGAGGGCCAGCGGCATGGGAATGGTTTTGGCGCGGCTCGGGGCGTCCGGAGCGGGGCCCGTCTTTACGCGGGGGGCGGCCATCCCGGGAAGCACCGGGCCGGGCCGGGCCGCCACCGGGGCGCGGGCCACCAGGGCGAGGCCCTCCGGGGCGTGGGCCGCCGGGCCGAGGGCCACTGCGGAAGCCGCCGTCATCCCTCCGAGGGCCGCTACGGCGAGGGCGTTCTCCCTCAAAATCGGCATACGGGTTTTTCCCGGCGGGTTCTTTCAGCCAATCGGGCAAAAATTTCAGGTCGAAATCAAGGGGTTGGTCGCTCATGGTGGTCAAAGAGCCCGACAATAGTGCATGCGGGC
Source organism: Chthoniobacteraceae bacterium (assembly GCA_037189965.1). Lineage (GTDB taxonomy): Bacteria > Verrucomicrobiota > Verrucomicrobiia > Chthoniobacterales > Chthoniobacteraceae > DATMFV01. The sequence continues at coordinate 3,529 of JBBCKB010000023.1, read as the reverse complement.
CACCCGCTCAACTGCGATTCATTGGCAAAGGGCATAAAATCTTTGTTGCCAAAGAGGCCGGTGCTCATTAGTGCTTTGCCCTCGAATTCCAACAACCAACACGTCCCGGATTTCCAAGACTCCCAAGACCAACCTGTAACCCCTGTTTTTATGTCTGAAAAAAGCATCGAAGAAAAAGTCAAAGACATCATCGTCGAACAGCTTGGCGTTAACGCCGAGCAAGTGACCCCGAGCGCCTCCTTCATCGAAGACCTCGGTGCCGACTCCCTCGACACGGTGGAGCTCGTGATGGCGTTTGAGGAAGAATTCTCCGTCGAAGTGCCCGACGAAGATGCCGAGAAGCTCCAGACCGTGGGCGATGTCATCAAGTACATCGAAGAGAAGGCCAAGTAGGCTGCGCTCTTCGCATTAACTTTTTCGCTTTAAAAGAAAGCCCGGGTGGCCCCGTAGGCACCCGGTAGCGGCGAAAGCCACGAAATACCCTTTCGTGGCTTTTTGCTGTTTTAGGGGTGCGCCGGGGCGCGGACTCCATTATCCTTACCCGACTTGCACCCATGATCAGTGAAGACAGCTTTCAATACGCCGTAGAGAACACCAAAGTCGTGCTCGCGCCCGACCGGCGGATTGAGACATTTGGCAGCACGAGCTTCCGCTTCCACCTCATTACCGAGTTGATGGATGAGGTGGGCGTCGTGCGCGTGCGCGATGGGCGCATCGAGGCCGAGCGCCCGCAGATCATCGCCCCGGGCCAGTACTCGCGCATGTTGCTGGAGGGGTTTGGCGAAAAGGCGCAGCGCTTCCTGCAATGGATGGAGCAGCGGCAGGAGGCGGTGGCCGTGCTCAAGTACGGCTTCGCCTTCCGCAAGATGGACGTGGTTGAAAACGTCGTTCACGGCCCGGTGGAGGAAGTCATCGACCGGGTGCGCACCAGCATCCCCCCCGCCGAAAGCGCGCTCACAGCCGTGATCCAGGGCGTGGACGATGCGTGGGAGGTCTGCCTGCTCAAATTTACGATCGATCTCATCCAACAATCTGCCGGGGGAAATTTGAATGATTTTCGCCGTCGCGGGTTGTTGTAACTCCATTACCCCGGTGCCGTGAGGAAACTGATCTGGATCTTCAAAGCGCTGGTCATCCTGGGCCTGAGCGTGGCCATCTTCGGCTCGGCAGGCTACTTTGCCTACCAGCTCTTTGTGGTGCCCAACCGCATCCCCCCCGAAGAGGCGCTTGGCGGCCCGCCAACCCCGCCGCCCGACCCGAGCCTCCCCGAGCTAAAGAAACTGCTCGCGCTCCACAAAGAGGGGAAGCTGGCCGAGGCCCAGAGCGGCCTGCTCCTTTTTCTGGACCGCTACCCGTACTCCACCGGGCTGGATGCCGCCAAGGCCGCGCTGGGGGAGATCAATGTATCTCTCTTCTTCACCCCCGGGCCGGGGCCATACAAAGTCCGCTACGAAGTGGTGCGTGGCGATGCGCTGGCGAAGATCGAGCGCAAGCTCAAGTCCACCCAAGACTTGATCATGCGGTGCAATAACCTGACTGACCCGCGCCGTTTGAGTGTCGGCCAGGTGCTCTACGTGCCGCAGGTGCAGTTTGCCCTGACGATCGACCGCAAGCGCCAGACCGTCACGCTGACCAACCACCACCGCTTCTTCAAAGAATACAAAGCGCTCTCGTGGGCCGCCCCCGCGCCGCAGGGGAATGGTCCGGCGGCTCCGGTTGCCTCCAAAGTGCGAGACGTCCTCGCCTGGCAGGAGGGGCGGCGGGTCTTGCCCACCTCTGCCGACTACCAAGGCAGCGCCCGTTGGGTGGACCTTACAACGCGCGGCTTTACCTTCTATACCGAAGGTGGCCCCAAGCCCCCGGGGGGTGGCGGCATCGCTTTTACCCAGAAGGAGATGGAAGAACTCTCGACTTTGCTGCGCAAAAACGATCCAGTTTCCATTCAGTAAGCCTCATGAAGATCCAACCGCTCGAATTTGAAAAGCCGATCGCCGAACTCCAGGCCCGGCTTGAGGAACTCCAGAAACATTCGCAAGACCAGGATATCAACCTGGAGGCCGAAATCCGCCGCATGGAAACGAAGCTTGAGGAGACCAAGCGCGAGATCTACCTCAACCTCAGTGCGTGGCAGCGGGTGCAGATCGCCCGGCACCCGGCGCGCCCCTTCATGCTCGACTATGTGCAGCTCGCCTTCAGCCGCTTCGTAGAGCTGCATGGCGACCGCACCTTTGGCAACGACCACGCCATGCCTGGGGGGCTGGCCACGCTCGAGGGCGAGCGGTGCGTCCTCATCGGCCACCAAAAGGGGCGCGATGTAAAAGAAAACATTTTACGCAACTTCGGCAGCGCCCACCCGGAGGGGTACCGCAAAGCACTGCGCCTCATGCGGATGGGGGAGAAGTTCAAGCTCCCGGTTGTCTCCCTTATCGACACCCCCGGGGCCTACCCCGGCGTGGGTGCTGAAGAGCGGCACATCTCCGAAGCCATCGCCGTGAACCTCCGGGAGATGATGGTGCTGCGCACGCCGACCGTCGCCGTCGTCATTGGCGAAGGCGGCTCGGGCGGGGCGCTTGGCATCGGCGTTGCCGACCGCGTGCTCATGCTGGAGAACGCGTATTACTCCGTCATCAGCCCCGAGGGGTGCGCCGCCATCTTGTGGAAGCACCGCAAGCATGCTCCGGAAGCCGCCGCCGCGCTCAAGCTCACGGCGGGAGATCTCGCGGAGCTTAAGCTGGTGGATGAAGTGATCCCCGAGCCCCTTGGGGGCGCGCATAAAGACCACGCTACCGCCGCCGCAAACCTGCGGGCCGCCGTTGCGAAACACCTGCGCGAGCTCTCGCAGATCCCCGTAGACGAGTTGATCGCCCAGCGGTATGCAAAATTCCGCCGCGTCGGCGAGTTCCTTGAGGAGACTAGCACCTTGTAACGCATGGAATTTCGCATTTAGCTTGTCTTTTTGGCCCAGGGCTGCGTTGTCAGCCCGAAGTGGCTATCTTCAGATAGCCCCTTGGGCTTCCGCCTTGCCCTGAACCAAAAATCCGGCGCTCCATGCGTCATTTCTCTTGTTACAAGGTACTACCGGAACGTAACCAGCGCCCACGCAATGAGGAAGCCGGTGCCTGTCCCCGCCAGCGCCAGCCAGCGGAAGAGAGGGGGCACCTCTGTATGAGGATTATGCGGGCGCGGCTCCCGAGGCAGGAATTTCTCCATCGGCAGCTCCAGCGGAGCTGAGGGTGCCTCGGCGCGCCGGGCCTCCTGCCGGGTGGGGCGTGAACCTCCCGGAGCGGCGCTGGAGGCCGGCGGTCCACCAAAGTGGCGGTGCCAGCGGTTGAAGTCAGGCGTGGGCATCTTCCTTGCCCTAGAGATCGCACGCCCACATGGGGGCGGATGTGCAGAGATGGTAATCGCCTGACAGTGGGAGGCCGGTAAAGCAGACAGCGGCCACGTCGTTTTGGTAAGGGTTTTTGTACCACCAAAAACCAAACCTAAGACAGACATGACCGCTGAAAAGAAAGTCGCTCGGCGCAAG
>JBBCKB010000022.1:0-21121 GCA_037189965.1 Chthoniobacteraceae bacterium | reverse complement strand
TAAAGTAAAGCGCCCCATTCCCCTCCCCAAAGGAAATGTACGGCACATCGAGCAGCCCGGCCGCGGTGGCGGCGGAGACCGTGCCATCGATCTCCACCTCGCCCCCGATGCTGACCGAAGCGGACGCCGAGCTATAGCTGGCAATATAAAGCGTTCCATCCGGATCGGTGAGCCGGAGGGTGCCGCCATCCTGAAGGGTAAGCAACGCCTTCCCCTCGCTGGCGACGGAGAAGAAGGCGCCCCCCTCCAGCAGCGATCCTTCGCCGGAGATGAGCGCGGTCGTCCACGATTCTTCTTCAATCCCCATGCCGCCTGCCAACTCGTAGGTAACGGTGCCGCCCCCGGTGATCCACATCCCGGCGGTGCCGGTCGTCCCGATAAAAATTTGCCCCTCGCCATTTTCATCGGCGAGCGAAAGCCGCGCTTGGCTCCCCGAGACGGTGAGCCACGACGCCCCCATGGCTGCCGAGGCTTTGACATCGATGGAGGCGACCTCGACGACGCCGTTGGTGATATTGAGATGGTTGGTCCCGTAGCTTCCGCCCACGCGCATCTCCACCTGCGAGCCGGTGATGCTCCCGCCGTCGATCTCCAGCTCCCCATTGGCGATCCACACCCTTTCGCTAAACTCAAGGTCGGTATCGATAATCCACTTGCCTTCGTCGGACTTATTGAGATTTCCGGCAAGGCTGACCTCCCCCCCCACGGCGGTGGAGAAGAGCTGGCTGCCCGTGCCCCTCAGAAAGAGGGTCGATTGTTCGTGCCCCCCGAGCTGCAAATCCCCCGTGATTGAGGAGCCCACGTAGAGATTCACCTCGTTGGCGGCATCGTCCATCACCACATCGCCGAGGATAACTCCTCGATTGGTGACCTTGCCGCCGCCGACCGCGGTGACGGCCACTTCCTCATCGCCGCCAACGACCCCCAGGTTGATGAGGGAGCCCCCGTTTGTCAGCGAAATCGTCTGCCCGACCTCCACGCCTGCCATCACCTGCAAACCCGCGTAGCCGCTGTTGACCTTCACAAACCCTGTCCCCAATGCCCCAGAGGCATAGACGAAGAGATCGCCCCGCTCCACGGTGGTCCCGCCCGAGTAGGTATTACTGCTCCCGGTCAGAAAGAGCATCCCGCGACCGACCGTCCCGGTAAGGAGAATCCCCAGGGGCGAGCTGCCATCCCGGAGGATGCCGCCGTAATTGGAGCTGCTGGCCCATTCCTCCCCGCCAGAACCCAAAACCCCGGTATCGAGAATCAACATCGAGCCCGCCGAAGCATTGGATTCGATCACTCCCTTACTTCCCAAAAGTCCCCGGATCGTGACCTCGCTTGCGCGGAGATCGAGCGTGCCCCCGGTTCCAGAAGCGCCGAAGCTGATTGCCACACCATCGATACTATTGACCCCCAATGCCTTGAGCGTCGCTTCCTCGTCGAGCTGGATGGTGGTGTCAAAGTCCCGACCGATGATCCCCCCTTCCTCATGGGCCTCCAACACACTGGAGCCGCTGAACACCAGTTGGTCCGCCACGATGGCATCGTGGCCTTTCACCTCAAGCTTCGCGTTTTCGCTAAATTTCAGGCTCCCCCCATTCACCCCGAGGGAGCCGGTAACGGTCATGACGGAATCGCCCTTGAAAAGCTGGGTACCTCCGGTGATCGCGTCGGAGACGTCCACGTTCAACCGGGACTGATCGGAAAACGTGATCGTACCTCCGGTAATGGAGGAGGCGGCTTCAAGCTCGAGGACGGAATGGTCGACAAACATCAACGTCGTATCAAGGATGGCGCCGGATTGTTTGGCAACCAGCCGCAGGTTGCCCCACACGGTGATCTCCTTCCCTCCGGAAGTGATTTGGTCGAACTCCAAAGTCGAGAGGTTCACCGAACCGAGCTTTACCTCGAAATCCCCTGGGCCCAGGGTGATCGTACCGGCCACGATATCCTCAGTCAGCTCAAGATCGCTATAGTTCACAAACCGGGCGTTGTTGGGGGGATTGTCATTGCTCCAGGTCGTCAGCCCCGGCCCGAAGAGCCAGTGAATGTCGGACTGGCTCCATTCCCCACTGCCTCCGATCCAGGTATAGGTCTGCGCCTGGGCCAGCGGCCCGAGCAGGGAAAGCGCGAGAGCGGCGGCGGCCGCAAAACGGGTTTTGCCAACAAGGCTACGACGGGGCGTGGGGAGACGATGAGTAACCATGACGCCGCATTTTGCGAGAGAGCGCCGGCAATCTCAAGCCCCTAAAACCAAGGGAGCCCCCCCATCGCGGGCTTGAACCGCAACAGGATGTGGTGTAACCATCGCCGCCCCACAACCCAATGGACACCACCGCCCCTTCCCCAGCCGCCGCCGCCGCGCTTGCGCCGATCCCCCCCCACCATCTGGAAACAATCACCCGCGAGCTTTCGCTCCAGCCCCGGCAGGTGATGGCCACGGCGCTACTCTTCAAGGAAGGGGCCACGGTGCCCTTTATCGCGCGGTACCGCAAAGAGGTGACGGGGAGCTTGGATGAGGTGGCGATCACCCACATTCGCGACCGCATGGAGAAGCTCGCGGAGCTGGATGCGCGGCGCGAGGCGATCACCAAATCGCTCGCGGAGCGCAACCTTCTCTCTGAAGAGCTCAAGAAGGGGATCTCGGCGGCGCAGACGATCACCGCGCTGGAGGACTTATACCTCCCCTACCGCCCCAAGAAGCGCACCCGCGCCACCGTGGCCAAGGAGCAGGGGCTGGAGCCGCTGGCAGACCTCCTCTTTACCCAGGCCGCGGAGATCGACCCCGTGCAGGCCGCCGCACCGTTTCTGGAAGGGGCCAAGACTGCCGAGCCGCCACTTACCACCGTGGAGCAGGTGTTGGCCGGGGCGCGCGACATCCTTGCCGAGCGCTTTAACGACGACAAAGACGCCCGCGCCCGGCTGCGCGCCGTTTACCAGAGCGAGTCGGAGATCACCTCCAAAGTCTTCCCCGGCAAGGAGACGGAGGGAGCCAAGTTTAAGGACTACTTTGAGTGGAGCGAGCCTGCCTCCAAAGCCCCTTCGCACCGCATCCTCGCCATTCGCCGGGGGGAGAAGGAGGGGTTCCTCATGATGCGCGTCTTCCCGCCGGAAACCTCGGCGCTCGGCACGCTGGAGCCACTCTTTGCCAAAGGGAACACCGCCGCCGCTGCGCAGGTACGCCTTGCCGTGCAAGAGAGCTACAAGCGCCTCCTCGGCCCCGCCATGGAGACGGAGATGCGCCTGGAGCTCAAGCGCCGCGCGGATGAAGAGTCGATCCGTGTGTTTGCCGAGAACCTCCGCGAGCTGCTGCTGGCCTCGCCACTGGGGCAGAAGTCGCTCCTCGCCATCGACCCGGGCTTCCGCACGGGGTGCAAGACGGTTGCCCTCGATGCGCAGGGCAAGCTGCTCCACCACGACGTGATCTACCCCGAGCAAGGGGCACGCTCTGCCGCCGAGGCGGGGCAGAAGGTGCTCGCGTTTATCAAACACTTCAAGCTGGAGGCCATCGCCATCGGTAACGGCACGGCGGGCCGCGAGACAGAGGCGTTTGTACGCAAGCTCAACCCGGGCATCCCGGTCCTTATGGTTAACGAAAGCGGGGCCTCCATCTACTCCGCCTCCGAGGTGGCGCGTGAAGAGTTCCCGGACCACGACATTACCGTGCGCGGGGCGGTCTCCATCGGCCGCAGGCTGGCAGACCCGCTGGCCGAGCTGGTGAAGATCGACCCCAAATCGATTGGTGTCGGCCAGTACCAGCATGATGTCGACCAGCATGCGCTCAAGAAGAGCCTCGATGATATGGTGATCTCCTGCGTGAACGGCGTGGGCGTGGAGCTCAACACCGCCTCCAAGCAGCTACTCTCTTACGTCTCGGGCATCGGCCCCTCCATCGCCGAGGCGATTGTGACTTACCGCAACGAAAACGGCCCCTTCCCCACGCGGGAGCTGCTGCTCAAAGTCCCCCGCCTCGGGCCCAAGGCGTTTGAGCAGGCGGCGGGCTTCCTGCGGATCCGCAGCGCGGCCAACCCGCTCGATGCCAGCGCCGTCCACCCCGAGAGCTACCCCATTGTAGACGCCATGGCGCGCGACCTTGGTTGCTCCGTGGCCGACCTGGTGCGCGACGAAGGGTTGCGCAAAAAGATCGTCCTCAAAAATTATGTAACCGAGAAAGTCGGCCTCCCCACGTTGACGGATATCCTCAACGAGCTAGCCAAGCCGGGGCGAGACCCTCGGCAACAGTTTGAGGCGTTCTCGTTTACCGAAGGGGTCAACAAAATCAGCGATTTGCAGGTCGGCATGAAGCTGCCTGGCATCGTCACCAACGTGGCGGCGTTTGGCGCGTTTGTGGATATTGGGGTGCACCAGGACGGGCTCGTGCATATCAGCCAGCTTTCAGACCAGTTTGTCAAAGACCCGGCGGATGTTGTCAAAGTGCAGCAAAAGGTAACAGTGACGGTGATGGAGATCGATCTGGAGCGGGGCCGCATCGCTCTTTCCTTGAAGAGCCGCCCCGAGCCTGGCGCACGCCCCGGCGGGGGGAGCCGCCCCGCAGGCGGCCAGCGCCCCGCTCCCCGGCCCAACAGCGGAAGCAACCGCAACAGCGGTGGAGGCGGCGGTGGTTTTGATTGGTTTAGCGCCGCAGTGAACAAAGGCGGAAAGAAGTAGTACCCAGGCAACTCTCCGCCTTTCATTTTTGCGATACGGCACTTCCTTCCTCTGGAGGTGCGGTGGCGATGCGCCCGTTTTATTCATTTTTCAGCCCGGTTCGTTCAAATGGGATTGTTTTGGCAAGAAGTGGCTTCAAAAAGTTGCCCTCCAATTCAGACCCCATTTTATGAACCTCCTCTCCATCTCCGAGATTCTTCGGCCTGTCAACGACCGTCCGCAAAGCGACCGGGCTGGGGGTCTTCGGCGGTTTGCGTGGCTCTCCGGGGCCGCACTTCTTTTGGGGAGCGCGCAGCTCCATGCCGCCAGTAGCACTTGGTCCGCAGCCACGGGGGGGAACTATTTTGACGTTACCAAATGGGCCTCGGGCGCTGCGGCTTACGATTACACCGCCACCGCCACCTTCAACCGTGCAGAGGGCGGCGCGATCTTTACGGATGGCTCTCCGGCACTAGCGAATATCCTCTTTGAATCCACCGCCGGGGCCTATACCTTCAATTCCTCGGGGCACTTTTTCGAAATCGAGTCTGGCGGCTCCATCTCTGCCGTTGGTACCGGGTCGGCCAGCCAATGGATCAACGCGCCCGTGGCAACGCGGGGCCATATCACTTTTTCCAACAACAAGGAATCCCCTGAGCATACCTTGAACTTCGGCGGTGCGGTCTACAGCCGTCAGCACGGGGGCAAAACCTTGACGCTCGCCGGCTCCAACACCGGGGCCAACACGATCAGCGGAAACATCAGCGACGGTATTGGGATCGTCGGAGCCTTTGCCATCACCAAAAACGGCTCGGGCACTTGGGTGCTTGGCGGGGCCAATACCAATACCGGCGTCACCACGATTAACGACGGGCTCCTGCTCGTCACCGGTACGCACACCGGTGGCGGGGCCTACACGATCAATGGCGGGGCTCTCGGAGGCGCGGGCGGGCGGATCTCGGCAAACGGCATCACTCTCGGGGCAGGCGGTGGGCTGGATGTCTCGGGCTCCGGTGCCCTTGCCGCAGGCACGCTGACGCTTGCCATGGGGGCGCAGTCTTTCAACATCAGCCTCGCCGGGGAGGAATCGCTCCGGTTCGCCCTGGAGACGCCCGGCACGAGCGACCATGTGCACCTTACCAGCGGCACGCTCAATATTGGCGAAGGGGTGCTCAACCTCTCCGCGTTTCAGTTCAACTTCGGCCCCGCAGCCGAGGGGGTCTACACACTCTTTACCACCTCTTCGGAGAATGGCATCGTGGGCACGCTGGCCAGTACGGGGCTGATCGCCTCGCTCGGCGACTACAACGTCGAGCTGCGGATGGGGAGTACGGGCGATGGCTTTGCCACGCTGAATCTGGAGGTGATCGCCGTACCCGAGCCCTCCACGGGGGTATTTATCGGCGTGGCGCTATTGGCCGGTGGGGCGATTCTCCTTCGCCGTAAATAGCCAAACCAGTGTGGTAAGTCAGAAGTGAATGAAATGATTTTGAGGTGATTTTTCAGGCATTTTAAGGCGTCGAGCGAAGCCGATATCTCTAGATACCGGCTTTGCGAGCAACGCAGAAAGGCCGGAAAAGCGCCCAAAATAATGAAATGAATCTCTGCCTCACTACCCTAGGTAGAAAATGCGATTCACACGGTTGCTTTTAATATTACTACGTTAAGCTAGAGCGTTTTTGAGTTAAGTGTTTACAATGATTTGCGAGCGCCGTGGGTTGGTGCCCGGCTTTTCAAGCGCAGCGGCTGTATTTTCAATACTGCCCAAGCTTGAAGGGCCGGGCAACGACCCGCGCCGCCGCAAAGCGTGGAAACAGATGACTCAAAATCGCTCTAATCCCGGAAGGACGGCTGCGACGCGTGAACTGTAGGCCGTCTCTGTGAGACGGCCGTCCAACCCCACGGCGTCTCACAGAGACGCCCTACAATTTCCGACTCTCGCACCGATCCACTCCTCCCCTACCCCGCCGCAGGGGCGGAGAGGAGATCGCGAAGCTGCTTGAGCCACTCGGCGTTGTCCGGGTGGTCCGGGTAGGCTTTGACGATGGCAAACATTTCGTTAATCGCCCGGTTGCGCTGGCCGAGCGCGGCGAGGTCTTGCGCGCGGCTCCAAAGGAGCGTCGGTTTGGCGATGAAGTTAAACTGATCAATCTCAAACTGAGTCGGCTTCTTCTCCTGCGCCTTGGGGTCTACCAAGCGGGCATCGCGGGCGATGCGGGCATCCCAATACGCGATCATCCGCGGGTCTTTCTTCTCCCGCATCCATGGGAGGAGGGTTTTGGCGTAAATACCGTCGATATTTCCCGCGCTCATCTCCCATGTTTTAACTCCTCCCAACCGCTTGCCAAAGCCATACCACTTGGCGATCACGCCATCTCCCACGCTTTTTTTGAGCAGCTCTTCTTTATCGAGTTCCTTAACGGTCTCCAACGCTTTGGCCAGCTCGGCGGCGTAGTTGGCCAGCGCGGGGCCAAGGGCCTCCATCGTGGTGCCGTTGGCATTTTGCACGGTCAACAGCAGGTATTGGACATGCAGGCGCACAGCGGTTTGCATGGCGTCGCTCTTGAGCTTCTCGCCCTCTTTCTTCTTCCAATCCTGAAACTGGGTCTGCTCCATGGTAAGCCCAAGGAAGCGGGTGGCTTTGGTGGCATCCTCATAGAGCTTCATCGCCGCGCTGGCGGAGGCCCCGGCCTGGGTCAGGCTCTGGAGGGTGCGCGCATATTGTGATTGGGAGTTCGCCGATTGCTTGGTCTCCAGCACCTCCAGCGTTTTCAGGAGGGAGGCAGCATCCACCGGGGGCACATCTCCCTGCTGGGCGAGAAGGAGGGGCGAGCTGGCTACGGAAAAAACAACGGCAAGGAGGGGGGCACGAAGCATGGTGCTATTCCTTACGCGGCTCGCGGAAGGACTGCACGAAAAAAAGCCCCGCCGCCGTGCAGATGCACGCGTCGGCCACGTTGAAAGCGGGCCATGGGTTAGCAAAGCGGACGTGGAGGTCGAATAACAGAAAATCGACCACGTGGCCGTGGAGGATGCGATCCGTAAGGTTCCCCAAAATGCCGGAAATCAAGAGCGCCCAGGCGGTGCGGCTCACGGGGTCGGGGAACAACCCGCGCCGCGCCAGCACAGCAAGCACCCCCAGCGCTACCACGGAGAGGCCGAGGAAGAAGCCGTTGGAGTTGCTGAACATGCTGAAAGCCGCCCCGGTGTTGTACCAATGGACGAGGTAGAAAAACCCGTCTACCACCGCGCGCGGCTGCTCCGGGTCCACCCACCGGAGGACGGCCCACTTGGTCGCCTGGTCCAAAAGGTAGAGCGGCAACGAGAGGGCCGCAAGCAGCTTGAGATAGGGGCTCATGAGCGGGGCTTCTACACCGTTCGCACGGCATCGGCACACCGGTCGCAAAGCTCGGGGTGGTCCGGGTTTACCCCCACGCTCACGCGGTGGCGCCAGCAACGGCCGCACCGCTTGGCTTCCGCAACACGCAGGGTGGCGCGCGTCTCGGCTCCGGGCTGGATGTGGAGCTGGCTCAAGATGAGGAACTCCTCCAGCTCTTCGGCGTGGGCGGTGGCATTTTCAAGCAATGCGGCGTCGGCGATCTCCAGCGTCACCTCGGCCTCCAGCGCGTTGCCGATCAGCTTGGCCTTGCGGGCAGGTTCCACGGCTTGGGCCACCGTGGCGCGCAGGGCGAGGTATTGATCGAAGCGGGCCTCCAAGGCGGCATCGGCCCATGCGGGGTCTACCTGCGGCAGCTCGGCGAGGTGGACGGCCCCAGGAGCATGCCCAGCGGCTTCCCAAGCCTCATCCGCCGTGTAGGCGAGGATCGGGGCGAGCAGCCGCACCAGCGAGTGGAAGACGGTGTGCATGGCGCTCTGCGTGGCGCGGCGGCGCGGGGAGGCGGCGGCGTCGCAGTAGAGCCGGTCTTTGGTGATATCGATATACAGCGCGCTAAGATCCACCGCGCAGAATTGGTTCAACGTCTGGAAGACGCGGCGGAATTCATACTGCTCATACGCTTCGCGGCAGATGGCGACGACGCCTTGCAGGCGCGAGAGAATCCACCGGTCCACCTCGGTATAAGCCTCGCGCGGGGCGGCGTCGGCCACGGGGTCAAACCCATGGAGGTTGCCGTGCAGGATGCGCAGGGTGTTGCGGAAGAGGCGGTAGGCCTCGCCGAGCCGGGTGAAGGCTTCCTCGGAGAAAGGCACTTCATCGGTAAACTGCACGCTGGAAACCCACAGCCGCACGACATCCGCGCCATATTTGCCGACGAAGTGCTCGGCATCCATCGGCTTCTGGTAGCTGCTGGATTTGGAGATCTTGCGCCCGTCTTTATCCACCACAAAGCCGTGAGTGATGACGGTCTTATAGGGGGCCACGCCATTGAGCGCCACCGACGTCATCAACGAAGACTGGAACCATCCCCGATGCTGGTCCGTCGCTTCGAGGTAAACATCTGCCGGGAAGGCGAGCTCGGGGCGCTTGCGCAGCACGGCGGCGTGGGAGACGCCGGAGTCGATCCAGACATCCAGCGTATCATTGCGGCGGGTGGTGCCTTCGGGGAGGCCGAGCGTCTGCGCCCACCAGGCATCGTCTTTGGCAAACCAGAGGTTGGTGCCGTGCTCCTCCACGAGGTCGGCAACCTTGCGGCCCAGCGCGGCATCGAGGATGGGCGCGCCCTCCGCATTGTAAAAAACGGGCAGCGGCACGCCCCACGAGCGCTGCCGGGAGATGCACCAATCTGGCCGGGCCTCCACGGTGCCGTAGATGCGGTTGCGGCCCCAGTGAGGGAGCCATTGCACGGAATCGACCGCCTCAAGCGCGGTGGCTCGCAGGGCATCAATGCGGATAAAGAATTGCTCTACCGCGCGGAAGACGACGGGGGTCTTCGAGCGCCAGCAGTGGGGGTAGGAGTGGGTGTACTCCTGCTCGCCAAGGAGGTGGCCGCTCCCTCGAAGGTGGGCGACGACATCGGCATTGGCCTCGAAGACGTATTTGCCACTCCAGAGCGGCATCCCCACCTCTTCGGTGAAGCGCCCCTGATCATCCACCGGAGAGAGGATCGGCAGGCCGTATTTGACGCCTGCAAGGTAGTCATCCGCACCGTGGCCGGGGGCGACGTGGACCCCACCGGTGCCGCTCTCCAGCGTCACGAAGTCGGCAAGGATGATGGGCGATTTGCGGTCCAGAAACGGGTGCGCGGTCTCCACGCCCTCCAGCTCCTGCCCCGCAAAAGCGTGCACCTCGCCCGCCACGGCTTCCCACCCGGTGGCTTCGCGAAACTGGGGGATGAGCGCCTCGGCAAGCAGGAGCACCTCGTGCCTCCCCGTCTCCACGTGCCGGAAGGTCTTGGCCACGTACCTGTGCTTGGGGTGCACGGCGATGGCGACGTTGGCCGGGAGCGTCCACGGGGTGGTCGTCCAGATCACCATGGAGGCTTTGCCTGCCAAGGCCCCGGAGGTGATGGGGAACTGAACAAAGATTGCCGGGTCCACCCGGTCGGCATACTCCACCTCGGCCTCGGCCAGCGCTGTTTGTGCACCGGTGCTCCAGTAGACGGGCTTCTTGCTCTGGTAGACGAGCCCTTTCTCCACAAACCCGGCAAAGCTGCGCACGATCTCGGCCTCGTACCCGGGCGCGAGGGTGAGGTACGGGTTCTCCCAGTCGCCCAATACGCCGAGGCGGCGGAACTGGCGGCGCTGGATGTCGATATACTTGCGCGCGTAGGTCTCCGAGCGCTCCCGCACTTCCAGCGGGGTGAGCCCGCGGGATTCTTTGACGACTTTGAACTCGATGGGGAGCCCATGACAATCCCACCCCGGCACGTAGGGGGCGCGGTAGCCGAGCATGGTGCGGGATTTGACGATCAGATCCTTAAGGATCTTGTTGAGCGCCGTGCCCATGTGCACATCGCCATTGGCGAAGGGGGGGCCATCGTGGAGAACAAAGAGCGGGGCTCCCTGGCGCGCCTGCTGGATCTGGCCATAAAGCCCCGCTTTCTCCCAAGCCTCCAGCCGCGCCGGTTCGCGGGTAATGAGGTCCGCCTTCATGGGGAAGTCGGTCTTCGGGAGGTTTAGCGTGTCTTTATAGTTGGTGCTCATGGCTCACAGGAAAAGGGAGCAAGGTGTAGCAGCCGCGCCGACGGGGGTCAATTCCCCGGTTGCTGCTTTCCCCCTCTCTCTCCTGCGCTTTCAGAACGACAAAACCATGGCGGCAAGGCGGCGGAACCGCTTGGCCCATGGTTTGTCGGCCGGGCTTCCTCCGCCCGGTGGGATGAAGATGGCACCACCCGCCGCCTCCATGCAGGCGGGTGGTACCCCAAAACGTGTGGGGGGCGCTTTCCTACCGCCCGCGAGCCGCTACGCGGCGGGTGGCTGCGGCGCGCTGCCTGGGGGCAGCGGCGCGTGGCCGGGAGGCCGTGGCACGTGCAGGGCGCCCAGCGGCTGCGTTGGCACGCGCGGCCGAGTTGGCGCGGGTGGCCGAGGCCGGGCGACGAGCCGGGGCTGCGGAGGCAGTGGCACGCCGGGCGTTGGCAGACGCCGTGGTGGCGCGGGCTCCGGTGGTGCGCCGGGCAGTAGCCCGGGTGCTGCGCCCTTGGGTAGCCGGGGCGGTGGCCCGGCGGTTGGCCGTGGTAGCGCGGGTAGCTGCGGTACGGGCGGTTGCGGTGCGGGGTGAAGTGCGACGCCCGGTGTTGTTACTAGACGCGCGACGGGTGGTTGTGTTGGTTTTCGCTGGCATACCGTTCGTATCGGATGCAATGCCACACCAACGGGTAAAAATTTTTCTATTCCCGCATGGAGCGCTTGGCCCGGAAGCGCAGGATGAGCCGCAGCGAGAGAAAATAAGCCACCGCAGCCAGCGGAATGCCGACGACCAACGAGCCGAGGAAGATCGGCCAGATGAGGCCTTCGAGCACATCCCACCGCAGCCATTGGGCAATATGGAAGTGGTGCAGATGCACCTCCGGCGGCCACTGCCGCGGCGAGGGCGAGAGCAACCAGTAGCCGATGCCATACTCCACCCGGATCAAAAACGGCGAGAGCGGCAGCGAAAGATCGTGCAGCGTGACAGCAATGGCAGCCGCCACCTTGTTGCACCGGAAGAGCGCCGCCAGCCCGATGGCCAGCAAGGTCTTGATGGAGAGCAACGGGGTAAACCCGACCAATAGCCCGAGCGCGATCCCCCCCGCCACGGCGTGCGGGGTATCGTGGATGGCAAGCAACTCCCCCCCCTGGCGGCGGAGCCACGCTGGAAGCTCGGATGGACGCATGGTTGTAACGCGGGGTAATTGATGTATTCTCCCCCCAACGCTGGCAAACCCTTTCATGGATTCCTCCTACTTTTCCGGCCCGAATGAAGACCACCGCGCCCGCAAATGGCTGCTGGCGGCGCTGGCCCTCTCGCTTTTGCTGCATGGGGTGCTGGCGGTTGTCTTCCAGCGGCAGCCGTTGCAACAGTTCCAGACCGGCGAGACGGTGGAGCGGCTGGTGCCGAGGCCGTTTTCGGCCAAGCCGGTGAAGATCGACCCGAAGGTCTTTGAGGAAGCACCGCCGGAGAAGATCGTCTTGCCGGCCACCCAGCGCCGCCTCCCCGAGCTCCCCACAGAGAAGCCGCTGGAGATGCCCGAGAAGGTGACGCTCAGCCCCCGGACGACCGAGTTGGCCACGCCGATCGTGAAGGAAAAGCCCGGCACGGTAGAGGGGGACCTTTCCAAGATCGCCCAGCCCCGGGCGAACCCCGCCGTGGAGAAAGAGCTGGCCTCGCTCCACCAGCAGCTCGTGGGAGACTCGGCCTCGCGGCTGGCCCCAAGCTCACCGATCAAGCTCCCGCCCGGCAGCACCGGAGCCCCGGGGGAAGGCGTGGGCACCCCCGGCCGGGAGACGCCGGGGTTTAGCAACCTCAACGAGCTGCTCGCACAGGCGGGCCCGCTCTCTGGGGAAGTGGCCCCGGTAAATATGCCGGGCGGCGCGTTGTTTGAGTACGACCGCGCCGAAGTCCTCCCCGAAGCCATTGAGACGATGAGCAAGCTCGCGGAGCTGATCCGCCGCAACCCGCGCGCCATCTTCAGCATCGAGGGGCATAGCGACTCGATCGGCGATGCCGACTACAACCTCGCCCTAAGCCGCGCCCGGGCCGAAGCCGTGAAGGCATGGCTTGTGAAGGAAATGGGGATCGACCCCGCCCATATCGAGACCGTCGGCTACGGCAGCACCCGGCTTATCGCCCCAGCGGGGGGCACGCCCGAGGAACAGCAAATCAACCGCCGGGTCGAGATTGTGATCCGCACGCCGAAAGAATAATTTGAACAACCCGCCGCGTGCGAGGTCCGTATTTTAGGCCCCCTCACTTTTACTTCATGCGATATTGCATTGCTCTCCTGCTCTTTGTCTTCACCCTCCCACTGCATGCCATCTCCATTCCGGAGATCCGCAAAAGCCTCGTGCGCATCAGCACCACCTCCCAAGCGCCCAACTACCGGGTGCCATGGATGCCCGGCAACGTCTCGGGCGGCACCGGCGCGGGCTTTGTGATCGAGGGGCAGCGCATCCTTACGAACGCCCACGTCGTCAGCAACGCGCGCTTCCTCTCCATCGAGCGCGAGAACGACCCGAAGCGCTACATCGCCAAAGTCGAGCACATCGCGCATGATTGCGACTTGGCCACCCTCAAGGTCGAAGATCCCGAGTTCTTCCGCGATGCCGTGGCGCTTCCGATCTCCAACATCATCCCGCAGATCGAGTCATCCGTCTCCGTGTATGGCTACCCAATCGGGGGGGACCGCCTCTCCGTCACCACCGGTGTCGTCTCCCGGGTCGATTTCCAAACCTACTCGCACTCTTTGGTGGATGCGCACCTCGCCATCCAGACCAACGCCGCGATCAACCCCGGCAACAGCGGCGGCCCGGTGGTGCAGGATGGCAAGGTCGTCGGCGTCGCCTTCCAAGGGTATAGCGGCAGCGTAGCGCAGAACGTCGGGTATATGATTCCCGTGCCCGTCATCAAACGCTTCCTCAAGGATATCGAAGACGGGCGTTATGATCACTACATGGAGCTGGCCGTGGCCACTTTCCCCCTGCTCAACCCCGCGCAGCGGCGCGCCCTTGGCCTCAAGGATGATGGCGTGGGCGTCCTGGTCGGCGCCGTCAGCAGCGACGGCGCGTGTGACGGTATCCTCAAACCGGGAGACGTCATCCTCGCCATCGACGGCGTGCCGGTGGAGAACGACGGCTTCATGCAGCTCGAAGGCGAGCGCGTGCAGATGCCCGAGATCGTGGAGCGCAAGTTCAAGGGAGATACCGCCCGCTTCCGCCTGCTAAGAGATGGCAAAGAGATCGAAGAGAGCGTCACCTTCAACAAAGTCTGGCCGCACCAGATCCAGGCGAACCACTACGATATCCGCCCGCGCTACGTCCTCTTTGGCGGGCTTCTCTTCCAGCCGCTCTCGCGCAACTTCCTTGAGACTTATAGCAACGCCGAAACCCTCCGGCTCCGCTACTTCTACAACTTCTACATTAACGACGAACTCTACAAGGACCACCCCGACGTCATCGTCCTCTCCGCCATTTTGCCAGACCCGATCAACACCTACCTGGAAAGCTTCCAGAACGGCATTGTCGAATCCGTCAACGGCAAGAAAATCCGCACGCTCGACGATCTTGCCGCCGCCTTTGCCGAGCCGGGTGAGCAGACCATCATCCGCATGGTGGGCGAAGGGCTCCCCATCATCCTGGAGCGCGCCGCTGTCGAAGCCGCGCGCGAGCGCATCGCCCAGCGCTACAACGTCCGCGCGGAGCAGAACCTCGTCGAGCGGCCTTAATCTCCTCCCCACTTTGCACTCCATGACCTTGCGCACCCTCCTCTGCGGTTTCCTCGCCAGCGCCGCCCTCATCCTCCCCGCTCCGGCAAAGGCTCCGGCAAAGAAAGCCGCCCCCGCGCCGGCCGCCGTGGCCAGCGCCGAGAAGCCGCTCTCCATCGTCCGCGTCAACGTCACCAACCAGCCTTACGACTTCTTTCGCCCGTGGAACAAGCGCGCCCCGTACCAGCGGCGCGCCGTCGGCCCCGTCCTCCCCGGAGGGCGCATCCTCACCACCGGCGAGCTGGTTGCCAACGCCACCTACCTCGAGCTGGAGAAGGCCGACAGCGGAGAGAAAACCCCCGCCGTTGTCGAAGTGGTAGACTATGAGTGCAACCTAGCCATCATCAAACCGGTGGATGCCGGGTTCCTCAAAGGCTTCAAGCCGATGACGATCGCCGAAGCCCGCGTGGGAGATACCCTCGCCGTCTTGCAGCTCGAGAACAACGGCACCCTTCTCAAAACCCAAGCCCTGCTCACCACCGCAGACCTTTATCGCTACCCGGTAGACGACTCCTCCCTCATGGTCTACCAGCTCACCACCGCCCTCCAACCCCGGGAGGGCACCTTTACCGCACCCGTCGTCCACAACGGCGCGCTGGCAGGCATGCTCATGCGGTATGATAACCGCACGCAGAATGCCGACGTCATCCCCGCGCCCGTCATCAGCCACTTCCTCAAAGCCGCGGAAGCCGAGGGCGGCTACCGTGGCTTCCCGCGGGCCGGAGTTTCCTTCGCCCCCCTGCGCGACCCCCAACTGCGCCGTTACGCCAAAGCCCCCGAGGGCAACGGCGGCGTCTACGTTACCGACCTGCTTAAAGATGGCTCGGGCGAGAAAGCGGGCCTGCAAGTCGGCGATGTCCTACTCAGCGTCGGCAACCACGAGGTCGACCGCGACGGCAACTACGTCGACCCGCGCTACGGTAAAGTCTCCATCAGCCACTACCTCTCCACCCTCCACTACGAGGGCGACCGCGTCCCCCTCCGGGTGTTGCGCGAGGGCAAGGAGCTAAAGCTGGAGCTTGCTCTCACCCACCGCGATGCATCAAAGCAAGTCATCGAGCCCTACACTATCGGCAAAGCCCCACGCTACTGCATCGTTGGCGGCGTCGTGCTACAGGAGCTCTCCCGCCAGTTCCTGCGCGAATGGGGTGGCGACTGGATGAAGAAAGCCCCCGAGCGTTTCGTCTACTACGACCGCTTTCAGAACGAACTCTTTAAGGACGACCCGCGCGAGCGCGTCGTCATCCTGAGCCAGGTCCTCCCCTCCCCTTGCACCATTGGGTATGAAGAGCTTAGTGGCATCGTCGTCACCCGCATCAACGGCGTCGCCCTTAAAAGCCTGGCCGATGCCGAAGCCGCACTAGCCAAACCGGTGGATGGCTTCCACCGCATCGAGCTTGGCGAGCACCCGGGCGAGATCATCATCGACGCCAAAGAAGCCGCCGCGCTGGAGTCCGCCTTGAAGGAAAACTACGGCCTCCCTGCGCTGCGCCGGTTGGAGTAAAGAGAAGGGTTGAACGCCCTGCCCCCGGGCTGCTAGCGTTCCCCCCTTCCTGCTCCACCTCCTTTAGAGGCCGATGTGGCGAAATGGCAGACGCACCGGACTTAAAATCCGTTGTCCCGAAAGGGGCGTGTGGGTTCGAGTCCCACCATCGGCACCCTCTGAGCGTCAAGGAGATACAGCGAAAAAACAGCCTCGAGGTCCAGCGGATTTGATAGGGGCGAAGGCGATTCATTGGCAGGTTTTTACCAGTTCCCGGCACTACAGATCACCGAGCCTTAGGCCATGGAATCCGAGGTGCCTCATGTTCCGGTGTCAAAAGAACTCGCTGCCTCAACGAGCGTTGTGGGCACATAACACCCACTCTTCGAAATAGAGATCCCTTGAGGTTGCAGAGGCAACGGGCGCAGGCCGAACTATCAAGCGCTCCAAGTGGCGGCTTTCAGGCAACGAGCTTCGATAGCGTCCCTATCCGGTGTCACTCCAATACCCGGCCCTTGAGGGACGAGGACGCACCCATCGCGAACAATGAAGCGCTCCTTCACCAGCGAGGCTTCGCGTACCCATGGGCCAATTTGGTCTCCCGGGAGGACACAATTGGGGGCGCTTGCTGCGAGGTGGAGCTGGAGGGCGGTGTTGATGCCTAGGTTGAGCCCGCTACCATGCCAAATAGGAAGGTTAGCCATCTCTGCCGCCCCGGCCATGATACGCCATTGAAACGGACCAACCGCATGGCTATCCAGGTTA
The DNA here is from genome assembly GCA_037189965.1 of Chthoniobacteraceae bacterium. Classification (GTDB taxonomy): domain Bacteria; phylum Verrucomicrobiota; class Verrucomicrobiia; order Chthoniobacterales; family Chthoniobacteraceae; genus DATMFV01. The sequence goes on along the minus strand of JBBCKB010000022.1, from coordinate 4,381 downwards.
AGCCCTCCGGCGGCACGCGCGGCGAGAACGGCGGGCAGACTCTCCGGCGGGTCGATATGTAGAACGACCCGCGCCTTGAGCCGGGGCCGCAGCTCGGTAAACTCCTCCATGTGGAAACGGGGGAAGGGGTCTTCAATCACCCCCAGATTTCCGATGGCATCAAGCTCCAGCAAGCGCGGGAGTGCATCATCTAGGCGGTAGTACCGGCCATTGGGGTCGAGGGTGATTTTGAATCCCTCTCCCGCAACGGCTTTGATTGCCTCAAGCCGCTCGGGGTCTGGATCTTCAAGGGCGGTTTTGAGTTTAATGCCATGGAACCCCAGCTCCAGCGCGCGTTGGGCACAGCGGGCGGCGTGTTCCGGGGTTACGCGCCCCGCCCAGTAGTCCGTAAGCACGGCGTTACGCCAGAAACCGCCAAAGAGTTGCGCTGCCGGGCAGCCAAGCCGCTTGGCGCGTAAGTCCACCAGGGTCCCTTCCACCAGGGATTGGAGCGGGTGGCGAAGCCGATGTCGGAGGTTTGCGCGATTGGCAGCATAGGGAGAAGGTGGGGCTGGTTTGTTCCAGTAGAGTTCTCCCGGCCCCCAAAGATCGAGAAGGCTTGGGCAGATGTGCTCCCAATCCATCCCCAGAAGCCGGGGAGCAACTTTTTCCAACGCGGCAGTTTGGTCGCCGTTGGCCTCTCCCCAACCCCGGGTACCTGCCTCATCCCCAAAACAGAGGAGGGTGTGCAGGCCGCTCCCCCCATGGGGGCCGAAAACGTCGAGGGTTGAAGTCCATTCCTCAAGCAAAGGCACCCGGACGACCCAGGCGCGGATGTGGCGCAGCTGCATGGTGACTAGCGAAAACCTACGGCACCGGGCGCTTCTGGTATTCCTCGGGGTGCTTCTCCCAATAGGCCTCGAAACGTTTGCCAAACCAGTAGGGGCCGTAGCCCTCTCCGTCCCACTCCAAAATTTGGCAAGCCGAGCCAAGAGCGCTTCGTAGCCGATCCGAAGGCACCGCCTGAACCTCGGTCTTCCCTTCGATCGCCAGGGATGCCGCAATGCCTGCAGACTCACCCATGATCATGAACGTGGGCTCCATGCGAAGTGAAGCACAAGCCACGTGGCTCGCCGAGATGCAGACGGAAACCAGAAGGTTGTTACACTCCTCCGGCTTTGGTGTCAGCGAGCGATAGGAGATCGGGTAGGGACCGGGGCTTACCAGCTCCCACGTCTCGCCTTCAGTGGCTAAAGTACCATCTTCCAAAATGACCATCCGGCAGGGATAGATATCGACGTTGTAGTACCCAAGGCCGATCGAATCGGAAATCTCCGTCTGTAAGGCCAGATCCGCCTGAGTCATCACGTAGCCCCCCACCATACGGCGGCCCATCCGGATATAGAGCTGGTGCGGCCAGCCGCCGGTGTCGGGGTACATCTCGGGCCTGAGCCGAATGGGAACCCCGGAGACCTTTGCTACCAGTCGGTCATTTTGGATGAAGGTGCGCCAAATCTCCGATCTCCGTGCCCAGTCCGCATCCGGGTAGTCGGCATGCAGGCCGGGAATGCTGCCATCAAGCAGGCTGTGACGGTTAAAATTACCACGGCACGACCCGAGGTGCCCCGCCGCATGGACGCGACGAACGAGCTCTGCATGCTCCAGCGCAATCCCCTCCGGCGCAGGCGCAGGAGTCCCCTGCCCAAGCCGCTGCATGGCGCGGTCATGACGGAAGTTAAAGGGAATCATGTAGCGGCTGGCATCCCCCTCCTGTCCTAACGGCTGGGTAGGAACCAGCGAAAGCGGCTCCCCCTTTTCATTAAACGGATCAATGCCGGGAAACCGTTGAACATGGCGCACCCCGGCCAAGGACTCCCCGTATTCTTCCCGGCTCTCGCGCCCTGTAATGTTGCTCACTCCGGCCTGGAGCAGAAGATCGCCTTCGTAACTGGCATCGATAAAAACCGTGGCAGATATCGCCATCGCACCGGCCCGCGTAGCCGAAGGTGCGGGGGTGCCATCCGAAAGAGGTGGCGCATACTCCAGGATGATCGCTGTAATGTGCGCCCCTTCCTTGAGCACCGTTTGCAACCGGTGTTCGTAGACCACCGTAACCCCATTTCGGGAGGCAAGGCGGACCCACATCTCGCGCAGCTCGCGTTGACCGTTATCCTGCCCCCAAACACAGAAGGTGCGCTCATGAAGGAAGAGTTCGCGAGTCATCCCCCCGACGTGCTGCGGATACTCGCAGTCTGTGGTGATTCGAATTCCACCCCCAATCATACCGCCAAGCCAGCGGCTCGGCTCCACAAGCACCACAGTGTGCCCCAAGCGGGCCGCCGCCACAGCAGCGCACACCCCGGAGGCAGTTCCGCCATAAACGCAAAGGTCAAAGATCTTCTCGGAAGTTGCCGTCATGATAGATTCACTTTTAAGGATGCCGCTCGGGAAGCATCAATTCATCGATCACCTCACCCCCGTCATTGATTGTGGTGAAGTGTTGTTTGCCCCCTTCAAGGGTGAGGATCAACGCATAGCGGCTCGCAATCGCCTGTGCCAGGTACCAGGTGGATGAAGCGGGGTGCACTTGCCGTGGGGTAATCCCCCAGCCTCCATCTCCAAAGTAAACGGTGCCCCCTTCCTTAACTTCCCCCCCCGCAATCGGGTGCGTGCGTTTGTAGGCGTGGTTATGATTTTCGAATGCCGTACGCACCGCATACCGATCAAAAAGAGGGGGCCAGGCCTGTCTGACCCTCGTCTCATACTTCCCATCATAATCTTTTACCGAGGGATACGCAGGGACATGATAAATCGGCAAGACATGGGGCACCTTCGCCCGGGCTTTCAATGCAGACTCCAACCACACCGTCTGAGCACCGGCAATCGGGTTGGTGTGGCCGGAATCGAGTACAATCAGCGAGAGGTAGTGGCCAAAATCGAGCGCGGCATACCCAGGCTGCCCCGGAAAAGGAAAAAGCTCGTAAAACTGCGGCGCGAGCCGGGCCCGCCAAGCATCCGTTGCCTCATAACCCTCGTGCTTTTCGCAATAGCCACTCATGACATCATGGTTACCAATGGCCACAACCACGGGGACTACCCGGCCATCTGCCGTAACTAGTGTTTCCTTGATCCCCGAAAACCAATCCTCCCATCGGTAAAGCAGCTCTTGGCGCGCGTTGGTATCCGCCAAGTCTCCACCCCAGAGAATGAAGTCAGGGTCATGCTGCATGACAACCCGGTTCGTTTCCTCCAGCCACTTTCTTCGATGCATGGTGTCGCCGCCGATAGCGATCCGAACCGGACGAGTGAGGCTGGCGGGCATGGTGCGAAACGAAAAGCCCCCCGTCTTCCCTTCAAGCGAAAGGTCATAAACGGTATCGGGGGCCAGCCCGGAGAGTTCAACACGCCGCAGGAAGACCCCAGGCCAACTTTGCAACCGCCGGGCATTGACTTCCCGTCGTTCTTCCCCACCCCCGGTCTTGGGGCGGTAGAGCATCGTCACTTTCTCCGGGGTTGCATAGTCTTCCGAAGCTAAGACCGGCGCCACTTGCAGATGATCTTCACCCAGTTTAACTTCCACAACACCGGGCCGGAACCCCTGCTCCACAGCGGGAAGGGTCAACTCCACGCGGGCCAAATGCATGGTCTGATCGGCCTTCAACACCCCCGCCACCTCAACGCCGGGCGCACCGCGAACTTCCACGACTTCTCCCGCCTCCTCCAAAGCGGCGAAGACTTCACAGACCAACCCGCCATTAAGCCTCTTTACCTCTGCCGCTAATCGATACGGAGCCGAGGAAGCCTCCGCCAGGAGGAGCCGGTGAGTCAACCGGGCATTCACTCCAGATACATCTGCGGGGTACCACGCGAGGCGCTTGGCACCGCCATTGCCAACCGTGTTGAGATAAAACTGAGCTCTCAGTTCACGCCCGATGTCGGCAGAAAAGCCCGGCAAGCAACTCCAAGGGATCAGTGCGGTTAGAATATATCCCTTACTCCGCGCCTGAAGATCCAGCTTAACATGATGGAGCTCCTGCTCGCCTTCCGGAGTAAGAAGATAACACCGCGCAAGCCCCCCCTTTCCGCAGGGGATGATCGCCAGACGCGTAATGTTCTGCGCATTTTCATCCCCTGCCAGAACGAGTTCTACGGAACTCCCGGTCCATGGCTTTGCAATCTCCTTCGGCACGCGCCTCTCCTTGTCGAGCACGGTAAAGGCGACTACCAACCCTTCCGAGTTCCAGCCCATCTTGGCAGACCCCGAAAAATCGGAGAATCTCTGCCGCTTCGAGCTGGCCAGAAACCCGATGGCAAACCCCTGCCCTTCTAGAGCATCGTGCACCTCAGCGAGCGACCCTCCCGATACCCGCCCGATGGAGAACCCCACGTTCGCCTCCCGCTC
>JBBCKB010000021.1:0-27869 GCA_037189965.1 Chthoniobacteraceae bacterium | reverse complement strand
CGCCCCCATGCGCGCGGCAAAGGTGGTCATCATGATCGGCCGGAAACGAACGAGCGCCGCTTGGGTGATGGCGCGCTGCGGGTCTCTCTCGCCATTGCGCCGGGCATCAATGGCGAAGTCGATCATCATGATGGCGTTCTTTTTGACAATGCCGATGAGCATGAGGATGCCGACAAAGCCGTACACATTAAGCTCCTCACCAAAGAATAGCAGCGTGAGCAGCGCCCCCACCGCCGCCGAGGGGAGCCCGGAGAGGATCGTAAGCGGGTGGATAAAGCTCTCATACAAAATCCCAAGCACGAGGTAGATGACGGCCACGGCCGCAATGAGCAGGAGCGCCAGCCCGCCGAGCGAATCCTGAAACGCCTGCGCCTCGCCCTGGAAGGTGGTGTTCACTCCAGCGGGGAGCACTTCGCGCGCAGCGGCCTCGATCTCCCCCACCGCTTCGCCGAGCGAGACGCCGGGCCGGGTGGCGAAGGAGAGGGTGACGGCGGGGAGCTGCCCGAAGTGGTTTACCGTAAGGGGGCCGACTTTGCGTTCCACCTCGGCCACGGCAGCGAGAGGGATGAGGTCGCCATTGGCGGCGCGGATGTGCAAGTCTGGCAAAGCGGAGGGGGCATCGCGAAAGCGGGGCTCCAGCTCCAGGATGACGTCGTACGTATCTGCCGGGGTGTAGATGCTGGAGATGCGTCGCCCGCCGTAGGCGCTGTAGAGGGCATCCTCGACCTGCGTGACAGTCACGCCCAGCGCCGAGGCCTTGTCGCGATTCACCCGCACGTAGACTTGCGGGCTGGCGATCTGGAGATCGGTGGTCACGTCGCTGAGGTTGGGCAGCGCGCGCAGCTTTTCCTCCAGCAGCGGGGCGACTTCGTAGAGCTGTGCGAGGTCGATCCCGTAGAGCGTAAGCTGGTATGGGCTCTGCGTGGAGAAGCCGCCGAGGCGGATGATCGGCGGCACCTGTGGAAACGCGCGGATGCCGGGGATCGCGGCAAACTTCGGCCGTAGATCCTCTACGATCTTGCTAGCCGAGGGGCGCTCCCCCCGAGGGGTGAGGAGCGCACTAATGCGGCCGCCGTTGGAGGTCACTGTCGGCCCGCCGGGCCCCACGGCGGAGGTAAAGGAGTCGATATGCGGGTGCTCCAGCAAAACCTGCGCGACGGCTTTCTGGTGGGCGACCATCGAGTCAAACGAAGCATCCTCGGCCCCTTCGGTGGTAATGCGGATCTGCCCGATATCCTCCGTGGGGATGAACCCCTTGGGCAGGTGCATAAAGAGGTACGCGGTGAGGACGACGGTGCCTGCTGTGATCAGCATCATCACCCCCCGGAAGCGGAGTGCCACCTCCAGCGTGCGGCGGTAGGTGGCGTGCATCGTCTCCAGCATCCACTCCACCGGGGCGAAAAAGCCGCCGCGCTTTGCCTCGCCATGCCCCCCATCGGCCCGCAAAAACCGGCTGCATAACATCGGCGTGAGCGTGAGCGAGACAACGCCGGAGACCAGGATCGCCACCCCGATCGTCACCGCAAACTCGCGGAAGAGGCGCCCCAAAATCCCCTCCATCAACAGCACCGGCAGGAAGACGGCGGCCAGCGAGAGCGTCATGGAAATGACGGTGAAGCTGATCTCGCGCGAGCCTTTGAGCGCTGCGGCAAACGGCGTCTCCCCCTTTTCGATATGGCGGACGATATTTTCCAACACGACAATGGCGTCATCCACCACAAAGCCGACGCAGAGCGTAAGCGCCATGAGCGAGAGGTTATCCAGGCTATAGCCGCAGAGGTACATGACGGCAAAGGTGCCGACGATGGAGAGGGGGATCGCCACGCTGGGGATGAGCGTGGCCGAGAGCTTGCGCAGGAAGAGGAAGATAACGAGGATGACGAGCGCGATACTCAAGAGGAGGGTAAACTCCACGTCTTCGACCGATTCGCGGATCGGCTCGGAGCGATCAAGCAGCACCTCCAGCGAAGCTCCCGCAGGCAGCTCCGCATCAATGGTGGGCAGGAGCTTGCGGATGGCATCCACCACCGCCACGGTATTGGTGCCCGGTTGCCGCTGGATGGCGAGCACGATGGCGCGCTGGTCGTTATACCAGCTGGCGATGGCATCGTTCTCCACGCCGTCGATGACGGTGGCCACTTCGCCGAGGGTGAGCGGCGCGCCATCGCGAATGCCGACGATAAGGCGCGAAAAATCCGCCGCATCGGTGAGCTGCCCGCTCGACTCGACGGTAAACGTCTGGCTCGCACCGCGCAGCGAGCCGGTGGGCAGGTTGCTGTTGCCTGCCTCCACAGCGGCGCGGATCTCGTCCATCCCGATGCCGCGCGCGGCCAGCAGTAGCGGGTTCACCTGCACGCGCACGGCAGCCTTCTGCGAACCGTAGACGACGACTTGCGCCACGCCATCCACCGTAGAGATGCGGGGGGAGATGAGGGTTTGCGCAAAGCGGTCCAGCTCCTGCAGGGGGAGGACGGGGGAGACCAGCGCGAGGTAGAGGATGGGCGACTCCGCCGGGTTCACCTTGCGGAAGGAAGGGGGCGCGGGCAAGTCGCGCGGCAGCCGCCCGAGCGCGGTGGAGATGGCGGATTGAACATCCAGCGCGGCGTCGTCAATCGGCCGGTCGAGGGCAAATTGGAGCGTCACCCGCGTGGAGCCGAGCGAGCTGACGGAGGTCATCGAATCAATCCCCGCGATGGTGGAGAACTGTTTCTCCAGCGGGGTGGCCACGGAGGAGGCCATCGTCTCCGGGCTCGCCCCGGGGAGCTGCGCGGAGACGGCGATGGTCGGGAAATCGACATTTGGCAAATCGCTCACCGGGAGCTTGAAGTACGCCATGCCCCCGGCCAGCAAAATGCCGAGCATGACCAGCGTGGTCATCACCGGGCGGCGGATGCAAAGTTCCGGCAGGCTCATGGCTGGGGGGCGGCGCTCAGGCCGGGCTTGATCTCCACCGGGGTGCCGTTGGTGAGCCGCCCTTGCCCGTCGGTGACGACCGTTTCGCCCGGGGCAACGCCGCTGCGGATGAGCGCGAGCCCGTGGGCCACCCGCTCCAGGGTGATGGCACGGTACTCCGCCTTGCCCTCCGGCCCGACGAGGAAAACGTAGTCTCCCTTCTGGCCGCTTTGAACCGCGTTGGCTGGGATGACGGTGGCCCCCCGCGTGGTGGTGAGCGTGGCCTCCACCTGGACAAACTGCCCCGGCCAGAGGTGCCGCGCTTCATTGGGGATCGTGGCTTTGAGCTCGATGGTGCCGCTGCCGGGTTTCACGGCGTTGTCGAGAAAATGGACCGGCCCTTCCGAGGGTGTGCCCCCCTCGGGGGTCACTCGCGCAAAGACGCCCCCTTCGCCAAGGTAGCGCGTCAGCTCCGAGAGGTAGCGCTCGGCCACGGGGAAGGTGACATGGATCGGCTCCATCTGGTTAATGACGACCAGATCGCTCGCATTGGCGGAGACGACGTTGCCGGGGTCGACGAGCCGCCGCCCGGTGCGGCCATTGAGCGGCGAGGCGATGGAGCAGTAGCCAAGCCGCAGCCTCGCGGTTTCCACCTCTGCTTCGGCGGCGGCCACGGCGGCGGAGCTGGTCTCCAGCGTGAGGTGGACCTGGTCGCTCTGCTCCTTGGCCACCGCGCCCCGGTTGCTGAGGGCGGTGTAGCGCTCGGCTTGCCGTTGGGCGTTGCGGAGGTTGGCCTGCGCTTGGTCGAGCGAGGCCTGGGCCTGATGGAGCGCGGCTTCGAAGGGGCGTTTATCGAGGGTGAAAAGGAGGTCGCCCACCTTCACCTCCTGCCCTTCGGTGAAGTGGACTTCCGAGATTTGCCCCGTGACCTGGGGTTTGATGGCGACCGACGCGATCGGCACCACCCGGCCAATGGCGGCGAGGGTGAGCGGCACATCCTGCTTCTCTACCGGGGCTACGAGCACCGGCACCGGCCCGCCCATACGACGCCCGGTTTCGGGGGCTTTGCGGCAGGAGGCGAGGGTGAAAAGGAGGAGGAGGAGCGGGAAGAAGAGGCGCATCGGAGGATAGGGCGTAGCCAGTCCACTATAAGGCGGGTTTGGATTTCGCGCGGAGAAAAAAAACCGCAAAGGCGTGGCAGCGGGAAATTTTAGGCCGTCTCGGTGAGACGGCAGTCCCACCCCATGGCGTCTCACAGAGACGCCCTACAGCTGCCCCCCCGAGCGTCGTTTGGCGAATTGTAGGCCGTCTCGGTGAGACGGCGGTCCCACCCCACGGCGTCTCACAGAGACGCCCTACAGTTGCCCCCCCGAGCGTCGATTGGCGGATTGTAGGCCGTCTCGGTGAGACGGCAGTCCAACCCCATGGCATCCCACGGAGACGCCCGATACCCCCTCTATTCTACGACTCCTCAAGGTCGGCCCAGGTTTTGCCGAGGGTTTTAAGGATGAAGGCGACTTCGTAGTCGACGGCGGAGCGTTTGCCGCTCTCCAGCCGGACGAGGACGGCACGGTCGATATCCCACCCCTGACGCTGAAGCTCGGCGGCAAAACCGGCTTGCGTCCACCCGGCCGCCTCGCGGAGCTGGCGAAGCTTGGCTCCGGTGACATTCATCTTCCCTTTTTTGGGGCGCGGGCAGAGACGTTCACTCATGAGCGATAAGGGTGACTTGCCCTTTTAAATCGAGTGAGACGCTAGCGTCTCATTTGAGGCTGGCGTCTCACCTTGCTATCGGCAATTATCCCGGTCGCTCCCATGGGTACTCCCGATCTATCTTCACTTCTTTCCACCCCGCGCATCTACGTCGGCATCGGGTCGAGGCGGACGCCGGAGCCGCTTTGCGTGATGGTGACGCTGCTGGGGGCCTTGCTCGCCGAAGGGGGCCACCGCTTGCGCAGTGGCGCGGCGCGCGGGGCAGATGCCGCCTTCGAGGCGGGGTGCGATGCGCGCCGGGGCCGCAAGGAGATCTTCCTGCCGTGGCGGCACTTCAATGCCCACGCTTCGCCCTTCTGCCGCCCCTCCCCCGAGGCGCTGGAGCTGGCCCGCGCCTTCCACCCCGCCTGGGGGCGTTGCAATGCGGCGGCCCGCGCGCTGCTCGGGCGCAATATGCACCAACTCCTCGGCCCGGCGCTGGGCGAGCCTGCGGCGTTTGTCCTCTGCTGGGCCCCCGGCCCAGAGGGGGCCGAGGCGGGGGGCACGGGCTTTACCCTCGCGGTGGCGCGAGCGCACGGCATCCCGTGCCACAACCTTGCCCAACCGGCCACTTACCGGCTCTGGCACGGGTTTTGCCTTCGGTAGTCCCACCCCACGGCGTCTCACAGAGACGCCCTACAATTCGTCCAACGGCTCCGGAAAAGCGCAATCGATGCTGTGAATCTGCTGAGCCTACGCGGTTTCCACGACGTAGTGCGGCCCATCGGTTGCAGGGGCAAAGAGCCGCCAGAACTCCCGCTCTGGGTAGTCGGAAGAGCTATTCGGGAAGACGGCGAACTCCAGGCCGCCTCCAAGCCGGAGCGTGAGGCTGCCGACCGCATCGCACGCGACCGATTCCACGACCATCTCCTCATCGCCAAACCGCGCGTTGAGCCCGGAGGCGATGCGGTCAAACCGGCTTTCACCGCATTTCTCCCAATCAAAAGAAGTGGCCTCCTCATCGTCATACGCATAGAGGTCGTGCACGCCGAGCACGATGCTCTCGCCTTGGGTAAAGCGCCACGAGGTCTGTACGTGCAGCGCCCACTGGCCCACTTGCCGGGTGCCGCCCTTCCGGCACGGCACCGTGCGCCACTCGCCAAATTGCACCCAGAGCAGATCTGCCGCGCGGCCGATCTCGCGAATGCGCAGCCCGGCGAGCGCGGCAAGCGCCTTCTCGTGGGCGGCCTTCATGCTTTTCTACAGCAGCCGCTCTGCCACCTGCGCCACGTCTTTATCGCCCCGCCCGGAGAGGTTGGCGATCAGCAGAGCGTCGCGGCCCAGCTTCGGCGCTTGTTTGATGACTTCGGCAATCGCGTGCGCACTCTCCAGCGCGGGGATGATCCCCTCCAACCGCGAGAGCTTGGTGAAGCCTTCGAGCGCTTCGGCATCCGTCGCGTAAGTGTACTCGGCGCGGCCGCTCTCGCGCAGGTAGGCGTGCTCGGGGCCGACGCCCGCGTAGTCCAACCCTGCGGAGATCGAGTGCGTGAGCTGGATCTGCCCGTTCTCATCCGCGAGCAGGAAGGTCTTTGTGCCTTGCAAGACGCCGAGCTTGCCGCCCTGGAAGCGGGCCGCGTGCCGCCCTTCGATAATGCCGTCGCCCCCGGCTTCCACGCCGATCATCCGCACGCTTTCGTCTTCAAGAAAGGGGTGGAAAAGGCCGATGGCGTTGCTCCCGCCGCCCACGCAGGCGATGAGCAGATCGGGCAGCCGCCCCTCGCGCTCCAGAATCTGCGCGCGGGCTTCGAGCCCGATGCAGCGGTGAAAGTCCCGCACCATCATCGGGTACGGGTGGGAGCCGAGCGCGCTGCCGAGGATGTAGTGGGTATTGCGCACGTTGGTCACCCAGTCGCGCATGGCTTCGTTGATCGCCTCTTTGAGCGTTGCCTGCCCGGCGGTGACGGGGACGACCTTCGCCCCCAGAAACTTCATCCGCGCGACGTTGAGCGCCTGCCGCTCCATATCGACCGCGCCCATGTAGACCACGCACTCGAAGCCGAAGCGGGCTGCCACCGTGGCCGTGGCCACACCGTGCTGGCCTGCCCCCGTTTCCGCGATGATGCGGCTCTTGCCCATGCGCCGGGCGAGGAGGATCTGGCCGATGGCGTTATTGATCTTGTGCGCCCCGGTATGCAGGAGGTCTTCGCGCTTGAGGTAGACCTTCGCGCCGCCCAGCTCCTGGGTGAGGCGCTCGGCGAAGTAAAGCGGTGTCTCGCGGCCGGCAAAGTCGCGCAGCATCAGCGCCAGCTCCTTCTGGAAAGCGGCATCCTCCCGCGCCCGGGCATACTCCTGCGTGAGCTCATTGAGCGCGGTGATGAGGGTTTCCGGGACAAACATGCCGCCGTAGGGGCCAAAATGGCCAAGGGCGTCGGGCAGGGCGGTTGCGGCTTTCATAAGTAGGAACAGGGCATGGTATAGAAGGAAACGCCTTGCCGCAAAAAAATAAATTTCAGGAGCGGGGTGGGGAAGTTCGTGCACTTGGGCGCGGGAGTTGCTAAGGAAAGGGGTTTCCCAGTTTCCCACCACTCTATGGCTCGTATTGATACGTTTTTCCGGTTCATGATGGAGCAGAAGGCTTCGGACCTTCACCTCTCCTCCAACAACCAGCCCATTCTCCGTATTAACGGGGAGTTGATCCGCATTGACGCCCCCCCGCTGGAGAATGACGACCTCAAAGCGCTGGTGTACGAGATCGCCCCGGAGATCAAAATCAAGCAGTTTGAGGAAACGGGGGACGTCGATTTCGGCTACGAATACCCCGGGGTGGCCCGTTTTCGTGCCAACTTCTTTAACCAGAAGTATGGCATCGCGGCCGTCTTCCGTCTCATTCCGAGCAAGGTTTACACCTTGGACGACCTGCACCTGCCGCCGGTGCTCAAAAAGTTTTCCATGCTCACCAAGGGGCTCGTGCTGGTGACGGGGCCCACGGGTTCGGGTAAATCGACCACGCTGGCCGCGATGGTCGACTACGCCAACATGCACCGCAAAGAGCACATCCTTACGGTGGAAGACCCGATCGAGTTCGTCCACCGTTCGCAGAACTCGCTCGTCAACCACCGCGCAGTGGGGGTGCAGACCACATCGTTCGCCGCCGCGCTGCGCGGGGCCTTGCGTGAAGATCCCGACGTCATCCTCGTCGGTGAGTTGCGCGATCTGGAAACGATCGAGCTGGCACTTACCGCCGCCGCCACGGGCCACTTGGTCTTCGGCACGCTGCACACCTCCAGCGCCCCCAAGACGATTGACCGTATTATCGACGTCTTCCCCACCAACCAGCAGAACCAGGTGCGCGCCACGCTGGCGGAGTCGCTCAAAGGGGTCATCGCGCAGAACCTTTTCCGGCGGATTGATACTCCGGGCCGCGTCGCCGGGTTGGAGATTCTCGTGATTGATAGCCCGATTGCCAACCTCATCCGCGAGGCGAAGACCCACCAGATCCCCGGTATGATGCAGATCGGCAAAAAGAAGGGCAACCAGCCGTTGGACGATTCCATCATGGAGCACCTGCAGGCCGGGCGCATCTCCCCCGAAGAAGCGTACGACAAAGCGTTGGACAAGAAGCGCTTCCGCGCCTTCCTCTCTGAAGCTCCGGACGACTGGAACGAATAACCCCCGCCCGCTTTCCCGCCTGATGCATAAGCCCGAACTGGATGCCCTCCTCCATGCCATGGTGGAGGCGTATGACGGTATTTCCGACCTCGTCTTTGCCGTAGGCCGCCCCTTGCAGGTCGAAGCGCAGGGGGTGCTCCACCCGGTCTACACGCAGCCGGGCATCTCCACGCTTACCGCGTACCAGATCGAGCAGGTGGCCCTCACCATCATTGGGGAAGACCGGCGGCTCTATACCGAGCTGTTCCGCACCGGCTCGTGCGACTGTGGCTACGGCCTGAGCGACCATGTCCGCTTCCGCGTCAATATCTTCCGCCAGCGGGGGAACTGGGCCATCGTCATGCGGCGGCTCCAGACCGAGATGCCGACGCTTTCGAGCCTCAACCTGCCGCCTATTTTTCAGGACATGGTGGGGCTCAAGAACGGGCTGGTCCTCGTCACCGGCTCCACCGGCTCGGGCAAGACCACCACGCTGGCCGCTGTTCTCAACGAGCTCAACCACACGCAGGCGGTGCACATCGTCACGCTGGAAGACCCGATCGAGTTTGTCCACCCGCACCGCAAAGCCACGTTTAACCAGCGCGAGCTGGGGGGCGACTTTGATACTTACCCCAACGGCCTGCGCGCCGCCCTGCGGCAAGCGCCCAAGGTCATCCTCGTCGGCGAAATGCGCGACCGGGAGACGGTGGAGATCGCGCTCACCGCCGCCGAGACGGGTCACCTCGTTTTGAGCACCATCCATACGATTGATGCGGGCCAATCCATCGGCCGTATCCTCGGTATGTTCCCTCGCGAGGCCGAGGCGCAGCTGCGCATCCGCCTTTCTGAAACGCTGCGCTACGTCGTCAGCCAGCGGCTGGCGCCCCGGCATGGGGGTGGGCGGCAGTTGCTCCTCGAAGTGATGGGGAGCAACCTGCGCACCAAGGAGTCGATCTCCCTTGGCGAGAGCGAAGGGCGCGAGTTTTACGACATCATCACCGACAGCGCCACGTTTGGGTGGGTTACGTTTGACCAATCCATCTCCCGCGCCTACGAGGCCGACCTGATTTCGGAGGAAACCGCGCTTCTCTACGCCACGCGCAAGGGGATCGTGCAGCGCGATATCGACCAGATCAAAAAGCAACGCGGCGTCGGCCTTGAGACTGCCTCCGGCCTGCGGCTCGATACCCCCGAGCCTCCGCCCGACCTCTCCAAACCCTCTTCCACCAAGCGTGGCCTCTTCGGGTTTTAAAGTATGAGCACGCTTGAAACCCGCAACGACCCCTTCGAGCACGGCGACCTCTCCGCCCTCGTCTGTGTGGATGAGCCCGCGCTCCAGGCCGCTGTGATCGACCAGCTCACGCAGCTCGGCTTCGGCATCCACACCGGGTTGTACCCGGAGGAAGTCGCCGTGCGCCTGCGCGCGCGCACTTACGAGATCGTCGTCGTCGCCGAGCACTTCGGCGGGGGAGATGTCGAGACCAACCCCGCCCTTCACGAGCTGGGCAACCTCTCGCTCGACCAGCGGCGCGCCTCGTTCGTCATCCTCATCGGCCCCGGCATGGAGAGCCGCTCGGAGATGCAAGCCTTCCTGTGCAGTGTAGACCTTACCCTCCGCGAGGAAGATGCCGAGAACCTCAAAACCATCGCCGGTGGCGGCATCGTCCGGCACGAAGAGAGCTATGCCACGTTTCACGCCGTGCGTAAGAGCGTTCGCTCCCTCTGATGCGAATTCCATTTGCTTACGCATTGCAATCGAAACTCGGCACCGTAGAGTCTCCGCGCATGAAATGGATTGGATGGACGCGCTTCTCGTGGGATCTGGCCCGGATGACTCCGGTCTACCCCGCTGTAGAGCCCCAGTACCGCATCCGCCCCGCCCTTGTGGCGGATGAAAAGGCGGTGCGGCGCATGGTGCTGGCCGCGTTTACCCTCGATGCCGACTGGAACTACACCCTCGGCCAGATCCGCGAAGAGCTGGATGCCGCGCTGGAGAACCTTTTCTCTGAAAAGCCACAGGAACAAGCCGGGCGGGCGTGCCTGCTCGTCACCCATGGCAGCCGCATTATCGGAGCCTCCGTCCTCAACCTCCACCGCGAGGCCGAGAGCCACCTGCTCACCGGGCCGTGTATCCTCGTAGAGTACCGCAACCGGGGGTTGGCCACCGCGTTGCTCGGAGAATCCCTCCTTGCCCTGCGCGAAGCCGGGGTGCAGACCGCGCACGGCCTCACACAGACCGACTCGCCGACGGCCCAGTTCCTCTACCCGAAGTTCCGCTCCCTCTGTGAGCCGTACCCCCGCGCGGGCACGCCCGACCGCGTGGCCGGGTAAGCCCCTTCCCAAACCGGCGCGCCGTGGTGTAGGCTCAAAGCCTACCTTTTACCTATGAGCGCGCCCGAGCCCAATACCCCCTCCGTCGAGACCGAAGTGCAGGTCATGTTCTTCGACACCGATTGCGGGGGCGTCGTCCACAACACCGCGTACCTCCGGTTTGTCGAGATCGCCCGTACCCTGCTGGCCGAAAAGCTTGGCATGCCGCTGCGCGCCATGAGCGAGGCCGGGCAATTCCCCGTCGTCGTCCGCACCGAGATCGACTACCGCCGCCCCGCGAAATTGGGGGATAAACTGGTCATCCACGGCTGGCTCGACTCCATGGAGCGCAGCCGCTTCTGGTGCGCCTTCCGCATCATGCGGCCTGAAGACGGCACCTTGATCGGCGAGAGCCGCCAGAAGCTCGCTCTTGTCCAGATGCCCGAGGGCAAAGTGCTCCGCCTGCCCGAAGCGTGGGCCGAGCAGTACCCCCACCTCAAACCGGCGTAGAAAGGGTGATGGCGGCTCCAACTTTCGCGGTAGCGCCGCGCCGCGCCGCGTCCCCCTAAAGTACCCCCATGGCCTCCCGCACCCTGCCTCTGGAGACCCCACTCCTGCCGCCGCTCGTGCTGCGGCCGCCGCTGGGGCCGCGCCTGCTGCGGGGGGCGGTGCTCGTGCTCGCCTTTATCTTCCACGTCTTCACCGCCGGGTGGAGCCTTATAGCCAATGGGCGCGAGGGCGACATCGCCGGGGCCGCCCGCGCCTTGATGGAAGAGCAAGGGTGGCGCGTCGTGGGGACGGACTCGCCCGCCGGGCCGCTCTCCGTCTGGCTCGCGAAAGCCTCGATGAACCTTTTCGGCGTCAACGAATTTGCCGCCCGCCTGCCCACCGCCCTCGCTGTGGTGGCCGCTGTCTGGTTTACCATCCGGCTGGGGGAACGCTTCGGGGGCATCTGGCGCGGGTTTGTGGCCGGGCTGCTCCTACTTTGCACGCCGGGCATGTTTTCGCTGGCGCGCACCCTTACCCCCGCGCCGTTGGAGATGGCGCTCCTTTGCGGCGTCTTCTACTTCCTCGCCCGGGGGTGCGAGCGGCGGCGGGGGCGGCGCGGCTGGTTTCTCTGGGCGTGGCTGGTCCTTGCGCTTGCCTACTTTGCCGGGGGGTGGCAGACGGTGGCGCTCCCGCTCGGGGCCGTGGCCCTCCTGCTGCTCACCTACCGGGAGGCGCGGCTCCGCTTCCGCGCCCTCCTCTCGTGGGAGGGGGGGCTAGTGGCCGCGCTGGCCGTGGCCGGGGCGGCGGCCTCGGGGTTCTGGGGCGTCTCCACCTCGCTGCCGAGCCTGCCTGCGGGGAAGATGGCGCTTTGGCAGGGGTTCCTCCTCTTTCCGTGGTCGCTCCTGCTTTTGCCCGCCATCTGGGCCGTAGCCGTGCGCGTGGCTCGGCGGCGGCAGCGGCTGGAGTGGAGCGAAGGCTTCCCCCTCGCGTGGCTGGGGGCGGGGATGGGCGTCGTCCTTTTCTTCCCCGGCGGCAGCTTGTTTGATACGATGCTCTGCTGGCCCGCCTTTGCCCTCTGGGCTGCGTATCGCCTGGAGATCACCCCCCGCGTGCGGTTCCTGCGCGTCATGGGGCTGGTCTTTGCGGCGGCGCTGGCCGGGCTCCTCATCGCGGCGCGGCTCAAGGCCATCTTGGCGTGGATGTTCCCCGCCATCGAAGATTCGCTCGGCGGCATCCCCCCCATGTTTTGGCCTGCCATTAGCTCTGTCGCCTTCATCTCGGCCCTTGCCTTTGCTCTTTTTGCCGGGGCGGCGTGCGTCTTCGAGTTCCACCACCAGCGGCGGGCGGCGTTGCTGGCACTCTTTGGGGCCATGATCCCCGCCGGGTACGCCTTTGCCGACCTTTCAGAGAAGTTTGCCCCCTACTTCTCGTGTGCCGATATCGCCCATACCATTGATGGCACCGGGCCCGGCGGCATCGTTGTGGATGCCACCCCCTTTGCCGTGAGCAGCCTGCGCTTCTACCTCGCTGGGGCGGGGCGCAAGATCGTGCCGCTCCCCGCAGGCGAGCCTGCCTTGTGCGGGCGGCTCGTGCGCGAGGCCGGGGCCCCCTTCCTTATCCTTCCCCGCGGGCGGCTCCCCGAGTGGGAGCCCCTTTTTGGCGAAGGGTGGCGCATCGTCGTGGAAAGCGGGGGGAACCTCCTCCTCACCCGGCTACCAAAGCCCGGAGGGGAAAAAACTCCCCCCTCCGGCAGAGAAGGAGGTTGATTAAAGCCCCCTGCTGCGGCTTAACTTCCCGGCACCCTTCCTCTTCCTCGCGAATGCCTAAGAATACCGATCTCAAGAAAATCCTGCTCATCGGCTCCGGCCCGATCGTCATCGGGCAGGGCTGTGAATTTGACTACTCCGGCGTCCAGGCCTGCAAAGCGCTGGCAGAGGAAGGGTACGAAGTCGTACTCGTCAACTCCAACCCCGCCACCATCATGACGGACCCGGAGTTTGCCTCGCGCACGTATATCGAGCCGATCACCGCCGAAGTGGTCGAAAAGATTATCGCCAAGGAGAAGCCGTGCGCCCTCCTGCCCACCCTCGGCGGGCAGACGGCGCTCAACACCGCCATGGAGCTCGTGCACAACGGTGCGCTGGAGCGCCACGGCGTCAAGCTCATCGGTGCAAACGCCGAGGCCATCCAGAAGGGCGAAGACCGCCAGAAATTCAAGGACGCGATGATCAAGATCGGGCTGGATGTTCCGCGCTCCGGCACCGTCCACGACATGGAGGAAGCCCGCCGCGTGGCCGCCGAGATCGGCTCCTTCCCGCTCATCATCCGCCCCGCCTTCACCCTCGGCGGCACGGGCGGCGGCATCGCTTATAACCGCGAGGAGTACGAAGAGATCGTCACCCGTGGCCTCGACCTCTCGCCCACCACCGAAGTTCTCGTCGAAGAGTCGCTCCTTGGGTGGAAAGAGTTTGAGATGGAAGTCATGCGCGACACGCAGGACAACTGCGTGATCATCTGCTCCATCGAGAACCTCGACCCGATGGGCGTCCACACGGGAGACTCGATCACCGTCGCCCCTGCGCAGACCCTCTCCGACAAAGAGTACCAGCTCATGCGCAACGCCTCGTTCGCCGTCATCCGCGAGATCGGCGTTGAAACGGGCGGCTCCAACATCCAGTTTGCCGTCAACCCCGAGAACGGGCGGATGATCGTCATTGAGATGAACCCGCGCGTCTCGCGCAGCTCCGCGCTCGCCTCCAAGGCCACCGGCTTCCCGATCGCCAAGATCGCCGCCAAGCTCGCCGTCGGCTACACGTTGGACGAGGTGAAGAACGACATCACCCGGGAAACCCCCGCAAGCTTCGAGCCGACGATCGATTATTGCGTCGTCAAAATCCCGCGCTTCGCCTTCGAGAAATTCCCGCAGGCCGACACCACCCTCACCACGCAGATGAAGAGCGTCGGCGAGGCCATGGCCATCGGGCGTACTTTTAAGGAATCGCTCCAGAAAGCGCTCCGCTCGTTGGAGATCGGCCGCTTCGGCCTCGGGGGCGATGGCAAGCACCTCCCCGCCCTCCTGCCCGATGGCTCGTGGGATGTGGACCTCATCACCCGCAAGCTCGTCACCCCGAATGCCGACCGCATCTTCTACCTCCGCTACGGCTTCCTGGCCGGGTTCACGATAGAGAAAATTTTTGAGCTCACGAAGATCGACCCGTGGTTCCTCCACCAGATCAAGCAGCTCGTCAACGAAGAGGTCATCTACGACAACAACCCTTCGGACATCCCGCTCTGGCGCGCCAAGAAGCTCGGCTTCTCCGACCGGCAGCTCGCGCATTTCGCCGGCATCAGCGAAGACGAGATCCGCGCCCAGCGCAAAGGGGGCGGGCTCCAGCCCGGCTACCGGCTTGTCGATACCTGCGCCGCCGAGTTTGAGGCGTACACCCCGTACTACTACTCCACCTATGGGGATGAGAATGAGACCAGGCCCAGCGACGGGCGCAAAAAAGTCATGATTCTCGGTGGCGGCCCCAACCGCATCGGCCAGGGCATTGAGTTTGACTACTGTTGCGTCCACGCCTCCTTCGCCCTCAAGGCGGATGGGTTTGAGACCATCATGGTCAACTCCAACCCGGAGACCGTCTCGACCGACTACGACACCTCCGACCGCCTCTACTTCGAGCCGCTCACGCTGGAGGATGTCTTGAACATCTACGAGCAGGAAGGGTGCTGGGGGGCCATCGTCCAGTTTGGCGGGCAGACCCCGCTCAACCTCGCTGCGGGCCTCAAAAGGCACGGCGTCAACATCCTCGGCACCCAGCCCGAAAGCATCGAGACCGCCGAAGATCGAGAGAAATTCTCCGCCATGATCGACAAGCTGGCGCTCCTCTCGCCGCCCAATGGCACCGCCACTAACGAAGAGGAAGCCGTCGCCGCAGCCACCCGCATCGGCTACCCCGTCGTCGTGCGCCCCTCCTTCGTCTTGGGTGGGCGCGCCATGGAGATCGTCTACAACGAGACCGACCTGCGCCGCTACATCCGCACCGCCGTAGAGGCGAGCCCCGAGCGCCCCGTCTTGGTCGACCGCTTCCTCGAAGACGCCACCGAAGTCGATGTCGATTGCATCTCCGATGGGGAGACCGTCGTCATCGGTGCCATTATGGAGCACATCGAGTACGCCGGCATCCATAGTGGCGATAGCGCCTGCGTCATCCCGCCCTTCTCGCTCTCGCAGTTTGTGAAAGACACCATCACCGACGCCACGCGCTCCATGGCGCTGGAGCTGGGGGTGCGGGGGTTAATGAACGTGCAATTTGCCGTCAAAAACGAAGTCGTCTACGTTTTGGAGGTCAACCCGCGCGCCTCGCGCACCGTTCCGTTCGTCTCCAAGGCCACTGGCGTACCGCTGGCGAAGCTTGCCTCGCGCATCATGGCCGGGGCCACCTTGAAGGAGCTCGGCTTCACCAAAGAAGTCATCCCTGCGCATTACTCGGTGAAGGAAGCCGTCTTCCCCTTCATCAAATTCCCGAATGTCGACATCGCCCTCGGGCCGGAAATGAAAGCCACCGGCGAAGTCATGGGTATCGATGCCGACTTGGGCCTCGCCTACGCCAAAGCGCAGATGGCCGCCCAGCCGCCGCTGCCGCAGGGGGGCAACATCTTTATCTCCGTGCGCGATGGCGACAAGGCCGACGCTGCCGAGCTGGCCCGTGGCTTTGCCGACCTCGGCTTCAAGCTCTACGCCACCTCGGGCACCGCGAAGGTGTTGGAGGATGCGGGCGTCAAAGTCCACCGGCTCTACAAAGTCACCGAGGGGCGGCCCAACGTGTTGGACATGATCAAGAACGGTGAGATCCACTTCGTCATCAACACCCCCAGCGGCAAGATCCCGCGCGAGGATGAGGTGAAAATCCGCTCCGCCTCCGTCGGCAACCGCATCCCGATCATGACCACCCTTTCCGGCGCGCGCGCCAGCTTGCGCGGCATCGCCGCCGTGCGCGAGAAGGGCCTCTCCGTCATCCCGATTCAGGAGTACCACAAGAGCCTTGCTGCAACCCCGGCCCCTGCCGACAACCCCGCCCCCGGCGTGTGATCCCGCCGGGGAAGAGCCCGCTCGGCGTCCTCAACCCATGGGGGGGGGATGCCGACCAGCCATTCCCCGAAGGCCCGGGCCAGCCCGGGCACGGGCCGCACCCGCCTATCAACTACCACGCCTACGCCGCCTGCACCGGCGGCGGCTTCTACCGCGACCCCTCGCTGGTAAAGGAAGCGCGCGTGTTGCTCCTGCTGCGGCGGGATTTGAAGGCCGCGCTCAAAGCCATGCGCCTGCTCCAGAGCGCGGGCAAGCGCGTCTGGGTCTCTCTCAAAGAATCGGGCGGGCACCAGGTGGCCGCGCTGCTCGCCTGCCCCAAGCGGCTTGCCCTTTTTCGCGAAGTCTGCGCGCTGGCCGAAGGGGCGCTCTCCAGCACCCCGGACTTGCTCCCCCTCTACCGTGGAGCCGGGTGCAAAGAGGTGCACTTCATCCCCACGCCGTACCCGCTGGAGTCTGCGGATTGGGATTTTTCGCGCCCGCTGGAAGAACGCGAGGGCATCTTTATCGGCACGCGCGAGTTTTGCACCCCCTCGCGCAACCACCTTGCCGCCTTGCTCGCCGTGCGCGGGCTGGGGCACCCGGTCACCGTGCTCAACCCCGATGGCCGCCGGGGCCGCCGCCTCCTTGCCGCCACCGGCTACCCGGAGGGGCAGCTCCGCGTGGTGGAAGGGCGGCTCCCGTACCCCGAGTACCTGCTTTTAGTAAGCGAGCACCGCCTCGTTTTTCAGATGGACCAAAGCGCCGTCCCCGGGCAGGTGGCGGGAGATGCCCTCCTCTGCCGCACCCCGTGTGTGGGGGGCAATGGAGCCGTGGAGCGCCTCGCCTTTCCCGACCTTTGCAGCGCCGGGTGCGAGGCAGAGCACCTGGTGCAAACCGCCGCCCTGTTACTGGGGGATGATGCCGCATGGCACGCCGCCGTAGCCACCTCGCAGCGGCTCGCGGCAGAGCGGCTCGGGTTTGAGCCGGTGGCCGCCGCTCTATAGCGAGCTGCGCCGGGCCTCCAGCCGTTTGCGGAGTGCCTCCATCCGCCGCCGCGAGAGCGGGTACTTCACCAGGCAGAAGATACACGCCAGAAAGAAGAAGATCGGCGCGAGCGAAAAGAGCGCCCGCAGCAGAGTGATCGCCTGGCCCGTTTGAGCCCCGCCGAGCTTCTGGTCGAAGCCGACGAGGTTGAGGATCAACCCCGAGAGCAGAAACGTCGCCGAAACGGCGCACTTGTGGACCCACATGGAAAGGGCCGCATAGATCCCTTCGCGCCGCATCCCGGTGTGCCATTCATCGTAGTCGCACACGTCGGCCTTCATGGAGTGGACAATCGTCCAAAGCCCCGGAAGCACCGGGCCCATAAAGGCGGCCACCCAAAGGAGCCGATAAGGGGCCTCGGGGGTGTAGAGGAACCACTTCATTAAACTCCCCACGATGCCAAGGCTCGCACACAGGCACGCCGCCTGCACCTTGCCGCGCCGCTCGGAAACCCACGCCACCGCAGGCACCCCGGCGATCGCGGTGAGCGTGGCGATCGTCCCCGAAAGGCCCAGCAGCGTCGCGGCTGCTTTGATCTCGCCGTTGCAGACGTAGTAGGTGATCACGTAAACGCCGAGCGCGTTGAAGAGCGTGCCCCCCAGAATCATCAGCACCGAGATCGCCAAAATCAGCAAAAACGGTTTGTTGTAGAGCGTCATCCGCACCGATTGGAGCAACGGCACTTTGCGCTGATTGTGCGCCAACTTTTCGTACCGTTCACGCACGAGGAAGCCGGGAGGCAACGCCGTCACCAGAAAGAGGAGGCCGATGCCGAGCCCCATCCAACGCATTCCGCTCAAAGGGTCGGTAAAAACATCGAGCTGCGTGAGCCGGAAGGTCCACGTGATCAACAAGCCCGCGAAGGTGGAGAAAAAGACCCGCGTGGCCGTGGCGCGCGTGCGTTCGTCGTAGTCGGGCGAGATCTCCATCCCCAGCGTGAAGTACGGCACCGAGAAGATCGCAAACGCGGTGTAGAAGAGCAGGCTGGTCGCGATCAGGTAGGCGAACATCGCCGTCTCCCCCCAATGGCGGGGCACCATCCAGATCAGGGGGAAGGTGACTGCGCAAGCCACCGCCCCGATGATGACAAACGGCTTGCGCCGCCCCCAGCGGGAGCGAAGGTTATCCGAGCGTGCGCCCACGGCGGGGTCGAGCATGGCATCCCAAAGCCGCCCCAGCATGAGGACGAAGCCGATCCACGCCGGGTTGAGCCCGAGGATGATGTTGTAGATCGGTGCGGCAAGTTGCTTGAGGGCATCCGTCCCCAAATTGTTGGCGACACCGCCAATGCCAAACCCGGCCAGCTCCTTCCACGAAAGCTTGCGGTCTCTTTTTGGGGGGGAAGTTTCAGTGATCACGTTTTCAATCAGCCAGAATGTTGAGGTAGCGCAGCTCGCCCGGGTGCAGGAGCTTCACGTGCCCATCGACAAAAAGGAACTTGGCGGCAGTATCGCCCTGCATCCGCCAGCGGATATGGCCGCTGCTGTTCTTTCGATCGGTATTGGGCCCGGGGGGGACGGCGGTTTCCGGCGAAGCGCCAAACGCTCCATACCGGGTGGTAATCTCCTCCACCGCGGAGAGCGTGGCGCTTACGCTGCCGGTGGAAGGGTCTTGGCACCCGTCGGCGAGCAAGACGAGGCTCGCGGGGCGGGCGATCTGGTTGATGCGCGTCTGTGGGGTGCTTGCCGCGCCGTTCTTGCTCACCGAAGGCATGAGCAACGGGTGGGCCGAATAGTGGCACTTGGCTTTGTTGATCGCCGCCGAAGGGTCTTGGAAGATCGGGTTGATCTCGGTCGTCGTCGTTCCGTACGTCATCTTGGAGCTGGCGACATAGCCGGAAAGCGCCAGCGAATAGTGGTATTTGTCTTCGTAATACGCGTAAGGGAGCAAGCCCTGGTGGTCGGCAGCGTAGAGCCGCGCGGCGCTGCCGATCTGCCGCAGGTTGGCCACCCCTTTGGTTTGCTTCGCTGCCGCCATGGCTTGGCCGACTACCGGCGAGAGCAGGGCGACGAGGATCGCCACAAGGCTCACCACAGCCAGCAGCTCGGCGAGCGCGATGCCACGGCGGCTGGCCGGGCAGAGTGGGGAGAAAGGCTTCACGGCTCGGGAACGTAGAAGGGGAAGTTTTGGGTCGCCCCGCCGCCCGCTCCGTCGCGGATGAATACAAACACCCGGTAGCCGCCGGGGCGAGCAGGAGTGCGGATGGTGGCGGTGCGGCCATCGGGCCCGGTGGGGGTGATGGCGTCGGGCACCGTGGGCGGGCGCGGCTCGCGGTTGCCCTCGGCCCAGTCGACCCCGCTTTCGCGCACCATCTTCCACTCGATGGAGAGCGGGTCGTCCTCCGGGTCTTCGGCTTCCACCGTGGCGGTGAAGTCCGTCTCCGGGGTAGCCTTTGCACCGGCCAGCGGGGAGGCGAGCGAGCTGATCTGCGGGCTGCGGTTGGCGGGCCAGCGCCCCGAGTAGAGCCGCGCCATCACATCCACCGCAGGGGTCTTCTCCCCCGTGGAGAGGAACATCCCATACCACGTGCCGGTGATCTCCTGCTTATGCCCCCATGCAAAGGTGATCGCCCCGATAAACCGCCCCTTGGGGTCGCCCTTGGCGCCAAGGTAGCCGCGCGTGTATTGCTCGGCCTTCTCACGGCTGGTCGGCTCCAGCGGAGCCTTCCACGGGGTGAAGGGGACTTCCCAATGCCCCCGGGGGCCAAACTCGGTGAGGATAAAGGGCTTCTCCCACCCCCCTTCATCCAGCGGCTGTGCAATGCCTGCGGCCTCTCCGTAGGCGTTGATGCCGAGAATATCGACCGTGGGGCAAAACTCCCGCGCAGCCCCGAGCCGCCATGCAGAGGGCCCGGCGATGGCGACCATGATCGGGTGGTCCGGGTCTTCCTCGCGAATGATCTTGGCGAGAACCTCCAGCTCCTTCCACAATGCCGGGTCGGCGCTCTTGGAGCGGGGGCCCTCTGTCTCATTGCCCAGCCCCCAGAGCAGGAGCGCCGGGCTCTCGCGCAGGGCGCGGACGGTGGCGCGCACGTGTTCGCGCTGGCGCTCGAGGTGCTCCGGGTTGCTGTATTGGAAGTTCTTCCCTTCGCGGAAAAGTTTGATGCCGACAATCACCGCAAGCCCATGGCGCTCGGCTTCAGCGAGAAAGGCGAGGTCGGTCTCCCTGCCTGCGCGCGTCCGCCGCGAGCCGTAGGTGCGCACGGTGTTGGCGCCGATGGCGGCGGCCAGCTCCAGATTGGTGCGGCGGCCAATCCCCCGGATGGGGAAGGGCTCGCCCTCGCGCAGAAGCTCCCACCTGCCCGAGGGGCGCTCGCGCAGCTCCACTTTGGCCGCCAGCAACGGCGTACCGAGCAAGAGCAGCAGGAAGGTAAAGGAGCGCAACCTCATGGCGTTTGGAGGGTGACGACGATGTCGTTGAGCCCCATCCGGGCGTTGCAATTCCCCGAGCCGATGTAGAGCGAGCCAAAGACGGTGGGCTCCAGCGTGGGGTGGCTCACCTTCAACGGCTGGCCATCGAGCACGGCTTCCAGAGCGAGCGCCGTATCATCCACTGCGGTGATGCTTAGTGACGCCGAGTGCCACTCCCCATTCTCCAGCGAGGCGGCGGCGCGCGCCTGGCCGAGCTTGCGGGTGTTGCCGGAGAGCGGGTCGAACCGGGGGGCAGGGCGGTCTTCCCTGAGGGCGAGTGTCGGCCCTTCGGGGCCGCCGCCGATGGTGAGGAAGAAGCCATGGTCGGCCCCTGCCTCTTCGGGCTCGCCCGGGGCATGCGTAAAGAAGCCGATGCGGAAGGCGGCTGATACCGAGGGATCATAAGCCGGAAGGCGAAAGCGGAGCGCCACTTTCAGCGTCTCTCCCGGCTTGAGCGTGAGCCGCTTGGGCAGCCCGGCAAAGACGCCGCGAAAGGCGGTCGAGGAGGCTACCTCCAGCGCGCCGTCGCGCACTTGCACCGTGGCGGGGCGGGGCTCCCGGTACGGGTGCCACCCTTCGGCGGCTCCGGTGGCAAACTTGCTTTCAAGCAGCGTCTCCGCCGCGCCAAGCGGGGGCGCGAGCGCAAGGAGGAGGGCCGCACCCCAATGGGCCAACCCGGGGTGCCGAAAGACCATGAAGCGGGGGGGGAGGAGCGAGGTCATCTCTAATGCAGGAGGGGGGTTCGAATCTGATTTAGCAAGTCGAGAACGTGGGGGGGCGCCACTTCGCCGAGGGGGGCGTGCTCCCGGGCGGCCAAGGCGCAAAGCGTGCCGGCGGCTTCCCCGGTTGCCACGGCGTTGCCTGTCACCCGGTAGCTGGAGTGGGAGAGAAAGTCGCCACTGATACAGCGCCCCGCAAGGGCAAGGTTGCGGATGTCGCGGGAGATCAAGGCTCGCAGGGGAATGTCATACGGCTGCTGGGTGGGGAGGCGCGCTTCGGTCACGCCTCCGCCATCACTCCGGCGCACGCAGTGGACATCAATCGAGAAACGAACCTGGGTGATCGCGTCTTCATGGCGCGCCCCGGTGGCGATGTCGTCTACCGTCACCCGGTAAAGGCCGTGGATGCGCCGCGCCTCTCTCACGCCGATCTGCGGGGCCGTGGCCACGAGGGTGAGCCCGCTCCACTCCTCCGAGAAGCCCCGCATGGCGGCAACGGTGCGGTGGATCTCGCGGCGGGCGTCTACCGTCGCACGGGTAAGGTCTCGCGAGCAAAGGCCCGAGCGCTCGTACTCGTGGTTGATCATCAACGCGCAGAGGCCATTAGGGAGCGGGAAGAGGCTCGGCAAGGTGTAGCTAGTGGGCGCATTTTGCCCGCACAGGAGCCGGTAGAAGGCTTCTTTGGGCAGGCAGGAGGTGCGCCCCGGGTTGGCCATGCCGCTACGGACGTGGGCGGGCACATTGGCTACGAGCGCCATTAGCGTCATCGGTTGGGTGAGGCCATCTTCCTCGCGCCCAAGCTCGAAGCCGCACCCGGCAAATGCGCCGAGGTCGCCGTCTCCGGTGGCATCGACAAACGTGCGCGCGCCGATGGCGAAGCGCCCCTCCTTGCTTTCGAAGAGGGCGTGGCGGATTTCGCCCTCCTTTACAACCGCCCCCACGAGCCGGGTATAGAGGCGGACTTCGATGCCCGCTTCCTCGCACATCTCTTCGAGCAGGAGCTTCATCGCCTCGGCGTCGTAAAGGTCAAACCGGTCGGCGATGGCGCCGCTCTCGCGGAGGCGTTCGCGGATCTCGGCGATCAACCCCGGCTTGGTGCGAGCGTCGAGGATGTTGCTCAGGAGCCCGGCAGTCCAGACCCCCCCGAGGCAGCCGTGTAGCTCGACCAGGCACACCGTCGCCCCTGCCCGGGCGGCGGCAAGCGCGGCTCCGATACCTGCCGGGCCGCTGCCACAGACAAGGACATCCACCTGACCTACGATGGGGGTTCTCCGCTCGTGCTCGACCAAGTCCATTTCGTTAGCTCCGGGCGGGGGTGGAAGTCTGGCGGCGCAGGCGGCGGCCCATGAGCAGAAGCCCGGAGGCAAGCCCCACGCCGAGCAGCCCCGGCTCGGGCACTGCGGTGACGGTGCCTTCCAGCACGAAATTATCCATCCGCAGATAGGAGGTGCTGCTGGAGGTGGTATCCGTCAGGTAAATGCGGAACTCGATCTGCCCGAGCCCCGTCGGCAGCGTGGCCAATGAGATGGCGGGGGCGGTGGTTTCAAACACAACGGTGGAGGTCCGCGCCCGGGTGTAGACCCCGAGGTTGCTGGTAAAGCCGTCGACGCTGGAGCGAAGGGTGAAGGTGGCCGACTGGGAGGCATCGCCCCCGGTGTAGGCGTAGTCGAACTTCAAGCTCTCGAGGGTGAAAACGTAGCCGCTTTCCGCAGTGAGCGAGAACGTCACGTAGTCCTCACTCGTGGGGGAGACCGGGTCGCCCGTGCGGTCGGAGCCGACAAAGACGGAGGGGAGCGGGTTGCCAGAGGAGGTGGAGATGGCGGTGCTGCCGAGCCCGGGCCCGAAGGCAAAGGCCCCGCCCAGCACATCCGCCGCCTGCGTGGTCGGCAGGAGCGAAGAGCTGGTGAAGGTGTAAGCAACAAGGGTGGCGGCGTTGAGCGCAGGGGCCGAAAAAAGCGCAGCCGCCAGCATCAGGAGGGGGAGAGGCTTCATGCCCGGGAGCATTCCCCGGCCGATTGGGCGTGACAATGAAGGTTTTACTCTTATCCATGAGTGGCGTATTGAAGCCAAACCCCACCATGGCCGATGTGGCCCGTGCCGCGCAGGTGCACCAGACGACGGTTTCGCTCGCGCTGCGCAACCACCCGAGCATCCCGGAAGCGACTCGCGCCCGCATCGCCGAGATCGCGCGGGGGCTTGGCTACCGGCGCAACCCGTATGTCTCGGCCTTGATGTCGAGCCGACGCACGGGGGCCGGGGGCAAGGGGGCTCGGCTCGGATTTCTCACGGTGTGCGAGCACCGGGGGCAGTGGCGGGAGGAGTCGCCCAACTACGCCCGGTTGTTTGATCTGATGGCGGCGCGCGCCGCCGCGCTCGGCTACGGGCTGGAGGAGTTTTGGTACAATGAGCCGGGGGTGAGCCCGGCCCGGTTGCGGCAGATCCTCCTCCATCGTGGAGTGCGCGGGGTGATCTTGTGCCCCCTGCCAGGCAAGCAGCACGAGCTGGGGTTTGATTTCACCGACTTTGCCGTGGTGGCGCTCCGCTACACGCTGCGCAAGCCCGCGCTCGACCACGTTTCGATCGACTACGGAGCTGCGATGGATCTGGCCATCAACCACCTTCTCGCCACCGGCCACCAGCGGCTCGCCTTTGCCTCAACGACGGAGACGGACGAGCGCGTCAACCACCTTTCTCTGGGCGCGTACCTTGCCCGGCGCCACCTGGCTCCGCGGCGTTTTCTTGCGCCGCAGATCGAGGCGCGGTGGACCAGCGAGCTGTTTCTCCGCTCGCTGGCCAGCCTTCGGCCAGATGCGCTCATGGTGCCCGGCTACCGGCAATACTGCCGCTTTGCCGAGTGGCTAAAGGCGGCCGGGAAGCGGCTTCCGGAGGATCTTTCGCTAGTGACGCTCGATTGCCGTATCGGCACCGACGAGGCCGGGGTGGTGCAGAACCTTGAGGGGGAGGCGACGGCGGCAGTCGATCTGGTTACAAGCCGGGTGGAGCGGGCACAGTTTGGCATTCCTTCGCGCTCGCAGGTCGTCCTGGTCGAGGGGAATTGGCGGGATGGCACCCTTTTCCAAAAGCGAAGCCGCGCCCACCAATAAAAAAGCCGCCCCTTGCGTAGCGCAAGGGGCGGCGTATGAAACGGGCTTCTACAAAAGCCTTACGCGAGCCACTCGGTGTGGAAGAACTCGCCCGCGGGCTTGTCGGTGCGCTCGTAGGTGTGCGCGCCAAAGAAGTCGCGCTGGGCTTGCAGGAGGTTGGCCGGCAGGCGCTCGCTGCGGTAGCTATCGTAGTAAGCCAGCGAGGCGCTGAAGGCCGGGGTGGGTACCCCTTGCTCGATGGCGGTGATGATGGCGTAGCGCCAGTGCGCCTGCGTCTTGGCGATGATGTCGCGGAAGAACGGGGCGAGAAGGAGGTTCTTCAAGCCCGGGTTGGCCTCGTAGGCTTCCTTGATGCGGTTGAGGAACTGCGCGCGGATGATGCAGCCGCCGCGCCAGATCGTGGCGATATCGCCGAAATTGAGGTTCCACCCATAAAGCTCGCCCGCTTTGCCAAGCTGCACGAAGCCCTGGGCGTAGCTGACAATCTTCGAGGCGTAGAGCGCGTCGCGCACAGCGGCGATGAGCTTCTCGCGGTCTCCGGTGAAGGGGGCGGCCTCGGGGGCGGGCAGCTCCTTGCTGGCGGCCACGCGCTCGTCCTTCATGGAGGAGAGGATGCGCGCCTCCACGGCGGCGGCGATGGTCGAGAGCGGTACGCCCAGCTCCACCGCGTGGCCCACCGTCCACTTGCCGGTGCCTTTCTGCCCGGCTTTGTCGAGGATGACATCCACCAGCGCCTTACCCGTCTCCGGGTCGTTGCGGGTGAAGATTTTTTCCGTGATGTCGATCAGGTAGCTGTTGAGCTCGCCCTTATTCCACTCGGCAAAAAGGGCGTGGAACTCGGCGGCGCTCAGGTTGAGCGATTTTTTGAGAATGTCGTACGCTTCGCAGATGAGCTGCATATCGCCGTACTCGATGCCGTTGTGCACCATCTTCACGTAGTGGCCCGCACCGTCCGGGCCCATGTGGCGGCAGCATGGCTCGCCATCGACAATCGCGGCGATCTTGCGGAAGATCGGCCCGAGCGCATCCCACGACTCTTTGGAGCCGCCGGGCATCATCGAAGGGCCTTTGAGCGCGCCCTCTTCACCGCCCGAGACGCCGCAGCCGACGAAGTGGAGCCCCTTGGCGGCCAGCTCCTTCTCGCGGCGCTGGGTATCGGTCCAAAGGGAGTTGCCGCCGTCGATAATGACATCCCCCGGCTCCAGCAGCGGGGTGAGCTGGGCGATCACCGCATCTACCGGCGCACCGGCTTTGACCATGATCATCGCCCGGCGGGGGCGCTTGAGCGCGGAGACAAACTCCTCCAGCGTGGTCGTCGGCGTGATGTTCTTGCCCTTGGCCCGCCCGGCGGCAAACTTCTCCGTGACTGCGGTGGTGCGGTTGTAGACCGCTACGGTGAACCCTTTGCTCTCCATGTTGAGAACGAGGTTCTCTCCCATGACTGCCAGGCCGATGAGGCCAATATCGCAAGATTGCTGCATATACGTCTATTTTTCCTCCGAAAAAGTTGGTTTAAGCCCCCAAGGTATCGGGCAGCGGCGGGGCATGGCAATGTCATTTGCCCCTTTTTCCTTGTGGCAAGGGGGGCAGATGCCGCATGTATAGGGGCCAACGGCAGAATCAGGGAAGACCGTGAGAACCGGTCACAGTGGCGCTGCGGTATCGGGTCACGACCCTCCATTGCCCTTTTTATGAAGGGGTGAAGACGGCCAATCCCGCTCGGGGTCCATACAGAGCGGGGTGAAGGCGGAGGCAAGGCGCGCGAAGCGGGAGACGCTTTTGCGCAGAAACCCGGAGTCCGAACATCTGCCTGCCGTTTAACTAAAATCCCGCAACTTCTCTGCCGCCCTTTAAATAAGGGGGGTGGGGTCACCTTTATCGCAACAATAAAGGGGTGGGAGTAGAGGCTTGGCCGCGTGGGCTCTGGCTCCCTTTTCCGTTTGGAAAAGAAGGGGGCAGGGCGGCGTGGCTCGTTCTGCTCTTGCCTCCGTAAGATTGAAAGCAGAACGAAATATGAAAATCCGTCCCCTTCTGGCAGCCGCGCTCGCAGCCGCCGCCACGCTGGCCTCGGCCACGGCTGAGGTCACGTATCTCCGCCCGGGCTATTCAGAATCCACCTACTACAACGCGGGAGCCAACGACATTGTCAGTTTTGACTGGAGCGACTCGGGAGACCTCTACTACCTCGGCTCCGCTGCCTATACCTACCAAGGCTTGCTGCGGTGGAATGGCACCACGACCACCACGGTCGTCGCTCCCACCGCCGGCACCTACCCGGGGGCCAGTGTCATCTCCTACGGTGGCAGCATTTACTACAATACCTCCGATTCCACGGACCAGTATATCCACCGGTACGATATCTCGGGCAGTACCACCACCCCGGTCTCCACGGCGCCAAACTACTTCCTCGCAGGGTCCGGCGGCCTTTTTATCACCGGGGCGGTCGGCTGGGGGACCAACCACATTTACTACTCGGCGATTGATGGCTCGGGGAACCTTGTTAACGACCCTCCCCTCGATCTGGGGGTGACGGTGGGTGCCTCCGGCCCGATTGTTTTCGATCTGGCTGGCAACCTCTACTACGCACCCGGTGCGGGGAGCCTTGCCATCTACAAATGGAGCGCCGCTGAAGTGGCCGCAGCCATTGCCGACCCTTCGGGCAACCCGTTGGCCAACCATAACGACCGCCTTTGGGCAGACTATACCGGCGTCTACTCCGGGATCGGGGGGGGCACCGCCATGGCATTGGATGCCGAAGGCAACATCCTGCTTACGCTGACGAACTGGAGCGGACCCTCCACCCTTGCGCTCTTCGAAGTTGAAGACGATGGCACCTTTGGGGAGACCTATGCGGTCCTCCGATCTACCTCTCGTTTGGGGGAGATCCGCTTCCGCGATGGGCTCCTCTACGTAGCTGCGGAGAATGAGATCATCCAAGTCATCCCCGAGCCTTCCTCTGCGTTGCTCCTGCTGCTTGGGGGTGCTGGTGCATGGGTGGTGCGGCGGCGGCGGCGTTTTGCGGCTGCTTCGGTGGCGTTGCTGGCGGCGGGGAGTGTGGCTCAGGCCGGGCCCTATGCGCAGAGCATGGATGACTCGGGCAACTTGATCGATGCCCCCATCCCCGGGTGGGTCGGGTCGGAGGGAGACGGCATTGTGGGGGGAGAAAACGTGCTCAACCCGATGTTTGTCGGCTGGGCGACCACGGTGGTCAGCTATCTGCCTTCTCCCGGGGTACAGGCTGGCTTTAGCGACCCTACGCGAGCCTTGGGCCCCGCCAGCGGGGATGAGTTTGATGTCGTTTCCCTCGGAGATCTTGCAACTGGCTCCAACCCGCCCGCCAATGGAGAGTACGGGGTGATCGGTACGAACGCTCCGGGCTCCATCATCCTCGGGTTTTCCCAAGCCATCACCAATGGGGTGGGGGCAGATTTTGCGGTGTTTGAGAACGGCTTCATCTCCCAATACACGATGCCGGGAGGATATGTTGCGG